>CAXTLC010000063.1:0-27473 GCA_964245075.1 uncultured Acetobacteraceae bacterium
GACGCCGGGCTCACAACACAAAACATCGTGCAAACCGCAACAAACGCGCTGGGGAAAAGCGCACCCAAACTGGTGGTGAACCAATGACGCGCCTGCTGGCCTTGCTGGGCTGCGTGCTTTTAGCGGCTTCAACCGCGCACGCCGCCGAGTCCGCGGCTGCCGTGCCGGTCGACGCGCTGGATCAAGCGCTCGTCAAGTCGATGCACGAGGGCAAGGCGACGCCCTTTGCACAGCGCTATGCCGCCCTCGCTCCGGTGATCGAGCAGACCTTTGACTTGGATGCCATCCTGGCCACGTCGGTCGGTCCCCGTTGGGCGAGCTTCAGCCCGGAACAGCAGGCGGAGTTGCGCGCCGAGTTCCTGCGCTTCACCGTCGCCAGCTACGTCAACAATTTTTCCTCTTTTGGCGGCGAGAAATTCGTGACCGAGCCGGATACCAGGGCAATCGGGTCAGAGCAGGTCGTTTCGACCCGCATCGTGCCCAGCAACGGCGATCCGACGCGCATCGATTATGTCATGCGCCAGGGCAACGCGGGGTGGCGCGCGGTGGACGTGTTGCTGGACGGCTCTATCAGCCGCGTCGCGGTGCAGCGGTCCGATTTCCGAAGCATGCTCGGCACAGGCGGCCCGGAGGCCCTGATGGAGAGTCTGCGCAAGAAGACCGCGGATCTTTCGGGTGGCGCAAGCATCCCGTGAGCAGCACGCTGACAGTCACGGCGGTGCTGGCGACGCTGGCAACCGCCATTGCGTGCTTGGGTCTCGTACAGGCCGCGGTCGGCTGGTGGGCCGTGCGCCGTCACAGCCGAGGCGCCAGCCTGCCGACGATGTCGCAGCCGCCGATCACCGTCCTGAAGCCCCTGCACGGCGACGAGCCGATGCTGGAGGAAGCGCTGGCCTCGTTCTGCGATCAGGACTACCCGGCTTTCCAGATCGTGTTCGGCTTGCAGGACGCGGCTGACCCGGCGCTGCACGTCATTCGCCGCCTGCGCCAGCGGTTTCCGCAGACCGACATCGCCGTGGTCATCGACCCGGCCCAGCACGGCGTCAATCGCAAGATCAGCAACCTGATCAACATGTACCCGCAAGCCAAGCACGGCACGCTCGTGATGGCGGACAGCGACATCCACGCGCCGCGGGACTACCTGCGCCAACTCGCTGCGACCCTGGACCAACCGGGTGTGGGCCTGGTGACGACGTTGTACGCCGGCGTCGGCGCTTCGGCCACGCTTGCCGCACGCCTCGGCGCGGCGCAGATCAACCACAGCTTCCTGCCCGGCGCGTTGCTGGCCCGCTATCTTGGCCGGGAGGACTGCCTCGGCGCCACGATGGCGCTGCGGCGGCGGACGCTGGAGCAGGTCGGCGGGCTGCATGCCCTCGTTCACCACCTCGCCGACGACGCCGTGCTGGGCCGGCTGGTTGCCGCAAAGGGGCATGGGGTCGCGTTGGCCAACACGCTTCCGGCGACCACCGTGCCGGAAAGGCGCGTATCCCACCTCTACGCGCATGAACTACGCTGGGGGCGCACCATCCAGTCTCTGGCGCCGGTCGGCTTCGCGCTGTCCGCCCTGCAATATCCGCTGTTCTGGGCGGCGCTGGCCGTCGGCGTCTCCGGCCTGGAACCCTGGACATTGGCAGTCTTCGCCGTGACCTGGCTGGGCCGGGCCGCGGCCATGGTCGCGATCGACTGCGCGCTGGGGCTTGCTTCCACCGTGCCGATCTGGCTGTTGCCGTTGCGCGACGTCTTGTCCGTCACCGTCATCCTCGCCAGCTACGGCGGCCGCGAGGTCGCCTGGCGTGGCCACATCCTGCACATCTCTCCCCCGCGTCTCGCGGCGGGCAAAGGGTAACCCGCAATGAAGACCCTCTTCCTCCAGCCTCCCTCGCTCGGCGGCTTCGACGGGGGCGCCGGCTCCCGCTACCAGGCCAAGCGGGAAATCAAGTCCTTCTGGTACCCGACCTGGCTGGCGCAGCCCGCCGCGCTGGTCGAGGGCAGCCGGCTGATCGACGCTCCGCCCGCCGGACTTGGCATGGAGCCGGTGCTGGCGGCGGCACGCGAGCACGACATGGTGGTGCTGCACACTTCCACGCCCTCCTTCGCGTCCGACGTGAAGGTCGCGCAGGCACTGAAAGACGCCAAGCCATCGCTGCTGATCGGCTTCGTCGGCGCCAAGGTGGCGGTGCAGCCGGCCGAGAGCCTGCAACAAGGCAACTGCATCGACTTCGTCGCCCGCAACGAGTTCGATTTCACCATCAAGGAAATCGCCGACGGCCGCGCCTTGGCGGATGTGGACGGCATCTCGTTCCGCAACGCCGCCGGGTCGCTGGTGCACAACCGTGATCGTGCGATCCTGGAGGACATGGATCAGCTCCCGTTCGTGACGGAGGTGTACAAGCGGGACTTGCGGATCGAGGACTACTTCATCGGCTACCTGCAACATCCCTACATCTCGATCTACACCGGGCGCGGCTGCAAATCCCGCTGCACCTTCTGCCTGTGGCCGCAGACGGTGGGGGGCCACCGCTACCGCACCCGCAGCCCGGCGCACGTCGCCGCCGAGATCGCCGCCGCGCAGAAGATGTTCCCCCAGGTGCGGGAGTTCTTCTTCGACGACGACACCTTCACCGACGACTTGCCGCGGGCCGAGGCGATCGCGCGTGAACTGGGCAAGCTGGGCGTCACCTGGTCCTGCAACGCCAAGGCGAACGTGCCGCGCGACACGCTGAAGGTGCTCAAGGACAACGGGCTGCGCCTGTTGCTGGTAGGTTACGAGAGCGGCAACCAGCAGATCCTGCACAACATCAAGAAGGGCATGCTGATCGACGTGGCGCGGCGGTTCACCAAGGACTGCCACGAGCTGGGGATCAAGATCCACGGCACCTTCATCCTCGGCCTGCCGGGCGAGACCAAGGAGACGATCGAGCAGACCATCCGGTTCGCCACCGAGATCAACCCGCATACGCTGCAAGTCTCGCTGGCAGCGCCGTATCCGGGAACGTTCCTGCACAAGCAGGCGCTGGAGAATGGCTGGCTGAGCGCCGAGCATGCCGAACTGATCGACGAGACCGGCATCCAGATCGCGCCGCTCGACTACCCGCACCTGTCGCACACCGAGATCTTCGACAGCGTGGAGGTGTTCTACAAGCGGTTCTACTTCCGGGCGCCGAAGATCGCCTCCATCGTCGGCGAGATGGTGCGCAGCCCGCAGATGATGAAGCGCCGGCTGCGCGAGGGCGTGGAGTTCTTCCAGTTCATCAAGGACCGCCACAAGGCCGCTTGAGCGCCCGCCGGGTTCCAAGCCGGGTCATCATCTCGGCGGACGATTTCGGGCTGTCTCCGGCGGTCAACGAGGCTGTGGAGACGGCATACCGCGACGGCATCCTGAGCACCGCCAGCTTGATGGTGGCCGGCCCGGCGGCGGCGGACGCCGTCGAGCGCGCCCGGCGCTTGCCCGGCCTGCGGGTCGGGCTGCACTTAGTTGTGATCGAGGGGCCGGCAGTCCTGCCGCCCGCCGCCATCCCGCTGCTGGTGGGAGAGGACGGGCGCTTCCCGTCCGGCCAGGCCAGCTTGGGCGTGCGCTACTTCTTCAACCCGCCCGCCCGGCGGCAGCTCCGGCAGGAGATCGCCGCCCAGTTCGCCGCCTTCGCCGCGACCGGGCTGCCACTCGACCATGCCAACGCCCACAAGCACATGCACCTGCACCCGACGGTTGGCCGGATGCTGATCGGGGAGGGGATGCGCCATGGCCTGCCCGCCATCCGTATTCCGGCCGAGCCGCCCGGCATCATGGCCGCGCTTGGAAGCCGGGTTGGGATCGGCGACCGGCTGCTGCACCGCTGGACGCGCGTGCTGCGGCGGCAGGCACGGCGGGCCGGGCTGCGGACGAACGACCACGTGTTCGGCATCGGCTGGAGCGGGCACATGACGGCGGACCGCGTGCTTCGCCTCGCTGCCCGGCTGCCTGCGGGGTTGAGCGAGATCTACTTCCACCCGGCTGCCACGTCCGATGGTCTGCTCGCTAAGCTGATGCCAGGATACGAGCACGCGGCGGAGTTGCACACGCTGCTCGACCCGGCGGTGGCGGCCGCGTTGCCGGAGCGGGTGACATACGCGTTGGCGTGAAACCGGAGCGCACATTGCCCGCCGCCCTCATGACGCAACCCGCGCCGGCATCCGCAGCGAGGCCAGCATGGCGGGGACGAACACCAGCGTGGACAGCAAGGTGCAGCCGAGGCTGATCAGCAGCAATTCTCCCATGCTCGCCGTCCCAGGGTGGCCGGACAACGCCAGCGAGCCGAACGCGGTGCCGGTGGTCAGCGCGGAGAAGATCACCGCCCGCGCCGTCGCGGACGTCAGGCGGGAGTGCTCGCCGGAGCGCCAGTTCATCACGAAGTAGATGTTGAACGACACGCCCACGCCCAGTAGCAGCGGCAAGGCGATGATGTTGGCGAAGTTCAGCTCCAGCGGCAGCAACAGGCAGACCACGACGGTCAGCAGGGCCGACAGCAGCAGCGGGGCCAGCACCAGCGAGACGTCCAGCAGGCGGCGCAGCGCCGCGAACAGGATCAGCGCGATCATCACCACCGCCGCGATCGCGGCATTGCGGAACGCGCCGATGATGGTGCGGGAGGTGGCGATGATCGTCACCGCGGAGCCGCCTGCCTCCGGCACCGCTTCCGAGACCTGGTCCACGAACGCGGTCAGCCCGGGGCCGCCGCTCGCTTCCGGCTTGGGCATGACCTGCGCCCGGGCGCGCCCGTCCGGCAGCAGCCAGTCGCGGGCGATCTCCGGCGGGACCGAGCTGACGGTGATCGGCTCCGCCCCCAGCGCCGTACGGAGGTTGTCCAACTGCGGCGGGAGAAAGCGGACCAACGCCTCGTTCGCCGCGGCCAGGGTCGCGTCTGGCTGGCCGGCCAGCGCGCGCAGGTCGGCCGCCACCTGGGCCAGCGGGCTATCCGGCGGGAGCTTGGCTACGGCGCGGGTCAGGCTGTCGGCAGCGGTGCGGGTGGCCAGGCGAAGGTCGGCCGGGGTGACCGGCGCCGAGGGGGTGCGGTTGCTCAGCGTGGGGGACAGGATGTTCGCCGCATCGGCGATCAAAGCAAGCTTGGCGGGCTGCTCCGTGGGCACCAGGCTCGACAGGGTCAGCACGGTGCTCACCAGCGGGAGCTTGGCCACGCGCTGCGCCACGCCGTTCGCCGCCGCCAGATCGGCTTCGACGATGTCGATCGTGTACGGGTTGGTGAGCGGGTTGGCCATCAGGTCCCGTAGGGTCGCCATCGCCTCGGTATGCGGGTTCTTGGTGTGCAGCGGGTCGGCGTCGAAGCGGAGGAACGGCAGGCCGACCGCCCCTGCGACCGCCAGGGCGCCGGATGCCGCGAGGATGGCGTGCCGGAAACGCGTGATGACCCGGTCCAGCGGGCGGAGCGCGGTGAACCCGATCTCACGGGGCTCGGCCCGGGGCCGCAGCAGGAACAGCATGGCGGGCAGGAAGGTCAGCGTGCAGGCGAAGGCGATCAGCATGCCCACCCCGGCGATCACCCCCAACTGGGCCACGCCGCTGAACGAGGTGGGCACGAAAGCCAGGAACCCAGCGGATGTGGCGATGGCGGCCACCAGGATCTGGATGCCTGCCCGGCGCGCCGCCTCATGCAAGGCCAGGCGCACGTCCGGCTGGCCGCGCCGCATGTCGCGGAACCGGACGCTGAACTGGATGGCGAAATCCACCGCGATGCCGACGAACAGCACGGCGAAGGCGACGGAGATCAGGTTCAGCGTGCCCACCGCCAGCGCGGCGAACCCGGTGGTCAGCAACAGGCCCAGCACCAGCGTCAGCAGGATGGGCACGATCAGCCGCCAGGAGCGCACGGCCAGGAACAGCCAGAGGGCGATCAGCACGAGGCTGCCGATCAACCCCGCCACGGCGCCCTGCGCCACGGTGGCGAACTCCTCGTCCGCCAGCGGCACGCTGCCGGTGACCCGCACCCGGGCGCGGCCGGACGCGACGAATTCCAGCTTGGCCGCGGCGGCGCGCAGGGCGCGCGTGGCGGCGCCGCCGGGCTCCAGCTCGTTGTATTGCAGCTTGGGCTGGATCAGCACGAAGCGGTATGGCCCCGCCTTGTCCGCCAGCGAGCCGGTCAGCAGCGTTTGCCAGGACAGCGCCGCCGGGTCGCCGGCCAGCACGGAGGCGAGCGTCGCGTGGAAGGCGCGCAGGGGGTCGGCAAACCCGGCCAGGTCCGCCTGCCCGCGCTCCACGCCCATGCCGATCAGCCCGAGGGCGGCGAACAGGCCGCGCGCGCTGGGATCGGCGGCCAATTGGCCCAGAAAGGGCTGCGCGTCGACCGTGCGGTCCAGCAACGGGCCGAGCTCCGCGGTGGACAGGAACATGAGGCCGTTCTTCACGTAGTACGGCGAGGCATCGGGGCGCGTGACGGTTCGGACGTGCTCCGTGTCGGCGGCCATGGCGGCGGCCAGGCCGGCGGCGGTGGCGTCCGCTTCTTCCGGGACCTTGGCGTCGATCACGGCGACGATCAGGTTCTGGAATTGGGGGAACTCACGGTCGAACGCCATCTTGCGCTGCTTCCACGGCAGCGAGTCGGCGAACAGCGCGTCCGTGTCGGTGCTGACGCCCAGCCGGGTGACCGCCAGGCCGACCGAGGCGGCGGCCAGCAACAGGCCGAGCAGGACCACCAGGACCGGGTTGCGGCAGCACCGATCCACGAGCTTGGTGGCGAGAGGCTTACGGAAAGACAAAGCGGGCAACCTCCGGGGACACGCCCCAGAAGGGCATTAGACAGGACTCAGTCGATTGTCGTGATGGGGGCGGGATAGTCCGTTCGCGTTGCCGGGTCCAGGTTGCCCAATCCCAACAGCACCAGGAGCCAGAGCAGCCCGGCCGTGCCGAAGATGCGCATCAGCCCCGAGCCGCGCCGCACCTGCATGAACACCAGCAGCACGACCGCCGAGGACGCCACGCCGAACACGGAAGCCGAGCCGGGCAGGTGAAGCCACGTGGCCGTCCCGACTTGCGCCAGCAACAGCCCGAGCAGCCCGGCCCAGGCGAGCAGGAGCGGCCTCATCGGGCCGCCAGGTAGATCAGCGGATAAAGCGTCAGCCAGACGATGTCCACGAAGCTCCAGTACAGCCCGACCACCTCGACAGGCGTGTTCCACTCCCGGGTGAAGTCACCGCGGCGGGCGCGCCGGACGATCCACAGCAGCAAGGCGATGCCGATCACCATGTGGAGAGCGTGCACGACGGTGGCGACGTAGTAGAACGAGTAGAAGATCTGCGCCCCGCCGCTGTCCGGCCCGGTCAGCGCGAAGCCGGCGCCGGGCACGAGGCCCTCGGCGAAATCCTCGTGCCATTCGATGCCCTTGAGGAGCAGGAAGGCGACGCCGAGCGCGGCGGTGGCCAGGCATGCCTGCACCAGCCGCCGCGTGTCGCCCGTTTCCATGAAGCGGCTGCCGGCGGCGTAGCTGAAGCTGCTGGTGAGCAGCACGGCGGTGTTGACGCTGCCGATCAGCAGGTTGGCGTGCCGCGTCGCCACGTGGAAGCCGGCCGGGTGCTGGCCCTGGCAGTACACCCAGGCGAACAGCAGCGCCCCGAAGAACAGGATCTCCTGCGCCAGGAACAGCCACATCCCGGACAGCGCGGTTTCCGCCTGGTGGGCGGCATCGCTGTACTGGAACGTGGCATGCGCGTCAGGCGGCATGGACCCGCTTCTCCGGCCGCGGATAGCTGTACGGCGGCTCCGTCACGACGGGGATGACGGAGAAGTTCTCCGTGCGCGGCGGCGACTGCGTCTGCCACTCCAGCCCGGTCGAGTTCCAGGGGTTGGCCGGCGCGCGGGGGCCGCGCGCCAGCGCATAGGCCAGGTAGCAGAGCGGCATCAGGTAGGCCGCCGCCAGCACGATGGAGCCGGAGGAGGAGAACACGTTCAGCACCTGGAACTCCGGCGCGTAGGACGCGTAGCGCCGCGGCATGCCGAGGTAGCCCAGGATGAATTGCGGGAAGAAGGTAAGGTTGAAGCCGAAGAAGATCATGAACGCGGCCACCCGCGCCCACATCTCCGGATATAGCGTGCCGGTGATCTTCGGCCACCAGTAGTGCAGCCCGGCGAAGAACGCCGACACCATGCCGCCCACCATGATGTAGTGGAAGTGCGCCACCACGAAGTAGGTCTGCGTCAGGTGCACGTCCGCCCCGAGCGCCGCCACGAACAGCCCGGTCAGCCCGCCGACCGTGAACAGCCCGAGGAAGCCCAGCGCGTACAGCATCGGCGCATCGAACCGGATGTAGCCCTTGTGCAGGGTGCCCAGCCAGTTGAACACCTTGATGGCGGAAGGAACCGAGACCAGGAAGCTCAGCAGCGAGAAGGTGACGGCGGAATACACCGACGTCCCGGCCACGAACATGTGGTGGCCCCAGACGAAGAAGCTGATCACCGCGATGGCGACCGACGACCAGGCGATGAACTTGTAGCCGAAGATGCCTTTCTGGCTGAACGTGGTCAGCACCTCGCTCATCACGCCGAAGCCGGGCAGGATCATGATGTACACCGCCGGGTGCGAGTAGAACCAGAACAGGTGCTGGAACAGCAGCGGGTCGCCGCCCAGGCGCGGGTCGAAGATGCCGACGTGGAAGGCCGTCTCGAACGCCAGCAGGATCAGGGTCATGGCCAGCACCGGCGTCGCCAGCACGTAGATCACGCTGGTGGCGTAGAGCGACCACAGGAACAGCGGCAGGCGGTACCACGTCATCCCCGGCGCGCGCAGCCGGTGGATGGAGATGATGAAGTTCACCCCCGTCGCGATGGAGGAGAAGCCGCTGATGAAGATGCCGATCGCCACCGCGATCGTGTGGCCCTTGGCGTAGTCGGTGGAGAGCGGGGTGTAGAACGTCCATCCCGTGTCCAGCCCGCCCACGAACAGCGCGTAGGTGGCGAACAGGCCGCCGGCCATGAACAGGTACCAGCTGAGGAGGTTCAGCCGGGGAAACGCCAGGTCCCGCGCGCCGAGCATCAGCGGCACGATGAAGTTGCCCAGCGTGACGGGAATTGCAGGCACCAGGAAGAACCACACCATCACCACGCCGTGCATGGTGAACAGCCGGTTGTAGGCCTCGTGCGACACGATCGCGCCGTCCGGCGTCAGCAGGTTCAGCCGCATCAGCGCCGCCGCCGCGCCGCCCAGGAAGAAGAACACGGTGATGGAGGCGAAGTACAGCAGCGCGATCCGCTTGTGGTCGGTGGTGAGCAGCCACGACCGGATCGTGCTCTCCTCCGTCAGGTAGCTGACGCGCTTGGCATCCACCGTGATGCTCAAATCTGGTCCCCCGCGGCGAGCGACTTGATGAAGGCGATCAGCTTGACCAGGTCCTCCTCGCCCAACTGCCCGGCGTAGGACGGCATCACCGGCGCGTAGCTCGCGACCACCTGGCTGGCCGGCATCAGGATGCTGTCACGGATGTACTTGTCGTCCGCGAACACGGTGGCGCCGTCCGACAGCGGCACCGGGCTGCCATACACGCCGTTGAGGCTGGGCGCCCGCACCGTGCCGCCCCCGCCGCCGCCATGCCCGGCCTGGTGGCAGCCGCTGCAACCGTATTGCGTGAACAGCGCCTGCCCGGCCGCGGCCAGGGTGTCCGAGCTGCCGTTCTCCGCCAGCCAGCGCGCGTAGTCCGGCGGCGTCATCACCACCACCTCGCCGATCATGGCGGAATGGTCGGTGCCGCAGAACTGGGTGCAGAACAGGTGGTAGGCGCCGGGCACCTGGGCGTTGAACCAGAGCGGCTCGTAGCGGCCCGGCAGCACGTCATGCTTGATGCGGAAGGCGGGGATGGAGAAGTCGTGGATCACGTCCTCCGACGTCATCAGCAGTTGGACGGGGCGGCCGGTCGGCACGTGGAGCGCGTTGATTTCCCGCTGGCCGCCGGCATGCTCCACCTTCCACATCCACTGCTTGCCGATCACGTAGATCTTCAGCGGATTGTCCGGCGGCGAATAAAGCCGCACGTAGATGTCCGCCCCCCAGATGAACAGCGCGAAGAACGCGGCAAGGGTGGCGGCGGTCCAGCCGACCTCGATGCGCCACGTCTTGGAGGCGATGTCGCCCCGGTGCTCCAGGCTGCCGGCGCGGTAGCGGATGACGTAGGTGAAGATCAGCCCGAACACGAGCGCCAGCACCGCGGCCGATATCAGCAGCAGCCCGGCCAGCAGCGCGTCCGTTTCGGCCGCGTTCACCGAGGCGGCGGGGAGGCCGAAGCTCACGCGGGCCGCCGCCGCTGGCGGTGCAGCAGCACGAGAAGCGCCAGGATCGCCGCCACCGTCAGGCCGGCAAACAGCCGCAGCAGCTTGACCACTTCCAGCGTGTAGCGCCCGGTGGTCGAATCGTAGTGGAAGCACAGCAGCAGGACGGGGGAAGCGGCGGCCGAGACCGCGCCGTCCCGCGCCCGCAGCAGCGCGCCGCGCAGATCCGCCGCCGGGAAGCCGACGCCCAGCGCGTAGGACGCGACGGCGCCGCCCGGCGTCAGCACCACCATCCCGGCTGGGTGCAGGAACTGCTGCAACTGCGCGTCCCAGCGGGAGCGGAACCCGACCGCGTCCGCCACCGCGGCCACCGCAGGCGCCGTGCCGGTCAGGAAATGCCAGCCGCGGTCGGCGCCGGGCACGGGAAAGCGCTCCAGGTCATCCTTCCGTGCGGCGGCGGCGTCCGCCGGGCGCTCGCTCGGGTCGATGCTGATGTCGAGCACGCCGTACTCTCCGGGCGTGTCCAGCCCGACCTGCGCCAGGGCGTTGAACGCGTCGTCGCGCACGATCCCGCATAGGCTCGGGCAGTGGAAATAGCCGAGCAGGAGCACCGCCGGGCGGCCCGCCATCAGGGTGCGCAGGCTCGACACGCGGCCGTCGCTGTCGGTGAACGGCGTGTCCAGCGGCACCGCGGCGCCGGGATGCTGCATCCACTCGATCCCGGACGTGTCCGGCGGCGCTGCCCGGCAGGGAAGCGTGGAAAGCAGCAACAGCAGGCATGCAAGCAGTTTCATGGCACGGCCCTCGCTCCTTGGGTGGGGCGGGCGGGCACCGGAGCGGCCGGCCAGTCCGCAATGCCCTGCGCCGCGAGCCGGCGCATGGCGTCGTCAATCGGCTGGTGCACGAGGCCGGCCGCGCGGTCCACCCACCAGACGCCGTTCAACTGGCGCAGTTGCTCCGCGCGGAACACCGCCATGTCGGCCGCCGGGTCCGGTTGCAAGGCGGGCGCAGGGTATTGCGGCACGGTGCCGCTGCGGACCAGCCTGGCATCCCGCGTGCTGGGATAGATCAAGCCGACGAGGCCGGCCAGCAGCGCCACCGTCACCAGCAGGCAGGCGCCCCCGATCAGCAACGGGCGGATATCGACGTCGCTCGCCTCGTGCCGCGCCGCCGGCAAATCCGCGTGCTCAGACATGCTGCGCTGCCACTGGCGCCGGGCGCCGCAGGGCAAGCAGGGCAGCGCATCCCACAAAGGCCGCCATGCAGGCGACAGCGCTCCAGGCGGGGCCGCCGGGCCGCGCGGGCAGTACGACCCACCACGCGCGCACCATCTCCGTCAGCAGCAGCACGGACGCCACACCCATCAGCACGCTCCGGTGGTGCCGCAGCCGCCCGGACAGCAGCAGCGCGAAAGGCAGCAGGAAGTGGAACGCCGAAACCAGCAGCGCCACCGCGCCCCAAACGCCGGTGGAGCGGAGCAAGTACCACGGCGCGTCGCTCGCGAGGTCGGACTCCCAGATGATCAGCAACTGCATGAAGTCCAGGTAGGTCCACAGCACCACGGTGCCGAGCAGCAGCTTGCCCAGGTCCGGCAGCACCGCCGCGTCTGCGCCCCGTGCGGAAAGCAGCAGGGCGGCCGACAGTGCGACCAGCCCGGCGCTCGCCAGCGCGATCAGGCCGTAGATGCTGGAATTGAAGCTCGGGTCCAGCGACATGGTGAGGTCGATGGTGGCGAAGGTGAAGGTCACCGCGAGCAGGATCAACCCGGCGGGCGCCACCGCCTCCAGCCTCCGCCCGCGCCAGCACAGCCAGCCCAGGCCGAACCAGCTCACGAGGTAGGTCGCGGCCCGCCCGGCGGCGAACGGCAGGTTGAGGTAGAATTCGTTGTCGAGGTGGGTGCCCGGCCTGGCCCAGGGATACAGCACTGGCAGCAGCAGAACGACTGGCACGAGCGCGGGCGGCAGCAGCAGGAGGCTGGCCACGCCTCCGCGCAGGCCAGGCGTGATGGCCTCGCCCCAGCGTCCACCGGTCAGGGCGTGGATCAACAGCAGCGCCATGCTGCCGATCGGCCAGGCCAGCCAGGCGCTGAGCGCGGCCACCCAGCCGAAGGCGAAGGAGGCGGGTTGGAGAACCCAGCCGAGGGCGGCGGCGAGGAGGCCGGCCGCTCCCACGATCGCGGCTACCAGAGGCCCTGCCCCTTTGGGAGAAGGTTGGGCGGAACTGGCGGATGCACGTCGCGTCGTTCCCTCACCCCAACCCTCTTCCAAAGGGAGGGGGAGTTCGTTCTCGTTTGTCGGGCGGGCCGGAGTCACGGCCCGGCCAATTGGGTGCGCTGTTCCGGCGAAAGGTCGGCAACCGTCGCCTGCTCGCTCAATTGCAGCGCGCGGATATACGCGGCGATCGCCCAGCGGTCCGGCGGCGGCACCCGCTGGGCGAAGGAGTACATCGCCCCGTAGCCGTCCGTGATCACGTCGTAGAAATGCCGCGTCTCCCCCTGCCGCAGCCGGGCGATGCCGTAAGGCGGCGGCGGGGAGAAGCCGCGCTGCACCACCATGCCGTGGCCGTCGCCCAACTCCGAATGGCAGGGCGTGCAGAACTGGCGGAACCGGTCCTGCCCGCGCTCGATCAGCGCCAGGGTGACGGGCGGGGGCGGCGCCGGGCGTTCGCGGAACTGCACGGCGCCGGGCGGGATCTGGGCCGGGTCGGCGGTGCGCGGGTCCCCGGCGTTGCGCTCGTAGGGGTTGCGCTTGGCCTGGTGGATCATATCGTCGCACCCGGCCAGCAGCAGGAGCAGCAGCAGCGCGCGCCTCATTCCGCCAGCTCCTCGACCAGCACCGGATGGAGGCGGTCCAGCAGGGCCGGCGCGCGGGCGGTGTCGCCGCTGATCAGCACAAACCAGCCGTCCCGCATGGCGGCGCGGAAATTGTCGCTCTCGTCCACCGGGTGATACAGGTGCGGCAGGCGGGCGGCGGCGAAGTAGCCGATGAACCCGGCCAGCATGGCGAACAGCACTCCCGTCTCGAAGGCGAACGGGATGTAGGCGGGCCAGAACAGGTTCGGCCGCCCGCCCACGTCGATGCGGTAGCCGAGCGTGGTGGCGTAGGCCTGCATCGCGAACGCGCCGAACGCCCCCAGAAGCCCGGCCGCCAGCATCACCAGCGGCAGCGGGGACGCGCCCGTGTCCTCCGGCGGCAGCGCGGAGTACGTTTCGGCGGCCAACCCGCCGTCCCGCAGCGCCCGCGCGGCGCCCAGCATGGCATCCCGGTCGGCGAACCCGGCCAGGATCACGGCTTGCGCTCCACCAACTCCCGCATCTCGAACATCGAGATCATCGGGAACACGCGGATGAACAGCAGGAACCCGGCCGCGAACAGCCCGACCGTGCCGGCGAACAGCGAGTAGTCCCAGAAGGAAGGGTGGTAGATTCCCCAGGCGGACGGCAGCTCGGTATGCGCCAGGCTGTCCACCACGATGCCGAACCGTTCGAACCACATGCCGACCACCACGGCGAAGCTCACCCCCAGCACGACCGGCTCGCTTTGCCGCAGGGTGCGGAACCAGAAAAGCTGCGGCACGGCGCAGTTGAGCGCGAGCGTCAGGTAATAGACGGGCGCGTGCGCGCCGTGCAGGCGGTCGTGGAACCAGCTCAGCTCCGCCTTGTCGCCACCGTAGTAGGTGGAGAACGCATCCATCATGTAGGCGTAGCAGACGCACAGGCTGCTCACCAGCAGCAGGCGGCCGAGGATGTCCACGTGCCGCCCGGTCAGGTAGGCCTCGAAGCGGAGCAGCCGGCGCAGCGGGATCACCAGCAACAGCACGGCGGCGAAGCCGGACAGGATGGCGCCGAACACGAAGAACGGCGGGAACTGCGTCGAATGCCAGCCCGGCGTCTCGCCGCCCGCGAAATCCAGCCCCACCACGCTGTGCACGGACACCACCAGCGGCGCCATGATCGCGGCCATCACCCCGTAGGCCGAGCGGTAATGCCGCCATTGCCGCCCCGAGCCGCGGAAACCCAGCGCCAGGCAGCCGTAGGCGAGCTGGGCGAACCGGGTGCGCGCCCGGTCCCGCACCGTGGCCAGGTCCGGCACGATGCCGATGAACCAGAACAGGACGGAGGAGACGACGTAGGCCAGGATGGCGATGAAGTCCCACAAGAGCGGGCTCTTGAACTGCGGCCACAGCGTCATCGTGTTCGGGTAGGGGAACAGCCAGTAGAAGAACCACGGCCGGCCGAGGTGCAGGATCGGGTAGATGCCGGCGCACACGGCGCTGAACAGCGTCATGGTTTCCGCGATGCGGGACAGCGAGGTGCGCCACTGCACACGCAGCAGGAAGAACAAGGAGGAGATGAACGTGCCGCCCGAGGCGATGCCGATCCACCAGACGTAGTTGATCAGCTCGAACCCCCACACGGTGGGCCAATTGTTGCCCCAGGTCTGCACGCCGCTGTACAGCAGCCAGGCGACGGAGAGCGCGCCGCCGCCGAGCAGGGCCAGGCTGGGCAGGAACGCCAGCCACCACCACAGCGGGGTGGAAGGGCGCAGCACGGCGGCGCAAACGGTGTCGGTGACGCTGCCGGCGTCCTCGGCCGGGTCCACCACCGGGTCCAGCGCGCGCGGCGCCGGGTCCCGGCCGGTGTGGGCGAAGCGGCCGAGGGCGACGCTCACGACGGCACCGCGTCGTTGGGGTTGCGCACCTTGGCCTCGTAGGTGACGCGCGGGTTGGTGTGCCGGTCCTCGAGCAGCGCGTAATCCAGCGGGGAGCGCTTGCGGGCCACCACGGCGCTGCCGCCGTCGGACAAGTCGCCGAAGGTGAAGGCCTGCGTCGGGCAGGCGGCCTGGCAGGCGGTGGTCACCTGCTCGGGCGTGCCGTCCTTGTCGTGGGCGATGCGGGCGGCGGCGATGCGCTGCACGCAGAACGAGCACTTCTCCATCACGCCGCGGGCGCGCACCGTCACGTCCGGGTTGCGCGCCTCCGGCGGGCGGTGCTCGTCCCGCGCGTAGGGGCCGAAGTTGAAGCGGCGCACCTTGTACGGGCAGTTGTTGGAGCAGTACCGGGTGCCGACGCAGCGGTTGTACACCATGGTGTTCAGCCCCTCGCCGTCGTGCACCGTGGCCTCCACCGGGCAGACGACCTCGCACGGCGCTTCCTCGCAGTGCATGCACAGCATGGGCTGGAAGTAGCTTTCCGGCGCGTCCGGGCTGCCGGCGTAGTAGCGGTCGATGCGAAGCCAGTGCATCTCGCGCTCGTCCATCACGTTCTGCTTGCCGACGACGGGGACGTTGTTCTCCGCCTGGCAGGCGACGACGCAGGCGTTGCAGCCGATGCAGGCGTTGAGGTCGATGCTCATGCCCCAGGCGACCGGGCCGCCCGGCGGACGGTTGTACAGCTCCGGCGCCGTCCTGCCCGGCTTGGCGAAATGCGGGTCGCGGGTGAACTCGGCCAGCGTCGCGTGGCGCACCACGTCTCCGGGGCCCGCCTCCATCACGTCGTGGTGGTCGGTGCTGGCGAGGCTGAGCTGGCGGCCGGTGGGGGTGAGGGCGACGGGGCCGGTGGCGGCGCGCAGGGGGTAGAAGTCCACGCCCACGCCCGTGCCGACCGCGCCCGCCACCCGGCGTCCGCCGCCGAGGGTGGCGGTGATGCAGTCCGGCGCCTGGCCCGGCATGATCCATACCGGCGCGCGCACCTCCTCCGCGCCGACGCGGAGGGCGACCTCCGCGCCGTTGACCAGCTTGTGCCGCGCGGCCAGGGCGGGGGCGATCAGCAGCGGGTTGTCCCAGACGAGCTTGGTCAGCGGGCGCGGCAGCTCCTGCAGCCAGGCGTTGTTGGCGTGGCGGCCGTCGCCGAGGTGCGGGTCGGGGCGGAACAGCAGGGTCAACGGCTCGGGCGGGGATGCCATGACCGAAGCGGGCCTCGGGCCTTGGGCGAGGGACAGGACGGGGCTTGCGGTGCCGGGCACGACGCCGTTGGCCAGCGCGTCCGCCCAAGCGTCCTCGTCGCCGAGCTGATCGGCCCAGGTTGCGCGCACCGCATCGAGCGGGGACACCCAGTCCGACCCGGTGAGCAGGCCGAGCAACTGCACCGGATCGCGCCCGCCAAACAGCGGCAGGGCCTGCGGCTGCATAACCACGGCGGTGCCGTCATGGCCGCGCGCATCGCCCCAGGTCTCGAACGGGTGCGCCTGCGGCACATGCCAGGTGGCCCGCACCGCCGTCTCGTCGGCGTAGGGGGACATGACGATGCTGCGCTTCACCCGACTCATCGCCTCGGCGAAGCCCGGGTGGGTGAACGCCGGGTTGCTGTCGATCACGACCAGCGTGTCCACCGCGCCGTGCTCCATGGCGGCGGCCAGGTCCTTCATGCCCCGCCCGGCATCGGGGCGGTAGAATGGGCTATTGATCAACCGTGCGGATTCGGCGGCAAGGCCGGCATTGATGGCGAGAACCATCGCATGCAGGTCGGCCGGGTGGTCCGGGCCGAGATGGATGAACGCATGTCCTGCGTTAAGTATCAGATCGGACCAAGCTGGGAGCAACCAGCGCGGCATGGAAGGTCCGGCCTGGAACGCATCGATGCTCGCCAGGTACGATTGGAAATCTTTCACAAGGCCGCCAGTCGCGCTGGACATCGCCTGCACCGCGGCCCTGATCTCCGCAGGGTTGACCACGAAGCGGTGGTCCGCTGCGGCCCCCACCAGCGTCGGGCTCGGCTCGGCTGCATAGACACGGCTCATCGGCCCCCGCGCCGGGTTGCGGCGGCTGCTGAAGGCGCGGGCCATCGCCACGTGGCCCGGGGCGGCGCTCAACAGGTCGCTGTCGAGCGCCAGTAGAACGCCCACCTTCTCCAGTTGCGGCACCAGGGCAACCGGACGCCCGTACAGGAGGGCAGCCCCTTCGATCTCCCTGTCCCGACCCGCCGGCTCCCACTGCGCCCACCGCGCCTCCGGGTAGCGCGCCAGCACCGCGTCGATCGCCCGGCCCAGGGTGGGGGAGGACACGGCGCCGGTCAGGATCCAGGTCCGCGCCCCGCGGCTCGCCGCCAGCTCGGAGCGGAGCCGGGACAACGCCGTTTCCAGATCCTGCCGGTCCGCCGGCTCGCCGTTCTTGAGGATGCTGCCCGACCGGTCCGGGTCGTAGAAGTCCAGGATGGCCGCCTGGGCGAACGCGTCCGTGGCGCCCAGGCTGGACGGGTGGTTGGGGTTGCCCTCCACCTTCAGCGGGCGGCCCATCCGGTGCTCGACCGTGATGCCCAGCGCCAGCCCGCCCGTCACGTTCGCGGTGGCGTACACGTTGGGCAGCCCCGCCACCACCTGCGGCGGGGCGATCACGGCGGGGATCAGGTGGCCGTCCGGCTCCGACGGGTCGCACCCGGCCAAGGCCAGGCTTGCGGCCATGACCTTCATCACCTCCCGGCGGTTGCGCGGCCGGGCGAGGGCGGCGGCCAGGCCGGGGAACTCGCCTGCGGCCCGCGCCGGGTCTGCCAGCGGGTTGCGCCCCAGGAGACTGCGCCACTGAGGGCCTAGCGGTGGCATATCGAGCAGTCCGTGAGGTTTCGGCCGCCGATGCCGTAGTGCTGCACCATCGCCTCCGGGGACGCCATGGAAACGGGGCGCACCCATTCCGTGTTGTAGATCTCGCTTTCCGGGCGAAGCTGCGGGCCGGGGTTGCGGTGGCAGTTCAGGCAGAACTGCATGGTCAGGGTCGCGGCCTTGGCGGTCAGCGCCATCCGGTCCATCTCCCCGTGGCAGGAGGAGCAGCCGACCCCCTTGGCCACGTGGATGCTGTGGTTGAAGTACACGTAGTCCGGCAGGTTGTTCACCCGGCCCCAAGCGATCGGCGTGTTGTTCGCCAGGCTTTCGCGCACCGGCGCCAGCAGCGCGGCGTTGGTCCAGATCTGCGAATGGCACGTCATGCAGGTGTAGGTCGGCGGCATCCCGGCCTGGGCCGACACCTCCACGGAAGAATGGCATTGCAGGCACTGGATGCCCAGCCCGGCGACGTGGTGCTGGTGGCTGAACGGCACCGGCTGGTCGATCGTGTAGCCGACCCGGCGGGCGTAGTCGGTGCGCGGGTAGCCCCACCACCAGCCCATGCCGCCGAGCAGCAGGAGCACGGCGCCCAGCAGCGCGGCCTTCGCCGCCACATTCGCCCGGGGGCGGAAGATCGCTGCCATGATACCACGCTACAAGGAAGCCCCCTCCGTTGGGAGGGGGCTCCCTTGGCGGACCGGCGGGTTAGCTGATCTGCTCGCCGTGCAGCACGAGGTCGAGGCCTTCCATCTCCTGGTCACGGGTCACCCGCAGGCCGATCACCACGTCGATGATCTTGAGCAGGATGAAGGAAACGACGGCGCTCCACACCAGGGTGATGCAGACTGCCTCGGCTTGCTTGATGAACTGGTCCATCCCGCCCACCACGCCCGCCGGGTTGCTGTCGGTGGCGGACAGCGGGCCGTAGGCGAACACCCCCGTCAGCAGCGCGCCGACGATGCCGCCGACGCCGTGCACGCCCCAGGTGTCCAGGCTGTCGTCATAGCCGATCATGTGCTTCAGCCCGGTGGCCGAGTAGAAGCACACCACGCCGGCGGCGATGCCGATGATCAGCGCCGGGCCGGGCAGCACGAAGCCGGAAGCCGGGGTGATCGCCACCAGTCCGGCCACGGCGCCCGAGATGATGCCCAGCACGGACGGCTTGCCCTTGGTCACCCACTCGGCGAACATCCAGCCCAGCGCGGCGGCGGCCGTGGCGATCTGCGTCACCGCCATCGCCATGCCCGCCCGGCCCCCGGCCGCGACCGCGGAGCCGGCGTTGAAGCCGAACCAGCCCACCCACAGCAGGGAAGCGCCGATCACCGCGTAGGTGAGGTTGAACGGCGCCATGTTGTCGTGCCCGTAGCCGACCCGGCGCCCCAGCACGAGCGCGCAGACCAGCCCGGCCACGCCCGCGTTGATGTGCACCACCGTGCCGCCGGCGAAGTCGATCGCGCCGATGGTGGTGCCGACCACGCCGGTGGCGGCCCACACGACGTGGGCGATCGGGCAATAGACCACCAGGGACCACAGCACCATGAACACGCACATGGCGCTGAACTTCATGCGGTCCGCGAAGGCGCCGGCGATCAAGGCCGGGGTGATGATCGCGAACGTCATCTGGTACATCATGTACACCGTCTCGGGGATGGTGTAGGCAGTCGAGTTGTCCGTTCCGGCGCCAAGGGTGAACGGCACGTCCACCCCCTTGCTGATGTGCTCGGCGATGCCGTCGAGGAAGAAGCGGGAGAAATCCCCAATATAGGGCGCGGTGGCGCCGGTCCCGTTGGTGAACGCCAGGCTGTAGCCCGCCACCATCCAGGTGACGCTGATCAGGCAGCAAACCGTGAACGACTGCATCAGGGTCGCCAGCACGTTCTTCTTGCGGACCATGCCGGCGTAGAACAGCGCCAGGCCCGGAACCGTCATCATCAGCACCAGCGCGGTGGAGGTGAGCATCCAGGCGGTGTCGCCGCTGTCGATCTTGGCGGCCTCGGCCGCCGCCGCGGCGGCGGCGGGCGCCACGGCAGTGCCGGGCGCCGTCGTCTGCGCCCATGCGGCGGCGCTCAGCAGCAGCAGCCCAATGGCAGGGAATGGGGCAAGCAGTCGCTTCATCTCGACTTGTTCCTTCGTTACAATGCTTCGGCGTCGATCTCGCCGGTTCGGATGCGCACGGCCCGTTCCAGGTCAAGCACGAAAATCTTCCCGTCGCCGATCTTGCCTGTTTGGCCGGCCTTCATGATCGCTTCCACCACCTGCTCGGCCAGGCTGGCGGGAACCGCCACCTCGATCTTGATCTTGGGGAGGAAGTTCACGTGGTACTCCGCGCCGCGATAAATCTCGGTCTGGCCCTTCTGCCGCCCGAAACCCTTCACTTCGGACACGGTCAGTCCCTGCACGCCGAGCGGCGTCAGCGCTTCGCGCACGTCATCCAGCTTGAATGGCTTGATGATGGCCATGATCAGTTTCATCGCAGCCTCGTTTCTGCTTGTTATGGAAGCGCATAAACAAGAACCGTGCCGGTCAGCAAGGCGCTTGCCGGTTCAGGTGACGCTGGATGGCAACCGGGTTGCAGCCTCGGGGGATCATGGCCAACTGCTCATAAAATGAGCAGGATCGCATGACAGAAACCCGGAATGCAGACGTGTGCGTGGTGGGCGCCGGCCCGGTGGGCGCGGCGCTGGCGTGCAGCCTCGCGGCGTCCGGCGTGCGGGTCGCCGTGGTGGACCGGGCCGCGCTGCCGCCGATGGAGCATCCGGATTTCGACGGGCGCGCCTACGCGGTCGCCGCCGGGTCCCGCGCGCTGCTGGAGGAGGCAGGGGTTTGGGACATGCTGCCCTTCGCCCCCTGCCCGATCCTGGACATAAGGGTGTCGGACGGGCGAATCGGGCGGCAGGCCTCGCCGCTGTTCCTGCATTTCGACCATGCGGAAGCCGAGGGCGGCCCGTTCGGCTGGATGGTGGAAGCGCGCAGCCTGCGCGTGGCGCTCAATGCCCGGCTGCACGCGCTGTGCGGCGGGTTGGTGTTCGCCCCGGCACAGGCCGCCGTTGCTCGCACGGCCGGGGGCGCCACGGTGCAGGTGGCGGGCGGCCCGGCCATCCAGTGCCGCTTGGTGGTCGCCGCGGAAGGGCGCGAGTCGCCCCTGCGCGCGCAGGCCGGCATCCCCGTGTCCCGCCTGCGCTACCGCCAGGCCGGCATCGTCAGCGCGGTGGCCCACGAAAGGCCGCACCGCGGGGCGGCGCTGGAGCATTTCCTGCCAGCGGGCCCGTTCGCGCAGTTGCCGATGACGGGGACGGCGGAGTTTCCCAACCTGTCTGCCGTGGTCTGGACCGAGCGGGCGGATTTGGCGCCGCGCATGATGGCGCTGGACGATGCCGGGTTCGGGCGGGAGATCGCCCGGCGCCTCGGCGGCCATCTGGGGGCGGTGCGGCCCGTGGGGCGGCGCTGGATCTACCAACTCGGCGCGCTGCACGCCCACCGCTACACCGCCGAACGGCTGGCCCTGGTCGGCGATGCGGCGCACGGCATCCATCCGATCGCCGGGCAGGGGCTCAACCTCGGGCTGCGGGACGCGATCGTGCTCGGCGGGTTGCTGCGGGACGCCGTGCGGGCCGGCGAGGACCCGGGAGCGCCGGCGCTGCTCGCGCAGTACCAGGCGCGGCGCCGGCCGGCGAACTTGATGATGCTGGGTGCAACCCACGCGCTGGATCGGCTGTTCTCCACTGACAATCCGGTGGTCCGCGCCATGCGGGACGTCGGAATTGCCGGGGTGCAGCGCCTGCCGCCGCTGAAGCGCGCGTTCATGCGGCAAGCCATGGGTGCTTGAACCTGCACCCGGAATGACTAGAACGAAGCTGGAACAACAGGTGCCCGGATGGAGCTGCTGCAAAAACTCGAGATCCTGGCCGACGCCGCGAAGTATGACGCGTCTTGCGCATCCAGCGGCACGGACAAGCGAGACTCGACGGGCGAGACGAAGGGCGTCGGCTCCACGGAGGGCATGGGCATCTGCCACGCCTATGCGCCGGATGGCCGCTGCATCTCCCTGCTCAAGATCCTGCTGACCAACTCCTGCGTTTACGATTGCTTGTACTGCATCAACCGCCGCTCCTCCAACGTCCGCCGCGCCCGTTTCACGGTGGAGGAGGTCGTCACCCTCACCCTCGGCTTCTACCGGCGCAATTGCATCGAGGGGCTGTTCCTTTCCTCCGGCATCATCAAGGACCCGGACTACACCATGGAGCAGGTGGTGCGCGTGGCCCGCATCCTGCGCGAGGAGCATGGGTTCCGCGGCTACATCCACCTCAAGACCATTCCGGACGCCGACCCGGCGCTGCTGCTGGAAGCCGGGCGCTACGCCGACCGGCTGTCCATCAACGTGGAGCTGCCGACCGAGAGCAGCCTTGCCGCGCTGGCGCCGGAGAAGAACGCGCCCGGCATCCGCCGCTCCATGGGCCGGATGCGCCTGCGGATGGAGGAGGCCAAAGACGAGCGCAAGCGCTTCGCCCCGGCCGGGCAGAGCACGCAGGTGATCGTCGGCGCGGACAAGAGCTCGGACCGGGAGATCCTGGCGATGAGCACCAACCTGTATGGGTCGTACGGCTTGCGCCGGGTGTACTACTCGGCGTTCAGCCCGATCCCGGACGCGTCCGCCAGCCTCCCGCCGGATCATGCGCCGCTGGTGCGGGAGCACCGGCTGTATCAGGCCGACTGGCTGATGCGCTACTACGGATTCGCGGCGCCGGAGCTGGAAACGGACGGGGCCGGCAACCTGGACCTTTCGGTGGACCCGAAGCTGTCCTGGGCGCTGGCGCACCGCGACCAGTTCCCGGTGGACGTCAACACGGCGCCGCGGGAGATGCTGCTGCGCATACCCGGCGTCGGCGTCAAATCCGTGTCCGCCATACTCCGTGCCCGCCGGTACCGGCGGCTGCGGATGGATGACCTGGCGCGGCTGCGGCTGCCGCTGGCCAAGATCAGCGCCTTCGTGCAGGCCGCGGGCCACGAGGGCGGCGCCGGGCTGGACAGCGAGCGGCTGCGCCAGCGGCTCACGCCGCGGCCGGTGCAGTCAGACCTGTTCGCATGACGCAAGGGGTCGTCCTCGCGCACGAGGTGGATTGGGAAGGCTGGCGCAACGCCGCCCGGCGCCTCGCCCTGGAAGGCGTGCATCCGGACGACGTCGTCTGGTCCGTCCACGCCCCGGACGACCTGTTCGGCGGCGCCGCCGCCGAGCCTCCTCCGTCCGCTCCGGCCGGCACCTTCAACGTTCCCCGCGCCCTGGTCGAGCTGGCGCAGACCGCCATCCAGGCCAACGAGCCGGCCCGCTTCACCCTGCTCTACCGCCTGCTTTGGCGCGCCCACGCCGGGGAGCGGCACCTGCTGGACCAAGTCACCGACTCGGACGTGCAACGGGCGCAGCGCCTGGCGCAAGCCGTGCGGCGGGACACCCACAAGATGCGCGCCTTCGTCCGTTTCCGGGAAGTGACGGAAGCGGACGGCACGCGCTACGTCGCCTGGTTCGAACCGGACCACTACATCGTGGAAGCCAACGCGCCGTTCTTCGTGCGGCGGTTCGCCACCATGGTCTGGTCGATCCTGACTCCCTACCGCAGCACGCACTGGGACGGCGAGGCGCTGTCCTTTACCGCCGGCGCGGCGCGGGCGGAGGTGCCGGACGACGACCGGCTCGAAGCGTACTGGCGCGCCTACTACAGCAGCATCTTCAACCCGGCGCGGCTGAAGATCGGCGCGATGACGTCGGAGATGCCGCGCAAGTACTGGCGCAACTTGCCGGAGGCTGCCGCGATTCCAGACCTGATCCGCGGCGCTGCAAGCCGCGTTGCCGCCATGGTGGAGACCCCCGTGCTGTCACCCGAGAAGCCTGCCCGCCCCGCCGCGCCGTCCACGCCACCGACCCTGGAGCACCTGCCGGACACGCCGCTGCGCCAGGCCGCGCTGGAGGCTGCCGGCTGCCGCGCCTGCCCGCTGTGGGAGCCGGCCACCCAGACCGTGTTCGGCGAAGGGCCGGCCAATGCGCGGCTGATGTTCGTGGGCGAGCAGCCCGGCGACCAGGAGGACCTGGCCGGACGCCCGTTCGTCGGCCCGGCCGGGCAGATGTTCAACACCGCGCTGGCCGAGGCTGGGATCGACCGGGCCAGCGCCTACATCACCAATGCGGTCAAGCACTTCAAGTTCGAGCCGCGCGGCAAGCGGCGCATCCACAGCAAGCCGGACACCGGCAACATCGCCGCTTGCAAGTTCTGGCTGGACCTGGAGCGGCGGGAGGTGAAGCCGGCCGTCACCGTGCTGCTCGGCGCCACCGCGGCGCGCGCGGTGCTGGGGCGCGCGATCACCATCAGCCGGGAGCGCGGCCGTCCGATCGCCACCGACGGCAATGCTCAAGTGCTGGTGACGGTCCACCCGTCCTACCTGCTGCGCCTGCCCGACGAGGAGAGCAAGCGGCGGGAATACGCCGCCTTCGTGGCCGACCTGCGCCATGCGGCGGAGCTGCTGGCGGCGTAGGCCGGAAGCGAGGCGAGGCTGTCCGCGGCGGGATTCGAACCCACGGCCCCAGGATTCATCCCACTTCGGCTTTCGCCGCCGCTGCCGGGCCTGACCGGCGGCGTTCGTGGTCTGGACTGTCCCTTCACCGTAGGCCAGAGACCCTTAGGTGCCGCCCGTCCAGTCTCTACACCGTCCCGGGCTTTCGCCCAGGCTTGGCTCGGGATCGGCAGGGCGCACGGTGCGCCGGAGCGTTCCCCGACTTTGAGCGGATCCACCGCGCCGTTTCCGGGCGCGGCGCCCAATTGCATAGGAATCCTGTGCTCTATCCTGCTGAGCTACGCGGACAACGTCACCATGCCATCCTAACCCGGACGGTTCTGCGGGGAAACCCCAATCGCAAACCTTGTCCACGGACGTTTCCCGCCTCTATTCCCAGGGAGCAGGACGGCGCTAAACCCGTTCCTTGCCACGAAAGGCGGCCGACCCGGCCGGCACCCATGCCCGACCCCACCGACACCGCGGCGCTGCACGCGCGCCTGCTCACCCTGGACAGCCACATCGACATTCCCTGGCCCGATCCGCCGGACCCGTTCACCGCGACCGCGCGCCGGGTCGACATCGGCAAGATGACGCGGGGCGGGCTGCGCGCCGGCTGCTTCGCGGCCTACGTCCCGCAAGGCCCGCGCACGCCGGAGGGCTGGGACGCGGCCTGGAGCCGGGCCACCGCCATGCTGGACGCCATCGCCGGCATGGCGGCCGAGCGGGACGGCCTGCGCGCCACGCTGGCCACCAGCGCCGACGCCGTCCGCCGGGCCGCCGCCGAGCCCGGCGTCGCCATCATCCCCGCCGTGGAGAACGGCCACGTCCTGGGCGAGGACGTCTCCCGCCTGCGCACCCTGCACGCGGCGGGCGCGCGCTACCTGACGCTGACCCACAACGGCCACAACGCGTTGGCCGACAGCAGCAACCCGCGCGCCGACCTGGGCGACGCCGCCGCGCTGCACGGGGGCTTGGGCGAGCTGGGCCGGGAAGCGGTGGCGGAGCTGAACCGGCTCGGCATGCTGGTGGACGTGAGCCACGTGTCCAAGGCGGCGATGCTGCAAGCGGCCCGGCTGTCCCGCATCCCCGTCGTGGCCACCCATTCCAACATCCACGCCCTGTGCCCGGTGCCGCGCAACCTGGATGACGAGCAACTGGACGTGCTGCGGGAAACCGGCGGCCTGGTGCAGATCACCGCGGTCGCGTCCTTCCTGCGCCTGCACGGCAAGCCGGACGCGGTCAGCGTGTCGGACTACATGGACCACCTGGACTACGCCGTGCGCCGCTGCGGGGTGGAGCATGTCGGCATCAGCTCCGATTTCGACGGCGGCGGCACCCTGGTCGGCTGGCGGGACGCGGCGGACAGCGCCAACCTGACGGCCGAGCTGCGCGGGCGCGGCTATGACGAGGAGCAGATCGCCGCATTGTGGGGCGGCAACTTCCTTCGCTTGATGGAGCGGGCGGAGCGGGAAGCGGCGCCCTCGTGACGATCCCGGCGCTCGCCCCCTGGCTGTTATACATCAAGTCCCTCCACGTCATCGCGGTGATCGCCTGGATGGCCGGGCTGTTCTACCTGCCGCGGCTCTATGTCTATCATTGCCAGGTGGCGCGCGGCTCGGAAGCGAGCGAGCGGTTCAAGGTGATGGAGCGCCGGCTGCTGAAGCAGATCACCACGCCGGCGATGATCGCGGCGTGGGGGTTTGGCCTGCTGATGGTGCTGACGCCGGGCGCGGTGGACTGGGGCGCCACCTGGTGGCACGTGAAGCTGACAGGCGCCGTGCTGATGAGCGGCTTCCACGGCGCCGCGTCCAAGTGGCGGCGGGAGTTCATGGAGGACCGCAACGTCCGCCCGCAGCGCTTCTACCGTTTCGCCAACGAGGCGCCGACCGTGCTGATGGTGATTATCGTGTTCATGGCCATTGCCCAACCTGGCTGATTGCCCACATTACTGATCACGCCAGGTCGATTGACTGTGCAGCCGAGGCGTGCGTAATACCGCATCAGAAGCCGCTCCCGTTCTGGCAAAGCGTCTTCCTTGTTAAATCCGTCCGGCATCCTCGCGCGCGTCACCGCCGCCCGCCGGAGCGAACCGACGGCCCACCCCACCCCGTCTTCCCGAGGCCCCGCCGATGCACCTTGCCGAACTCAAGGCAAAATCCCCTTCCGACCTGCTTTCCTTCGCCGAATCGCTACAGATCGAGAATGCGTCCAGCCTGCGCAAGCAGGACATGATGTTCGCGATCCTGAAGAACCTGGCCGACAACGAGCAGGCGATCCACGGCGAAGGCACGCTGGAGATCCTGTCCGACGGCTTTGGGTTCCTGCGGAGCGCGCAGGCCAATTACCTGCCCGGCCCGGATGACATCTACATCAGCCCCAGCCAGGTGCGCCGCTTCGCCTTGCGCACCGGGGACAGCGTGGAGGGCCAGATTCGCGCGCCAAAGGATGGCGAGCGGTATTTCGCGCTGCTGAAGCCCAACACCATCAACTTCGAGCAGCCTGACGCGGTCCGCCACCGCATCAACTTCGACAACCTCACCCCGCTCTATCCGGACCGCCGGCTGCGGATGGAGGTGGAGAACTTCCAGTCGGTGGCGAAAGGCCCCGGCAAGGACCTCACCCCCCGCGTCATCGACCTGATCTCGCCGGTCGGCATGGGGCAGCGCGCGCTGATCGTGGCGCCGCCGCGGACCGGCAAGACGGTGATGCTGCAAAACATGGCCACCGCCATCGCCGAGAACCATCCGGAAGTCTTCCTGCTCGTGCTGCTGATCGACGAGCGGCCGGAGGAAGTGACCGACATGTCCCGCTCGGTGAAGGGCGAGGTCGTCGCGTCCACCTTCGACGAGCCCGCCACCCGGCACGTGCAGGTGACCGAGATGGTGCTCGAGAAGGCCAAGCGCCTGGTCGAGCACAAGCGGGACGTGGTGATCCTGTTGGACAGCATCACCCGGCTGGCGCGCGCCTACAACACGGTGGTGCCGTCCAGCGGCAAGGTGCTGACCGGCGGCGTGGATGCCAACGCGCTGCAACGGCCCAAGCGGTTCTTCGGCGCCGCCCGCAACATCGAGGAAGGCGGCAGCCTCACCATCATCGCGACCGCGCTGATCGACACGGGCAGCCGCATGGACGAGGTGATCTTCGAGGAGTTCAAGG
>CAXTLC010000064.1:0-27412 GCA_964245075.1 uncultured Acetobacteraceae bacterium
CGCGATGGGAACACTGACCTAACTTGGGGAACGAATCAAGAACGAGTGCGGTTGGATGTGGCGCGTTTCCGGAGAGAAGCGGCTCCACGGAACACGATATTGTGCACTGCACAATAATCCTTGCCAGCTGCCAGGCAGGTTGGGTAGATAGAAGTGCGATGCGTTCGCGCATCGCATTCTTGGACGTTTCCTCCCTAAACTTGGCGGCCCCGCAAGGTGCCGCCATTTTTTTTGCTTCGTGACGGTGACGACGCCCTTGCCGCAGCCGCTGTCGACACGGGCGCCAGCCTCCCCCATTGTGCCGGCATGACCGATCTGGAAACCCTGGTTATCGAGATGGCCGCCGGGCTGAAGGTGCTGACAAGCACCGCCGCGCTCACGGCAGCCCTGTTGCCACCGGCCGAGCGGCAGGTTGTGCTCGACGCGCTCACGGCGCTGTCGGCCGAGAGTTTACCGGGTGACCTGGCTGAACAGTCGCAGGTCGTGAACCAGGCTTCAGCCGAGGCAGCCAAGGCGCTCGCGGCGCAGATCGCCGGGTTCGCCGCCGAACTGGCGTCGCGCGGCTCGCCGCCCGGTGAGGCCGCCGTGCAAGCGGCGCCCCAGAGCCTGGCGGATTTGTCTGGGTAGCATCGCCGGCCTGGAAGCCTTCCGCCGCCGCCAGACCAATGCCCATGAGAGCCAGACAGCTTCCTCATAGCTGGCGAGGGCATTCCGAACGGGCCGGCCTGGATGAGGCCGTCGGCAACGGCACGGCGCAAGCGTCCGACCGTTTGGATAGCGTCGTTCAAACAGAACATTGTTAACGCCTGGCCAAGGAATGACCTAACTTGCTCAGACGAGTAAGAAGTGTCTGACATCGCAGCATGCGCCGGTTGCGCGTCCCGCAGTCTGTGACTACGACAACATCCGGGGTGCCGCCGAACCGCGAATTCGGAGGCGGCCGAGGCAAGCCGCGAACAAACATCCCGAGCTTGCTTTGCCTTTCCAACCAGCAGCTTCTGTTCCGATCAGATTGCGGCGCTGATCAACCAAGACAGATCCGGTTTCACAAGGATTCCATCAACCGATGCGGGCGTTGCATTCCCAAGCAAACCGCGGCGAGCCGATGGATTGCACCTGTCCCCGAGCCATGGTGCGGCGCGCCTGTCGAGCAACAATCCGCCGCAGCCCGGCGGTTCCGCCGTGCCGAGCACAAACGTCGGCTTTTTCCTCATCATGAGGCCCATCCTAATTTGGCAATCCTCCGCCCAGCCGAGCCGCCCCCGTTGACGTTCGATTGGCTGATCGTGGGAGCTGGCTTCGCGGGCTCCGTGCTCGCCGAGCGCCTCGCCGAGGAACGTGGCGACACCGTGCTGGTCGTGGATCGCCGCAGCCACATCGGGGGCAACGCCTACGACCACCGGGATGCGGCCGGCGTGCTGATCCACCGCTACGGGCCGCACATCTTCCACACCAACAGCCAATCCGTCGCCGCCTACCTGTCAAGGTTCACGGCTTGGCGTCCGTACGAGCACCGGGTGCTGGCGCACGTGGACGGCACGCTCCTGCCGATCCCGATCAACCTCGACACGGTCAACCGGCTTTACCGCCTCGACCTTTCGCCGGACGAACTGGAGAACTGGTTCTCGGCCCGGGCCGAACCCGTGGAGCAAGTGCTCACCTCCGAGGACGTGATCGTGTCCCGCGTGGGGCGCGAGCTGTACGAGAAGTTCTTCCAGGGCTACACCCGCAAGCAGTGGGGCCTCGACCCTTCGCAGCTTGACCGCGCAGTCACGGCGCGGGTGCCGGTGCGCACGAACCGGGACGACCGGTACTTCACCGACAGCTTCCAGGCCATGCCGCGGGACGGCTACACCGCCATGTTCGGCCGCATCCTCCAACACGAGCGGATCACTGTCCGCACCGGGGCCGACTACGCCGACATGAAGGAGCAGGTCCGCTGCAAGCGCCTGATCTGGACCGGCCCGATCGACGAGTTCTTCGGCTGGCGCTACGGCCGGCTGCCTTACCGGTCCTTGCAGTTCCGCCACGTGACGCTCCCGGTGACGCAGTTCCAGGCAGTCGGCACGGTCAACTACCCGCAAACCGAAGCCTACACCCGCGTGTCCGAGTACAAGCACCTGACCGGCCAGGTCCACCCCTGCACCAGCTTGACCTACGAGTACCCAGCTGCGGACGGCGACCCCTATTATCCGGTACCCCGGCCCGAGAACCAGGCGCTCTACAAGCGTTACGAAGCCTTGGCCGACGCGGCGCAGAACACGTGGTTCGCTGGCCGGCTCGCGACCTACAAGTACATGAACATGGACCAGGTGGTCGGCCAGGCGCTCGCGACCTTCCGCCGTATCGACGAGGCGTTGCCGCGCAGCGGCCGCGGCAGGCCGGGCGGCGGCGCCGCCGAGCTTCCGGCGGTGGCGGCGGAACCGGCCTGAAACGCCGGCGTCAGCGCAGCCCAAGTTCCTCCAGCGTCCGCGCGACCTGCCGCTGCACGGCGTCCGGCAACGGCAGGATCGGCCGGGGCGGCGCCGCCCGGCACAGCCCAAGCAAGTTGGCCGCGGCGTACGTCACGCGCAGGCTGCTGTGGGCCGCGAACAGATCCCAGAGCGGGCGAAGCCGGCCGTGGAAGCGCCGGGTCTCGGCCGCATTCCCGGCCAAGGCGGCGTTCGTGATCGCCAGGCAGGGTTCCGGGAACAACCCGGCCGCCACGCTGTACCAGGCCTCGCCGCCGGCCAGCAGCGCTTCCGCCGCGTTCCAGTCCACGCTGTAGCCGACGGAGAAGCCGTCGCGGACAGCGCCGCGCAACGCCTGGTGCCCCGCAGCGGCCAGCCCGGCGCCGGGTGCAGGGTGCTTGACGGCGAGCACGTTCGGCACGCGGCTCAGCCGGCCGATCAGCGACGTGCTGAAGGTGAAGTGCGTGGCAGCAGGGTTGTTGTAGATGCACAGCGGCAGCGCCGTGGCCCCGGCGACGGCCGCAAAATGCTGGAACACCTCCTCGTCGGTCAGCGGGGTGTAGGACACCGGCGCGAGCAGCCCGCCCGCCGCCCCCGCGTCGCGGGCATCCCGGCTGAACTGCACCGCATCATCCGTCCGCAGGGCGCCGACCCCCGCCAGGATCGGTATCGCGCCAGCCTCCTCCACCGCCGCTTCCACGGCCCGGCGCCGTTCCGACCGGCTCAGGTACGGGTAGGACCCGGTGCTGCCGAGCAGCCCGACCGACCCCACGCCCGCCCGCGCCAGCCGCCGCACCAGGGATCGCAGGGCATCCGTGTCCACCCGGCCGTGCTCGTCCGCGGGCGTGATCGGGAAGGCGGAAAGACCCTGGAACGGCGGCATGGCTGGCCTTCATCGTGTCGTGAGCGGGTTGGATAGCCTGGCATCGCCGATTGACGAAGCGGGGACCCGGTCACACGTGCCAGCCGTCTCCGGAACCGATGAAGGACAGCGCATGGAAAAGGTGTCTATGGCCAAGACGGTCGCGATCACCGGCGCCGGGTCCGGCATCGGCCTGGCTGCCGCGCTGCATTACGCCGGCAAGGGCTGGCGGGTCGGCCTGATCGGCCGGGGGGAGGCGGCGCTGGCGGACGCGCGCGACCGCGTCACGCAGGCTGGCGGCACCGCGTTCGTGGCGCCGGCCGACGTGTCCGACAGCGCTGCGCTGGACCGGGCGGCCACCGCCATCGAGGCGGCGCTCGGCCCGATCGACGTGTGGGTCAACAACGCCGGCATCGGCTTCTACGGCGCTTTCGTCGAGGTGCCGGAAGACGCGTTCCGGCGCGTGGTGGAGGTGAACCTGCACGGCACGGTGAACGGCACGCGGGTCGCGCTCGCCCGCATGCGCCCGCGTGACCGGGGCACGATCGTGCAGGTGCTGTCCGCCATCTCCTACCGCGGCGTGCCGCTGCAATCCGCTTATTCGACGACGAAGTACGGCCTGCACGGCTTCACGGAGGCAGTGCGGGCGGAACTGGCCAATGACGGGTCCGCCGTACAGATCACGGCAGTGTACCCCCCTTCGGTGAACACGCCGTTCTACAGCCACGCCGGGTCGGTGATGGACAAGACGCCGCGCCCGCCGCCGCCGGTGTACCAGCCGGAGCTGTTGGGCGAGGCGATCTACCTGGCCGGCACGGTCCGGCGGCGGGACTGGCGGGTGGGGGAGGTCACGGCCGGCATCCGAGCCGCCAACGCGCTGGCGCCCCGGCTCGTGGACGTGCTGATCGGCTGGGTCGGGGTCGGGATGCAGAAGACCACCCGGCAGAAGGTGACGGACGCGCGCGACCCGAACGTGTTCTCGCCGTCCACGCGGGCGGAAGGAACGCACGGGCCGTTCGACAGCGAGTCGCTGCCGGTCAGCCCGCAATGGTGGCTGAGCAAGCAGCCGGGGCCGGTGCGTCTTGGCCTGGGCCTGCTCGCGCTGGGGATGGTCGCGGCGGCAGCGACCCGGCGCAGGGGCTGAGGACTGGCGAAGCGCTGTCCGGGACAGGCGCGGGCGGTAACGCTGGAACCGCTCAGACCCGACCACGCGGAGGCCATGTTCCCTGGCCTGTCCGAAACGCCGGCCTGTCGCTTCATCCCGCAGGACCCGCCCGCCACCGTCGAGGCGTTGCGGACGCGCTACCAGCGCCTTGCCTGCGGACGGTCCGCGGACGGTTCAGAACTCTGGTTCAACTGGGTGATCCGCCAGTCAGCCGGTGCGGGCTTGCTGGGTTGCACTCAGGCAACCGTCGCGGGCAACCAAACGACCATCGCCTATCACGTGTTTCCGCAGTATTGGCGCCGAGGCATCGGCCGTGAGGCTGTCGCGCTTACGCTCGGCCGCGTGCTCGCCATGGCCCCCGTCACCTTGGCATGCGCTTTCGTGGACACGCGGAACACGGCATCCCGGCGCCTGCTCGCGTCCCTCGGTTTCGCTGCCGTCCGCGTGACCGAACAGGCCGACTTCTTCAAAAGCGAGACAAGCGACGAAGTGCAATTCGAGTTGCGCCGCGACGATTGGCTCTCTGCCAGTGATAGATCCATGCCGGACGTTCCTGACCGCGCCTCACCCCACTTCCGGCGCGGGCGTGACGCCTGTTGGCGCCGGCCGTGCGATCGGCCCGCGCTCGGTGAACGCCTCGTCCATCCTGGGCGCCCACAGCCGCACCCCGCCGGTGATGCCGGCCGCGTTCGGCACGATGCGCGCGTTCTCCGGCAAATCGAAGTCGATTGCCTGCGCATTGCCCCCGCCGATCAGCAACGTGTCGTAGGTCACCAGCGTGTCCAGGATGCCGATCGCCTTGCGCAGGCGGCGGTTCCACTTCTTGCGGCCGATCTCGTGCAGCGCCGCATTGCCCAGGTAGTGGTCGTAGGTCAGTCCCTTGGCGATGGGGTGCTGCCCCACCTCCAGGTGCGGCGCCAGCATCCCGTCCTGGAACAGGGCGAAGCCGAACCCCGTTCCCAGCGTGATGACGCACTCAAGCCCGGTTCCGCCGATCTCGCCCAATCCCTGCACGCTGGCGTCGTTCAGCACCCGGGCCGGCGCACCCAGCCGGTCTGCCAGATCCGTTCCGAGCGGATAGCCGTGCCATGCCTCGGTTCCTAGGTTGGGCGCGGTCAGGGTCCGGCCGCCGCGTACTACGCCAGGAAAGCCGACCGAGATGCGGTCGAACGCACCCAGCGGGCGAACCAGTTCGACGAGGGCGCCGACCACGTCCGCCGGCCCGCTCGGGTGCGGCGTGTCCACGCGTTCCGGACCCGCGACCATCGTGCCGTCCACGTCCAATATGCCGGCCTTGAGACGGGTGCCGCCAATGTCGATCGCCAAGGTGCGGGGACCGGTGCGGGAGCCGGGGCTGGGCGCCGGATTGACGGCGGTGAGGGAAGAGGGGCGTCGTGCCATTCGAACCAGGCTCCTGCAGGGCGGGCGCAGTCAGCCATCTCGCCCCATCTGGTGCAAGGGACCCGGGTGGCACGAAGGCCGCCCGGGTCCCTTCGGAGTGGCGTCAGCGACGCATCAGCATCGCCAGCACGTAGCCAACGGCGCCAGCGACCAGCAGCGACGTCAGCGGACGCTCGGCGACCGTGTCGCCCAGGAACGCGCTGGCTTCGTCAAGCTGGTCCACCATGGCGCTGCCCGCGCCGCTGCTGCTCACCTGGTCCTTGATCTTGCCGTAGGTGCGCTGCGCCGTGCCGACCAGTTGATCGACGGCGCCGGACGCCTGGGTCTTGCTGTCGCCGGTCATATCGCCAACGGCGCTCTTGATGTTGCCGCCGATGTCCTTGGCAGTGCCTTCGACGCGGTTCTCGTCCATGACCAATTCTCCTTTGATGGCCACGTAACAACAAACAGCGCTTCGCCGGGTTCCCGGACGGCATACATGCCGCTCGAAATACCCCCGTTGCGTCCAGAAACGGAAACGCCACTTGATAGGCCGGCTTCGGGAGTTGAGTGCGTGACAGCAGCCGTCAGTTGGCCCACCGACGACCCGCGGCTGGCAGAGGTGCTGGACATCATCGCGGCCGAGGCCGGGGTGGACCGCGCTCGCCTGCTGCCGGACGCGACGGTGGCTTCGCTGGACATCGCCTCCCTGGACATGGTGCAGGCGATGTTCGCCATCGAGACCCGGTTCGACGTCGAGGTTCCCGTCCTCGCCGCGTCAGGCGAGCCGGAGTTCGCCACCGTCGGCGCCCTCGTCGACCACGTCATGGCGACCATCAGGGGTGGTAAGCTGCGTTGATCCGCCGGGTCGTGGTGACCGGCATGGGCGCCGTGTGCGCCACCGGCCATGACGTGCCGTCCTTCCTTGCCAGCCTGCGCGCCGGAACCGTCGGCATCGGCCCGATCCGCAACGTGCCCACCGAGCGCCTGTCGGTCCGGGTCGCCGCCGAGGTGCATGGGCTGGAGGAGGCCGGGCGCTTCACCCCCAAGCAACTTCTGCTGCTGGACCGCGTCTCGCAGCTGGCCCTGATTGCCGCCGAGCAGGCCATGGCGCAAGCTGGGCTGAGGAAAGGGTCGGTGCCCGGCGCCGCCGTGATCCTTGGCGCGGGCGGCGGACAGGGAACGTATGACGCCGTGTACGACCAGTTCTATGGCCGGCAGCAGCCGCGCGTGCACCCGTTCACCGTGCCGCGCATCATGCCCAGCGCGCCGGCCAGCCACACTTCCATCATGTGGGGCATCACCGGCCCGTGCTTCGTGGTTGCCTCCGCCTGCTCCTCGGCCAACCACGCGATCGGCCAGGCGGCGCACATGATCCGGGCCGGGACGGTGGACGTGGCGATCGCCGGGGGAAGCGACGCCTCGATCGTGCCCGGGTTCATCAAGGGCTGGGAAGCGCTGCGGGTGCTGAGCCCCGACGCGTGCCGCCCATTCTCGCGGGACCGCGCCGGCCTGGTGATCGGCGAGGGCGCGGGCATCCTGGTGCTGGAAGCGGCGGAGCACGCGGCGGCCCGCGGCGCCGTTCCGGTGATGGAGATCGCCGGGTTCGGCATGGGAGCGGACGGAGCGGACATCACCGCGCCGGACCCGCTGGGCGCCGCCCGGGTGATGCGGGCCGCGCTGGCCGACGCGCGGTGCGAGCCAGGCCAGGTGGGCTACGTCAACGCCCACGGCACCGGCACGCGGTTGAACGACCGGACGGAGGCGGCCGCCCTGCGGGACGTGTTCGGCCCGGCGCTGGATGGCATCCCCGTGTCTTCCACCAAGTCCATGATCGGGCACTGCATGACCGCCGGCGGCGCGCTGGAGCTGATCGCGACCGCGCTGGCGCTGCGGGACGGCGTGCTGCCGCCCACCGCCGGGTTCACGACGCCGGACCCGGAATGCGACCTGGATTGCGTGCCCAACCAGTCCCGCCCGGCCGCGGTGGAGTGGGCCGTCTCCAACTCCCTCGCGTTCGGCGGCCTGAACGCCGTGCTGGTGGCCCGGCGGTGGGAGCCGTGACGGCCCTCCCCTTCATCAACCGCATCGGCACCGCGGTGCCGCCGCACGACGTCCACGACGCTTTCGTCACCTTCGGCCGCAGCCTGCTGGCCGACGAGCGGAGCCGCACCCTGTTCGACCGCATGGCGGAGCGCTGCGGCATCGAGCACCGCTTCTCCGTGCTGCGGCCCGGCCTGCCCGGCGCCGGGCAGGTGGACGCGGACGGCTTCCTCAACCGCGGCGCCTTCCCTGCCACCGGCGCCCGCATGGGCCGTTACGAGCGTCACGCGGCCGATCTGGCGGCGGAGGCGATCAATGCGTTGGGGCAAGATCCGCGCAGCTTCACCCACCTGGTGGTCGCGTCCTGCACCGGCCTCACCGCGCCGGGGCTGGATCAGGTGCTGGCCGCGCGGCTGGGCATGCGGCCGGATATCGAGCGCACGCTGGTCGGCTTCATGGGGTGCTACGCCGCCGTTTCCGCCCTTCGCACCGCGTTCCACATCGTGCGCTCGGAGCCGGCGGCGCGGGTGCTGGTGGTGAACCTGGAGCTGTGCTCGCTCCACATCCAGGAAACGCCGGACCTCGAAACCGTGCTGTCCTTCCTGCTGTGGGGGGACGGCGCCGCCGCGGCGCTGGTCACTGCGGAGCCGGAAGGGCTTGGCCTGCTCAATTTCCGCTCCACCGTCCTGCCGGACTCCGCCGACCTGATCACCTGGCGCATCGGCGACCAGGGGTTCGACATGCGGCTGTCCGGCAAGGTGCCCGGCCGCATCGCCACGGCGTTGCGCGCCGAAGGGGAGCGGACGGACGCGGGGGGGCTGCTGCGCGGCCTGGCCACCCAGCAGGTCGACCTGTGGGCGGTGCACGCCGGCGGGCGCACGGTGCTGGACGGGGTGGAGCAAGGCTTGCGGCTGAGCCGGGGGGCGCTGGACTGGTCGCGCGGGGTGCTGCGGGACTTCGGCAACATGTCCTCCGCCACCATCATGTTCATCCTCCAGCGCATGATGTGCAGCGCCGCGGCCGGCCCGCAGACCGGGCTGGCGATGGCGTTCGGCCCCGGCCTGTGCGCCGAGACGTTCCGGTTCCAGCGCGCATGAGCCTGTCCGCCCGCAGCGGCGCGGCCGAGCTGATGGACACCGACTGCACGGACGCGGCCGACTACGCCGCCTGCCTGCGGGACCTGGCGCGGGTCAACACCGTGACGCTGGCCCGCCGCCCGACGCTGGCCTGGCTGGACGGCGCGATGCGGCGCCGGGCGCGGGGGGAGGCCGTCTCGGTGTACGACGTGGCGTACGGCGAAGGCGACATGCTGCGCGCCATCGCCCGCTGGGCCCGCCGGCGCGGCCGTGCCGTGCGGCTGGGCGGGGTGGACCTGAACCCCGGCGCGCCCGAAGCGGCGCGGGCCGCCTCGCCCGGGCTGGCGCTGCACTTGCAGCGCGGGGACGTGCTGGCGGCGGTGCCGGAGCCGCCGCCCGACTACATCGTCAGCTCCCTGTTCACCCATCACCTGACGGACGCGCAGGTGGTGGCGTTCCTCCGCTGGATGGAACGGCACGCGCGGCATGGCTGGTTCGTCAACGACCTGCACCGGCACTGGGTCCCGCTGGTGTTCTTCCGCGGGCTGGGGCGGGTGATGGGCTGGCATCGTTTCGTCCAGCATGACGGCGCCGTGTCGATCGCGCGCGCGTTCCGCCGGGCGGAATGGCTGCGCCTGCTGGCGGAGGCCGGCGTGCCCGGGGACGTACGCTGGGTGTTCCCGTTCCGCCTGTGCGTGGGCCGGCTCCGCTGAACCCGGGGAGCAGCGAGGTGGTGATCGTCGGCGGCGGCCCGGCCGGCGCTGCCGCGGCCTGCCGGCTGGCCGCGGCGCGCCGGGTGACGCTGCTGGAACGCGAGCGCGGCCCGGCGCACAAGGTGTGCGGCGAGTTCATCAGCGGCGAGGCGCTGGCCGAACTCGCCGGGCTCGGGGTGGACGCGATGGCGCTGGGAGCGGCCCCGATCGGCGCGATACGGCTGGTGCACCGGGGCCGGGCGGCGGAAAGCGGGCTGCCGTTCCGCGCCGCCGGCCTGTCGCGCCGCCGGCTGGACGAAGCGCTGCTGGCCCGCGCCGCGGCGCTGGGCGTGACGGTGCACCGGGGCGTGCGGGTGCGCGGGGCCGGGCCGGGCGAAGTGCGGACCGATGCGGGCCCGCTTCCCGCCCCCACCCTGCTGCTGGCCACGGGCAAGCACGACCTGCACGGGCTCGCCCGGCAGCCCCGCCGGGAGCCGGAGCGGCTGATCGGCTTCAAGCTCCACCTCCGCCTCCGCCCGGCGCAGCAGGCGGCCTTGGCCGGGCACGTGGAACTGGTGCTGTTCGAGGGTGGCTACGCCGGGCTGCAACTGGTCGAGGACGGCGTGGCCAACCTCTGCCTGCTGGCCGACCACGCCCGTTGCGGCGGGAACTGGCACGCCCTGCTGGCCGGGCTGGAGCGGGAAGACGCGCACCTCGCCCGGCGGCTGGATGGCGCGGTGCCGGCATGGGACCGGCCGTTGAGCATCTTTCGCGTGCCTTACGGCTTTGTCCACCACGGGCCGGAGCAGGACGGCGTGTTCCGGCTCGGTGACCAGGCCGCAGTGATCCCGTCCTTCTGCGGCGACGGCATGGCGATCGCGCTGCACAGCGCCCACCTCGCTGCCCGGGTGGTGCTCGCGGGTGGCGCCGCTGCCGATTACCACGGCGCGATCCGCCGCGCGGCCGGGCCGCCGGTGCGGCTGGCGCACCGCGCGTACCGGCTCACCCGGTCCCGCGCGGTGCGGGACTTGGCGGTCGGGGCGGCGCGACGCTGGCCCAGCTTGCTGCGGCAGGCCGCCCTCTGGACCCGGGTGCGCTAAGCAAGCGTCTGGAAGCCTGTGCGCCGTCTCCGCCGGAGCGAGGCATGTCACAGGCCGGGCCAGCCTGCGCAGGGTCCGGCAACTTATCATCCCAGCCGGCTTTGTTACGTCCAATGGCCGAGATGTTGCGTTCCGTCTTCCTCGCATTATCCCTGATGACGATTGCGGGTTGCGCCGGAAGCCACGTCACCCATCCGCCCGTTCCCCGTGCCCTGGATGAGCAAGTGCCGGCGCCGCCGCGGTCGGCTGCCGTGCAGATCTGGCAGCCCGGGCACTACGACTGGGACGGCAGGGACTACGTGTGGGTCCCCGGCGAATGGATCGACCGGGGAAGTCACAGCGCCCTTTGGCAGGATGGCTACTGGCGCGAGACCGCGGCGGCGCCCGTGTGGGTGCCCGCACACTGGCTCTGAAGCCCAGTTTCGCCACTATTGGGCTTGGAGGATGTGGGCCAGGATTCCCGCTGGACCTCCGTTCTCGGGGAAGCTCTTCTTCGCAAAAGCCTCCGTCATGCAGATGCGTGGACGCCCAGGGTGGGAACTGGCTGGCACTCGCGGGCATAGCGGCCGGGAGACCGGCCGACATGGCGGCTGAAGGCGGTGCTGAAGGTGCTGGCCGAGCTGTAGCCGATGCGGGCGGCCACTCGGCCCAGCTCGACCCCTCCGCTCCGGAGCATGTCCTTGGCAAGCGCCATGCGCCAGCCGAGCAGATACTCCATCGGGGCGACGCCTATCTCACGTCGGAAACGGTCAAAGAAGGTGGAGCGAGACAATGCGGCCTCATGCGCCAGGTCTGCCACGGTCCAAGCCTGGTCGGGCCGGTCGTGCATGCGCCGGAGCGCCACGGCCAATCGCTCGTCGTGGAGGCCGCGCAGGAGGCCGGGAGCCATGGACGGCCCGCTGGTCGAGCGTAGCGCCTCGATCAGCAACACCTCCACCAGCCGCGCCAGTATCGGCTCGCGTCCTGGCCGATCGGCCCGCGCCTCGTCGTCGATCAGCTCGACCAGCGATGTGAGCCGCCGTTCGCCGCGTATGTGGACAAGCCTGGGCAGAAGCGGAGCGAGTAGCTGCGCATCGTCCGAACCGAACGTGCAATGCCCGATCAGCATGCGCACGTCCGCAGGCGCGTCCGGATCGCCCAGGCGGAAGACGCCGGGGCTGATTTCCAGTCGATCCGGGATTGTGCCGGGTGGCGGCGGCACCGCGCTGGACGTGGCGAAATCATGGGCGGCAGGCACGAGCACGAAATCGCCGCTATCCAGCGTGACCAGGGGCTCCCCGGCGACCAGCAGCCGACAGGACCCTTCCAGCATCGCGCAGTAGAACGGCTGCCCCCTGTCCGAACGGCGCACCGTCCATGCACCGCCAGCGATCACGAGCTTGGACAAGGCGGCGCTCGGCCGCAGCAGCGTGACAATCTGCGCCAGCGGATCGGGAAGGTTTGGACTATAGCCAATCATTACCGGACTTGAGCGTGTAGCACGTCCGACAAGCCCGGCCTAGCTAAGATCTAGCAACAATGGAAGTCACCGATGAACACCATCCTCATCACCGGCTGCTCGTCGGGCTTCGGCCTGGAAACAGCCAAGCTATTCCTCCATCGCGGCTGGAACGTCATCGCCACCATGCGCGCGCCAAACGAGGACGTGCTGCCGGTTTCCGAACGCCTGCACGTCCTGCCGCTCGACGTGACCGACCTGGGCAGCATAGCCGACGCCCTGCAAGTTGCCGGGCCGATCGATGTGCTAATCAACAACGCCGGTATTGGCCTGCTTGGCGCCCTTGAGGGCATCTCGATGGATCAGGCCCACGAGGTGTTCCAAACGAATGTGTTGGGCACGATCGCCATGACCCAGGCCGTGTTGCCGCAGATGCGGGAAAAGGGCTCGGGCGTGATCGTCAACGTTACATCCAGCGTCACGCAACGCCCGCTTCCCCTGCTCTCGGTTTATACGGGCAGCAAGGCAGCGGTGAACGCGTTCACCGAGTCTCTGGCCTTGGAGCTGGAGCAATTCGGTATCCGCGTGCGGCTGGTCATTCCGGGGCAAGCACCCGAAACTTCATTCGGCAGCAATGCCCGCGCACGGATGGGCAACACCATCCCCGAACCCTATGCCGAATTCGCTGAACATGTCTTCGCGCAGATGCGGCAACCGGGGCGCGACGTCACGCGCGCGTCTGACGTCGCGGAAGCCGTATGGCAGGCCGTAACCGACCCGTCTTGCCCTATGCGCCTGCCTGCCGGCGCGGACGCGGTGAAGGCAGCTTCGGCGAGTTGAAGGCTGTGGCGGCTGCGGCAGCGTGGCCGGACTTGTTGGTTTTCCGAACAGTTCGGCGCATCCTAATATTGGCTGCTGCCGCACACTGCCTCGGAAACCGGTTCGTCCTTCAGCCACCGCTAACGGCATTCCCGAAGCACAGCCGCTTCAGGGAAGCATGGGTCGCTTCGCGGGCTGAGCCAGCCCAAGCCTTTTCAGTCGTCTCCTTGGTTTGCTGGCGCGCTGGAACGGTCGGGAGCGGAGTTCGGCGCGGCTTGCGGCTCGGACCCGGGTGTTGCCCCCGCCTGCGGTGGCGCGATCGGAACCGGCGAGGGTTGCGGCTGGGGGTCGGCTGGGCGCTGTTTCCCGAGCGGGATGATGATCGGTTGCGCCATTGCAGGCGCCGCGGCGAGCAGGGCGCCGGCCGCCAACGCGAGTCCTGCCAAGCGGTTCATAGGTTGCCTCATTGGCCGGGATGGAAGGAGCGGATGCCATTCCGGTCCGTGGAGTAGGTGCCGATGTAAGCCGGCACGGGCCGTGCCGCTTCCACCTGCACCACCGGCGCCGGGTCCGGCGCTTGCCCGCTGGCTGCGTCGTCCCCGCTGGTGCTGAACGCCACCTGCTGTTCCCCGGGGCTGTTGCCGCGTCCGGACGGCGGCCGTCTCCTGCTGATGCCCTGCTGCGATGCCCGGTGCCGGGGCAGAACGGCAGCGGCGGCTTTGCCGTTGACCTCCGGAGCCTCGCTGGGCGCGGCAGCGAACTGACTCGGCGCGGCGGCGGGCTGGCTCGGCGCGGCGGCGGGCGCAACGGGGCCATGCTGGAACTGGCCCAGCAGCTCATTCCGCTTCGAAAGCGACAGCGTGGCGTTGTCCAGGCCCAACTGCGTCACGAACTGCTCAAAGTCCATGCGAGCCCGCAAGGCCTGCTCCTGCTCCACCCGTGCCTCCAGGCCGCGCAAGATGGCGGCAGCAGGCACGTCCGGCGCCTTTGCCGGCATGACGCTGTCCTGAGTGCTGGCCTGGGTGCCGCCTTGTGGCGAGCCGGCCCACAGGAAGGCCGCGACCGCCGCTGCCGAGATGACAGTGCCTGGTACGGCAAAAGCCGGAAAATTCATGCGGTGGACCACCCGTTGCAAGACGAACCCGGCCGGCTTGTGAGTTGTCCGATTCATTCGCCATCCCTGCATTGCACTTGCTGCCGACTGGCTTGTTCCGAATTGGAAGCCACAAAGCTTTGCCCACTAACAGACTAGCTGATCAAAAGAAAGCTCTGCTACCATCATACTACCATTGTATTATTAAGGTATGAAGATGGCAGCAGCATGGCGAGAGGAGTTCCGGACCAGAGGCGACCTTGCCGCATGGGTGGAACCGGGCCTGCCGGGCGCAGTTTGCGTGTGTCTATGCGCAAGCCTCCGGAGGTTTGCTTAGGAGGTTGCCACGACCCAAGCCCCGATTGCCGGCACGCCTGACTTGGGTGAAGCCCCCGACTTGGGTGAAGCCAAGGAAGCCGCCCGTGCCGCCAGGCTGCACTACGTGTCCGACACGCGGCCCGGCATCAAGCGGACGGCTGGCGAGGACGGCTTCGACTACCACAAGCCGGACGGCACGCGCATCACGGACGAGGCGGAGCTGGCCCGGATCAAGAAACTGGCCATCCCCCCGGCCTACACCGACGTGTGGGTCTGCCGCGACCCGAACGGCCATTTGCAGGCGACCGGCCGGGACGCCCGGGGCCGCAAGCAGTACCGCTACCACCCGCGCTGGCGCGCCGTGCGGGACGAGGCGAAGTACGGCCGCATGCTGCTGTTCGGGCGGGTGCTGCCGAAGATCCGCGCCCAGGTCGAGAAGGACATGACGCTGCCCGGCCTGCCTCGCAGGCGCGTCCTGGCCGCCGTGGTCAAGCTGCTGGAAAAGACGCTGGCGCGGATCGGCAACGAGGAATACGCCCGCGACAACAAGAGTTTCGGCCTGACCACGCTGCGGAACCGGCATACCAGGGTGGATGGCAGCCGGATCAAGTTCGATTTCCGCGGCAAGCACGGCATCGACCACCACGTGGACTTGCAGGACCGCCGGCTGGCCAACATCGTCAAGCGCTGCCGAGACGTGCCGGGCCAGCACCTGTTCCAGTTCATCGACGAGACGGGCGAGCACCACGCCATCACCTCGGATGATGTCAACCAGTACCTGCATGAGATCAGCGGCGAGGACATCTCCGCGAAGGACTTCCGCACCTGGGCCGCGACCAACCTGGCAGCCTTGGCGTTGCAGGAACTGGAGCGGTTCGACTCGGAGGCCAAGAACAAGAAGAACGTCGTCCAGGCGGTGGAAGCGGTGGCCGGGATGCTGGGCAACACCCCTTCCGTGTGCCGCAAGTGCTACATCCACCCGGCCATCTTCGACGGCTACCTGGATGGCAGCCTGCTGGAAGGGCTGAAGCAGCGGGCCGACGAGGCGCTGAGCGATGACAAGACCGGGCTGACCGCCGAGGAGGTCGCCGTCACCGCATTCCTCAGCCGCCGCCTGGGCGAGGCGATCGCAGCGTAGCTGCTGCGAGGGCTGTCTCGCCAGGGCTTGGCCCGGCATCCGTGGCGGGCCGGCTTTTCACGATGGGATACGCTATACGGGCGAGATGCTGCCTGCCCGGACAAGGTGACGCTCGTGCTCAGGATCGACGACCGCGTTGAGATCGATGACGCCGAGATCACGCTCACCTTCATCCGCTCGTCGGGCGCAGGCGGCCAGAACGTGAACAAGGTCGAGACCGGCGTGCAACTGAGGTGGCCGGTGGCGGCATCGGGGTCGGTCAGCGGCCGGATCAAGGCCAACCTGAAGACGCTTGCGGGACGGCGGCTCACCAAGGACGGCGTCCTGGTGCTGACCGCGCAACGCTTCCGCACGCAGGAGCGCAACCGGGCGGACGTGCTGGAACGCCTGGCGGCGCTCGTCAGGGAAGCGGCCAAGCCGCCCCCTCTGGTGCGCCGGGCGACGAGGCCGACGCGGGGCTCGAAGGAGCGCCGGCTCACGGCGAAGAAGACCCGCTCGGCGCTCAAGGGGACACGGGGGCCGCATGGCGCCGGGCGCGACGAGTAACGGCCGCATCCTCGTCATCAAGCACGGCGCGCTGGGTGACCTGATCCAGAGCCTGGACGCTTGCAGCGCCGTGCGGCGCCATCACGCCGGGGCCGAGATCGTGCTGATGACGTCCCCGCCCTACGCGGCGCTGGCGCGGGCGGTCCCGTGGTTCGACCGGGTCTGGCTCGACGACCGCCCGGCGGGGCACCGGATTCCTGCCTGGTGGGCCATTCGGCGCCGCTTCCTGGCGGAAGGGTTCGACCGGGTGTACGACCTGCAATGCTCGGGGCGGACCGCGCGGTACTTCCAGCTGCTTCCCGCCCGGCGCAGGCCCGAGTGGATCGGCGCGGCGCCGGGTTGCTCGCATCCGAACCCGGATTTCTCCGGCCTGGGATACTCCAACCGGCAGAAGATGGCGGCGCAACTGGCAGTGGCGGGCATCCCCGGGCCGGAACCGGCAGACCTGTCCTGGCTCACGGCCCCGGTCGGCCACCTGGGCCTGCCGGACCGGTTCGCCCTCCTGGTGCCGGGATGCTCGCCGCACCGGCCGCAGAAGCGGTGGCCCGCCCGGTGCTACGGCGACCTGGCGCGGCGCTTGGCTGCCCGCGGCATCGCATCCGTGGTGGCGGGCACGAGCGCCGACCGGGAAGCCGTGGACGCCGTACGAGCCGCCGCGCCCGGCGCCACGGACCTTTGCGGCCGCACCAGCCTGTTCGAATTGGCGGGGGTGGCACGGCGGGCGGACGTGGCGATCGGCAACGACACCGGGCCTACCTTCCTCGCCTCGGCCGTGGGGACGCCGTGCCTGATGCTGATGTCCCGCTGCACCGACCCGCACGTCTCCGCGCCCTGGGGGCCTGGCGCGCGCTGGCTGCGGCGTGACGACCTCGCGGAGCTGTCGGTGGCGGAGGTCGAGGACGCGGCGAGGCTGGGGGTGCAGAGGGTTGAAGGCTGATGATTGAGTGTTGGCAGAGCAGGCGGGCATCCCGCCCCCACGCGGCCTATGTCGGCTTGAGGCTGGCCCTCGATCGTGCGTTTCGGGACGGCCTGTTGCGGTCGATGTCTGGCGCCACGGTGCCTGCCGCCAGGGCCAGGACCGCTTGCAGACTCTCCAGTTCGCGCAGGTGAGCCTCCGTCAGGCCGGCTAGCATCGTTGCCGCCCTCGGTGTCAACGCGAGGTCCAGGCGCCGCCGGTCGGCCCTGGACGCGGCCTTGGTGACCAGCCCAGCCTCCACCATGCGCGAAACCAACTCCGCCGCGGTATGGGGTGCGATGATGAGCTGCTCGGCGAGGGTTCCAACCGTCGGCGGCTCCGCCCCGGCATGGCCGGCGATCGCCAGCAGGGCCTGATGCTGCTGGGCCGGCAGCCCGGCCATGGCTGCCGCGGCCTCACTGAAGGACAAGAAGCGGCGCAGTTGGTGGCGGAACGCGGCGATGGCGACGTACTGCTCCCGGCTGAGCGGCGCCCCGGTCATCGCCGGCCCTCCCGGCTGCCTTCCCGAATATGTCGCATTACGATATATACCATGATCCTGACTGAGAAGGAGGGTGGCGTGGGCGAGAGCCGTTCCGAAGCAGCCGCAACGACAGCCGCAGCCATTGGTGGCGTGGGTAGGCGACAGCTGGCCGATTTCCGGGCCGACCCCCGGCTGCTGATGCTTGCCGGCATGGCGCTGGTGATCGGCACGGGCGGCGCCTTCGCCGCCTGGGCCTTGGTGAAGCTGATCGTGCTGGTCACGAACCTCGTTTGGTTTGGGGCGTTCGACACCGCTTCCCGCCCCATGGCGGCAGCGGCGCGAGGGCCCTGGACCGTGGCCGCTCCCGTGCTGGGCGGGCTGGTGATCGGCCTCATGGCGCGCTTCGGCTCGGAGAAGATTCGTGGGCACGGCATTCCCGAGGCGATCGAGGCCATCCTGATCGGCGGCAGCCGCATGTCCCCCAAGGTCGCGGTGCTGAAACCCATCTCCTCCGCCATCGCCATCGGCACGGGCGGGCCGTTCGGTGCGGAAGGGCCGATCATCATGACCGGCGGCGCCATCGGCTCGCTGTTCGCCCAGTTCTTCCACCTCAGCGCGGCGGAGCGGAAGACCCTGCTTGTGGCTGGCGCTGCCTCCGGCATGACCGGCATCTTTGGCACGCCCGTTGCCGCCGTGCTGCTCGCGGTGGAGCTGCTTCTGTTCGAATGGCGTCCGCGCAGCTTCATCCCCGTGGTGGCGGCTGCCATGGCGGCGATCTGCTGGCGTCCGTTGCTGTTCGGCGCCGCCCCGCTCTTTCCCTTCTCCGGCGCCGGTCCCGCGATGCCGTGGGGCCTGATCGCGGGCGCCGGGATCGGCGTCCTGGCCGGCCTGCTGTCCACCTTGTTGACCAAGCTGCTCTACGGCTTGGAGGACCTGTTCGAGCGGTTGCCGGTGCATTGGATGTGGTGGCCGATGCTGGGCGGCGTGATCGTGGGCTTGGGCGGCTTGGTCGAGCCGCGCGCGCTCGGCGTCGGCTACGACGTGATCAGTGACCTGTTGAACGGCACCCTGTTGGGGCAGGCGGTGCTGCTGATCCTGCTGGTCAAGGCGGTGATCTGGCTGGTGGCGCTTTCCTCCGGCACCTCGGGTGGCGTGCTGGCGCCCTTGCTGATCCTGGGCGGCGCGATGGGCTGGCTGGCTGGCCTTGCCTTGCCAGGCAGCCTGGGCTTCTGGGCGTTGCTGGGCATGGCGGCGATGCTGGGCGGCACCATGCGGGCGCCGCTCACCGGCGCGCTGTTCGCGGTGGAGCTCACCGGCGACCTCCGCATGCTGCCCGCGCTGCTTGCCGCGACGGTGGCCGCGTATGCCGTCACCGTGCTGCTGCTCCGCCGTTCCATGCTCACGGAGAAGATCGCACGCCGCGGCCAGCATATCACCCGTGAGTACGGCGTTGACCCTTACGAGCTGATTCGGGTCGGCGAGGTGATGGTGCGCGACGTCGAGACCCTGCCGGCCAGCCTGCCGGTCCCGCAAGCGGTGAAGGTGCTGGAAGCCGGCCGCCACCGCGTTTACCCGGTGGTGGACGCCACTCGCCGTTTGGTCGGGCTTGTGTCCCGCGCCGATGCGCTGCGCTGGAAGGTCGAGGGCATCCAGGCGGGGGCCACCCAAGCCGGCGAGACCGTGGAAGAACGCGTGTCCGACGCTTCGACACCGGTGGTCCACCCCGGCGATGTCGTGTCGCACGCGGTCGACCTCATGCTGACGACGGGCCAGGGCCGCATCCCCGTCACAGATCCTGGAACCGGGAAGCTGGTCGGCCTTCTCACCCGCAAGGAACTGCTGCAAGTACGGGCCACGGTGGCCCGTGCCGAGGGTGAAAGGCTGGCGTACCTGTGGCCAGGTAGAGCATCACCCAGCCGCACCCGGTCAGCCGTCGGATGAGGATGCTCGTGAAAATGGTGAGGCGGAGCTTTCTTCCGATTCGCTTCGATCGGAAGAAAGCTCCCGGGCGAGGCTGCCCTGGAACGGTTGATCCGGGCGATGCCCGGATGTCCGCTGTCCGCCGGTTTCGGCGGCGGCGCTCCCGCGCGGTCACACACCGAGGATGTCGCTCCGGATACGGTCCAGCCCGGCCGCTTCGCGGGTGATGTCGAACGCCCGTGCCCGCAACAGCCCCGCAGCGGCGAGCGCCGTCCGCCTCGGCTCGTCGGACGCGAGCGCCGTCATCGCCGCCGCCAACGCGCCAGGGTCGCCGGGCGGGACAACAACCGCCGCGTCGCCGACCAGGCCGGGCAGGTTGCCGGAACGCGAGCAGATCAGGGCGGCGCCGCTCGCCATGGCTTCGAGGGCGGTGAGGCCGAACGGCTCCGGCCAGCGGCTCGGCACGACGACGATGGCGGCGCGGGCCATCGCGGCCAGGACCGCCGGGTGCGGCTGGTGGCCGGACATACGCACCCCGGCCAGCGCGGCAGCCCGCCGCACGGAAGCGGAGTAGCCGTCGCGGGCCGCGTCGGGCCGCAGGCGTTTGGCGCCGATGATCTCGGCGCCCCATCCCGGCAACCCTGGCAGCGCCTGGGCACAGGCGGCGACGAAGCTGTCCACGCCCTTCTCGGGCACCAGGCGGCCGGCGAACAGGATGGCCCGGTCGCGTGACGGCTGCGGCAGCGGCGGCGGGAGCGTCGCGAGGTCGATGCAGTTCGGCACCACCACCGGCATCGCCGCCCAGGGCGCCGGCACCCCTTCCATGAGGCGGTCCCGCACGTAGGGGGAAACGGCCAGCACCCGCGCGAGGCGCCGCAGGCCGTCCCGGGCGGCGGGGCCGGCCATGCCGCCCATGGCTTGCGGATCGTTGTGCAGGAACAGCACGACGGGGGTGCCGGGAAGCCGCCGGGCAAGGGCGAGGGCGATCCTGGGCCGGTTGTGGACCTCGATCAGGTCGGGCCGCAGCCGCCGCAGCACCCTCGCTGCTCCCCAGGCGTAGCGCGCGGCGCGGGCCGCCGGCAGCCACGGCGTCAGGCGCACGGGCTGGAACTCCGGCGCCGCGAACGGCTGCTGCGCGCGGGCTGCCCCCAGGACGACCGTGCGGAAGGGGGCACCTTCGCGGGCGCCCAGCCGCTGCACGACCAGGCCGATGGCGCCGACGGCTTCCGGGCTGAAGCCCTCGTTCGGCGGCAGGACGACGGCGACCAGCCGCCCGCCGCCTGCCTGCTCCCCACTCATCCTACCTGGGGGCGGACCGGTGACTGTGTCCCGTGCTGGGGGGCCGCCGCGAGGCCGAAGCCGAGGATCAGGAAGAACCATCCTCCGATCGGCAGCGACACCAGCGGGCTGGTCGAGGCGATCGGCCACACCTGGATGAGGGTCGCCACGAACAGGCCGGCGCGCACCGGGTCCGCGCTGCGCCACAGCCCGCGCCCCAGCCGGGCCAGCCAGAGCGCGGCCAGCAGCACGAAGCCGGCAAGGCCCGGGAAGCCCCCGTCCGTCAAGGCTTGCAGGTAGTAGCTGTGCGGATGGGTCAGGCAAACGCCGCCGCCATCGTCGGCCCCGCCGGGCTGCCAGCCATGCCGGTAGCGCGGGTCGGGACAGTGGACCTGGTAGCCGTTGAAGCCGAGCCCGGTCCACGGGTTCTGCTCGGCCATGGCCAGGGCACGGTCCACGATCTGTCCGTACGGGCTGGCGGGAAACGTTTCCATCTGGCGCGAAAACTTCGTCACCAGGCGGTAGAAGGTTGGCGGCGAGACGACCGCGGACGCGCCGACCAGCGCGCCGCCCGCCACGAAGGCCACCAGCACCAGCCGCCGCACCCCCGGCAGGAGGAGGCCGGTTGCCAGCAGGCCGAGCCCGGTCAGCAGCACAGGCATCCGCTGGCCGATCAGCACGACCGTGAGGACGCCGCCGACCACCACGCCCGCCGCGGCCAGCCTGCCCCATGTCCGGGACCGGAGCTGCAAGGCAGCCATGGCCGGCAGGGTCGCCGGGAACAGCAGGCGCACCAGGGTGGGCGCGGCCCGGGGGACACGGAACGGGCCGGTCAGCTCGCCATCCCCCCAGCGGGGGTCGCCGAACAGGTTGCGGCCGGTCAGGAACTGCAACAGGGATTGCCCGGCGACATACAGGGCGGCGAGCGACAAGCTGCCGAGCAGCCAGGCGCGGGCCCGCCCTTCCCGCAGCACCCAATGCTCCAGCGCCGCCGCGAACAGGAGGAAGCGGAGCGCGAGCCCCGCTTGCACGAGGTGGCCCGTCCCCCCGCCAGGGTCCGCCCGCCACGCCAGCAGCGTGCAGGCCACGGTCCAGGCCCACCAGGCCAGCGCGGCCACCACCCATGGGCGGCGCAGCCAGTCCCATCGGCGGTCAAGCAGGCTGCGGACCAGGAACAGCACTGCCACGATGTCGAACGCGGCTTCCGCCGCCACGCGCACGTGCAGCAGGAACAGCGGCAGCAGCACCGTCAGCCCAAGCGCCGCCCCATCGAGGGTCAGGCTGCCCGAGAACCCCGAGCCGCGCCGCTTCAGGGCACCGGGCGGGAAGGCACTTCGAACTCGTGAGCTGAACACCAGGCCCATCCCTTGCCACTGACGGGCGTTCCGGCGATGCATTCTCGCGCCGGGGCGTGCGGCGGTCAACGCGCCGAAAACAGCAGCCAAGCGGCAGGCCCAGTCAACATATCGTCCTCTCGTGCGTTTGCCCGGCGTCCTGCTCCAGGAGGTCCCCCGACGTGTCGATGACGACTTGGCTGTTCGGCCGCACCCTTGCCAACCGGGAGTCGGAAGGCAGCAAGATCGGCGTGGTCGCCGGCGTCCCGGCGATGGGGCTGGATGGGCTTGGCTCCGCGGCGTACGGGCCGGAAGCGGCGCTGACCGTGCTGGCGCCGCTGGGCGCGCTGGGCCTGGGCAGCATCGGGCCGATCACCGCGGCCATCCTGCTGCTGCTGGGGATGCTGTACCTGTCGTACTGGCAGACGGTGACCGCATACCCGTCCAACGGCGGCTCCTACACCGTGGCGCGGGAGAACCTCGGCTTGGGCGCCGGGCTGCTCGCGGCGGCGGCACTGATGGTGGATTACATGCTGAACGTCGCGGTCGGCATCTCGGCCGGCATCGGCGCGCTGACTTCGGCCGCGCCGGGGCTGCACGCCTACACGTTGCCGCTGTGCCTCGCCGTGCTGGTACTGGTGACGCTGGTGAACCTGCGCGGCACCAAGGAGTCGGGGGTGGCGTTCGCGGTCCCCACCTACCTGTTCATCGCCGGGCTGGGCGGCATCCTGCTGTGGGGCGTGCTGCGCGGGGGCGCCGCCCCGGTGGTGGCGCCCCCGCCGCTCGCCGCGGCCGGACAGCCGGTCGGCTGGTGGCTGCTGCTGCGCGCCTTCGCGGCCGGGTGCACGGCCATGACGGGGGTGGAAGCGGTCAGCAACGGCGTGGGCGCGTTCCGCGAGCCGCGCACCCGCAACGCGCACGGCACGCTGACGGTCATCGTCGTGGTGCTGGCGGCGCTGCTGGGCGGGATCGCCACCCTGTGCCGCCATTACGGCATCGGCGCCATGGACCAGACGGAGGACGGCTACCAGAGCGTGCTGTCCCAACTGGTGGGCGCGGTGTACGGCCGCGGCTGGCTGTACTACGTGGTGATCGGCAGCGTGCTGGCGGTGTTGTGCCTGTCCGCCAACACGTCCTTCGTCGGTTTCCCCCGCCTGTGCCGGCAGGTGGCGGCGGACGGCTTCCTGCCCAGCGCGTTCGCGGTTCCCGGACGGCGGCTGGTGTACACGGCGGGCATCCTGTTCCTGGCGGGCGGGGCGGGGCTGCTGCTCCTGGTGTTCGGCGGCATCACCGACCGGCTGATCCCGCTCTTCGCGGTGGGCGCGTTCCTGTCCTTTACCCTGTCGCAGGCCGGCATGGCGACGCATTGGCGCAGGAAGGGCCAAGGAGGCGCCGACCGTCTCCGCCTGCTGGTCAATGGCGCGGGCGCCGTGGCGACGGGGGCGGCGCTGGCGATCATCCTGCTCGCCAAGTTCACCGAGGGCGCGTGGCTGACCGTGCTGGTGATCCCGGCGGCCCTGCTGGTCCTGCACGCGGTGCATCGCTACTACGCGGGGCTGGACCGCCAATTGCTGTCGGACGCGGCGCCGCTCGACCTGCGCCACCCGCGCCCGCCCGTCCTGCTGATCCCCATCGCACGGTGGGACCGGGTGGCGGAGAAGGCGGTGCTGTTCGCCATGCGGCTGTCCAGCGACGTGACCGCGCTGCATTGCACCGAGCTGGAAGGGCCGGATGCCGAGGAGCAGGCCAAGTCGATCCGCGCCGACTGGGAACGCTGCGTCGCGCGGCCGGCCCGGGACGCCGGGCTGCCGCCGCCGCGGCTGGAAGTGCGGCCCTCGCCTTACCGCAGCGTGCTCGGCCCGCTGCTGCGCATGGTGGCCGAGGAGGGGCGCCGTGAACCCGGCCGCCCGGTCGCGGTGATCCTGCCGCAGCTGGTGGAAGGGCGGTGGTGGGAAGCGGCCATGCACGTCCACCGGGAGCGCCGGCTGCGCACCGCGCTGCTGCGGGACGCCGGGCCGGAGCTGGCGGTGATCGGCGTGCCCTGGCAACTGCACCCGGTCGCGGCCGGCAAGGCGCTGGCGGACGCGGAGCCGGCAGGCTGAGCTACCGCGCCGCCCGGCGCAGCAGGAACAGCGCCTGTTCCCCGAACAGGTTGGCCATGCGGGGGAACCGCTTCCACGGCGCGCGCCGCCCCGCCTCGTCCACCGCCAGCCAGCGCTCCACCGCGTAGCCTTCCTGCGCGCACAGCTCGAAGAAGTCCCGCACGGTGCAGGGATGGATGTTGGGGGTCTCGTGCCAGGGGCGGTCCCAGGTGGGGTTCATCGGCATGCGCCCGCCCGCCAGCAACTGCCAGCGCACCAGCCAGTGGCCGAAATTGGGAAAGCTCACCAGGGCGCGGGTGCCGATGCGCAGCATCTGCCGCAGCACCTCGCGCGGGCGCTCGACCGCTTGGAGGGTGCGGGACAGCACGACGTAGTCGAAGGCGGCATCTGGATAGTGCTCCAGGTCGGTGTCGGCGTCGCCCTGCATCACCGGCAGGCCGTGCGACACGGCGCGGGTCACGGCGGCCATGTCCAGCTCCATCCCCCGCGCGTCGCAGCCGCGGGTGCGGAACAGGTGGTCGATCAGGCTGCCGTCCCCGCTGCCGATGTCCAGCACCCGGCTGCCGGGCGTGATCATCTCGCTCATCAGCCGCAGGTCCAGCCGCATGTTCTTGCTGACGACCTGGACGGGCGGCTTCATCCCGCCAACCCCGCGTGCTCCGCGCAGCCCTGGAGGAAGCCGCGCAGGGTGCGGTGGAAGTCCGGCTCGTCCAGCAGGAACGCGTCGTGGCCCTTGTCGGTGGCGATCTCCACGAAGCTCACGTTCGCCGCGGCCCGGATCAGCGCGCGGGCGATGGCGCGGGACTGCGCGGTGGGGAACAGCCAGTCCGAGGTGAACGACACCACGCAGAACCGCGTGCGGGTGCCGCGGAACGCTGCCGACAGGTCCCCGCCATGCTCGGCGGCCAGGTCGAAGTAGTCCATCGCGCGGGTGATGGTGAGGTAGGCGTTGGCGTCGAAGCGCTGCACGAAGCTGCTGCCCTGGTGGCGCAGGTAGCTTTCCACCTCGAACATGTCGCCGAACAGGCTCAACGCTTCCTGCGCCTGGACTTGCGCAGGGGGCGGCCCGGCTTGCAGGCGGCGGCCGAACTTGCGGGTCAGCGCCTGCTCGGACAGGTAGGTGATGTGCGCCGCCATGCGCGCCACCGCCAGGCCGCGCGCCGGCACCCGTCCGTCCACCCAGTAGCGGCCGCCCATCCAATCGGGGTCGGCGAAGATCGCCTGGCGGCCCACCTCGTGGAAGGCGATGTTCTGGGCGGAATGGAACGGCGCGGTCGCGATCGGCACGCAGGCGAACACCGCTTCCGGGAACGTGGCGGCCCATTGCAGCGCCTGCATCCCGCCCATGGAGCCGCCGACGGCGGCGAACAGCCGCTCGATGCCCAGGTGCTCCACCAGCCGCTTCTGCGCCCGCACCATGTCCCGCATCGTCACCGGCGGGAAGGCGGTGCCCCATGGCTCGCCCGTTGCCGGATTCATGGAGCGCGGCCCGGTCGAGCCGATGCAGGAGCCGAGCACGTTGGCGCAGATCACGTAGAACTGCCCGGTGTCGATCGGGCGGCCGGGCCCGACCACGGCGCTCCACCATCCCGGCTTGCCCGTGAGCGGGTTGGGCTCCGCCGCGTACTGGTCGCCGGTCAAGGCGTGGCAAACCAGCACGGCGTTGCTGCGCGCCTCGTTCAACACGCCGTAGGTGCGGTAGGCGACGTCGATGCCCGGCAAGGCTTGGCCGCAATCCAGCAGGAACGGCTCGGCGAAGCGGGCTTGAAGGTGGGTAAGGAGTTCGGGGTGGTCCACGCCCCTTTGTATGGCAATCCGCCACCGCGGGGGCAACTCACGGCGCTTCGCGGGTTTGCCGCCGCGAACCGCCCGGTTTATTCCCCATGCATGTCCAGTGCCCTCCAGCCCAGCCCACCGCCCGACCTCGCGCTGCTGCGCGGAGAACTGGACGGGATCGACGACGCGCTGCACGATTTGGTGATGCGCCGGGCCGCGGTGGTGGCGCGGATCGGCGCGCTTGCCTCCAAAGGGCCGGTGAAGCTGCGGCCGGGGCGGGAAGCCGCCATCATCCGCCGCCTGCTCGCCCGGCACGCGGGGCCGTTCCCTCCCGTCAGCCTCCTGCTGCTGTGGCGGCAGTTGCTCAACGGCATGACCGCGCTCCAGGCGCCCTACGCGCTCGCCGTGTGCGACCCCGATCCGGCCGGCGGCTACACCGCGCTCGCACGCGAGCACTTCGGCGCGCTGACGCCGCTGCGGTGTCATGGCACGGCGGCGCAGGCGATCGCCGAGGTCGGCGCCGGCCTTGCAGCCGCCGCCGTGCTGCCGATGCCGGCGGCGACAGAAGCCGCCTCCGATGCCTGGTGGACCGCCCTGCTGCGCCAGGACGGCCCGCGCGTCCACGTCACGGCCCGCCTGCCGTTCTGGGCCAAGCGCCCGGCCGGGGCCTCGGCGTTGACGGCGCTCGTGGTCTCGGCTGCCCCGCCCGACCCGAGCGGGTCCGACCGCTCGCTGCTCGGGCTGGAGATGGCGGCCGCGCAGAGCCGGTCCCAGTTGGGACAGGCGGTGCAGTTGGCCGGCTTCGACGGCGCCGTCACCGTGCTGCGGCAGGACGGCCATGCTTCGCCAGCCCGGGCGCTGGTGGATGTGGCCGGCTTCGTGACGGACGACGACCCGCGCTGCCAAGCTCTAGGAGCGAGCATGGGGCAGCCGGTCGTGCTGGGCGCCTATGCGATCCCGCTTGAAGGAGCTTCCCCATGACTGCGCCGCGTCCCAACCCAGCCGTGCTCCGCATCACTCCCTACGTCGGCGGCGAAGCGGAGCTGGAGGGCGTCAACCGCGTGATCAAGCTGTCGTCCAACGAGGGCGCGTTCGGCCCGCCGCCAGCCGCCGCCGCCGCCGCCGCGCGGGCCGCGGCGGCGATGCACCGCTACCCGGACGGCGACTCCCGCGCGCTGCGGCAGGCGATCGGCGCCCGCTTCGGGCTGGACCCGGCGCAGATCGTGTGCGGCGCCGGGTCGGACGAGCTGCTGTCCCTGCTCATCCACGCCTATGCCGGCCCGGGGGCGGAGCTGGTGATGAGCGCGCACGGCTTCTCCATGTACGAGATCACCGGCGTCGGCGCCGGCGCCCGCGTGGTGAAGGCGCCGGAGCGGGCGCTGACCACGGACGTGGACGCCATGCTTGCCGCGCTCACCCCGGCCACGCGGGTCGTGGTGATCG
>CAXTLC010000065.1:0-7742 GCA_964245075.1 uncultured Acetobacteraceae bacterium
CGGGTTGCAGGGCGGTGCCCTGCGGTCCGCTGCTCAGCCCACCCGCACCAGCCGGTGCTGCTTGCGCCCGGCGGACAGCTTGAGCGCCCCGTCCCGCAGGTCGGCTTCCGTCACCACGGCGGCCTCGTCCGGCACCACGGCGTCGTTCACCCGGGCGCCGCCGCCGCGGATCAGGCGCCTGGCCTCGCCCAGGCTGGCGGACAGGCCGCTCTCGGCCAGCAGGCGGAACACCGGCAGGCCGCGGGACAGCTCGGCGGCGGACACGACGTGGGTGGGCAGGGTGTCGGCGGCAGCGCCGGCCTCGAACAAGGAGCGGGCAGCCTCGGCGGCGGCGGCGGCGGCGGCGGGGCCGTGGGCGAGCGCGGTGCATTCGGTGGCCAGGACCTTCTTCGCCTCGTTGATCTCGGCGCCGCCGAGCGCTTCCAGGCGGGCCGCCTCGGGCAGCGGGAGGTCGGTGAACAAGCGCAGGAAGCGGCCGACGTCGGCGTCCTCCGTGTTGCGCCAGAACTGCCAGTAGTCGTACGGGGACAGCCGGGCGGCGGACAGCCACACGGCGCCGGCGGCGGTCTTGCCCATCTTGGCGCCGGACGCGGTGGTGATCAGCGGGGTCGTCAATCCCCAGACCGGGCGGCCGTCCGTCCGCCGCACCAGCTCCACGCCGGACACGATGTTGCCCCACTGGTCGGACCCGCCGGCTTGCAGCACCACGCCGTGGCGGCGAGACAGCTCGCGGAAGTCGTAGGCCTGGAGGATGGAATAGTTGAATTCCAGGAAGGTCAGGCCCTGCTCGCGCTCCAGCCGGGTGCGGACGCTGTCGAAGGACAGCATGCGGCTGATGGAGAAGTGCGGCCCCACCTCGCGCAGCAGCTCGATGTAGCCGAGCCGGTCCAGCCACGCGGCGTTGTCCAGCATCAGCGCGCCGCCTAGGCCGTCACGGGGGCCGTCACGGGGTCCGTCCCAGGGGCCGTCCCAGGGGCCGTCCCAGGGGCCGTCACCGAAGCGGACGAAGGGGGCGATGCAGCCGCGGATGCCGGCCATGTTGGCGGCGATGCGGTCGTCGGCCAGCAGCACGCGGGCCTCGTCTCGGAAGGACGGGTCGCCGATGCGGGAGGTGCCGCCGCCCATTAGCGCCACCGGGCGGTGGCCGTGGCGCTGCATCAGGCGCAGCAGCATGATCTGCACCAGGCTGCCGACGTGCAGGCTGTCCGCGGTGCAGTCGAAGCCGATATACCCGGCGATCGGACCGGCGGCGCAGGCGGCGTCCAGCGCGGGAAGGTCGGTGCACTGATGGATGTAGCCGCGGGCGGCGGCCTCGTGCAGGAAGTCGCTGGTGGGCATGGTGCAGAAACGGCTCGCGTGCTGGTTGGGAGATGCCTGGGCTAGCACGCGGCAGGGCGCGGCGCACTGGCCATCCCGCTTCCCCGTGCTAGAACGCCATCACGCCCGATATGCCCAAGACAGGACGCCGCAATGGTCCCGGATGACATAAGCCATGATCTTTCCGCACAGCAGAGCCGTGTTCTGGTCCCCGAGCCCTCCTTCGGGCCGGCCGTGCCGACCACCACCCGCAAGAGCCTGATCTTCGCCAACGACAAGTCGAGCGGCAAGACCACGACGGCCAACGCGGTGCTGGTCAGCCTGCTGGACCGCTACCCGGCCCTGATGCGCTCGGTCGAGGTGCGCGAGTATGACCGGCAGCCGCGGCTGGCGAGCATCTACCGCCGGGAAGACGGGCTGGGGGGCGTGCGGCACTGCGATGCGCGCAACGCCCAAGCGTTCGACCTTTCCCGCGAGCTGTCGCACGACCCGAACGCCACGCCCTGGGACGACCTGCTGTTCGCGCTCGGCAGCGGCTCGCTCCTGGTGGATCTGGGCGCCAACATCTTCACCGAGATCTGCCGCGTGCTCGATGACGAGCCGCGGCCGATCTTTCCCGATGGCGGCGAGAACATGGGTGTCATCGTGCCGGTGACCACGGCGGCCGACTCGGTGGAGTCGGCGATGGCGGCGATCGGCTCCGCCATCGCCTGGGGGCCCAAGGTGCAGGTGTTCGCGGTCGAGCAGGAGTACCTGGGCGGGTTTGACGGGCTGGCCGGGCCGTGGACCGCGTTCCGGGACACGCTGCTGCGGGAGGAGGCCGTCCGCTTCGGGATGGTGCGGATCGAGAAGCTGCGGGTGGCCGACATCGGCAGCGTGGTGTTCCAGCGCATCGACAAGCTGGTGTCCACCGCGCAGGAGATGCTGCGGACCAGCAACCTGCAAGGCGCCGAGTACGTCCGCGCGGTGCGGCAGGCGCGGGCGGAAGTCAGTTGGGGCGCCAAGACCATGGACGCGGTGCGGCCGATCGCAGACTGGTTCGCCCGCTGACCACGCCCACCGCCCGCCTGCGGCGGTAGGCGGCTGGATGGCGCGGCCGTCCCGCCGCATTCCGCCCGTTGTCGCCCCCGCGCCGCCCAGCGGCGTGCGGCGGACGGGGCGGCTGGTGCAGCACCGTAAGGGCGAGGGCGCGATCCAGGTCGGCTTCCCCGCAAGCTGGCGGTCGGACGTTTACCACCGTTTCCTGGTGCTGTCCTGGTGGCAGTTCCTGCTAGGCGGCAGCCTGTTGTACCTGGCGCTCAACGTCCTGTTCGCCGGGCTGTACTGGCTGGAGCCCGGCGCGGTGGACCATGCCCGTCCGGGCTCGTTCGCCGACGCGTTCTTCTTCAGCATCCAGACCATGGCGACGATCGGCTACGGCGTGCTGACGCCCGTCGGGACCTACGCCAACACGGTGGTCACGGCCGAGACGATGCTGTCGCTGCTGTTGGTCGCGTTCACCACCGGGCTGACCTTCTCCCGCTTCTCCCGCCCGACCGCGCGGGTCAGCTTCAGCCGGGTGGCCACGGTGTCGCCCTATAACGGCGTACCGACCTTGACGGTGCGGCTGTCCAACCGCCGGCGCAACCAGATCCTGGAAGCGGACGTCCGCATGACGCTGCTGCGCCGCGAGAATTCGGCCGAAGGGCAGCAGATGTACCGGTTCTACGACCTGCCGCTCGCCCGCGGGCACACGCCGCTGTTCTCGCTGAGCTTCACGGCCATGCACCCGATCGACGAACACAGCCCGCTCCAAGGCGTCACGCCGGCGAAGCTGAAGGAGCAGGATGCCGAACTGCTGGTGACGGTGACCGGGCTGGACGAGACGATGAGCCAGACCATCCATGCCCGGACCAGCTACCTTGCGGAGGATGTCCTGTTCGGGCACCGGTTCGCGGATATGTTCGGCTACACGCCGGAAGGGCGGGTGGTCATCGACTACCGGCGCTTCGACGAGGTGGAAAGCTGCGGGTTGCCTGGGGAGTCGGTGCCTGGAGAGACAGCGCCTGGAGAGACAGTGCCTTGGACCTAGGGCCAGGGGGCGAGATCGGCCGGGCGACACGGCCCTCACCCAGCCCTCTCCCGAGGGAGAGGGCTTCTGGAAGGAGGTGTTCAGTCGGCGGCGAGTGCCATTGTCCTGCGGGCCTGAAGCACGCCGACGTGATCCTCCAGCGCCTCGCCCACTTGCTCGGCATGGCTGGCGAACACGTGATCCGCGCCGGCGTACACGCGGTAGTCCACCTGGACGCCCTTCTGGGTGTTGAGCTTGTCCACCAGCTTGCGGACGGACGGCTCGGGCACCAGTTCGTCCGCGTCGCCGTGCAGCATGAGGCCGCCGCATGGGCAAGGGGCGAGGAAGCCGAAATCATAATGGCTGGCCGGGGTCGCCACGCTGATCCAGCCAGAGATTTCCGGGCGGCGCATCAGGAGCTGCATGCCGACGAAGGCGCCGAAGGAGTAGCCGGCGATCCACAGGCCCTTGGAAGCCGGGTTCACCATCTGCATCCAATCCAGCGCCGCCGCCGCGTCGCTGATCTCGCCGATGCCGCCGTCGTAGCGGCCCTGGCTGCGCCCGACGCCGCGGAAGTTGAACCGCATCACGGAAAAGCCGAGCTTCTGGAACGACTGGTACATCGTGAAGGTGATGCGGTTGTTCATCGTCCCGCCGTGCATGGGGTGCGGGTGCAGCACCAGCGCCAGCGGCGCGCCGGCATCCTTGCTATGGTGGTAGCGGCCTTCGAGCCGGCCGTCGGGGCCGGCAAACATCACCTCTGGCATGGTGTTCCGATGATTCCTGAACCCCGTGGCCAGGCACAGCCTGGGGAAAATGCCTCGAACGGCGTAGTGTCCGCACGGACGGTGCCCCGCCGGCGAACCGCCCCTAATGCGGTTTGAGCCGCACCGGCCCTTTCGGAGGAGCCGCTGCGGCCGGTATGTTCCTCACGGCCCAAAGCCTCCGCAGCACCCCGGAACGGGCCTTCAACCCGGGTGTAGGCGGAGTATATAGGTTAACCACCGCGCTTTCATATGGAATTGACGCATGCCTTTCATGTTTCTGCGCGAGTTGGTCAACACTTACCACCAGCGTGATCCGGCGGCGCGGTCCAAGCTGGAGGTGCTGCTGTGTTACCCCGGCCTGCACGCGGTCATGTGGCACCGGGTCGCGCACGGGCTGTGGCGGCGGCGGCTGTTCCTGCTGGGCCGGTTCACGTCGCACGTCGGACGTTTCCTGACGGGGATCGAGATCCATCCCGGCGCCAAGCTGGGCCGCCGCATCGTGATCGACCACGGCATGGGCGTGGTGATCGGCGAAACCGCCGTGCTCGGGGACGACGCCTACCTTTACCACCAGGTGACGCTGGGGACGGCGAGCACGGCCAAGGGCAAGCGGCATCCCACGGTGGGCCGCAACGTCATCCTCGGCGCGGGCGCCAAGATCCTGGGCGACATCATGGTGGGCGACGGCGCCCGGGTCGGCGCCAACGCCGTCGTGGTGGCGGACGTGCAGCCGGGCCAGACGGTGGTCGGCATCCCCGCCCGCCCCGTGGAGCGGGACCGCCGCGCCCCGGCCCCCAAGCCCAGCTTCCTCGCCTACGGCACGCCGTGCGACGGCGCGCCGGACCCGCTGATGTGCCAGATCGAGGTGCTGCGCTCCGAGCTGCTGGCCGTGGAAGCGCGAGTGGCCGAGATGTCGCGCGCCCGCTCCGCCGCCCGTGCGGCGGACGCGGAGTAGGCGGCCACGACCTACCTGGACGCCAACGCCACCGAGCCGCTGCGGCCTGCCGCCCGCGCCGCCATGCTCGCGGCGCTGGACGCCGTGGGCAACCCGTCGTCCGTCCACGCGGCCGGCCGGGGCGCGCGCCGGGTGCTGGAAGATGCGCGGGACCGGCTGGCCCGGCGCTTCGGCGGGGACGTGGTGTTCACCTCGGGCGGCACGGAAGCGGACGCGCTGGCGATCCACGCCCTGGGCCACGGCCGGCGGGTGCTGATCGGCGCCACGGAGCATGACGCGGTGCGCGCCGCCCGCGCGGACGCCGAGACGCTGCCGGTGGACGGGGACGGCCGGCTCGACCTTCCGGCGCTCGAAGCCGCCTTGGCGGGCGGGCCGGCGCTGGTCTGCCTTCAGCTTGCCAACAACGAGACCGGCACGATCCAGCCGGTGGCCGCCGCCGCCGCCCTCTGCCGGCGGCACGGGGCCAGGCTGCACGTGGACGCGGTCCAGGCGGCCGGGCGCATCCCGACCGACCTGCGGGCGCTGGGCGCGGACAGCTTGGCGCTCTCGTCCCACAAGCTGGGCGGGCCGGCCGGCGCCGGCGCGTTGCTGCTGGCGGACGGGATGGATGGGCCGGCGCTGATCGCGGGCGGCGGGCAGGAGCGCGGACGGCGGGGCGGCACGCCGCCCGTCGCCGCCATCGCTGGCTTTGCCGCCGCGGCGGAGGCTCCGTCTGCGGACCTGCTGCCGCTGCGGCGTGCGGTGGAAGCGGCGGCGGCGGCGGTGGGCGGCGCGGTGCTCGGCGGGCTGGACCGGCTGCCCAACACGGCCTGCGTGGCGCTGGCGGGCGTGCCGGCGCCCACGCAGTTGATCGCGCTCGACCTGGCTGGGGTGCAGGTGTCGGCGGGGGCGGCGTGCTCGTCCGGCAAGGTCGCGCGCAGCCACGTGCTCCAGGCGATGGGGCTGGGTTCGCTGGCGGGGGAAGCCATCCGTATCTCCCTGCCCTGGAACGCGACGGCGGCCGACGTGGACGCGTTCGCCGTCGCCTACGCCGCCATGGCCCGGCGCGTCACCAGGCGGGCCGCGTGATGCGGACGGTTTACCTGGACAACCAGGCGACCACGCCCTGCGACCCGCGCGTGGTCGCCGCCATGCTGCCGTTCTTCACCGAGCGGTTCGGCAACGCCCACAGCGCCGAGCACGCGATGGGCCAGGACGCGGAGGCCGCCGCCGAAGCCGCCCGCGCCGCCGTCGCCGCCCTCCTCGGCGCCGAGCCGCGGGAGATCGTGTTCACCTCGGGGGCGACGGAAGCCAACAACCTCGCCATCAAGGGCGCTGCGCGGTTCGCCCGGTCCCGCCATCCGGAGCGCCGCCGGGTCGTGACCGTCGCCACCGAACACAAATGCGTGCTGGAAAGCGTGGCTGACCTGCGTGCGGAAGGGTTCGACCCCGTGGTGCTGCCGGTGGGGCCGGACGGCCTGCTCGACCCGGCGCTGCTCCGAGCGGCCTCCGAAGCGCCGACGGCCCTGGTCAGCGTGATGGCGGCGAACAACGAGACGGGGGTGCTGCAAGACGTGCCCGCTCTGGCGGGGATCGCCCGCGCGGCCGGCGCGCTGTTCCACACGGACGCGGCGCAGGCGCTGGGCAAGGTGCCGTTCGACACGTCCGGGATCGACCTCGCCTCCTTCAGCGCCCACAAGATGTATGGCCCGAAAGGCGTCGGCGCGCTGTATGTCCGCCGCCGCCCGCGCGCCAGGCTGCTGCCGCTGTTCTCCGGCGGCGGGCAGGAGCGCGGGATGCGGCCGGGCACGCTGCCCACCCCGCTCGTTGTCGGCTTCGGCGAGGCGTGCCGGCTGGCGGGGCTGGAGATGGCGGAAGAAGCGGTCCGGCTCGCCGCCTTGCGGGACCGCCTGCTGCGGGACCTGCGGGAGCGGCTGCCGGGCTTGCGGGTCAACGGGTCCACCGGGCGGCGGCTGCCCGGCAACCTCAACGTCACCCTGCCGGGTGCGGACGCGCTGGCGGTGATGCGGGCCTGCCCGGCGCTGTGCGTGTCCACCGGGTCCGCGTGTTCGTCCGCGGCCGTCGCCCCTTCCTACGTGCTGGCCGCCATGGGGCTGTCCGCGGCGGAGGCGGCGCGGAGCTTGCGCGTGGGGGTTGGACGATTTACCTCCGCCGCCGATATAGATTTCGCGGTAACGGCGCTGTCCGCCACACTGGAACCTGTCGAGGCCCCTTGCCATGCCCAAGATGACCTTTGTCGAGCGTGACGGCAAAAGCCGGGAAGTCAGCGCACCGCTTGGCTTGTCGGTGCTGGAAGTGGCGCACAAGCATGGCGTCGACATCGAAGGCGCTTGCGAAGGGTCGCTCGCCTGCTCGACGTGCCACGTGATCGTCGATGCGGCCTGGTTCGGCAAGCTGCCCGCGCCGACCGAGGACGAGGAAGACATGCTGGACCTGGCGTTCGGCCTGGAAAAGACGTCCCGGCTCGGCTGCCAACTGGTGATGACGGAAGCGCTGGACGGGCTGGTGGTGCGGCTTCCGGCCAGCACGCGCAACGCCCAGGGGTAAACGCCCAGGGGTAAACGCCCAGGGGTAAACGCCAGGGGTAAACGCCTGGGGTAAACGCCAAGCGGTAACTGAGAAGGTAGACACCGGATGCGCGTCCTCGCCGCGA
>CAXTLC010000065.1:7842-27095 GCA_964245075.1 uncultured Acetobacteraceae bacterium
TAAACGCCAAGCGGTAACTGAGAAGGTAGACACCGGATGCGCGTCCTCGCCGCGATGTCCGGCGGGGTGGACAGCAGTGTCGCCGCCGCCTTGCTGCACGCCGCCGGCCACGAGGTGATCGGCGCGACCTTGCAGTTGTACGATCACGGCGCAGCGTCGGCCCGCCGAGGCGCGTGCTGCGCCGGGCAGGACATCCATGACGCGCGCCGGGTGGCGGACCGGTTGGGCATTCCGCATTACGTGATCGACGCGGAAGCGCGGTTCCGGGCCGCGGTGATCGGCGACTTCGCCGACAGCTATGCCGCCGGGCGGACCCCGGTGCCGTGCGTGCGATGCAACCAGACGGTCAAGTTCACCGACCTGATGCAGTTGGCTGCCGACCTCGGCTGCGATGCGATGGCGACCGGGCATTACGTGCGCCGGGTGGACGGGCCGGGCGGGCCGGAGCTGCACCGTGCGGCCGACCTGCGGCGGGACCAGAGCTGGTTCCTGTTCGCCACTACCCGCGCCCAGCTCGCCCGCACGCTGTTCCCGGTGGGCGGGATGCCGGACAAGGACGCGGTGCGGGCGGAGGCGGCCCGGCTGGGGTTGGAGGTGGCGGCCAAGCCGGACAGCCAGGACATCTGCTTCATCCCGTCCGGCCGGTATGACGCCGCACTCGGCAAGCTGCGGCCGGACGCGCTCCTGCCGGGCGAGATCGTCGGCGTGGACGGGACGGTGCTGGGCCGCCACGGCGGCGTCGGCCGCTTCACCGTGGGCCAGGCCAAGCGCCTGGGCGCGGCCGGCCTGGCGGGCGGCGGACGGCAGGTGGTGGTGGAGCTGGACGCGCCGGCGCGCCGGGTCGTGGTCGGCCCGCGCGGCACCGGGACACGGCGGCTGCAATTGCGGGAGATGAACTGGCTGGTGGAGGCGGCGGACGGAACGCGCTGCACGGTCAAGCTGCGGGCGCGTGACGAGCAGCATCCCGCGACGGTCGGGACGGACGGAACGGTGCTGCTGGATGACCCCGTGCTTCCTGCTCCCGGCCAGGCCTGCGTGTTCTACGACGGCGACCGGGTGCTCGGGGGCGGGTTCATCGCTCCGCCCGAAGCGGCCCCCGGCGATTGACGAGCCTGCCCGGACCGGCGTAACAGCGCCCGCGTTCGGTCAGGCGGCGTAGCTCAGCGGTAGAGCAGGGGAATCATAATCCCTTGGTCGGCGGTTCAAATCCGTCCGCCGCTACCGAACGGTCGTGCAGGGTGTCACTGGACCATCTCGCCCGGTGCGGGCGTGGGAAACTTCACGCCCGTCTTGGCCAGGAAATCGTAGAGCCGGACCACGAGGTCCGCCGCTCCGCCGACGGGCAGGCTGACCCGGCCGACGACCACCTGCCGCCTGACCGGCGGCTGGATCGAGTTATCCAGGCGTGACGACGTGAACGTGACGGTCACGACGCCGCCCACGGTCGCAACGGACGTGGCGGCAGTCGCGTAGAGTTCCGGCGCGAGCAAATTCTCAAAAACCTCGCCGAGAGCGGGCGCGGGCCTTGTAAGGGGTTCGTCTCGTGGCACGGCTCGATCCGCCATTTCTAAATTTAAGCACGGGTATGTTGCCTTGAATAATGCGGGTCAACAAGTAGCTACCACGTGAGTTGCAGCGATCTCCCGCGGCTGTCGTAATCGGCCCGGCCGATCTCTTGGCGCCCAACTTACCGGGCGTTGCCAAAATGCCGATTTCAATGAAAATCTGCATTCTGCCGTGAAAACGCGCGGGCGTCGTTTAGCGCCGGACTTCGCCTCGCTTGGACGTTACACGCCCGGGGGCGCCAACAATGCGGAACTTCGCGAGGCGGCAAGCAACTCCGACGCCCCTGTCAGCCTGCCGGGAGCGGGTCCACCGGCGCCAGGGGCACGCCGCCCGCTTCGATCGCCTCGCCGGCCAGCAAGCAGAGGTCCTCGCGGAAGCGGCCGGCGATCAACTGCACGCCGACCGGCACCCGGCCGGCCAGGTCGGTCGTGACCGTGAGGCCGGGCATGCCGATCAGCGGCAGCGCGATCTGCGTCATCTGCGCCTCCCACACCCGGGCGAACGCCGCGTCCCCTTGCAGGTCCAGCCCGTCGGGGAACGGAAGCTCCGCCGAGACGGGCAGCAGCACCACCGGGAAGCGTTGCAGGAAAGCCTGCCACAGCCGCATCAGGGCGAGCCGCCGGACGAGGATGCGGGAATAGCCGGCCATGTCCACCGACCGCGCGGTGGCGGCATGGAAGCGCAGCACCGCGAGGGCGCCCGGGTCCCCTTCCCGCTCCGCGGCGGCCAGCATCGCGTCGTAGCCGTTGCCCATCCACAACTGGGTCTGGAGGTCCGCGGCCTCGCGCAGCGGCGGCAGCGCGGCCACCTCCTCGACCTCCCATCCGGCCCGGCGCAGGCGGCTCGCCGCGTCCAGCAGGGCGGCCGCCACCTCCGGCACGGTGCCGAGCCCGTCCGGACGGACGCAAAGCGCCGCGCGCAGGGGAACGGGCGGGCCTTCGGGCGGCGCAGGAACCCAGAGCGGGTCCCGCGCGTCCGGCTGCGACATGGCCGCCAGCGCGAGCCGCAGGTCGGCGACCGTGCGGGCGATCGGGCCGGACACGGCGGTCAGTTGGGGACCGACCGGCCGGTCCGGCAGGGCGGGGTTGTAGGCTGCCACCCGGCCCGGCGTCGGCCGCAGGCCGTGCACGCCGCAGGCATAGGCGGGATAGCGGATGGAGCCGGCGATGTCCGTGCCTTGCGCCAGCGCGCCCACCCCCGCCGCGACGGCCGCGGCGGCGCCGCCGGAGGAGCCGCCCGGCGTGCGCGCCGGGTCCCTCGGGTTGCGGGTCGCGCCATGCAGGAGGTTGCTGGTGAACCAGCGGTAGGAGAAGGCGGGCGTGTTGGTGCGGCCGAGCACCACGGCGCCGGCACGCAGCAGGCTGTCCACCACCGGGTTGTTCGCCTGCGCCAGGAGGCCGCGCTGCCCGAGGAGGCCGTTGGTGGTGGCATACCCCGCCTGATCGGTGTTGACCTTGACCGTGACCGGCACGCCGGCAAGCACGCCCGGGTCCTCGCCGGCGGCGATGCGGGCGTCCACGGCGTCCGCCTGCGCCAGCGTGTCCTCCGGCCGGTGGTCCACCACGGCGTTGACCGCGGGGTTCACGGCATCGAGCCGGGCCAGCGCATCCAGCGCGGCTTCCCGGGCGGAGACGGCGCGGCGCCGGACGAGAGCCGCCAGATCGGATGCGGAAAGGCGCCAATGCTCGGTCATGGCGGCAGCATAGCGGAAATCTCGGCGCGCGCCGCATCCGCTGAGGGGATTCCCCTGGGCAGCGAGGCACCTATGTTGGGGCGATGATGGCCCGCTCCCACGTGGTCGTCGGCGTGGCCGCCTGGGTTGCGGCGGCGCCGCTGCTGCACCTCCCGCCGTTCGACCTGAACACCCTGGCGCTGGCCGTGATCGGGGCGCTGCTGCCGGACATCGATCATCCCGGCTCATGGGTAGGCCGGCGGTCGCGGCCGGTGTCCACCGCCGTGGCCGCGATACTGGGGCATCGCGGGGTGACCCATTCGGCGGTGGCGGTGCTGGGGCTCGCGGTGCTGCTCGCCCATGCGGGATACCGGCGGCCGGCCGTGTCCGCCCTGGCGACCGGCTACCTGTCGCACCTCGCCGCGGACATGCTGACGCCGCGCGGGCTGCGGCTGGCCTGGCCGCTGCGGCGGCGCTGGGCGCTGCCGCTCTGCCGCACCGGGTCGCCGGCGGAGGCGCTGATCGTGTTCACGTTGGCCTGCGCCGTCGCGTGGCGGGTGCTGGCGCATTGGCATCGGTAAGGCAGGGCATGAGCGATCATCGGGGATGCGCCCCGTTCCCACCCCGGGCCTTTCCCGGAGGGAGAAGGGGAGTTTGTGTCAGGCGGCGCGGGCGGCGGCGAAGCCGGCCAGGCGGGCGCGGATGGCGGCGAGCGCGTAGCCGTCCACCACGCGCGGGGCGCAGTAGGCGGCGGCCACGGGCCTGGCGCCGGGATACAGCGCCGCATACTCGGCGGCATTGCCGAACATGGCCCGGCTGTTGTCGTCCACGAAGGTTTCCGCCCCCGCGCCGTTCGCCCAGATCACGTCATGCCGCGCCAGCTCCACGTGGAGGTAGTCCACCCGATCCCCCGCCGGCTCGCGAACCACCGTCCGGCCGTTCACCAACTCGCCCGCGGGCACCAGAACGCCGTCCAGCAGCAGCGCGTGGGCGGGCGAGACGAGCAGGTCGCGGCTCGGCACGCCGGCGCCCAGCGCCCCGGCGCGCACGCGCACCGGTAGCAACTCGGGGCGCGAGCGCAGGAAACGGCCGGCGTAGGAGCGGCGGCCGATCCAGCATACCGGCTCCGCCGCGCCCCCGGCGGTGATCACCCGGTCGCCGATGGCCAGCTTCTCCACCGCCACCTCGCCGTGGTCGGTGCGGATCAGCGTGCCGGGGCAGTAGCAGGCGGGCATCACGGTCGCGGTGAAGGCGTGCTCGAAGCCGGACGCGTCGTCGTAAACGCCGACGATCTCGCCGCTGCCGTTGATGCCGGTGGGCTGCGTGTTCACGGAGCCGGGCGGGTCGAAGGTGTCGATGGCGCCGTTCAGGTCGATGAAGCCGTGGAGCTGGCTGTCGGCGCCGAGCTCGTATCCCACGGTCGTGCCCGCATCGTTCACGCCGGTGACGACGGTGACGGTTGAAGGCAGCAGCAGGGTGAAGTCGCCGTTCACGTCGGTGAAGCCGTAATCGTTGTGGCCGTTGTTGTAGCTGCCGGCCACCTCGCCGCTCGACGTCACGCCGACGACCGTGGTGTATGCCGACTGGGGCGGGTCGATCGCGGCGACGACGCCGCCCACGTCGGTGAAGCCGTGCACGACGTTGTTCGCGTCCGTGTCGTCGCCCACCACCTCGCCGGCGGCGTTGGCGGCGGTCGGGCGGGTGAGGGTGGCGCCGGGAACGGCCAGTGCCGAGTACAAGCCGCCGCTGTCGGTGAAGCCGGCCTGCCCGGCGTTGCCGACAACGCTCCCGGCCGCGGTGATGCCCAACGGCTCGACATCGGTGCCGGGAACGGCGATGGGGCCGAGGCTGCCGGGCTGGCCCACGAAGCCGACGACGTTGCTGTTCCCGTTCGCGCCGGCGGTGAACGAATAGCCGGTGATCTGCCCGGAATCGTTCACCCCGGTGACAACCGTCGTGGTGGCGCCGCCGATCTCCACCATGCTGACGGCGCTGCCCGCGTCCACGAAGCCATGGGTGGCCAGGTTGGGATCGATGTAGGTGCCGGCCACCTCGCCGCTGTCGTTGATGGCGGCGGACGTGACCGTGCCGCCCGCCACCGGGTCGATCACGGTGAAGGAATAGGTGTTGGCGCTCATGGGACGGCTGCTCCTTCAGTCGGCTGGGTCGGGGGATGGACTGGCAAAGGCAGGCCGGGTCCCGTCGAACAGCAGCCGTCCCGAGTTGCCCAAGCGCAGCGGAGTGCCAGTCTTATGCAAGACGGCGGCCACGAGCGCGCCGTTGACGTGAACCGCTCCCCCAAGCCGGGCAGGCTGCGTTCCCCCGGCACGTGGCCGATGGTTGGATGGCGCTCTGGATGGACGTGACCAGAGATGGAAGCATGAGCGGACAGGAAACGCCGTGCCTGGCGCCTCGCGTCGTCAGGCGTCGGCCGTAGCGGCCTCAAGCATGGCGCGGACGCGGACGGTGAGGTCATCGAGCGCGAAGGGCTTGCCGATCACCTCCATGCCGGCCGGCAGCGCCGCCCCGCGCAACGCGCCGCCTGCGTAACCCGTCATGAACAACACCGGAAGCGAAGGCCATCGCGCGCGCGCGGCGTCGGCCACCTGCCGCCCGTTGATCCCGCCCGGCAATCCCACGTCAGTCGCGAGCAGGTCCACGCGCGCGCCGCCGTGCAGCAACCGCAGCGCCGCCGCGCCGTCCGGCGCTTCCAGCACGCGCAGGCCCGCCTCGCGCAGCCACTCCACCGCCATCGCGCGCAAGTCTTCCTCGTCCTCCACCAGGAGCACGACGGAGACCGTCCCGTCGCGGTCCTGCTCGTCCACGGCCGCCTTCTGGCGAGGCAGGTAGAGGCGCACCGTCGTGCCCTGGCCCGGCGTGCTGTCGAGGCGCACGAGGCCGCCCGACTGCCGCACGAAGCCGTACACCTGCGACAAGCCCAGTCCCGTTCCCTGGCCGAGCGGCTTGGTCGTGTAGAACGGCTCGAAGACCCGCGCCTGCGTGGCCGCGTCCATCCCTGCGCCGGTGTCGGCGACGGCGAGCATGTCGTAGGCGCCCGGCGCCAGCCTTTCCTCGCCGGCCCCCGTTTCGCCGGCGAGCTCGGCCGCCGAGAGCCGCACCTCCCCGGTCGAGATCGTCAGCCACCCGCCATCCGGCATCGCGTCGCGCGCGTTGACGCACAGGTTCAAGAGCGCGTTCTCGAGCTGGCTCTCGTCGCACAGCACCGGCCAGGCGCCGTCGCCGAGGCGCACCTCGACCTGGACCTCCGGCCCCATCGTGCGCCGGATCATCTCCGCCATGCCCATGACCAGCGCGTCGAGGTAAACCGGCTCGGGGTCGAGCACCTGCTGCCGTGAAAAGGCCAGCAGGCGGTGCGTGAGCGCCGCCGCGCGCCGCACCGTCTCGCGCGCGCTCTCGACGTAGCGCGCGGCGTCGGTGGAACGCCCCTGCTCGGAGCGGCGGCGCGCCAGTTCCAGGCTGCCCGCGATCCCCTGGAGCATGTTGTTGAAGTCGTGCGCGATGCCGCCGGTGAGCTGACCCACCGCGTCCATCTTCTGCGCCTGGCGCAGTGTCGCCTCGACGGCCATCAGCTCGCCCGTGCGCTCCTCGACGCGCTGCTCCAGCTCCTCGCGCGAGCGCACCTGGTCCTCGATGTCGGTCAAGGTGCCGAGCCATTCAACGACCCCGCCCTGGTCGTCGTGCACAGGCACGCCCCTGGCCTGGAACCAGCGGTAGCGCCGCTCGCCCGCGTGGAACAGCCGCAGGCCGGCGGTCACCTCGCCGCCTTCGGCGTCCGCCGCGCGCCACGCCGCCATGACCACGTCGCGGTCGTCGGGATGCACCGGCTGCAGCCAGCCCAGGCCGTGGCTCGCCTCGTCCGTCAGGCCCGTGTACGCGCACCACTGCGGGCTTGCCCAGGTCCACCGGCCCGCGTCCTTTGCGCGCCAGACGAGCTGCGGGATGCCCTCCACGAGCGTGCGCAGGCGCGCCTCGCTGGCGGCGACCGCCGCCCCGGCCGCCTTCAGCTCGGTCACGTCCTGCCCGGCGCCGCCGATCCGCACGATCCGGCCAGCCGCGTCGCGCATCGGGAAGTCGGTGTTGCGCAGCCAGCGCACCTGCCCGTCCACGGGGCGGCGGACCCGGTACTCGAAGACCATGCGCTCGCCTTCCCCCACGCGCTTGATGTTCGCGACCGCGCGCTCGCGGTCCTCGGGGTGGATGAGGGAAGCCCAGTTCCGCAGGGTGTCGCCGCTGAGCGCCTCGGCACAGGGCAGGCCGTAGATCGCCTCGAAGGCCGGGCTCAGGTACTCCCACTGCAACGTCTCGGCGTTCCTCACCCACAGCACGTCGGACGACGCCTCGGCGAACTGGCGAAGCCGCTCCTCGCTCCCAAGCAGCGCCTCGGCGGCACGCCTCGCCGCGTCCGTGTCGGCGACGACGACGACCCCGCCGATGGTCCTGCCTTCCCCGTCCTGGATCGGGGCCGAGGAAACGCTCGTCCAGGTTTCCCGCCCGTCGTCCCCCTGGTAGAGCATCTCGACCCCGGGCATGACGTGCTCGCCGCGCAGCGCCCGGGCTCCGGGGAACTCCCCGGGTTCCGCCGGCCGCCCCTCCAAGCTTGCGGCGCGCCACCGTGCGCGCTGCGCCGGGTCGCGGGAGGGGATGATCCCCGTCGGCAGGAAGCGGTGCATCGCCGGATTGGCCAGGACGAGCGTGCCGTTCATCGCCATCACGCCGACACCGACCGGCAGGCTCTCGAACATCGCCGCGAGGCGGGCCTCGCTTTCGCGCAGGTGCGCCTCCGCTTCCTTGCGCGCCGTCACGTCCCTCGCCGTCCCGAACCATTCCGCGATCCCGCCCGCCGCGTCGAGCAGCGGCACCGCCCGCGACAGCGTCCAGCCCAGGCTGCCGTCCACGCGCCGGACCCGGTGCTCCAGCTCGAAGACGCGCTTGGTTCGGATCGCCTCCTCGATGACCGCAAGCACGCCGGGCTGGTCGTCCGGGTGGATGTAGCGTTCCAGCCAGGACCGGCTCGGGTCTGGCGTGTTGGCGAGGAAGCCGTGGCCGTCCAGCTCGCGCATCTCGCCCCAGTCCGGGTCCATGCGGTAGATCACGTCGGCCCTGGCCGTCACGAAGGCGCGGAACCGCGTCTCGTTCACGCGCAGCGCCGCTTCGGCGCGGGCGCGCTCGACGGCGGCCCAGGTGCGTTCGGCCGTTTCCTCGACCAGGGCGACCTCGGCCGCCGTCCAACGGCGCGGCTCCGCGCTGACCACGCACATGGCGCAGGCCAGCTCGCCATTCTTGATCAGCGGGATGGTCAGGAACGCGCGCAGCCCGAGCGCCCGATACGCCGGGAGGTCGGCCGGGCGAGTCTCGGGATCGGTCTCGACGTCGTCGAGGACCACCGGCCCGCCCGCCCGCAGCCGGTCGAGCGTGGCGCCATACGCCGCGAAGGCGTGCTCCCCGGCTAAGCTCGGGGTCTCGTCCAGCGCGACGCAGCAGGCTCGGTCGGCGCCCATGTGCTCGCCCAGGACCCGGTTCGCCGCTTCCCGGATAGCGACCGGGTTGCCGAGCGGGCGCAGCGCGTCGCTGAGCTTCAGGAGAAAGGCTTGGCGCGTCTCGCTGGCGCGCAGCGCCGCCGCGGTGCGATGGTGGTCGGTGACCTCCACCAGAGTCTGCAACACGCCCGCGACCGCGCCCGCCTCGTCACGGACCGGCGACCAGGCGGTGTCGAAGACGCGCTCCCCAGGCTCGCCGTCCACCGCGCGGAGCATGACGGGGAAGTCGGCGAGCCGCGTTGCCCGCCCGGCGCGCGCGGCGTCCAGCAGCGGCGCGATCACCGCCTCGTAGGCGTCCGGCCAGCCCTGCGCCGCCGGGCGGCCGAGCAGCGCCGGGTGACGGTCGCGGGCGATGGCGACGTAGGCGTCGTTGTAGAGCTGGACGCCTGCCGGTCCCCACAGGACCGTCGCCGGGCCGGGCATCGCCAGCATCATGTCAACGGCCGTACGCAGGCTCTGCGGCCATGCCGCAGCCGGGCCGAGCGGGGTCGCCGCCCAATCGCGCCCGCGGATGCGCCCGGCCATCTCCGCATCGCCAAGGGGCCAAGCTGGCAGCGTGGGTGCCTCGGCGGCGCGTGCGCCCCCGGTTCCAGGAGTGTCGTGGCTCAGTGCCTGATCCGTTCGGCGCTTGTGCGTCGTCATCGTTCACTCACACCGGCAGGCTCGCGGCGAGCAACTGCTCCTTCAACTCGCAGGCGCGGTTCGGTTCCAGTGTCTGGCGGAACCACGCCCTGACCTCGGCGGCCCTGGTGCCCGGCACCTCGCTTAGGACCTCCACCGTGTGGCCGTGCCGTATCAGCGTTGGCTCAAAGTTGTCGATTCACTTAAATGGGACGGAGTCCGCTATGGCCTCTCCGACCGGCCACCTCGCTGGTCTGGTAGCGCCTCCCCAAAGCGAGCGTCAAGTGCTGCCCCACCTGCAACGGCGTGCGCAAGCGCAACGCCAGCACGCCCAAGACGGCCAGGCCAGGAATGCCGTCCATCTTGGTTCCAGCATCCGCCCAATGTCGTCTGGTGGCCGTGATCAACTCGCAATCGCGCTCCATCTCGCGATGCGATGTCTTGCGCGGCCGACCGCGGCTGCGCCGGTGCAGCGCACAAGGCCTGAGTTGCTCCCGCAACCGGCGATGAACGGTCGGCGCAGCCCCGGACCATACCCACGTCCGGCCGAACGTGGCGGCAGGTCCAGCCGTCTCGCGTGCAGCGCCGCCAGCGTCTTGGAACAGTGGCGGGAATGGCGCCGAAGCCTCAATCGATCGCCTGCAAAGTCTCCCGCGGCACGTAGACGAAACCATCCATGATGCGCCGGGCAGTGCGGCTGAAGCTGAGCGCGGAGAAGGCGACGCCGCCCAGCTCGTTGGAGGACGTCGCCTGTACGTTCACGGACATCACGCCCATCGGGTGCCCGATGCGCAGCTTGTCCATGGCGGCGGCCTCAGCCCCGATCACGTCGTGCACGACCGATCCGGGGACTCTCGAAGCCGCCGCGGTGCACATCGAGCCCGTTCCGGCCATGCTCTCGTGGCACTTGTTGTACCACACCAGGCGCGCCCGAAGGTCAGTCCGGTCCGGAACGATGGTTTCGCCGCGCATGGACGTGTAGCCGCCCGGTGCGGACACCGCGACCAGCAGTGGCAAGCCGGGAGATTGCCGGTCCACGTTCCGCCAGTCATCGCAGAACCCGATCCGCTCGGCGGCCTTGCCGCGCACCTCGCGAAGCCGCTGGATCAGCGCCGGGTCCGCGGCGAAGGCGTCGGGAAGCTCGCTGCCTTCCAGCCCGACATCCTCGGCCCGCACGAACACGCAAGGGTTGGCCACATCGCAGATCGTGACCGCGACCGTGCGGCCGTCCTCGAGCGCGAGCGGGTCTGCCGCCTGGCCCGTCGGGAGGATGCGTCCCGTCTTGGCGCCGATCGTCCGCGTGTAGTCCATGCGGATTTCGGCCCCCGTGCCAGGGACGCCGTCGATCGCGAAGTCGCCCGTGACCTTTGCCCGGCCGCCAGCGACCGGCACGTGCGCCACCAGGATCTTGCCCGTGTTCGTGTTGTGGATGCGGACGGAGGTCACCCCCGGCGTCACCGCCACCAGGCCGGCATCGATCGCGAACGGCCCGACGCCGGCGGAGATGTTGCCGCAGTTGGAGGAGTACATGACCAGGTCGCGCTCGAGGACGACCTGGGCATAGGTGTAATCGACGTCGGCGTCCGCCCGCGCGGAGCGTTGGACGATCGCCATCTTGGAGGTGATCAGCCGTGACCCGCCCAACCCGTCGATTTGCAGGATATCGGGCGTGCCCATGATCCGCTTGAGCAGGCGGTCCCGCAGCGGACCGGGCGGAGGGATGTCATGCTCGAGCAGGTAGACGCCCTTGCTCGTGCCGCCGCGGAGCACGGTGCAGCGGATCGCGACCTGATCGGGTTCCTCGCCGGGCATGGCGTCGGTCATGACGGCACGGCCTGCTGGATCGGCTGTGATCCAAGCGCCGGGGCGGCGGCCCCTGCGATCACCGCCTCGTTGTCCAAGGCGCGCCGCTTCGTCTCGACGCCCAGCAGGCCGACGACCAAGGCCTGCAACAGCAGCATGCCCGACAGCCCGGCGGTCAGGCCGCCCAGGCCGCCGAGGGCCAGCACCCACACCACGCCGTACTGCACGCCCGAGGACGCCAGCCGGCCTGCCGCGCCGCACAGCCCCGCGCCGCGCAGCCTGAACCGGGTTTCGAACAACTCCGGCACATAGACCGTGAAGCCGACCGTGTTCGCGATCCCGATGCAGACCGCCAGCCCGAACCCGACCACGAGGAACAGCACACCGGCAGTCACGATCAGCCATCCGCCCAGTGCCGCGCCCATGACCGAGGAGACGATGATGCTCGGCTTGCGCCCCACGCGGTCGGCCAGGCCGACGCCAACCAGGCCGCCCAGCGACTTGCCCAGCGCCATGATCATCGAGATCTGCAGCGCCGAGCCCAACGTGAGGCCACGCTGCACGAACACCGTGGGCAGCCATTGCAGGAAGCCATACAGCGTGATGCCCACGCTGACGTTGATGACGATGCCGACGACCGTGTTGCGCAGGACTCCCGGCGTGAACAGCACGGCCATGGAGACCGGCTCGGTCGGGACACTCGGCGCCGACACATACGGAGGCAGCGGGGCGTAGCGCGCGACCTTGGCCTCGATCTCTCCCAGAACGCGCTCGGCGTCCGCGATGCGGCCCTTCGACTCCAGCCAGCGCGGTGACTCGGGCATCGACTTGCGGGCAAGCCAGACCCCCATCGCCGCCACGCCCGGAAGCAGGAACATCGCGCGCCAGCCCAGCGAGGGGATGACGTAGTAGGCGATGACCAGCGAGATGAAGAAGGACAGGTTCACGGCCGTGGCCACGGCGGAGATGACCCGGCCGCGGCTGGCCTTGGGCATGAACTCGGCCAGCGTCGCGTAGCCGACGACGATCTCAGCCCCGAGGCCGAACCCCATGAAGAAGCGCAGGACGGTGAGCGTCGTCATGTCGGGAGCGAAGGCGCCGGCGATCGAGGCCAGTCCGAACAGCGCCAGGTTGGCCTGGTAGCAGAACCGGCGGCCGAAGCGGTCCCCTAGGACCCCGGCGGCCCAGGCGCCGATCACCAGGCCGATGAACGTCACCACGAGGAAGGCCGCGTTGATCGAGGGGGTCGACCAGCCGCTCTGGACCATCGCGGCGAGCACGCCGCCGCCGGAGTAGAGTTCGAACGTGTCGAGAAACAGGCCGGCGGTGATGAGCGCCGCCAGCCAGTGGTGCCAAGGCGTCAACGGCAGCCGGTCCAGGCGTGGGCCGGCGTCGGCGGTCGTCAGCGCGCGGCTCATGGGCGGACCCTCCTCGTCTTTTTATTTAGTCGGCTCGCGCCCTGGCGGCCCATGCCCAGGGGCGTCGCGCTCGGTCCTGAGACTGCCACTGCGCGATGGCGTCGGCGTGCAGCAGCGATTGGCCGACCTCGTCCAGGCCGAGCAGCAGGCCGGTGCGCCGGCTGGGGTCGATCGTGAAGCGGATGGGGGGCAGGCCGTCGGCGGTCACGGCCTGCCGTTCCAGGTCGACATGCAGGGCGGCGCCGGCCTGTGCGCGTTCGGCCAGGGCGGCGACCTCCTGGCCGGGCAGGACGATCGGCAGCATCCCGTTCTGGAAGCAGTTGGCGTGGAAGATGTCACCGAAGCTCTCGGCGATGACGCATCGGATGCCGAGGCCCGCCAGCGCCCACACCGCACCCTCGCGCGAAGAGCCGCAACCGAAATTGGCGCCGGCGACGAGGAAGGGCGCACCCTGGCGAGCGGGGTCGTTGAACGGGCAATCGGTCCGCAGCGCGCCATCGGAGGCGTAGCGGATGGCCTCGAACGCCCAGTGACCAAGCTGGCTGCGAGCCGCCGGGTTCACCCGCACCTCCATCAGCCGCTCGATCCGGATGATCACGTCGGTGTCGACGTTGGGCTGCGGCAGGACGACGGCCTGGCCCCGCACCTCGCCAAAGGGCCGGGTCGTCACAGTGCGCGCAGGTCGGTGATGCAGCCGCGCAGCGCGGCGGCGGCGGCCATGGCCGGGCTGGCAAGGTGGGTGCGGGCGCCGGGGCCCTGGCGGCCGACGAAGTTGCGGTTCGACGTGGAAACGCAGCGGGCGCCCTCGGGCACACGCTCGCCATTGGCGGCGACGCACATGCTGCAGCCGGGCTCGCGCCATTGGAAGCCGGCGGCCTCGAACACGCGGTGCAGGCCCTCGGCCTCGGCGTCGCGGCGAACCTGCTCGGAGCCGGGAACGACCCAGGCGGTGACGCCCGGCGCCACGTGGCGGCGGGCCACGACGCAGGCGGCCTCCCGCAGGTCGGGCAGCCGGGCGTTGGTGCAGGAGCCGATGAACACCCAGTCGATGGGCGTGCCGGCGATCGGGCGGCCGGGCTCGAGCGCCATGTAGGCCAGGGCGTCCTCGAGGGCGCGGCGGCGGGCCGGGTCGGGCTCGTCGGCCGGGTCGGGGATGCGGCCGGCGATGTCGATCGCGTGCTCGGGGCTGGTGCCCCACGTGACGGTCGGGGCGACGGCGGCGGCGTCGACCGTCGCCACGGCGTCGAAGGTGGCGTCGGCGTCGGTGCGCAGCAGCCGCCAGGCGGCCACCGCTTGTTCGAGCAGGGGGCCGGCCGGGGCGTAGGGGCGGCCAGCCACCCAGCGGGCGACCGCGTCGTCGGGCGCGATCATGCCGATCCTGGCGCCGAGCTCGATGGAAAGGTTGCACAGCGTCATGCGGCCCTCGACCGGCAGGGCGGTCACGGCCGGGCCGGCGTACTCGATGGCGTGGCCGGTCCCGGCGCGGGTGCCGAGGCTGCGGATGATGTGGAGCGCCAGGTCCTTGGCCGTGACCCCCGGGCGGAGCGCGCCCTCGATCCAGATCCGCATCTGCCGGGGCTTCTGCTGCCGCAGGGTCTGGGTCGCGAGCACGTGCATGATCTCCGACGAGCCGATCCCGAACGCGAGCGCGCCGAGGCCGCCATGCGTGCAGGTGTGGCTGTCGCCGCAGACGAGCGTCGTGCCGGGGAGGGTGATGCCCTGCTCGGGCCCGATGACGTGCACGATGCCCTGCCCGGCCTCGCCCAGGTCGAAGAAGCGGATGCCCTGCGCCCCGGCACGCTCCCGCAGCGAGCGGCGGAGCAGGGGGCCGGTGCCATCGGTGAGCTCGCCGCGGCCACGCGCCGTGGAGACGGCGTGGTCGGGGGTCGCGAAGGTGAGGCCGGGGCTGTGGACGGGGAGCCCGCGGGCGGCGAGGTCGGTGAGCCCCGCAGTGCCCGAGAGGTCGTGCAGCAGGTGCCGGTCGACGTGCAGCAGGCACCAGCCGCCGCCGAGGTCGGCCGCGACGTGACTGTCCCAGATCTTGTCGAACAGCGTCGTGGGCATGCCCTACTCCGCGGCTTCGGCGGAGGCGGGGGCTGGGGCCGGGGGGTCGCGGAAGCGGGTGCGCAGCGCATCCCATTCATCCGACCGGAAGCGGCGGAAGCGGTCGCCGACCTTGAGGCCGTTGCCGAGCGGGGGCGGCTGGTGGGTGGCCTTCAACGTCGCCAGCGCCGCGTCGAAGGCGTCCATGGCGGCGCCGAGCAGCAGGCTCGGCAGGATCGCGATGCGGTAGCCCATGGCCTCGGCATCGCGCAGGTTCAGCTCCGGCGTCTTGCCGCCGCGGACGACGTTCAGCAGGCAGGGGCCGCGGACCCGGCGAGGCACCTCGGCCAGCTCGGCCAGGTTGGGGATGGCCTCCACGAAGGCGACGTCGGCGCCGGCCCCGAGGGCGGCGTTGGCGCGGGCGACCGCATCGTCCAGCCCGGCGACCGCGCGGGCGTCGGTGCGGGCGATCAGCACGAAGTCCGGGTCGACGCGGGCGGCGGCGGCGGCGCGGACCTTGGCGACGAACTCCTCCAGCGGAACCAGTTCCTTTCCGTCGAGGTGGCCGCACCGCTTGGGCGAGACCTGGTCCTCGATATGGAGCCCGGCGACCCCGGCACGGTGGTACTCCTGCATCGTGCGGGTGACGTTCAGCTCGTTGCCATAGCCCGTGTCGGCGTCGGCGATCACCGGCAGGTCGACGGTGCGGGCGATCACCGCGGCGTTGCCGGCCATCTCGGTCAGCGTCACGAGGCCCAGGTCGGGGTAGCCCAGCGAGAGCGATGTCCCGGCGCCGGTCATGTAGATGGCGGGGAAGCCACTCAGCTCCGCGAAGCGCGCCGAGATGCCGTCATAGGCGCCTGGAGCCGTCACCATGCTCCCCGGCCCGCTTTGGGCCAGCAGCGCGCGCAGTCGTCCCGGCCCTGATTGCCGCATGGTCCGCTCCCGGTTCTTGTCCCGGCTATAGACCTGACGCGGATTGCTTGTCCACCTATTATAACAGGAAGCCGGCCATTCCTGGTGCGATGCATCCACGGGTTCTGACTTGCCGAACATGCCCGAAGGATCGCTGCTTCGGCCCGGGTCTCTCATCGCCGCCTCGAAGCTGTCCTTCATGAGACGCGGTACATGAACGGCAATCGGCGAACACGGTCGCGACCACGTTGTGCCCGGCGCCGATACCGGACGTGAACTCAGGCAGCAGGTAATGGCAACCTGGACGCACCCAGAGGTGTCGGTGCGGATCGCCTCTGCCTGCTGCCGCGAGAGCCACCGCGTGTCAGGCGGCGGCAATGCCTCGAACTGGGATGGCAGCAACACTCCGTCCTGCTTGAACACCGGCCCGGGCATGCGTCTTCCCGCCTGGCGTTCGCGGCCAGGCTTGTTTAAGCCGGACCATAGACCTGCTTCGATTTCGGTCGACCTGTCATATAAGGCCTCGCATTGCCGCCGGACGCAGCCCCTCCGCTTTACCGCAAGGTCCTGGATAAGCTGCGGTCCGACATCCGGGCGGGGCGGCTCCCTGTCGGGTCGACCCTGCCGAGCGAACAGGAGATCGGCGCCAGGTTCGCGGTCTCGCGGATCACGGTGCGCCGGGCCATGGCCGAGCTGGCCCAGGAAGGGCTGCTCGACCGGGGGGCCGGCCGCGTCGCGCGGGTCGTCGCGCCGCGGCTGGTGCAGGCGATCGCCAGCTTCGAGGACCCGTTCGCCGCCTTGCGGCTGGTCCGCGGCACGTCGGTGAAGCTGCTCTCGTTCAAATGGCAGGAAGCGGAAGGGACGGTGGCGCAGGCGCTGCAAGTGGACGAAGGCGACCCGGTCCTGTGTTTCGAGCGGCTGCGCAGCGTGGCCAGAACGCCGGTCTATCACAGCCGTGCCTACTTGCCGGCGCGAGTAGGCGTGCTACTCGATCGCAAGTCGCTGAACTGCACGTCGCTGCACGAGTTGCTCGCGGCCGCGGGAGTCCTGCCCGACGCGGTGGAGCGCCACATGGCCGCCGCGCCCTGCCCGAAGGTGCTTGGGCGGTGGCTGCAGATCAGGACCGGCACGCCCACGTTCCGGATCGAACGGATCAGCCGCGATGCGGACGGACGGCCGCTGCACCTGCTGGTCGGCCATTGGCCGTGGGACCGCTTCAGCATGCGGCTTGCATCGAGTGCGGCCGCAGACGGCGGCTTGCTGACAATCGACCCGCTGGCCGCAGTGGCCAGTGCGAGATGAGCATCGCACGTGCGCGTCGGCCGCCGCGGCCACGGAACCTGCGGCACCCATCAGGACGATATCGAGAGAGCACACGCATCGGCAGGGGCCAGGTCGTCCCCTGGAATGCCATCAGCCCGGGCACCGCCACCCAGAGCGACGCGATTTCCAGAATGGTCGAGGCCGGCAGCAACGCGCACGCCGGCAGGCCGGCACTGGCGACGACCAAGGCGACGACCAAGGCGCCGACCAGGAACATCGCGCGGTTGGTCGCCCGGTCCGCCAACGGAGCACACACCAGCATGGAGATGCCGCCGCGCAGGCAAGGGCCGGCCGCGATGAACCCGATCTGGGTCACGCCGAACCCGTAGCCGCGGAGGATTTGCGGCATCCAAGGACTCAGCCCCAGCGATTCCACGACAGTGAAAAAGTTCTCCCCTTGATCGCCGCGCAACAGCCAGCGCCGCCAGCAGCCCGCGCCGACGGCCAAAGGCATCGCCCAACCGGCCATGGTGGGCAGAGCCGAATCATGAAGCCAGCTGGATTGGCTGACCGGCCTCCTTGGCGCCGCGAGGTGGTGCAGGCCCGGCCGTGCCGCCATGCTACGTCATGACCCTGGACCAACTCCGGATATTCGTCGCCGTTGCCGAGCGGCAGCATGTCACCCGTGCTGCCGAGGCACTCAACCTGGCGCAGTCTGCCGCCAGTGCCGCGATCGTCGCCCTGGAAGGCCGGCATGGCGCCAAGTTGTTTCACCGGGTCGGCCGTGGCATCGAGCTGACCGAAGCCGGAGCGCTGTTCCTGGTCGAGGCCCGGACCGTGTTGGCGCGGGCGGCGGCGGCCGAGCTGGTGTTGTCGGAGTTGGGCGGGCTGAAGCGCGGCACCCTCCTGATCCAGGCCAGCCAGACCATCGCCAGCTACTGGCTGCCGCGGCACCTGGTGGCATTCCGCCGGGCGCATCCCGGGATCGGGATCACACTGACGATCGGCAACACCGCGCAGGTGGCTGCTGCGATCCACGAGGGAAGCGCCGAGCTGGGCTTCGTCGAGGGCGTGGTCGACGACCCGGCGCTCGAAAGCCGAGTGGTCGCGCGCGACCAGTTGATGATCGTGGTCGGGCCTGACCATCCCTGGGCACGATCCCGAGAACCGGTCACGCCGCAACGCCTCGGCGAAAGCGAGTGGGTGCTGCGGGAAGACGGGTCCGGCACGCGCTCGGTGTTCGAGGCGGCGTTGGTGGCGCTCGGCATCGTCCCTTCCAGCCTGCGCGTGGTGCTGGAACTGCCGTCCAACGAGAGCGTGCGTGCCGCGGTGGAGGCAGGCATGGGCGCCACGGCGATCTCCGCCTCGGTCGCAGCTCCCAGCATGGAGGCCGGGCTGCTGCATGCCGTCGGTTTGCCCTTGCCGGAACGCGACTTCCGTGTGCTGCGGCATACCCAGCGCTATCGTAGCCGCGCCGGTGACGCGCTGCTCGCCATGATCGACGGGCGTTGACCGATCGGAGCGGCAGGTCGGTGTGGATGGCGGACAGCGTTGGTCGGCGTCGGCGCTTTCCGCGGGGCATGTGTGACGCCTTGCTACGCCGTCCTTTCTAGCTGTTTGATCCCAGGGTTTAGTGGTGCAGTCTTCTTGCGTGATTGGAAGGAAGCGCCCTGGGCCAGGTTCTCCTCAGGAAACGCCGGGCGCGGTAGCGCCTGTCCTGCCCGACCGTGCTGCGGCACGGTCAGCACCACCGCCTGAAGTTCCTCGTCTTCCATGCCGAAGTTTGTTACAGTTCCGCACACACGTCGCGGAGCTATACCCATGATGCTTGTGGCCGAGTGGATCGCTGCTGTCCGACTGCTGCTCCTGGTTGAACCTGAGCCGGATGAGCCGTGGACCGATTCCGACATGCTTCGCTACTACGATGAAGGGCTGAGTCCTCAATTGGCAACAACGGAACTGGCATTCCGGGATCTGGCGCGGAACTAGCACGGGCCAGAAGGAAGGCAACCTTGTCGCTCTGCCGCACTGCAACCATTCGCTGAACACCGCGGGATGAATCCGTCTGGGCAGGCCACGGCTACTTGTGCGGCGCCGGGTCGGGGTCGGCGGGGGATCCCTTGAGGATTTCGGTGCCAAACGCCGTGAATACGGAGGTGGACACATGGCTGTTGAGGTCGAGGATGGCGCATTGCCTCACACTGATCGCTACCGGCGCCAGCGTGGCCAAAGAAGCAGAGTTTCCCGATGCGGTAGGTGCAGGCTCAATCTCACGGCTAGAGCATCATCCGACCGAGCGGGATCACCCGTCGGATAAAGATGCTCATGAAAACAAATGACTAGAGCGTCAGCCGTGCGTCTATCAGCACGGCTGACGCTCTAGTGTGAAGCACT
>CAXTLC010000066.1:0-26770 GCA_964245075.1 uncultured Acetobacteraceae bacterium
CTAGGGCTTTTTCGGATCGAAGCAGTCCGGAAGAAATTCCCAGCTTGATGTTTCACGGGCAGCTTTACCCAACGGCTGACCGCCTACCCTGAATTCGGCGTCACGGCGGAGAACGGCGTCCACGCCCAGGGCGAAGGGGTTGAACGCCTTCCATCCGATCCTGGGTCTGACCGGACTGGAATGTTCCGCGTTTACCACCCGCTCTCTGATCGCCGCGAAGCGGGTGAAACCGTGAACGCAGCCACACTTGCCCGGCGCGTCAGGCGAACTTGAAGTTCGACGCCTGCAAGGATGTTTGCGGCACGCCGATCAGGTCGAGTATGCCGCCGCCGCCGAGATAAACGAAGGTGTTCGGACCGTTCGGGAAGAAGTGCAGATCGGAGAAGCTGGCATCCTGCTTGCTCTGGACTTCGACGACATCCGTGGCGGGATTGAAGCCGTTGACGACCGGGAAGCCGGATGGACCCGAGTACAGCAGCGCCACAGCTGCTGGCTGAGCCGTTATCAGCGCGTCGTTGTTCAGCACGCTATAGACGTAGCTGGGCGTGCTTCCTCCATTCGAGATCGTCTGGGGAGTGACCGCCACGCCGGACGTGACGGATGGATGGGGCGGCGCACCGCCCGAAAGCTCACCCAGTTCGGTCTTCAAGGTGGAGGACGGCACGCCGGACGCCAGCTCGGACCGGGCCGCCGCCAGTTGGACGGCGTCCGGCCCGTGACCGAGCGCGGACTGGTAGGCGCTGGTGACGGTGCCCGTCACTTCCGGGCCGTTGAGGATGTCCGATTGCACGGTGGACAAGGAGCCGCCGGACGCCAGGAACTGTGTCCAGCCGGCCAAGCCGGCCGTGTCCGGCGCGCGGCCCAGGTCCGACTGGTAGATCTCCGTCAAGTCGTTCTGCGCCTCGGGACCCGAAGCGATGGACGCCTGGATGGCCGAAAGCGAGCCGCCATTGGCGAGCTGCACTTCGAAACTTGCCAAGCCGGACGAATCAGGCGCCCGGGCGAGTTCGTCCTGGTAGATCGTCGTGAGGTCCGCCTGCGCTTCCGGGCTGGTGGCCAGGCTCGTCTCGATCTTTGCGAGCGGCTCGCCGTTGCTCAGCGCCGCCGTCAGGTTGGTCAGGGCGCCGCTGTCGATCGGCCGGCCGAGAATTTGCAGGTAGGCGTTGCGGAGATCGGCCTGGGCTTCCGGGCTCGTCGCGAAGATTGTCTGCAACTGCGCTGCCGTCACCCCGCTGCCCAGCTCCGCGACGGCGGTCGCCAGGCCCCCGCTGTCCGCGGGACGGCCGAGAACCTGCACGTACAGCGCGGAGGCGGTGTCGGTGTTCGACATGGGCATTATTCCCTTTTCACTTCAGTGCCGACATCGCCTCAAATAATGATCGCTGTCAAAATATTACAGCCCAACATAATGCAGGAATTGAACAGTATAATGATCCGGCGCGCATGAGGAATGATGCTTCTACCGCACGAACACCCGCACCTGGCGTGACGTGACGCCCGCTTCCGCCCGGGCCGAGAGGTGGATGCGGTCGTCCTCCACGCCGTCCCGGTTGATGGCGCGCGCGACTTCCCGCGCGTCCGGGGTCAACCCGGTGGCGGCGGCTTCCTGCTCCGCGGTGGTGCCGGTGGCGGGAACCACCGTCACCACGTCGAACTCCACGCCCGGCTTGCGGCTGGTGGCCTGGGCGACCGCTTGTTGCAGCGTCGCGGCGTAATCCGGGCTGGGACGCCCGAAATCCACCGTCACCAGCGGGGCGGCGGCCGGCGGCCCGGCGGCGGCGGGCGGCTTGGCGAGGATGCCGGCCTGCGGATCGAACGTCCGCTGGTCGATGAGGGTGCAGCCCGCGAGCAGCGGTGCGAATGCGACGGCCAGGCGGACAGCGAGCATGCAGCCACGTTGCATCAAACCCGCGAGGGGGCAAGATGCGCGCCGAAAGTCCGGAGTCCCTCCCGCATGCCCAGCAACCAGCGTATCGACGGCCGCCGCCTGTGGGACAGCCTCATGGCGATGGCGGAGGTCGGCGCCACGCCCAAGGGCGGGGTGCGGCGGCTGGCGCTGACCCCGGTGGACCGCGCCGGGCGGGACCTGTTCCGGAGCTGGTGCGAAGCAGCAGGGCTTGCCGTGCGGGTGGACAGGGTGGGCAACATGTTCGCCCGCCGCCCTGGCCGGGACCCGGCCCGTGCCCCCGTGCTGTTCGGCAGCCACCTGGACAGCCAGCCTACCGGCGGCAAGTTCGACGGCGCGCTCGGCGTGATCGCCGGGCTGGAGGTGATGCGGACACTGGACGAGCTGGGCGTCGTGACGGAGGCGCCGGTCGAGCTGGTCAACTGGACCGACGAGGAGGGCGCCCGTTTCGGCAAGGCCATGGTAGGGTCCGGCGTATGGGCCGGGGTGTTCGACCAGGCTGAAACGGAGGCGCTGCGCGACGCGGACGGGGTGAGCCTGGGCGAGGCTCTGGACGGCGGCGGGTACCGCGGCCCCGAACCGGCCGCACGCTTCCCCGCCGACAGCTATTTCGAGCTGCATATCGAGCAGGGGCCGATCCTGGAAGGGGAAGGCGTGGAGATCGGCATCGTGACCGGCGGGCAGGCGCATGTCTGGTACGACGCGGTCGTGACCGGCCGGGACAGCCACGCCGGCACCACCCCGCCCGCCGCCCGGCGGGACGCGCTGGTGGGGGCCGCGCGCATCATCGACCTGGTGGACCGCACCATGCGCGCCCGCGGCGAGGACGGGCGCGGCACCGTGGGCCAGCTCTTCGTCAGCCCGAACAGCCGCAACGTCATCCCCGGCGCCGTCCGCTTCTCCGTCGAGTTCCGCCACCCGGACGAGGCGGAGCTGGCCCGCATCGCCGCCCAGTTCCCGCGTGACGCCGGGTTCATCGCCCGCGATGCGGACGTGGCGCTGGCGTTGAGCGAACGGGTGCGCATCCCGGCCCAGCCGTTCGACCCGGCCTGCGTGGCGCTGGTCCGCGAGGCAGCAGCGCGGCTGGGCTTGTCGGCGCGGGAGATCGTGTCCGGCGCCGGGCACGACGCGATCTTCGTGGCGCCGCACGTGCCGAGCGCGATGATCTTCACGCCGTGCAAGGACGGCTTGTCGCACAACGAGGCGGAAAGCATCGAGCCGGCGCAGGCGGAGGCCGGGTGCCAGGTGCTGTTCGAGGCGGTGCTCGCGCGGGCGAACCGGGTTGGGTAGCGGCGGCCTGCCAGGCTTTGGGCCAGGCTTTGCGCCAGGCTTTCTGGCAACCGGGCGCCGAAACCATGTGCGCCTTCAAGGCTTTCACCCGGGGTGATGGCAGTGCTGGACGATTCGGACCCGGAAGCAGGGCCGCTGTTGCGGCGGTTGAGGCCGTTGCTGGATTTTTTCCGCAGCAGCGTTGCCGGCGGCCTCGTGCTGGTGGCAGCGGCCGCGGTCGCCCTGATCTGGTCCAACTCGGCCGCCGCCCCGCTTTATCGGGCGGTGCTGGCATTCCCGCTCGGCTTCACCGCGGGGACGCTGCACTTCACGCTGCCCGTGCATGGCTGGATCAACGAGGCCCTGATGGCCGTGTTCTTCCTGCTGGTCGGCCTGGAAATCCGGCGGGAGATGCTGGAAGGCGAGCTCGCCTCGTGGCGCCGGGTCGCGGCGCCCGGCTTGGCCGCGCTGGGCGGGATGGTGGTGCCGGCGCTGATCTACCTGGGGGCGAACGCGGCCAATCCGGCCGCCATGCGCGGCTGGGCCGTGCCCGTCGCGACCGACATCGCCTTCGCCCTCGCGGCGCTAAGCCTGCTCGGCTCCCGTGTTCCGGTGGCGCTCAAGGTGTTCCTGACCGCGCTCGCCATCATGGATGACCTGGGCGCCATCGTGGTGATCGCGCTGTTCTACTCGCACGGCGTGAACTGGCCGGCGCTCGGGCTGGCGGCGGCCGTCGCCGCGGGGTTGTGGGGCCTGGCCCGCGCCGGGGTGCGGGCCATGTGGCCGTTCCTGTTGGGCGGGGTCGTGCTGTGGGCGGCGGTGGTGCAATCCGGGATCCACGCCACCCTGGCCGGCGTGACGCTGGCCTTCGTGCTGCCGATGCAGCGCGGCGGCGCGAACAGCCCGGCGCACGAGCTGGAGCACGCGTTGGGCAACTGGGTGGCTTTCCTGATCCTGCCGCTGTTCGGGCTGGCCAACGCCGGGCTGGAGTTCTCCAGCGTCACGGTCCGCACGCTGGCAGACCCGGTGTTCGTGGGCATCGCGGCGGGCCTGGTGCTGGGCAAGCAGGCGGGCGTGTTCGGCGCAACCTGGCTGGCTTGCCGCCTGCGCCTGGCCCACCTGCCGCCGGGGCTGCCTTGGCCGGCCCTGTACGGCGGCAGCCTGCTCTGCGGCATCGGCTTCACCATGAGCCTGTTCATCGGCGACCTGGCCTTCGCCAGCGCGGAACGGGAGGCGGAGGTGAAGCTGGCGGTGTTCGGCGGCTCCATCCTTTCGGCGGTGCTGGGCCTGGCCGTGCTCCGCCTGGCCGCCCGCAAGCGCGTTCCGGCGTCAGCGGCATGAGGCTGGTGGTCTTCGGCCTGTCGGTCAGCTCCTCCTGGGGCAACGGCCATGCCGCACTGTGGCGCGGGCTGATCGGCGGCTTGCTCGCGGACGGCCACACGGTCGACTTCTTCGAGCGGGACGTGCCGTTCTACGCCCAGAACCGCGACCTGGCCGAGCTGCCGCCAGGTGGCCGCCTCGTGCTCTACCCCGGCTGGGCGGACGTCCTGCCGCTGGCCCGGCGGGCCCTGGCGGGGGCGGACGTGGCCTTGGTCACCTCCTACTGCCCGGACGCGCTCGCGGCGGCGGCGCTGATCCGGGACGAAACGGGCGCGCTGTGCTGCTTCTACGACCTGGACACCCCCGTCACCCTGGCCCGCCTGGACGCCGGCGAGCGCGTGGACTACCTGGGCCCGGACGGGCTGGCCGCGTACGACCTGGTGCTGAGCTACACCGGCGGCGCAGCCCTCGCGGCCCTGCGGGACCGCCTGGGCGCGCGGCGGGTGGCGCCGCTCTACGGCTCCGTGGACCCGGCGCTGCACCGCCCGGTGGAGGCGCCCGGGGAAGCGCGGGCGCTGCTCTCCTACCTCGGCACCTACGCCGCGGACCGGCAGGCGGCGCTGGAAGCGTTGTTCGTCGAGCCGGCCCGCCTGCGCCCGGCGGACCGCTTCGTCATCGGCGGCGCGCAATACCCGGCGCAGTTCCCTTGGACGGACAACATCTGGTTCGTCCGCCATCTGGCCCCGGACCGGCACCCGGCGTTCTACTGCTCCTCCCGCATGACGCTGAACGTCACCCGGGCGGCGATGGCGCGCATGGGCCACTGCCCTTCCGGCCGCTTGTTCGAAGCCGCTGCGTGCGGCACGCCGATCCTGAGCGACGGGTGGGACGGGCTGGACCAGTTCTTCACGCCCGGCGAGGAGATCCTGGTCGCCGGCACCACGGCCGAGGCGATGGCGGCGCTGGACCTGCCGGACGCCGAACTGGCCGCCATCGCCCGCCGCGCCCGCGCCCGCACGATGGCCGAGCACACCGCCGCCCGGCGGGCGCGGGAGATGGTGCGCGCGTTCGAGGACGCGCGCGTGGCAGTGCCCACCTGATGTGGGGCATCATCCCGGCGGCCGGCCAAGGCACCCGCATCCAGCCGCTGGCGTTCAGCAAGGAGCTGCTGCCCATCGGCAGCCGGGTGGACGAGCGCGGGGTGGAACGGCCGCGCGCGGTCAGCGAGTACCTGGTGGAGCGCATGGTGCGCGGCGGGGCGGACAAGATCTGCTTCGTCATCTCGCCCTGGAAGTCCGACATCCTGCAATACTACGGCGGCAGCCTGGGCGACACCGCCTTCGCCTACGTGGTGCAGAACCAGGCCGCCGGGCTGTGCGACGCGATCTTCCGCGCCCTGCCGCTGGTGGGCCGCCAGGAGCCGGTGCTGCTCGGCCTGCCCGACACGGTCTGGTTCCCGGCGGACGCGCTGCGCGGCCTGCCGGACGACCGGCTGAGCTTCCTGTTGTTTCCCGTCCAGCAGCCCGAGTTGTTCGACGCCGTGCTGCTGGACGGGGACCGGGTGACCGCCATCGAGGTAAAAGCAGCCGCCCCGAGCTCCCGCTGGGTCTGGGGCGCGTTCAAGCTGCCCGGTGCGCTGCTGCACCGCCTGCATGATCTCTGGCAGGCGCGGGAGCGGCAGGACCAGTTCATCGGCACGCTGGTCAACGCCTACCTGGCGCAGGGCGGCGAGGCGTTCGGCGTGAAGGGCGGGGAAAGCTACGTGGACGTCGGCACCCTGCACGGCTATCGCGAGGCGATGCGCGCGCTGGACGGCGCCGAGTCGCACGGCCCCGCCGCCAGCGCGCTGCACCACGCGGAGGGGGCGATCTTGGGGGAAGACGGCATGACGGGACTGGCCCGGTGACGGCGTGGACGACGGAACGCGTGCGGCAGCGCGCGGCGGAACTGGGGCCATGGTTCCACAACATGCAACTGGGCGGCGTGTGGACCGCCCCGGACCATTTCCTGGGCGACTACCCGGCGGTGAAGTGGCGGTCCTTCGCGGACGCGATCCCGGCGGACCTTTCGGGCAAGACCGTGCTCGACATCGGCTGCAACGGCGGCTTCTACTCCATGGAGATGAAGCGGCGTGGCGCCGACCGCGTGCTGGGCATCGATTTCGACGAGGACTACCTGGCGCAGGCGCGCTTCGCGGCAGAGATCGAGGGCCTGGACATCGAGTTCCGCCAGATGTCGGTGTACGACGTGGCAGGCCTCGGCGAACGGTTCGACGTCGTGTTCTTCATCGGCGTGCTCTACCACCTGCGCCACCCGCTGCTGGCGCTGGACCTGGTCCACGCGCACGTCACGCGGGACATGCTGGTGTTCCAGTCCATGCAGCGCGGCAGCGAGGCCATGGCGGAGGTGGCGGCGGACTACCCGTTCGAGGAAACCGCGCATTTCGACGCGCCGGGCTACCCGAAGCTGCATTTCATCGAGCACGAGTACGCGCATGATTGGACCAATTGGTGGGCGCCCAACCGCGCCTGCTCCGCCGCCATGCTGCGCAGCGCGGGGTACCGCATCGAGGCCATGCCGGAGCGCGAGGTGTTCATCTGCCGCCATCTGGAAGGCGCTGGCGCTCCCAGCCTGCACTCGGTGATCGGATCGCAGCCATGATCGAGGCGGCGATGATCTGGAACGAGCCGAACAACAAGTCCCACTGGGACCTGGAAGGCGATCCGGGCTGGCAGGTCTTCGCCAAGACCGCCCGGTTGGCCGGCGAGGCGATCGCGGCGGAAGCGCCCGGCTTGCCGCGCGTGCTCGGCGGCATCTCGCCGATCGACCCCGACTTCATCCGCTGCCTGATCGGCCAGGGCGTGCTGGAGCAGTTGGACGCGGTGGCGGTGCACGGCTTCCCGCTGGACTGGAACAACTGGCTGATCGACGAGTGGCCGGACAAGCTGGCCAGCATCCAGGCCGTGACGTCCCTGCCGGTCTGGGTGTCCGAGGTCGGCGTGTCCACCTTCGGCGCGGAGGAGGTGCAGGAGTTCGGCCTGCGCCGCACCGCCGAACTGCTGCGCGGGCGTGTGCCGCGCATCCACTGGTACAGCCTGTACGACCTGCCGGCCGCCTGGCCCGCCACGACGCGGCACCGGGAAGCCGAAGGCTCCTCCTACTACCGTCACTTCCACATGGGCCTGTTCGACGAGCACGGCCGGCCCAAGCGCGCCGCCAAGCTGTTCGCCGACTGCACGCCCGACATGGGGCTGTGCCAATGGTTCCACTTCGAGGACCACCGTCTGCACGAGGCGGTGGCGCGGATGCGGGACCTGGGCGTCACCTACCTGCGCACCGGGCTGAGCTGGGCGGATTTCTACCGTCCCAACGCCCTGGCCTGGTTCGACAAGCAGATGGAGGCGCTGGAGGAGTTCGCCGTCACCGTCACCTTCTGCTTCACGCCCGACGACAAGGGCACCTGGCCGCACTACACCGCCCCGCCGCGGGACCCGGCGGAGTTCGCTGAGTTCTGCGCCGCCATGCTGCGCCGCTACGTCGGCGGCCACGCCGCCCCCGCCGCCCCGGCCGGCGCCGAGCGGCCGGGCACGTTCGAGATCGCGGAGGTCCGCAACGGCTGACCTGCTCGAACGCCTCGCCGCGCGGCAGGCGGTGGACGAGCCCGTGGCGCTGGTGGTGGCGCACCCGGACGACGAGACGATCGGCGCCGGCGCCGTGCTGCCGCTGTTCCGCCGCCTGCTGCTGGTGCACGTCACCGACGGCGCGCCGCGCAACGGAGCGGACGCCGCTGCGCACGGGTTCGCCGACAGGGCCAGCTATGCCGCGGCACGCCAGGGCGAGTTAGGCGACGCCTTGCGAGCGGCAGGGGTGTCCCCGGAGCGGGTGTCGCTCGGCGCGGCGGACCAGGGCGCGTCGGCGATGCTCCGGCCGCTGGCGGTTGCGTTGACGGGCCTGCTTTCCGGCGTGTCCGCGGTTCTGACCCACGCCTACGAGGGTGGGCACCCGGACCACGACGCGGCCGCGCTGGCCGTCCGCCGCGCCGCCCGCTGCCCGGTGTACGAGTTCGCCGGCTACCATGCCGGCCCGGATGGGATGGCGGCCGGCCGCTTCCTGCCCGGCCCGCCGGCCACCGTGCTGGCCCTGACCGTGGCGGAAGCGGCCCGCAAGCGCGCCATGCTCGACTGCTTCGCCACCCAGCGCGCGACCCTGGCGCCGTTCGGCACGGCCACGGAGCCGTTCCGCCCTGCCCCGGATTACGACTGGACGCAGCCGCCGCACCCCGGGACGCTGCACTACGAGCGCTACGACTGGGGCATGACCGGCGCCCGCTGGCGCGAGCTCGCTTCGTGCTGACGGTGCTGAGCGTCGCCTACCCGCTGGCTCCGGTCGGGCCGGACGCGGTGGGCGGCGCGGAGCAGGTGGTGGCGATGCTGGACGCGGCCCTGGTCGCCGCCGGGCACCGCTCCCTGGTGGTGGCCTGCGAAGGCTCCCGCGTCGCCGGCACGCTGCTGCCGGTGGCGGCCGAACCCGTGCTGGACGACGCCGCGCGCGGCCGGGCCCAGGCGGCGGTGCGGCGCGTGCTGGCGGAGTGGGCCGGGCGGGTGGACCTCGTGCACCTGCACGGCATCGACTTCGCCGCCTACCTGCCCCCGCCGGGTCCGCCCGTGCTGGCCACCCTGCACCTGCCGCCGCAATGGTACCCGCCCGAAGCGCTGTCCCCTGCCCGGCCGCGCGTCTTCCTCCACGGCGTGTCCGCCACGCAGCACCGCGCGCTGCCGGACGCGCCGCACGTCCTGCCGCCCATCCCCAACGGCGTGGACGTCGGCGCCTTCGCCGCCGCCCGGCACGGCAGGCGCCGCTACGCGATCACCCTCGGGCGCATCTGCCCGGAGAAGGGCCAGCACGTGGCCTTGCAGGCGGCGCACCTGGCGGATGCCGGCCTGCTGATCGGCGGCATCGCGTATCCCTACCCGGCGCACCAGGCCTACCTCGCGGAGCAGGTGACGCCGCTGCTGGATTCCCGCCGCCGCCTGCTGGGGGCGCTGCCGTTCGCCCGCAAGCGCCGGCTGCTGGGCGGGGCGCGCTGCTTGCTCCTGCCGAGCACGGCGGCGGAAACCAGCTCGCTGGTGACGATGGAGGCGCTGGCCTGCGGCACGCCGGTGATCGCCTTCCCGTCCGGCGCGCTGCCGGAGCTGATCGAGCACGGCCGCACCGGGTTCCTGGTCCGCACCGCCGAGGAGATGGCGGCGGCGATCGGGCACGCGTCCAGCATCGACCCCGACGCGTGCCGCCGGGCCGCGCGGGCGCGGTTCGACCGCGCGGGCACGATCGCGGCCTACCTGCGGACCTATGAGCGGCTGCTGTGATCACCCTGCTGGACACGGACGCGGCCCTGCATGCGCTCGCCCCGCAATGGACGGCGCTTTGGCGCCGGGCCGGCTCCCCGCCCTTCCAGTCACCGGATTGGCTGCTGCCCTGGTGGGACGCGTTCGGCACCGGCCGGCCGCGCGTGGCCGCGTCCTGGTCGGGCGGCGCGCTGACCGGGCTGCTGCCGATGTACCTGCTGGACGAGGGCGCCGAGCGCAAGCTGCTGCCGCTCGGCGTCGGCATCACCGACTACCAGGACGCCTTGCTCGACCCCGCCCTGCCGCCCGGCGCCGCCGACGCCCTGCTGCACGCGGCGCTGGCCCGCGGCGACGGCGCGACCTCCTGCGCCTTGCCGGACCTGCCGCCGGGCGCGGCCTTGCGCGGGGCGGCCCTGCCCGCCGGCTGGACGGAAACGGCGTTGCCGGACACGCCCTGCCCCGTGCTGACCCTCGCGGACGGGGTGCCCGCGGGCACCCTGCGCAACGTCCGGCAGGCCCGCCATCGGGCCGGCCGACAGGGGCCGTGGTCGGCGGGGGTTGCCAGGCCGGAGGAGGCGTGCGCCGCCTGGGACGAACTGCTGCGCCTGCATGACGCGCGCTGGACCGCGCAGGGCCAGCCCGGCGGGGTGCTGGGCGACCCCGCGGTGCGGGCGTTCCATGCCGCCGCGATCCCCCGCCTGGCTGCGTCCGGAACCTTGCGCGTACAGACAGTGCGCTTCGGCGCCCGCGCGGTCGCCGCTTACCACACCCTGGCCGCGCCGGATGGATTGTACTTCTACCTGAGCGGCTTCGACGCGGCCGAGGCGTTCGTGAGCCCGGGCACCTTGCTGCTGGGCCACGTGGTCGAGCAAGCGGTTCGGGACGGGGTGCGGGCCCTGCACTTCCTGCGCGGCGGCGAGCCATACAAGTACGCATGGGGCGCCAAGGACCGCTGGAACAGCGGACGGCTGCTGCGCCCGACGCCGTAGCGCCCGCATTTGCCGGGCGGACGCGGGGGCGGCATTGTCGCGGGCAACCAGGAGGACCGTCATGACCGAGGCCTGCATCGTCGGCTGGGCGCACTCGCCGTTCGGCAAGCTGGACGACCCGGACCTGGAAAGCCTGGTGGGCCGGGTCGCGGGCGCCGCCATCGCGGATGCCGGGGTGGCGCCGGCGGAGGTGGACGGCGTGTTCGTCGGCAACTTCAACAGCGGTTTCAGCAAGCAGAACTTCCCCGCCTCCCTGCCGATGCAGAGCGTGCCGGACCTGCGCTTCAAGCCCGCCGCCCGGTACGAGAACGCCTGCGCGTCCGGTTCCGCCGCGGTGTTCGCCGCGCGGGACTTCATCGCCGCCGGGCGGGGCCGCCTGGCGCTGGTGGTCGGCGTGGAGAAGATGACGGCGACGCCGGGGCCGCAGGTCGGCGACAACCTGCTGGGCGCGTCCTACCGCCGCGAGGAGGGCGACACGCCGGGCGGCTTCGCCGGCGTGTTCGGCCGCATCGCCGAGACGTACTTCCAGCGCTGGGGAGACCAGTCGGACGCGCTGGCGACCATTGCGGCGAAGAACCACAGGAACGGCGTGGACAACCCGTACGCGCAGTTGCGCCGTGATCTCGGCTACGAGTTCTGCCGCACCGTCTCGGAGAAGAACCCGTACGTGGCCGGCCCGCTGAAGCGGACGGACTGCTCGCCGGTGAGCGACGGCGCCGCCGCGCTGGTGCTGGCGGACGAGGACACCGCGCGGGCGCTGGCCGCCGCGGGCGGCAAGTCCGTCCGCTTCCGCGCCGCCGCCCACGTCAACGAGTTCCTGCCGATGTCCCGCCGCGACCCCACGCGGTTCGAGGCGGGCGCGATCGCGTGGTCCAAGGCGCTGGGCGAGGCCGGGTTGGCGCTGGAGGACCTGTCCTTCGTCGAGACGCACGACTGCTTCACCATCGCCGAACTGATCGAGTACGAGGCGATGGGCCTGGTGCCCGAGGGCCAGGGCGCCCGCGCCGCGCTGGAGGGCTGGACCGCGGCGGACGGCAAGCTGCCGGTGAACCGCTCCGGCGGGCTGAAGGCGAAGGGCCATCCGGTGGGGGCCACGGGCGTGTCGATGCACGTGATGGCGGCGATGCAACTGACCGGGACGGCGGGGGACCTGCAATTGGGGCGGGCCGACGTGGGCGGCGTGTTCAACATGGGCGGCGCGGCGGTGGCGAACTACGTGTCCATTCTGGAACGGCAGGAGTAGGGCGGCTCATTTGTCTTGGTTAAGGTTTGCCCGCGCATGTTTTCGTTGGCGTACGCGACAGTTGTGCGAGAACACGAAATTGTTGTTGTGCATAGTCGGTTTTCGATCTACCGTGATTGCGATCTGACTCGGGCCAGGCATCGTCCGGCAGTTGCAAGCGAAATCACTAACCGATTTCGCCAACTCCACAGGTGCGCCCATTATTCAGTTTCAGGTGGAAAAGCTGTCAATTGTTGTAAGCAGCAAAGTAGAAACCATTACTTTGGGTGTGGTCGTTTGCTTTGTCCTGCTTTTCGCATTGATTATGCCAAGACGTTAGGTTTTGTGAACAACAGTCCAAAGCAAGAGACGATCTTTGCGCCTCACTGATTGATAGCACGTGACGAGTGCTTATCAACGCTACGACAAAGCCCGGCGAAGCTCGTCCTTGGTCATCCGTGACCGCCCGGGCACGCCGGCTTGTTGAGCCTGACTGTAAAGGTCCGCTCGGGACTCTCGGCTTTCCGTCCGTTTCAGGCTTTGCTTTTTCTGCGCCGGCGTCTGCCGGTTGGACGCGCCGGCCTCGCTCAGCGCGATGGCGATGGCCTGGCGCGGGTTCCTCACCTTGCCGCCGCCGCCGCTTTCCAGCTTGCCGCCCTTGAACTCGTGCATCACCCGCTCGACGACGGCTTTCTGCTTCGCACTCTCTTTCGCCACCCGCAGCCTCCCTACGACAGCGTCGTCAGATCCTGGAACCAGTGCTGCGCCTGCACGTAGCTGCGCACCCGGCCGGACAGCGCGTGCGGGTTGGTGTCGTGCACGACCCAGACCTGCACCGCGTCGTCCACCACCTTCTCGTGGATGCGCGCGCAAAGCCGGTCCTGTTCCGCCGGGTCGAAGCTCCCGGTCACGCGGTCGCACAGCGCGTCCACCTCCGGGTTGCTGTAGCCGCTCCAGTTCACCCCGACGGGCGCCACCTGCTTGCTGCCGTAGAAGCGCAGCAGCGCGTAGAACGGGTCCGACGTGACGTAGGCGATGTTGCTGCCGGTGATCCCCTTCAGCGACGGGTCGGCCGCCCCCTTGCGCCAAGCGGTGTAGGCCACCTCCAGCTCGACCGGTTGGAACTCGACGGCGATGCCGACCTCCGCCCAGCCCCCCTGGATGAACTCGTTGATCGGCATGGACAGCATCTGGCCGCTGCCGCCGGTGGGCACGATGAACTTGGCCCGCAGCGGGTTCGACCGGCTGAACCCGGCGTCCGCCAGGAGCTTGCGGGCGGCGTCCATGTCGGTGACGATCTTGAAGCCCGGGTTGCCGAACCAGGGGCTGGACGAGGCCACCTGGCCCACCGCCGGCTGCGCCAGCCCGCCCATGAGTTGCACCACGCCGTCCCGGTCCACCGCGAGGTTGGCGGCGCGCCGCACCCGGACGTCCCGCCATGGGCTGCCTTCGGCCAAGGACAGGTGGTAGTTCCAGACATGCGGGGTGACGTTGCCCACCACCCGCGCGCCGCCGCCCTCCAGTCGCGGCACCGCGTCCGGCGCCGGGGTCTCGATCAGGTCGGCCTGGCCGGTCAGCAGCGCATTGGCGCGGGTCAGGTCCTCCGGCGCGCACGTCAGGGTCAGCCGGTCCAGCTTGGCCAGCCGCGCGCGGTCCCAGTAGGCGTCGTTGCGGGTCAGCTCGAGCTTGGCGCGCGGCACCAGCGCGGCCAGCTTGAACGGCCCGGTCCCGGACGGGGCGAAGGCGAACCTCTCCCAACTGCCCACTCTCGCATACTGGGCCGGCGAGGAGATCAGGAACCAGAGCATCTGGTAGGGGAACAGCGCGTCCACCGCCTTGGTCGTGACCTGCACGGTCATCGGGTCCAGCTTGCGCCAGGACGCGACGGACGGCAGCCGCGGCTTCGCCTGCGCCGCCTGCCGGTTGTCGAAATGCGCGGCCTGCGGGTTCAGCACCTTCTCGAGGTTCCACACGACCGCGTCGGCATCCAGGGCGGAGCCGTCATGGAACTGCACGCCGGGGCGGAGATGGAAGATCCAGTTGCGCCGGTCCTCCACGTCGCTTTCCCATCGCGTGGCCAGGCCGGGGATCAGCTTGCCGGGCCGGTCCGAAACGTCGAGCTGCCAGGCGACCAGCGGGTCATACAGCGTCAGCCCGGTGAATTGGTAAGCGCCCGCGCCACGGTCCGGCTGTCCGGTGGTGAGCGGGATGTCCGCCATGGAGATGCCATAGGTGAGGGATCGCCCGGCCTGCGCCCGCACCGGGACGGTCATCCCGGCGGACAGGCCGGCGCCTGCGGCAAGCACGGCACGGCGGGACAGCTTAGGGATCAATCGAACGCTCCAAGGCCGCGGCACAATCAGCGGCACGGTCCAGGCAAGACTCGCGCCAGGCCTGATTGCGAGGCCTTGACGTTGGGGGGACGCTCGGTTAACGGGCGAAGTGTCTGCATGCGGGAGTATGCATTGTTCGTCAGGCGACCGGAGTCGTTCCCGCCAGTTCCGGTCACCTTCCGGCGCCACCCAGCATCCTTGCCGGCGCCCAACGCGGCGCCCGCCCCCGGGTCCGGGGCGCCACGGCCGCCCGCCGACCCGGCGGCGGGCATTCCGCCCTGGTCGCCGCGGCAGCGTTTCGCCCCGCCCGGACCGGCCAGCGCGTTCACCATGCTGCTGAACCCCGTGCTGCCGTTCCCCGTCCCGCAGGTTGCCAGTCCGCCTGGGCCGGTGCTGGACGAGGCGGCGGCGTTGGAAACGACCGAGGCGCTCGACGGATGCGAAGCAGGCCGCGTGCAGCCGGCGTGGGGAGGTTCCGCCGAGCCGCCGCTTTACGGCTGGCCGCGTGTGTCCGCGGAGGCAGCGCCGCGCAAGCTTGCATCCCTTTGGAACGCCGAGTTCGTCCCGCCGCCAGAGCCGCCGCGCCGCCGGATCGCAATGCGATGGTGGCTCGGCGCGGGCATGGCGGTGGCGGCCGTGGCTGCATCCGCCCTGCTGCTGCCTCGCGTGCTCGCAACCCAGCCTGCCGTGGCGGCGATCTACAACGCGCCGATGATGGTGCTGCGCGCATCCAGGGCCGGCAGGGTCGTCACCGTCGCCGTCGCCCCGGGGGAGGCGGTCGATCCGGGCACGACGCTGCTGACGATCCACACCGATCCGCCGCCCGACCCGGAGGCGGCTGGGAAACGGGCGCGGCTCGACACGGCGCGTGCCCGCCTCGCGGCGCTGGACGACGCGCTGGCCCAACCGGCGCCGTCCACCGAGGCCGGGCGGACCCGGGTTGCCGACCTGGCGGTCCAGCGCGGCGCCGCTGCCGCCGAGCGTGCGGCGGCGCAGGACGACCTGGACCGCAACGCGCCCAAGCCGGGGTTGGAGATCCCGGTGCTGGCGGGCGTGCACGGCGTCGTGCGCTCGCTGGAAACGCAGCCCGGCACGGACACGCAGGCGGGGGCGCCGCTGGTCCGGCTGATGGACTGCGACCGTGCCTTCCTGACTGTTGCGCCGGCGGCAGACCTGCGGTCGGGGCAAGCGGTGCAGGTGCGCATGCCGAACCTGCCGCCGGCGACGGCCACCGTGCGGCCCTCGTCCGGCATCGCGGAACCGCCCGACAGCCTGGTGATCCCCCTTCCGGCCGGAGCGCTGGGCGGGGCTTGCCCAGCCGGCATGGCCGGAACGGTCACTCCCGGCGGCTGAGCGCTACTGGGCCGGGCAGGGATACGTCGTCTTGATGAAGGACGCCACCAGCGCCGTCCCCGGTCCCCTTGCCTCCTCCGGACGTTGCACGCCGAACTTGCCGAGCGCTTCCCGCATCGCCGACAGGCGCACCCCCGAGGGCGGACAAAGCTTGCCCTTCAGGTCCGGCTGTTCGCGCATGGTGTCCAGCGCGCCGGCGATGTAGCCGTCGCAGGAGTTGGAGTCCACCGGCGAGCGGCCGTTGCAGGCGCGGGTGAGTTGGCTGCCGCTGACGAAGGCCTGCGCCCGGACGGCGGCCGGCAGAAGGAGAACAGCGGCAAGTGCGAGAACGGGGACACGGGTCAACTTGGATGCTCCAGCGTGATCGGCTGGACCCTACTCTTCGACCTCGTAGGTCGTCACCTCGAACACGCTCAGCCAGGCCGGGCCGAAGCTCGTGACCAGCGGACGGCGGCCGGCAGAAGGAGAACAGCGGCAAGTGCGAGAACGGGGACACGGGTCAACTTGGATGCTCCAGCGTGATCGGCTGGACCCTACTCTTCGACCTCGTAGGTCGTCACCTCGAACACGCTCAGCCAGGCCGGGCCGAAGCTCGTGACCAGCGCCACGTCCGTCGCGTCCCGCCCGCGGGCCATCAGCACGCGGCCGATGCGGGAGAAGTTGTGGCGGGCGTCGAAGGTGTACCAGCGGCCGCCGTCCGGCCCTTGCAGGTATGCCTCGAACCAGGCGGAGAAGTCCATCGGCGAGTCCGAGAGCGGGATGCCGATGTCGCCCAGGTACCCGGTGCAGTAGCGCGCGGGGATGTTCATGCAGCGGCACAGCGCGACCGCCAGGTGGGCGTAGTCGCGGCACACGCCCTGCCGCTCGTTGTAGCCGTCCCAGGCCGTCTTGTCCGGGCGGGCATGGTGGTAGCCGAAGGTGATGCGTTCGTGGGCGAAGTCACAGATGGCCTGCACCCGCGCCCAGCCGGGAGGCGTGCCGCCAAACAGCGACCAGGCGATGTTGGACAGCTTGTCCGTCTCGCAGTACCGGCTGCCAAGCAGATAGACCAGCGCCCCGTTCGGCAGGTCCGGCACCTCGAACTGCTTGGCTTCCGCCACGACCGGGTCTGGATTTCCAGAATCTGAGATATCGAATTCGGTGAACAGCTCCGTCCTGCCCTGCGGCGCCAGCACGCGGTGGCAAGCGTTGCCGAAATCGTCCGCGTAGTCGCGCACGTCCAGCGCCGGCGTGGTTTGCAGCACCGGGCGGGTCAGCAGGTCCTGCTCGCGCGACGGGTGCACGCTGAGCGCCAGCAGCATCGGAACGGGCTGCGAGCAGTCGTAGGCGATCCGGAAACCGCAGCGGATGCGCATAGGATGGTTCTCCTTATGATGCCGCCTCCGTGGCGGGGGATGATGCCGCCTCCGTGGCGGGGGCGTGTTCGGTGACGTGGACGGACACATCCATGCCCAGGCAATCCCCGGCAGACCCCGTCCAACTGCCGGAAAGCGGGACCGCCATGGCCGGATCACGCACGACGGCCACGCGGATCAGGCCGCGCGAGCCGACGATGCCGTTGGTTGGGTCGAAATCCACCCAGCCAGGCCCCGGCAGGTACACCTGCAACCACGCGTGGGTGTTGCCCCCGCCTTGCCGCACCGCCTCGCCAGGGTGGGCACGGGCCGGCACGTGCAGGTAGCCCGTCACGAAGCGAGCGGCCAGGCCGAGCGTGCGGACCGCCTCCATCATCAGCAGCGCGAAGTCCCGGCAGGTCCCCGTCTCCAGCCGCAGGGTGGTGCGCGGGTCCTGGACGCCGGGCTCGTGCCGGGCGCGGTAGGTGAAGCGGCGGCTGATTGCCTTGGTCATGGCCGAAAGCAGGTCCACCGTGCTGGTGGGGCCGTTCTCGTTCAGGAAGCTGCGTGCCCAGCGAGCGACCACATGCCCGGGATCAGGCAGTTGCCGCTCGATGGAGCGCAGCAGATCCGGCATCTCGTCGCTGTCATAGGCAAACGGAAGCGTCCTGGCATGGTCGGCCAGCAGCACCAGCATGGCCGGGGCTTCCGTGTGGTCGAGGCGCAAGGTGCTCCGGAACACCAGCGTGTCGTCGCGCCCGATGAAGCGGGCCAGGGTGACCGAGTTGCCGAACACGTCCTGCGACCAGAGCAGCGAGGCAGGCTGCGGCAGGATGAGCAATTCGTGGTCAAGCAGGCGCTGGTGATGGCAGTCGCGCGGCCGGAACATCATCCGGTGCTCGCCAAAGGCGACCGGATGACGGTAGCGGTAGGTCGTGGCGTGGTGGACAGTCAGCAGGGGCAAGGAAGCACTCACAGCGAACGTTCACCCAGCAGCGCCGTGGATCGATCGCGGTTCCGCCGACTGGGTCAGTCAGGTTGCAGATTGCAGGTTGCAGATTGCTGCGATACCACAATGCACGTTCCGAGCCACATTGCACGCTCCGAGCCACACTGTACACTCCGAGTCACAGGGCAGTTGCATCGCCGCCGAAGCGGCTGATCACCAAAACGAGAACTCGCACCGGGGCAACCACGGCGTTGCTCGATCATTGTTTAAACATTCGAGGGATTACCGCCATGCGCTCAAGCACCATTGTCCTTGCAGTCGGCTTGTTCGCAGCGCCGCTAGCCCTGCTGACGACTCCGGATGTTTCCAAGGGCGGCGGCAACATATTCGCAGAAGCGCGCGCCCAAGGCAGCGCGCCAGGCGGGCAGCCGCTGAACAACCGCACCTTCACGGATGCGCCCGTATCCAACCTCGCCACGCCCGGCGTGGCTCCCGCCGACCGTGTCGCTGGCGAAGGCGGCCGCACCTTGGACGCAGGCCCAGTGGACGGAACGCCATTCAGCAACCTGCCGGCCGGCTACCTGGCCGATGGCGGCTCGCAGATAACGGAACGGGACCGGGTGTACCAGCCCAAGGAGGGCCAAGACACGACGCCCAGCCTTTCCCGCTGACCACTTCATGCGGTTGCGATGACCCGGCGCGGCCAAACACCGGTCAGGCAGGCAGGTGCAGCGTCGCTCCCGTGCGTTGCTGCAAACCTGCGAGATCCAGGCCAGGCACGATGTCGACCACCACGAAGCCCCGTTCCGTCACGTCGAGCACCGCTAGGTTCGTATAAACCCGGTTGACCGCCCCCAAGGCGGTCAGCGGGTAGCTGCACCGTGTCACCAGGCGCGGCTCGCCGGACTTGGTCACGTGCTCCATGACGGCCCAAAGCCGCTTGGCGCCCACGGCGAGATCCATCGCACCGCCCACCGCCGGGGCGAAGTCGTTGTCCGAACGCGACCAATTGGCGATGTCGCCATTCTCCGCCACCTCGAAGGCCCCGAGTACGCAAAGGTCGAGGTGGCCGCCGCGAATCATGGCGAAGCTGTCGGCGTGGTGAACGTAGCTGCCGCCCGGCCGCAACGTGGCGTGCGTCTTGCCGGCGTTGATCAGCCAAGGGTTGACGTGCTCCGGGTCGGGCGCCGGACCCATGCCGAGCACGCCGTTCTCCGAATGGAACACCACCTCGCGTTCCAGTGGAACATGGTCGGCAACCAGCACGGGGATGCCGATGCCCAAGTTCACCCACCATCCCTCCGGGATATCCTGGGCCACCCGGGCAGCCATCGCTCCCCGGTCACGCGCTTGGATCGCCATGGCGGCCTCTTCCGTCATCCTTGCGGCCCACCGTGGGGGATGTGCACCAAGCGGTCCACATACACGCCGGGCGTCACCACGCATTCCGGGGACAGCGCGCCCAGCTCCACGACGCGTTGCACCTGCGCGACCGTGAGGGCGGCGGCGGTGGCCATCACCGGGTTGAAGTTCCGGGCGCTGTCCTTGTAGGTGAGGTTGCCCCAGCGGTCGCCTTCCCACGCCTCCACCAGCGCCACGTCGCCCGGCAGGGCGTACTCCAGCACGCAGCCACGGCCGCCGATCTCCAGGGTGGGCTTGCCCTCGGCCAGCTTCGTGCCGAACGCGGTCGGGGTGTAGAAAGCCGGTATGCCCGCCCCCGCCGCACGCATGCGCTCGGCAAGCGTACCCTGCGGCACGAGCTCCAGCTCGATGCGCCCGGCCCGGTAGAGATCCTCGAACACCACCGAGCCGGACGAGCGCGGATAGGAGCAGATGATGCGCCGAACCCGGCCGAGCAACATGAGCTTGGCCAGCCCGAACTCCGCGACGCCGGAATTATTCGCGACAATGACCAGATCCCGGGCGCCCTGCTCGATCAACCCGTCGATCAGCTGGTTTGGCTGGCCGACTGCGCCAAAACCGCCGACCAGCACGGTGGCTCCGTCCGCAATGCCCTCCATCGCCGCGGCAACACTGGGCACGCGCTTGTCGATCATCCGTTCCTCCCGGCTCCCTGGAGGATGCCGGGCGGAGATCGCGGGAGCAAGCGCCCGGCTACTGGACGATCAGGACTGGGCGTCGGGTGACAGCACGATGCAGGGGCCGCGGCCCCGCAGCCGTTCACAGGCCTGGGTGGCGGCATCGCGCGACAAGCCGGTCAAGCGGGCGCGGTACAGCGTGCCGTGCGACTCACGCACGCCGGCCACGGCGGGGCGGGCGCCGGACAGCATGGCGCCGGCCTGCTCCCGGGCAGCGCCGACCGCGATGTGCGCCAGCCCTTCGTTGCCGAACGCGCCGACCTGGATCGCCCACTGGCCGGGCAACCCGCGATAAGCCGGCACCGGGGCGGCATTGGCGGGGGAAACCAGGCGGAACCCACCATCATGGCGCGGCGGGAGCGGCACGTAGCCGTCGGCGGAGGCGGTCTGCGAGAGCGCCGGGCGTGGCGGCTCCGGCAGGGCGGCATATTGCGGGGCGCGTGCCGGCAACGAAGGCGGGGCAGGCGCGGGCGGCGTCGGCAATGACGCGTCGGCTTCCTGCACCGGCATGGGCGCGGGCGCGAAACGCGGCGGCGGCGGACCCTCGGCCGCCACGGCGACCGCCGAAGGGGCGGCGAGCGGCGGGGGCGCGGGGGGCGGTACGTAGGCGGCGGTGTCCGCCACGGACATGCGCGGCGGCGTCCAGCCCGGCGGCGGGTCGAACGCGGCGTCGGACGCGGCCGGGGGAGCGTAGGCGACCTCGACCGGGGGTTGCGCCGCGGGCGGCACATAGGCGGCAGTGTCGTCCGGCACGGGGTAGCGCGGGCCGGCCGGAACGCTGGCCGGCACCGAGTTCATCGCGTACATCTCGGCCGTGGACCGCTTGGCCGGGAAGCTGTCGGCGATCCGCGGGCCGATCTTCGCGACGTAGCGCCGCGTTTCCTCCGGCAGGGCACGGTTCCGCGTCAGGTAGTCGTCCAGCCGCCCGGGGCCGCTGTTGTAGGCAGCCAGGAAGCCCGGCGAGCCATACAGGTCATAAAGCTCCCTGATGTAAGCCGCACCGGCCATGATGCTGTTGTGCGGATCATACGGGTCATCGCCCAGGCTGTAGCGCCGGCGCAGTTCGTCATAGGTGGCCGGCATGACCTGCATCAGCCCCATGGCGCCCGCGCCGGAGGTGATCGGACGGCCGTACATCTCGGTGTGCCCGCCCGACTCGACGCGCATCACTTCCCGGATCCAGCGCGCCGGCACGTCGTAGCGGGACGCGGCCTCCTGGATGTACGGACCCCACGGATCAGCCGCCGAACCCGGCGCCGAGTACGACTCGTGGGCGTGACGCTCGTACTGGACCGCTTCCTGCGACGCGCTGACATGCTGGCCGCCCGCGCAGGCGGACAGCAGGCCGAGCGCCCCGACACAGCCCAAGGCCCTGCCCAGGGCCTTGGCAGACGCTGCCGCGCCGAAGCGGGACGGTGCGGACCAAAACGACGCGGGACGGTTCAGAGGCAAGCGCGGCATGCTGGGCAGTTCTCCGTTTCGGCATGGCCGAACTCGGCCAAGGTCAGGCCAGCCAGCGGCTCCCCGCTCAGGTGACTTGGAAGCAGTCCATTCTAAGTCCCTAACGACGGCCACAATGACTGGCAAGCCGCTTTCCACACGGAAACGAGAGCCATGACGGTTTTCCCTGGAGGATGTGACGTCCGCATCACACGCTGCACGCACCCGGCCCAGCGTGCAGCGTCCCATGGTTGCGGGCCGCCGTCCGATCCGCTATCCGCGCTCCCAAATGCCGAGCCAATCCTTGCCCGTGCACATCCCGGCGATCGACCTGCGCGCCAACATCAATTCCGGTGCGCGACAACGCCTCGCTTGGCAGGACCTGGAACATGGCCTTGCAGCATTCCGCCTGTCCTTCACCCTGGGCTGGCTGGACATCAAGCTGCGCTACCGCGGTTCGGTGCTGGGGCCGTTCTGGCTGACGCTGTCCACTGCCGTCATGGTCCTGGCCATGGGCGTGCTGTACTCCGAGCTGTTCCACATGCAGTTGCAGCACTACATGCCCTATCTGGCGCTGTCGCTGGTGCTCTGGAACACGCTGGGCGGCATTGTCGCGGATGCTTGCACCGCGTTCACCTCGGTGGAGGGCACGATCCGCGCCATCCGGATGCCGTTCACCATCCACGCGGTCCGGGCGGTCATCCGCAACATCATGGTGCTGGCCCACAACGTCATCGTCATCGTGGGGGTGTTCGCCTGGTACCACGTCTGGCCCGGCGCCGCCGCGCTGGCCAGCCTGCCCGGGCTGCTGCTCTGGCTGCTGGACTCGCTGGCGGCCTGCCTGCTGCTCGGCACGTTCTGCGCCCGGTTCCGGGACATCCCGCCGATCGTGGGCAGCATCATGCAGATCGCCTTCTTTCTCACCCCGATCATCTGGCAGCCGGAGCTGATCGGGCCGAACGCGGCCTGGCTGCTGCTGAACCCGTTCTACCCGCTGCTGGCCCTGGTGCGGGACCCGCTGCTCGGCGGTGCGCCATCCGCTTCGGTCTGGCTGTCGGCCACCGCCTGGAGCGCGCTGCTCTGCGGCGCATCCTGGACGGTGTTCGCACGGGTGCGCGGCCGGCTCGCGTTCTGGGTCTGACGGTGGCGGCCAGCATCGAGGCGGAAGGCCTCTGCGTCGATTTCCCGCTCTACCACGGCAACAGCCGCAGCCTGAAGAAAACGGTGCTGGCGGCGGCGTCCGGGCGGTTGGGCGAGGACCGGCAGCACCGCGTGGTGGTGCAAGCGCTGCGGGACGTCTCGTTCAGCCTGCGGCCCGGCGACCGCCTGGCGCTGGTGGGCGGCAACGGCGCCGGCAAGACGACCCTGCTGCGCACCCTGGCCGGCATCTACGAGCCGGTGGTCGGCCATATCCGGGTGAACGGGGCAATCGGCTCCCTGCTCGACGTCAATTTCGGCATGAACATGGACCTCTCGGGCCGCGAGAACATCCTGCTGCGCGGGCTGTACAACGGCATGGGCCGCCCGGCGGTCGCCGCCATGGCCAAGGACGTCGCCGAGTTCGCGGAGCTGGGCGAGTTCCTGGAATTGCCCGTCCGCTTCTATTCCTCCGGCATGGCGGTGCGGCTGGCTTTCGCGATGGCCACGGCGATCCGGCCGCAAGTCCTGCTGATGGACGAGTGGTTCCTGGCCGGCGACGCCAATTTCATGGACAAGGCGCGCAGCCGGCTGGAAAGCCTGGTGCGCACGGCGGAGATCCTGGTGCTGTCTTCCCACCTCAACAGCGTGGTGCTGGAATGGGCAACGCGGGTGATCTGGCTGGACCACGGCCGCATCCGCGAGGATGGCCCGGTGCAGGAAGTGATGGCGCACTACATGGACAAGGGAGAGGCCGCCGAGCCGCCGCTGGTGGAGCCGGCCCTTCCGTAGCCGGAACCCGTTGCTGATGCGGATGTTTTCGGTCCACGCCAGCCCGTCGCCCAGCCGCGCTGCCGATCCCGCAGCGGGACACGCCGCTCGCCACCGACCGCGCCCGGCGTGATTTCACCCGCACGCGGAAGCCTCAGCCGGGCACCGCCCCCGAAGCGGCGTCCGCACCGGCCCAGCGTGACGCAGCGGCGGCACGCCGGCCCCTGGCCGAGTCGGCGGCAGGGGGTTGCGGTCAAGCTCTCGCACCCGGATCGCGAGCTGTGGCCCGGCATCACCAAACGCACCCTGGCAGAGTTACGGGGCGGTGGTGGCGCCGGTCGCCTTGCCCGGCATCGCCAGCCGGCCGCTTGCGCTTCTGCGGCGCGGCCCGGCGGCACCGTGGCCACGCCTCGGCCTGACGGGAGGTGACGCCGCGCCTTGACCCCGTGGCGTTCACGGTCACTTCAGTGCCGAAGCGGCTGGCCCGGCTGAAGGCGGACCCCTGGGAGGGCTTCGCTGCCGCCGCCAGGCCGCCGCCCGGGCAACCCGAGGAGCATGGCTGATGGCGGAGCATCCGATCTGGCGCGGCAACCTGCGCCTCGCCCCCGTGTCTGCCCGGTGGCGCTCCACACCGCGCGGCATGACGCCGCCGCGCTGCACCTCCACTTCATCAACCCGGCCACCGGGTCAGGACCATCACGCCGGATGCCGAGACGGGGGAGGAACTCGCGCGACGGAACCTGGCCCGCGGCTACGAGTTCGTGGACGCCGATGCGATCGTTCCGGCGTATTATGACGCGAGCTGCTACATGGCTTCGGACGGCGATGCCGGACAGGACGTTCACCTCGTGCTGCGGGACGCCATCCGTCGCACCGGCAAGGCCGCGCTGTCCCAGGTGGTGATGGCGGGGCAGGAACGGGCGATTGTGGTCATGCCCATGGACCGCGGCTTGGTGGCCCATACGCTGCATGGGGTGAAGGACGTCAACGACCCGCACGCCCTGTTCGACGGATTGCCCGAGCTTCAGCCCGACGAGGACATGGCCGCACTGGCCACGCAGCTGATCGAACGGCGGAGCGGTGCGCTCGACCTTTCGGACGTGGAGGACCGCTACGAGGCGCGGTCGCGGCAGGTGATCGAGGCCAATCTGAAGGGCGAGGGCCTGAAAGCGTCACCCGAGCCGAACATGGACGGCAAGGTGATCGATCTCATGGCCGCCTTGAAGCGCAGGCGTCGAGCAGACGTCGGCCTCGCCGGAAAAGCCTGCTCGCAAGCGGGCGTGAGCTGGTTGCCGGCAGGAGGGTTGACCCTGACTGGCCCGCATTCCCAAGTGATCGTGCAAGAGATCGGAGGGAACAGTCCTGCGTGGCTGCATGGGCAAGCAGCCACGCGCCGTTTGCCTGTGAAGTCGCAACGAGACTGACAAGAGTGAGGTTTTTGAGACTTAAACCAGTATCATCGCTATCAGATAATTCTGTCGCAAAGACGAGACGGCGCATGCTGCGAGAATTTAATTGGATAGCCTGCATCTAACCAGGCTGGTCGCCAGTATAGTCCAAAAGGGGCTTGGCAGATGAATAGCAGAACGGTGCTTTTCGCCGACGATGATGTCCTCACCCAGTGGGTGATGACAGACGTATTAAGGGACGCTGGGTTTGATGTCGTCAGCGCCTGCCGTGGGACCGAAGCCATGTGGCTGTTGAACAAGGCGGACGAGTTTGATCTTCTGATCGCTGACATTGATCTGCCGGATAGCGTCAGTGGGATTGATCTCGGCCATTTCTGGCGGCAGGTGCAGCCTGGCCGGCCCGTGCTCTATCTCGGCACGGAGCGCTATGCCGGGATGCGCCGCTTGGACGCTCACGAGACCTTCCTTGCCAAACCGTTCAGCCCGCGGCTGCTCCTGAGCGCCATCGAATCTGCCTTGGAAGACGCGGCACTCCGCCCAGTGCGTCCGGAACGGCCGCACGGCTTCTGTCACGTGCATTGAGGATCACAGCCAAGCCCGCTCGTGCGCGACCTTATCCAACACGACAGCCATCGCCTTTCCCAGCATGAGGCTCGCCTCGTTCCAGGCAGGGCAGGCGAAACGGTCGAATTCGGGAACGGACCGGCCGGATATCAGGAAGGTTGAGGTGCATCGCAGTGTCGCCGGGTCCGGCATGGCGTCCACGACCCAGGTGAACAAAGCAAGGTCCTTGCCTGGACGGTAACGGTGTTCGCCCAGCGGTTGCAGCGTTCCTTCGGGCGCCTGCAAACCGGTTTCCTCAAGCAACTCGCGCCGGGCGGCTGCTTCCGCCGCCTCGCCAAGGTTCGCAACACCCTTTGGAATGTCCCAGCGCACGGAGCGCGTGGCATGACCGATCAAGAGACGCCGGCCGTCGGTGACCACGACGCCGCAGCTCAGGACATGGTTCAAGCCGGGTCGCCTGATCCGCTGTCCCGCCGCCACTTATGGGTGCTGGAACCGTAGGCGAGCACCCGGCCGCCCTCGTCCACCACCTGCGTGCGGGTGAAATACAGCGAGCGTCCGTGGCTGAGCAGCTCGCCCGTGCCGGTGATCCGCCCGGACCGCGCTTGGCCCACGAACCTGCAATCGAGATCCACCGTCACGGACGACCGCCGGTTCGCCTGCTCGCCCCAGACGCCGCACAGCGCGCCAGCCTCATCCAGCATGGTCAGCAGCACGCCGCCGTGCAGGATGCCGGACCGGTTGAGGTGCTTCGGCAACAGGTCAAGCGCGATGTGGGCGAAGCCCGCCCGCCACTCGATCAATTGAATGCCGACCTGGCCGTGGAAGTCGTCTGTGTTGAACATGCAGCAGCCGTGGCAAAGCTGCCGGGGCGCGTCAATCCTGCCCAGCGGCGCACTGGGGATGATCGCACATGACTGGCCCTCGTGCTCCTCCCTTTCCGGCTGGCGGGAGAGGGCTGCGGGCACGCGCCATCCCTGTGTGGCCGGCCGGCCCTGGCGCTACATCTGCACGCCTTGCACCGCGGCTTCCAGTTCTTGGAAGGTCGGCATGTGCTCGTTGGGCGCCATCTTGCGGCCGGTCTCGACGCTGACCTGCGGAGCGTTGCCGTGCAGATGGGTGACCAGCACGGCCCGGATCACTTCCAGGTACTTGGCTTCCTCCTCGACCACCCCCTTCATGCGGGCGGCGACCGGGCCGGCCATGCCGTACGCCATCAGCACGCCGAGAAAGGTGCCAACCAGCGCGCCGCCGATCATGGCGCCCAGCACCGCTGGCGGCTCGTTGATGTGCGACATGGTCTTGATCACGCCCAGCACCGCCGCAACGA
>CAXTLC010000067.1:0-26418 GCA_964245075.1 uncultured Acetobacteraceae bacterium
CGGACCTAACACTTGGTCCCTGAGCAGTCAGGTGATTCGGCCCGCCAGGAAAGGCTAGTGGTGGAAACCTGACGGTCCTTCCCGTCATGTTTCCACCACTAGGGGCGCCCAGCCCGATGATACGGGTGCCCGGCCGCGATCGACTGGGCACGGTAGAGTTGTTCGGCGAGCATGGGGCGGACCAGGAAATGCGGCCAGGTGAGCGGGCCAAGCGACAGGGCTGCGTCCGCGCGCGCCAACACCGCCCCGTCCAAGCCTTCCGCGCCGCCGACGAGAAAGCAGAGCGGCCGTGACGCTTCGCGCCAGCGCTGGAGCAGCGCGGACAGCCCCGGGCTGTCCGGCCCCGCGCCCCCGCCATCAAGGGCCACGGCGAAGGCGGCGGGAGGCAGGCAGGCGAGCAGCGCCTCCGCTTCCCGCCGCTTGACCTCGCCCGGCGCGCCTCGGCCCTCGGACACCTCGGTGACGCTCAGCGCCGGGCGGAGGCGGGCGTTGTAGCGGGCGAACAGCTCCGCTTCCGGCCCGGCGCGCAACCGGCCGACCGCGATCAGCCGCACGGATGTTGCGTGGCCGCGCCAGATCGGATCATAGGAAAGAGACCTACAACAGGAATCCCGCCGTGACCTGTCGCTTCCTGCTGGCCGCCGCCGCCTTGGCGCTGATGGCTGCCGCGCCCGCTATCCCGAACGGCCCAGTAAGGCTGACATCCCAGCCAGGCACGCCGCTCGACGCGACGGCCCGGCGTGTCGCCGCGGCGGATGTGGCGGATGGCGGCCCCAGGGCGCTGTTGCTGATCGGCAGCCAGCACCTGGGCAGCGCTGGCATCGGCCCTGCGCTGTTCGTGCAGGTGCAGTCGGCGCGGGCGTGCGGCTCGGCCGGCTGCTCCACCTCCGTCTATCTTCCCACACGCGTCGGCTGGGTGAAGGTGCTGGACGCGGTCAGCGGCGCCACCGTGGTGGAAGCGTCCGAGCACGGCGGGATGCACGATCTGCTGGTGGGCAAGAACGACCGCTGGGTATGGAACGGCCGCGTTTACGCCGACACGCAACCCGCGCCGCAGGTGGACCTGCGTCCCCGCCATCCCCGCCGCCCTCCTACCAGAACTCGGTCCCCGGCGCACCCTTGAACGGGCCTTCGAGGTTGAGGGTGACCCAGCCGCCGTAGAAGCCGCCGGGCTGCGGAGTGGCGCGTTCCTCGCCCACGAAGCAAGCATCCATGGGCGCCGCGTATACCGCCACGTGGTCCCCCATGGCGGCGAAGGCCAGGTTCGGCTCCGGGTAGCTCCACCCGGCATCCGGCACCGTCTTGCCGCCGCCGCGCACCGTCCAATACCGTGCGCGGCCCTTCCACTCGCAGAACGAGGTGCGCGGGCTGGGCACGAGGCTGCCGGGCAGGAAGGCCGATGGCGGCAGGTAGTAGGTTGGCGGGTGCGTGGTTTCCAGCACGCGGAACGCGGCTCGCGTGTCCGCAATGGTCTCGCCGCCGAGCACGATGCGGATGCGTTGCGGCACGCTTTCCAGACGGGGCGGGCGGGGGTAGTCGTGCACGCGCTCGGGCTGCATGGTCACGGCTCGCCCGGGAAAAATCCGTCGTCGAGGATGTCAGCGTCCGGGTATGGGCAGGACGCGGGAAAACGCTCGGCTGGCAGCCCGGTTTCCCGGTCGATCCGCAGGCGCGCATAGCGGTAGCCCGTTTCCACGCTTTCTGGCAGCAACGGCTGAAGGCTCGGGTTCTCCCGCAGGTGCTCCGCGATGCGGACTCGCTGCTCGATGATCGCCGAACACCAGGACCGGCTTCGCACCGCACCCTGGTATTCCCACTTCAGCAAGTGCAGCAGCAGCACGGCCAGGCGGTTGCGCAGCTCCTGCCGGCGGCTGCGGCCCACGTCCTCGATCTCCTCGGCGATGTGGTCGAGGTCCGCCTCGTTTGCCCGGCCGCCCCGCAGCAACTGGGATTGCTGGTTTGCCCAGCCGAAGAAGTCCTGCTCGTAGAGATCGCTCACGCGGCCGGCTCCTCGTACGGCTCGTCCAGTTCCGCCCCCCACATCTTCTCCAATGCGTACAGCTCGCGCGCTTCCGGCTTGAAGAGGTGGACGACGATGTCACCCGCGTCGATCAGCACCCAGTCGGACCCGCCGGCGCCTTCCACCGGTACTCGGCCGACACCCACCTCGTGCAGCTTTTCCTGCAAGTGGGTGGCCATGGCGCTGATCTGCCGGTCCGCCAACCCGGTGGCGATCACCATGCGGTCGGTGAAGGCGGCTCGGCCTGCTAGGTCCAGCACCAAGACGTCCTCGGCCTTGTCGCCTTCCAGGCTGGCGACGATCACAGCCTGCACCTGGTCCAGCCGCGACGGCTCGGCCTTCGGCTTGCGCGGCGCGCGAGGTTTCGGCCCGGCGGCGGCGGCCTTCTTGCGAGGCGTGCCGGGCGCCTTGGCAGCCTCCTTCAACGCGGTGACCGGCTTGGGCGGCCGGCGCTTGGCGGGCGGCTTGGCGCCGGGGTCGGCGGTCGTGATGTTCCTGGCTATCGTCCTGCTCCCGCGTGGGGCTGCCCCGAAGCGGAGTATGCCGCCCGGAGTGCCGTTGCGGATATGGCATTCTGCGGTGCCGGCAAAAAGGTCCAGGCTGGGGCCGATTGCCAGGCCAGCACCGGCGCCTGGCGCGCCGGCCGCCAATAGGGGCGCAGCCGCCGTGCCGCCTGCCCCGCCAATGCACGGTGGTTGTAGCCGGGCCGCGGCAGCACCGCGAACGGAACCGTTCGCGCCACCCCCGTCCAGCGCCGCCAACGCGGCAATTCCGCCAGGATGTCCGCCCCCATCAGCCACACGAAACAAACCCGGGGGAAGCGCTGCCGCAGCGCCAACAGCGTGTCTGCGGTGTAGCGGGTGCCCAGCCGGCCCTCGATCGCGGTTGCCAGCACCCGGCGGCCGTCGCCAATCGCCCGGGCGGAGGCGAGCCGTTCGGCTAGCGGCGCCATCCCATCCGTGCGCTTCAGCGGGTTGCCGGGCGACACCATGAGCCAGACCTGATGGAGCCGTAGCCGCCGCAGCGCCAGTTCCGCCACGTGGCGGTGGCCCTCGTGCGCCGGGTTGAACGACCCGCCAAGCAAGCCCACGCGCAGCCGGCGCTGGTGGCCAAAACGCGGGACGGGGTCGCTCAGGGCCGGACCTGCCCCGTCCCGCTCACCAGGTAGCGGAAGGTGGTGAGCTGCTCCACGCCCACCGGGCCGCGCGCGTGCACCCGGCCGGTGGCGATGCCGATCTCCGCGCCGAAGCCGAACTCGCTGCCGTCGCAGAACTGGGTGGAAGCGTTCCACAGCGCCACGGCGGAGGACACGCCGCGCAGGAACCGCTCCGCGGCGTCCGCATCCGCGGTGACGATGGCGTCCGTGTGCTCGCTGCCGTGCCGGGCGATATGGTCGAGCGCGCCGTCCACCCCGTCCACCACCGCGACGCTCAGCACGGCGTCCAGCCACTCGGTGTCGAAGTCGCCGGGTCCGGCGGCGGGCAGGCCGGGCATGATGGCGCGGGCGCGGGCGTCGGCGCGGACCTGGCACCCGAAGGCGGTGACCGCGCCCATCAGCGGCGGCAGCAGGTCAGATGCGGCGGCGGCGTCCACGAGCAAGGTCTCGGCCGCGCCGCACACGCCGGTGCGGCGCAGCTTGCTGTTCACCAGCAGGGCGCAGGCCATGGACGGATCGGCCGCCGTGTGGACGAACAGGTGGTTGAGCCCTTCCGCATGCGCCAGCACGGGGACCCGCGCCTCGCGCTGCACCAGTTGGACCAGGGACTTGCCGCCGCGAGGGACCATGAGGTCCAGCACCCCGGCGCCGGCAAGCATGGCGGTGACGTAGGCCCGGTCGGCATCGGGCGCGATCTGCACCGCGGCTTCGGGCAGGCCCGCCTCCGCCAGGCCAGCCGTCACCGCTGCGTGGATGGCGCGCGCGCTGTTCAGGCTTTCGGACCCGCCGCGCAGGATGACGGCGTTGCCGGATTTGAGGCACAGCCCGGCCGCGTCCGCGCCGACGTTGGGGCGGCTCTCGTAGATCATGCCGATCACGCCGACCGGGGTCGCGACCCGGCGGATGTGCAGGCCGTTGGGGCGCGTCCACTCCGCCAGGGTGCGGGCAAGCGGGTCGGGCAGGGAGGCGATCTCCTCCAGCCCGGCCGCCATCGCCGCCACCCGATCCGGGGTCAGGGTGAGGCGGTCCTGGAAGGCCGGGGTGGCCTGGCTGGCGACGGCGAGGTCCTGCGCGTTGGCAGCGAGGATGGCGCCGAGCGTCGCGCGCAGCCGGGCGGCGGCGGCGCGCAGGCCGGCCGTACGGGCCGCATCCGTCGAGCGGGCGAGGGTGGCGGAGGCGGCCCGGGCGGCGGCTCCGGCTGATCGCAGCCAGGCAGCAGCGTGATCGATCTCGGCGGTCATGTGCGAAAGGTCCGACGCTGGGAGGAGAGGCTGGTTGCGGGCGAGCTTAGGCGATGGCGGACCATCCTGAAATGCACGGCACGCAACCCGACCCAGCCGGAGCGCGGCGGATGGAAGCTTGTCCGTTGCGATCGTGACGACCCGCTCGGCAGCTACGCCGGAACCAGCAGCACAAGATCATCCCGGTGCACCGCCTCGTCCCGTCCCCGCCAGCCCAGCAGCGCCTCGATCTCCTCCGAGCGGTGCCCAGCGATCCGGCGCAGATCCTCCGCGGCGTAGGCTGACAGCCCCCGCGCCAGCACGGTCCCGTCCGGGTCGTGCACGTCCACCGGGTCGCCCCGCTCGAACATGCCGCTCACCTCCCGCACCCCCGCCGGCAGCAACGAGCGGCCGGCTTCCAGCGCGCGGGCGGCGCCTGCATCCACGGTGAGCACGCCGAGCGGGGCCAGGCTGCCGGCGATCCAGCGCTTGCGGGCGGAGCGGCCTTCCGGGGCGGGCAGGAACCAGGTGCAGCGCGCGCCATCTGCGACCGCCGCGATCGGGTGGGCGATGCCGCCCTGCGCGATGGCCATCGCGCAGCCGGCCTGGGTGGCGATGCGGGCCGCCGCCAGCTTGGTCCGCATGCCGCCCGAGGAGTAGCCCGGTGGCGGCTCGCCTCCCATCGCCTCGATCGCCGGGGTCAACTGCGGCACCACGGGGATATGCCGGGCGGCCGGGTCGGTGCGCGGGTCGGCGGTGTAGAGGCCGTCGATGTCGGACAACAGCAGCAGCCGGTCGGCGCCCACCATCTCCGCCACCCGGGCCGCCAGGCGGTCGTTGTCGCCGAAGCGGATCTCCGCGGTGGCGACGCTGTCGTTCTCATTGATCACCGGGACGCAGCCGAGGCCCAACAAGGTAGTCAGCGTGGCGCGGGCGTTCAGGTAACGCCGCCGGTCCTCCGTGTCCCCCAGGGTCAGCAGCATCTGCGCCGCCGTCAGCCCGTGGGCGGACAGCGCGTCGGCCCAGGCCTGCGCCAGCCGGATCTGCCCCACCGCGGCGGCGGCCTGCTTCTCCTCCAAGCGCAGCCGGGGCTGCAGCAGGCCCAGCGTGCGCCGGGCAAGCGCGATGGCGCCGGAAGACACCAAGATCACCGACGCCCCTCGTGCCCGCATGGCCACCACGTCGGCGGCGACGCTGGCCAGCCAGGCGGTACGCGGGGCGGCACCGTCCACCACGAGGGCGCTGCCGACCTTCACCACCAGCAGCCTCGCATCCGCCAGCCCAGTCATGCGGGAACGCGGGCCGCATGGGTCGCGTCCATCAGGCGGCGCAGGATCGCGGGCACGCCCGACCCGGTGACGCCGGAGATCAGCGCCACTTCCCCGCCTGACGCGCGGGCGAGTGCCGAGCGCCGGGCGGAGGCCTCGCGCGGGGACATCGCATCCGACTTGTTCAGCACCAGGATCTCGGGTTTATCGGCTAGCCCGCCGCCATATTGCGCCAATTCCTCGCGGACGGTGCGCCAAGCGTCCACCACGTTGCCCGCCGCGCCGTCCACCAGGTGCAGCAGCACGGCGCAGCGCTCGACATGGCCCAGGAAGCGCGTGCCCAGCCCGGCGCCGTCGTGCGCGCCCTCGATCAAGCCCGGGATGTCGGCGATCACGAACTCCTCCGAGTGCGACAGCCGGACCACGCCCAGTTGCGGGTGCAGGGTGGTAAACGGGTAGTCGGCGATCTTCGGCCGCGCGGCGGACACGACGGAGAGGAACGTGCTCTTGCCCGCGTTCGGCAATCCGACCAGGCCCACGTCGGCAATAAGCTTCAGCCGCAGCCAAACCCACCGCTCCTCGCCGGGCCAGCCCTTGTCGGCGCGTCGGGGAGCGCGGTTGGTGCTGGATTTGAAATGGGCGTTGCCGTGGCCGCCATCGCCGCCGCGGCACAGCACGACGCGCTTGCCAGGGCGGTCGAGGTCGGCAAGCAGCACCTCGTTGTGCTCGTCCATGATCTGGGTGCCTGCCGGAACGCGGATCAGCACGTCTTCGGCGCCCGCCCCCGTACGGTCCGACCCGGCGCCGTTGCCGCCCTTACGGGCACGGAAATGCTGGGTGTAGCGGAAGTCGATCAGCGTGTTGAGGTTGTCCGCCACTTCGAACGCCACGTCCCCGCCGCGGCCGCCATTGCCGCCATCGGGGCCGCCGAACTCGATGAAGCGCTCGCGCCGGAAGGCGACCACGCCGTCGCCGCCGTCGCCGGAGCGGAGGTAAATCTTGGCTTGGTCAAGAAACTTCATGGCGTGCAGTTGGGTCCAAACGAAACGGGGGCCAGCTTGCGCCGGCCCCCGTGCTGCTGTTGCGGCGTGGCGTCGTGCTACTCGGCGGCGACCGGCATCGCGGAGTCGTTGGCGGCGACCGGCTGGCTGGTGACGGCCACATGCACCCGGCCTTCGGCCCTGCGGGAGAACTGCACGTGGCCGTCGGTCAAAGCGAACAGGGTGTGGTCGCGGCCGACGCCGACATTCGGCCCGGCCTTCACCTTGGTGCCGCGCTGGCGGATGATGATGTTGCCGGCGATCACGGTCTCGCCGCCGAACTTCTTGACGCCCAAACGCCGGCCCTCGGTGTCACGCCCGTTGCGGGAGGAACCGCCCGCCTTCTTGTGTGCCATGTCTTGCTATCCTCAGACTGCGGCGGCGCTGCCCTCGTCGGCGGCGTCCGGCGTGGTGGTGGATGGGGTCTCGGTCATGCCGTCGGCGCTAATGCCAGCGATGCGCAACACGGTGACGTGCTGGCGATGGCCGTTCTTGCGCCGGCTGTTCTGCCGCCGACGCTTCTTGAAGATGATGATCTTGTCCAACCGGTCCTGCGCGATCACCGTCGCGGTCACGGCGGCGCCGGGCACCAAGGGGGCGCCGATCGCCATCCCGGCCTCGCCGCCGACGGCGAGCACGTCGGTGAAGGTGATGGTGGCGCCGGGCTCGGCGTCCAGCTTCTCGACCTTCAGCACCAACTCGGGGGTGACACGGTATTGCTTTCCGCCAGTGCGGATGACTGCGAACATCGGTCGGTATCCTAATCGGAATCACGGCCGCCTAAGCACGGCCGGGCGGCAGGTTACCCTGCCACCAGAGCGAGGCGTTATAGCGGCTGACAGGACGAAGTCAAACCGGTTGGGTCTGCGACGGGCAACGGAATAGCCTGCGGAGCTGGCTTGCGGAAAGCGCGCCGTTCGTGGCGATCGACCCCGAAACAGGGCTGGACATCACCTCCGTGCTGCTTGCCTGACCCGCGTTACAGACCGGTCTTCGCTTCCAGGCCCGCCGCGGTGATCCCCGCCACCGCGCAGGTCTCGTCATTGTCCGAGTTGTCGCCGGAAATCCCGACCGCGCCGATCACCTCGCCGCCGGACAGCACCAGCACGCCGCTCGGCACCGGCACCAGTCGTCCGCCGCTCACGGCGGTAAGCGCCGCCATGAAGGTCGGGTTGGCAGCCGTGCGGTTGAACAGCTCGCGCGAGCCGAAGCCCATGCCGAGCGCACCCCACGCCTTGCCGAACGCGATGTCGAAGCGGAGGATACCGGAGCCATCCTCCCGCTGGAACGCGACCAAATGGCCGCCCGGGTCCAGCACGGCAACGGAAAGCGGCATGAAGTTGTGATCCCGCCCGGCTTTCAGCGCGGCGTCCACGATGGTGCTGGCGAGTTCGAGGGTCATGCGCATCGTGCCGGGTCCCGTGCTGGTTGCTGGCATCCTGCTTAGCGCATGGCCGGCTCACCGCCCAAACCGGTTGGCGGCAACGCGGTCTGGCCCAGCACCCAGCCTTCCCAGCGCTGCACCCACGGGTCGGCCGGTGCGGCGTCCGGGCGCCGGCCGGCCAGCACGCCCAGCAGGCACAGCAGCCCGAGCACGCTGTCGAACCGGTCCTCTCCCGCCGCGTCCGCGCCGAACCCGGCGGCAACAGCATCCGCCATCGCCGGGTCCGGCGCGGCACTCACCTCGGCCAAGGCGGCGCGCAACCCGCCGGCCAGGCGCGCGCGGTCACCCTGGCGGCGCTTGCTGCCGGCCATGCGGAGCCCGATCTGGCGCATCGCCTCCGCCGGGTAGGTTTCGGCCACCGCGACCCGGCCTGGGCGCAGCAGGGACAGCAACGGCCCCTCGAACGGCCACAGCGCGGGCGGGCAGGGGCCGGAAAGCGCAGGCAGCAGCAGGTCCCGCCAGGCGGAGATCGCGGCCTTGCCGGACTGGTTGGCGCCCAAGGTCCAGAACAGCGGCGCGCCGGCCGGGCGCTCGGCCGTGGCCCGGTCGCACAGGCGTGACAGGTCTGCGGCGCCATGCAGCCCAAGGGCGGCGGCGTGGGACAGCCGGGTCATGCCGCTGGCGCCGCGGCGGGGATAGAACGGGCGGCCCGGCGCCAGTTCGTCGAGCCCGCTGCACACGTTGAAGAACCCCGGGCGCCGGGCCAGGGCGCGCAGGAAGGCAGGGAAGTCCGCCTCGGCGGCATGGCGGGCGGCATAGGCGCGGGGCAAGCCGAGCGGGAAATCCACCCCGAGCGCCACCGCCTCACCCGGCGCGGCCAGCCGGGCGAGCAAGCTGGCAAGGTCACCGACCGGGCATGGGGCAGCCACGATCCAGCCGCCGGCCGACCCGGCGGCCACCGTCATCCATCGCTTGCGGCCGTCCGTGCTCCAGTCGGCGTGGGCGGCGATCAGGGCTTCTTGGCTGCCTGGCTTTTCAACGGCCGGTTCGCCCGCTCGATCAAGCGGGAGAACAAGCCGGGCTTGCGCTCCGGTTGGGCGTGCTTCGGTGCAGCAACCTGCGCCTGCTTGGCTTTCTGCTCCAGCCACTTGTCCAGCGTCATGCCTGCCTTTTGCGCCCGCTTGCGCTCATACTCGCGCTGCGCGTCCGTCATGGTCTTGGCGGTCGGAGGGGGCTTTGCCATGGGGCCGCTTCTGGCAAATGGCAGGCGGTTGTTCAAGCCGCCGCGTTCAGCCGAACGCCCGCCTACCTGGCATTGCCGCACCAAGCGCAAGGAAATCACGCCATGGTGGGATCTTCCCGCGACGCGGGCGACGGCGGACCGCGCCGCGGCTGAGCTGGGCGGGATCGACATCCTGTTCGCCAACGCCGGCATCCAAGCGTTCAAGCCCTTCCCGGAATGGGAGGATGCCGACTGGCACGACCAAGACTGGCACGACCAACTGGATGTGAGCCTGACCGGCGCCGGCAAGGCGCACGCCGTCGTGTTCCTCGCCTCCGACGAGGCCAGGGTGGTCAGCGGCACGACCTATGACATGACCGTCGGAGACAGCGCCCACTACTCGGCCTGACCGTCCCGCAGCGCGGTGACGATGGCGGAGAAGTCCAGCCCGGCGGAGTGGCCGGCGAACCGGGCGTAAAGCGAGGCGGCATGGGCGCCGAGCGGCGTGCGGACCCCCGCCGCCGCCGCCGCTTCCTGCGCCAGGGTCAGGTCCTTGAGCATCAGCGCCGCCGCGAAGCCTGGTGCGTAGTCCCGGTTGGCCGGCGAGGCAGGCACCGGGCCGGGCACCGGGCAGTAGGAGGTGAGCGACCAGCATTGGCCCGACGCGGTGCTGGCCACATCGAACAGCGCCTGGTGCGACAGGCCAAGCTTCTCCGCCAGCACGAACGCCTCCGACACGGCGATCATGGAGATGCCGAGGATCATGTTGTTGCAAACCTTCGCCGCCTGCCCGGCGCCGGCGTCGCCACAGCGGACGATGCGCTTGCCCATCGCCGCCAGGATCGGCTCCGCCTGGGCGAACGCCGCTTCGGTGCCGCCCGCCATGAAGGTCAGCGTGCCAGCCTGCGCGCCGCCAACTCCGCCGGACACGGGCGCGTCCACGCTTGCCATGCCGGCGGCGGCGGCGGCGGCGTGCGCGGCCCGGGCGGCGGCCACGTCGATGGTGGAGCAGTCGATGAACAAGGTGCCGGCCGATACGGCGGGCAGGACATCGGCGTAGCAGGCCGCAACGTGCTTGCCCGCCGGAAGCATGGTGATCACCGCGTCGGCGCCATTCGCGGCGTCCTGGCCCGAGCCGGCCAAGTCAACCCCAAGGTCCATGGCGGTGGCGGACGCCGCGGGCGACAGGTCGTAGCCGCGGACCGAGTGTCCAGCCCGCAGCAGGTTCGCCGCCATGGGGGCGCCCATGTTTCCCAGCCCGATAAAGCCGATCGTCGCCATCGCCCGCCTCCCCCTCGTTGACCGAAACCTCGGGGCGGCGGCGAGGGGCGTCAAGCAGCATCATTTGTTGGTGCGCTATCACGCTCACGCGAGAGGGGCTGCGACAGCGGCAACATCCCCCCGCTACGAGCCGTTCCACTCCGTGCAAGGTGGGGTGGAACGCGATGAAAGCACTGGTGTGGCACGGCAAGGGCGACATGCGCTGCGACACGGTGCCCGACCCGAAGATCGAGCAGCCACGCGACGCCATCATCAAGGTGACGGCGTGCGCGATCTGCGGCTCCGACCTGCATCTTTACGACGGCGTGATCCCGAGCATGAAGAGCGGGGACATCGTCGGCCATGAGGCAATGGGCGAGGTGGTCGAGGTTGGCAGCGGCGTGTCCAACCTCAAGAAGGGGGACCGCGTGGTGGTGCCGTTCACCATCTCTTGCGGCGAATGCTTCTTCTGCAAGCGCGGCTATTTTTCAGGCTGCGAGCGCTCTAACCCGAATGCCAAGATGGCAGCCGAGTTGTGGGGGCATTCCCCGGCCGGGCTGTTCGGCTACTCCCATTTGCTGGGCGGTTTTCCGGGCGGGCAAGCCGAGTACCTGCGCGTGCCATACGCGGATGTCGGGCCGATCAAGGTGCCGGATGGGCTGACGGACGACCAGGCGCTGTTCCTGTCCGACATCTTCCCGACAGGCTACATGGGTGCTGATTTCTGCGAGATCAAAGGCGGCGAAACCATCGTGGTGTTCGGTTGCGGGCCCGTGGCGCAGTTCTCCATCCGCAGCGCCTTCCTGCTGGGCGCCGAGCGGGTGATCGCGGTTGACACGGTGCCGGAGCGGCTGGCCATGGCCGCCGCTGCCGGGGCGATCACGATCGACTTCATGAAGGAGGACGTTTACGACCGCATCCAGGACCTGACGGACGGCCGCGGCGCGGACGCGTGCATCGATGCGGTCGGCACGGAGCCGCACACCTCCGCCTCGTTCGACTCGATGCTGGACCGGGCGAAGGTGGCGACCGGCCTTGGCACTGACCGGCCGCATGTGCTGCGTCAGGCCATCAACAACACCCGCAACTTCGGCATCGTGTCGATCATCGGCGTTTACGGCGGCTTCGTGGACAAGGTCCCGATGGGCAGCGCCATCAACCGCGGATTGACGTTCAAGATGGCGCAAACGCCGGCGCAGTTCTACCTGCCCAAGCTGATGGACCGCATCGTCAAGGGCGAGATCGATCCTTCCTTCGTCATCACCCACAAGGTGAAGCTGGAAGACGGGCCGGACATGTACAAGGTGTTCCGCGACAAGAAGGATGGCTGCATCAAGGTCGTCATGACGCCCTGAGCGGCATTTCAGGAAGGAGGCAAGGAGATGGTTGCTGCGGATCGCAAGCTTGCCGTCGTGACGGGGGCATCGGCCGGGATCGGGCTTGAGCTTGCCAGGCAGTGCCTGGCCGGTGGCTTCGACGTGCTCGCCTGCGCGGACGACCCCAAGATCATGGAGGTAGCGCCGTCATTGCGCAACGCCAACGCCAGCGTCGACGGCGTTCAGGCGGATCTCTCGGGACCCGAGGGCGTGGACAAGCTATGCACCGCGATCGGTGGCCGCCGGGTGGACGCGCTGCTTGCCAACGCCGGCCGTGGCTTAGGACATGCCTTCCTGGATCAGTCGCCGGAGGATTGGCGCCGGGTGGTGGACACCAACATCACTGGCACCCTTCTGCTGGTGCAGAGGGTTGGCCGGGATATGCGGACGGCAAAGGCAGGCCGCATCCTGATCACCGGCTCGATCGCCGGATTCCTGCCTGGCACATACCAGGCTGTGTACAATGGGACGAAAGCGTTCTTGGACAGCTTCTCCTTCGCGTTGCGGCACGAACTGAAGGACAGCGGCGTCACCGTGACCTGCCTGATGCCCGGCGTCACGGAAACCGACTTCTTCGACACGGCCGGCATGATGGATACGAGCGCCGGGGCCGGGAAGAAGGACAATCCGGCGATGGTCGCGAAGGCCGGGTTCGACGCGATGATGGCCGGCAAGGGCGACGTTGTGGCAGGCTGGCACAACAAGCTGCAAGCGGCTATCGCCCATATCGCGCCGGCCGACCTGCTTGCCGAGATGCATCGCAAGATAGCGCAGCCAGGGACGGCGGCGGGGTAGCATTCGCCTGGACAGGTTTGCGGCAGTCGGCCGATGGTGCCTGCCTTACAAGGCACAAGGACGCCGGACATGCCGCGACGTGCTGCAAGCTGGAGTGCCATGGCGTGACTGACCGGTATGCCGTGGTCGGCAACCCGATAGGCCATAGCAAGTCACCCCTCATCCACAGCGCCTTCGCGCGGCAGACGGGGCAGGACATCGAATACGTCGCGGTCGCGGTGCCCCTCGGCGGGTTTGCAGCCGCCGCGGATGCGGCCCGCGCAAGCGGCATGCGTGGCTGGAACGTCACCGTGCCGTTCAAGCTTGACGCTTATGCCTATGCAGGCACGTTGCAGGATGCGGCTCGTCGGGCCGGTGCGGTGAACGCGCTTTCCTTTGAGGGCGCGGGCGCGACGGGGGCGAATTTCGACGGAACCGGCTTGGTTGCGGACCTTGTCCGCAACCTCGGCTTTGGCATACGGGGTCGCCATGTTCTGCTGCTCGGCGCCGGCGGTGCGGCGCGCGGCGCATTGATGCCGCTGTTGGCGCAATGCCCATCCATGCTGGTTCTCGCGAACCGCACGGTGGCCAAGGCCAGCTTGCTTGCCGAGGAGTTCGCTTCAGCCGGCCCGCTGATCGCAACCGGCTATGACGGGCTGGACGGCGTGCATGCCGGTCCATACGACATCGTGGTGAACGCGACCTCTGCCAGCTTGCTCGGCGAAGTTCCAGACCTGTCCGGACGGATCTTCGGGCCGGACTGCCTCGCCTACGACATGGTTTACGGCCAAGGACTGACCCCGTTCTTGCGCCTGGCGCGGGATGCCGGCGTCAAGCATTTGGCGGATGGCGTGGGCATGCTGGTGGAGCAGGCAGCCGAAGCGTTCGAGTGGTGGCGTGGCGTGCGCCCGGACACAAGGCCGGTGATCCGGGCGCTGACCGTGCCGCTTGTCTAAAGGTCCGGGTTGCCCAGCAGGTAGAACAGCCCGCCCGCGATCAGCATCGTCACTGGCAGGGTGAACAGCCAGGCCATCGCGATGCGGGCCAGCATGCGGCCCTGCACGCCCTGGCCGCCCGCGATCATGGTGCCGGCAATGCCGGAGGTAATGATGTGCGTCGTGCTGACCGGCAGGCCGGTGAAGCCCGCCGTGCCGATCAGCAGCGAGCCGACCAGTTCCGCGCTGGCGCCCTGGCCCGGCGTCATGTGCTGCTTGCCGAGCCGCTCGCCCAGCGTCCTCACCACGCGCTTGTAGCCGACCATCGTGCCGGCGCCGAGGCACAGCGCGCTCAGCACCCGCACCCAAACCGGCGCATACTGCACCGGCGGCCCCATGTCGTGGCGCAGCTTGCCGGCTTCTGCCTTGTCCTCGGCGCTGGCTTCCGCGACTTCGCCCACATGCTTCATCTCGCTCAGCACGAAATAAACGTCTCCTCGCAGCTGCGACCGGGTTTGGCGCACGGCCTGCGCGTTGGTGCCGGCGGGGACGGGACCAGCTTGCTGGCTGATGCTGGGCCCGGCCTGTTGCAGCGCCACAGCAGCCTTCACGGCCAAGTTCTTCTGATCGTCACCATACTTCTGGATGAGCGGGATGGCGGAAGCGGCGTTCTGGCTGAGTTGCGATAGTTGCTGCGGCGCTTCGGGGTTCAGCGCGTAAGCGGCCGGCATCAGGCCGATGATCGTCAGCATGATCAGTCCGATGCTTTTCTGCCCGTCGTTGGTGCCGTGGGAGAAGCTGACGGCCGTGCAGGTCAGGATCAGCAAGCCGCGCAACCACCAGACAGGCGGTTCGCCTTCCTTCGGCGGCTCGAACAGATGCCCCGTGCGGACGAGCAAACGCAGGACCCAGTACAGCCCGCCGGCTCCAACCAGGCCGAGGATCGGGGAAACTGCCAGCGCTTCCAGCACCTGGGTGATCTGGCGCCAGTCCACGCCGTGGCCCAGCCCGCGCGCTTTCATCAGCGCGTCGCTGGCCGCGACCCCGATCAGCGCGCCGATGATGCAGTGGGAGCTGCTGTTGGGGATGCCGAATGCCCAGGTCAGGATGTTCCAGAACAGCGCCGAGACGAAGATGGAAACCAGCATGGGCACCGCCGGAGCGCCGTCCGGCGGGGTCAGCACGTCCGGCGGCAGGATCTCCACCAGCGCGTAGGCGACGGCGATGCCGCCCACCAGCACGCCGACGAAATTCAGCAGGCCGGACCAGATCACGGCGTAAACCGGCTTGAGCGCGTTGGTGTAGATCACGGTCGCCACGGCGTTGGCAGTGTCGTGGAAGCCGTTGGTGGCCTCGAACGCCAGCACCAGTACGAAGCAGCCGATCAGCATGGCGACGACGACGCTGGAGGCGGGCGCGAAGGTGGCGAGCATGTGGTATCCTGCGGGGGCAAAGCCCCAACGCTTCTCCTTGGGCATCGGCTGTGTTGCAATTGCAAGACATTTACCCGCGCCGTGCGGACGGGCTGCGCACGCGCCCAGTCGCGTGGACGGTTGGTAGAACCCGGGCGGACAGGTGTACCGGAAAATTACAGCGTCCCTGCCGCTTGAGCCGCGCAGTGTCCGGTGACACTCTCGGGCTTGCCGCCCGGAACATTCCCATGCCCTTCCTCCCGCGTCCGCTGCTCGTGACCCTGCTTTCCTTGTTCGCGACCCCGGCCATGGCGCAGCATTGGGCAACCGTGTGGACTGGGAGCGACCAGGGACCCTATCCGGTCGGCAACCCGTCCGCCCAGCCGGACCTGTCCTTCGCGTTCCCCCATCCGGAAACCGGGTCCCACGAGCAAAGCTTCCGGCTGATCATCAAGCCTGATCTCTGGGGCAGGCAGATGCGGTTCCGCTTCTCCAACAGCTTCGGCACCAAGCCCGTCACCTTCGACACCGCTTTCGCCGGCTTGCAGCTAAGCGGGGCGGCCGTCATGCCCGGAACCAACCGCCCGGTCACGTTCGGCGGCAAGAACACCGTGACCCTGGCGCCCGGCGCACAGGCGTGGTCCGACCCGGTGGCGTTGCCGTTCGCGCGGAACCCAGCGGACATGGCAGGGCGCAAGCTTGCCGTCACCTTCCACGTGCCCGGTGACAGCGGGCCGATGACCTGGCATGCAAAGGCATTGACCACCTCCTACGTCACGGCTCCGGGCGCGGGCGCGGTCGGTGCGCTGGAAGACGAGGGCGCCTATCCCAACAGCACGACGTCCTGGTATTTCCTCGACGCGGCAGACGCGATGGCTCCGCCGGATACGCGAGTGGTGGTCTGCCTAGGCGACAGCATCACCGATGGCACCGCCTCCACCCTGAACGGCGACGACCGTTGGCCGGACGTGATGTCCCGCCGGCTGCACGCGGTGGATGCCGGCCGGCTGGCGGTGGTGAACGCCGGCATCGGCGGCAACCAGGTGGCCGGACCGGCGGATTACGGCCCGGCCAAGCCGTTCTCCGGCGGCCCGTCCGCCACAGCACGGCTGGAACGGGACGTGCTGGGCCTGTCCGGCGTCACGCATGTGATCCTGTTCGAGGGCATCAACGACCTGGGCGCGGCCAGCGCCAATCCGGACGCGGTGGCAGGCGCGATGCACGCGCTGGCGGACCGCGTGCGGGCCAAGTTCAAGGGCGTCACCGTAGCCGGCGCGACCGTCACCAGCAGCCGCGGCAGTTCCAACCCCGGCTACGGCACGGCGGACACCGATGCCCGCCGCCACGCGCTGAACGACCTGATCCGCAAGCCGGGTTTGTTCGACGCGGTGATCGACTTCGACACGGCGACCGTGGACCCGCAAACCGGCGAGCTGCGGCCGGAGTTCGTGCCGCCCTCGACCTATGGCGGTCCTGGCGACAAGCTGCATCCCAACCGCGCCGGCTATCTCGCGATGGGCAATGCGGTGGAGCTGCGGCTGTTCGCCCCGGCCGAACCGCCGAAGCCCCGCCCGCGGCCCCGGCCCCGGCCCGCCCCCGGCCCTGCGGATGCGCCCCCAGCCGCCACGGACGCCGTGCAATGAGCAGCTACGACGAGTATGCCGGGCGAACTGAGACGCAGACCGACACGGTCTGGCCGCATCTGGCGCACCGGATGGCCGCGACGCTGGACGTGGCGCCGCCGCAGCGCGTGTTGCCGCCGCTCTGGCACTGGATGCTGTTCGCGGAATGGGCGCCGGCCAGCGGCTTGGGTCTGGACGGCCATCCGAAGCGTGGCGGTTTCCTGCCCCCGGTCCACGATCTGCCGCGCCGCATGTGGGCCGGCGGCCGGGTGCGCTTTCTCCTGCCGTTGCACTTGGGCGAGACTCTGGAGCGCACCAGCACGATCCTGTCGGTGACGGAAAAAGCCGGCGGGTCCGGACGCCTGGTGTTCGTCACCGTACGCCACGTGGTCGCCGGCCCGTCCGGCCCCGCCCTGGAGGAGGAGCAAGACATCGTCTATCGCGGCGCCGAGGGCGAGGCGGTCAAGCCGGGCGAGCCGGCGCCGCCGGTCGAGGCCGCGGCGGCGCGGCAGGTGCTGCCTGACCCGGTGCTGCTGTTCCGCTACTCCGCGCTGACTGGCAATGGCCACCGTATCCACTACGATGCAGACTACGTGCGGAACGCGGAAGGCTATCCCGGCCTGGTCGTCCATGGCCCGTTGCAGGCGACATGGATGGCCGCCTTGGCCGCCGGGCTGGGCCCGCTCGGCCGCTTCGCCTTTCGCGGGCGACGCCCGGCCTTCGCCGGGTCGCCGTTGCAGGTTGAGGCTTGGCGAGACCAAGGGGCGTTGCGGCTGCGGACTCGTGACGGCAGTGGCGCCGTCTGCATGACCGCCGAAGCCGGCGCGGACCCTGGAGAATGACCTTGGCCTTTCTGACCGAGCCGGTGCCCGAGCGCGGCGCGTTGCTTCCCGTGCTGCCGGGCATAAGCCGCATCGTGGCCGACAACCCGGGCCGGATGACCTATCACGGCACCAACACCTACCTGATCGAGGGCGCCGACGGCGTGACGGTGCTGGACCCCGGCCCTGACCAGCCCGCGCACGTGGCCGATATCCTTCGCCTGTCCCCCGGGCCGATTGTCCGCATCCTGCTCAGCCACACCCACCGCGACCATCTGGGCGCCGTCGCCGCGCTCAAGGCGGAGACGGGGGTGCCGACCTATGGTTGGCAACGCAGCGCCGAGGACTCCTTCACCCCGGACGTTGCGGTTGGCGACGGGGACGAAGTAGCCGGGATGCAGGCGGTCTTCACCCCGGGGCACGCCGCGGACCATCTGTGCTTCGCCCGGCCGGACGGCGTGTTGTTCAGCGGCGACCACGTGATGAGCTGGTCGTCCAGCGTCGTCAGCCCACCCGGCGGCGACATGGCAGCCTATTGCAGCAGCCTGCAAATCCTGCTGAACCGCACCGATAGGCTGTACTTGCCGGGCCATGGTCCGCCGTTGCCTGAGCCGCATCCGTACGTGGCTGCCTTGCTGAACCATCGGCTGGCACGGGAAGAGGCGATTGCCGCTGCGCTGCGCGATGCGCCGCACTCCTCCGAAGGGCTGGTGGAAGCGCTTTATTCCAAGATCGACCCGATCCTGAAGATGGCAGCGGAGCGCAACGTGCTCGCCCATCTGATGAAGCTGGAGCGCGAGGGACGGGTCACCCGCCGGGGAGACCAGTGGCGAGCGAGTTGACGCAAGGACGCTTCCACGCTCAGGCCGATTTGTCCGGCCCTGCCAGCCTGGCGTTGTCCCGCAGCAGCTCCGCCATTCGCCGAACGCGGGAGAAACAGGCGTCTTGCTGCCGCTCCGCGGCCGGGGCGCCGTCATAGTCGATCGGCACGAACCGGATGTGCTCGCCAGGCGGAACCTGGCCGAGGGCGGGCAGGTCCGCCGCGATGACCGTCGCCATCCCGGGTATCCGCCAGCAGAGTTCGCGTCGCTCATCTGCGCGATCGGGGCATCTCCCGGCGGAACTTGAACGATCCCGGGCAAGATCGGGGCGGATCGGAGGTCGAAGCCATCAACGCCGGGCAGCGTGGGCGTTTGTAGCCGATAACCATGACGGTTGCTTTGCACCGATACGCGCCAAGTCTGCGGCTAGAAAGCGGCCTGTGCCTCGGCGGGGAAGTCATGGTGGTCTGACGCTTGTATGGCCCGCATGGTGATGGAGCCGCCGCCGCGGTCACGTCGTGGCGGCTCCACGCCGAGAGGCAACGCGAGCGGGATTCAAGGTCTGGCACGGGATTGGTTAAGAATTGTCCAACCGCGCGAGAAGGCCCGCTACGGCTGCGCAGCCTCCTTGCCGGGTTCGGCAACCTGGTCGCGCAAGCGATAGGCAACCGGCAGCGCCGCCGCGCAAAGCGCCGCCATGGACCAGAACGATGCGGCGCCCACCCGGTCGTACAGCGTGCCGGAAATCAAGGTCATCGCCGTGGTGGCAGCCCCTACCGCGACGGTGCCGTAGAAGGCTTGGGCCGTCGCGGCCAGCCGCTCCGGCACCACCTGCGCGATCGTCCGCATGCACACCAGGTGCAACAGGGCGAACGTGAAGCCGTGCAGCGGCTCCACGCTCGCCATGACCGGAAGCGCCGCTGTTTGCGCGGCGGCTCCCCAGCGCACGATGCCGGACGCGGCCGACAACATGGCGGCGCCGCTGATCCCGAGCCGGTCGATCAGGGGGCGGCCGAGCAGGAAGAACACAAGCATCTCCGCCGCGACCGACTCGCCCCACAGCAGCCCCGCGGCGCCGGGGCCCATGCCGGCCGCGCGCCACCGGATCACCTCGAACCCGTCATGCAGGGCGTGGCTGCCCCCAACCAGCGCCGCCACCACCATCAGCCGCACGAACACCGGCAGGAGCAGCAGGTCGCGCACCCGGCCGTCGCGCGGATTTGCGCGCGCCCGGCCATCCCGCTGGTTTGCGCGCCCCTGGCCATCCCGCGCCTGATGCGCTGCGGGCGGCGCTGGCGGACGGTTTGGCACGCGGGCGGCGAACAGCGCGGCGGCGGCCAGCAGCCCGGCGTTCAGCCAGATGACCACTCCCAGCCCGGTCCAGCCGACGGCCTGGCCAGCCAGCGCGCTGCCGACGATGAAGGCCGCCGACCCGGTCCCGCGCACCCAACCGTAATCGAAGCCCTGCCGCTGCCCGGTCCCCAGCGCCAGGGCGTCGGCGATCGGCGTCAAGGGCGCCAGCAAGGTGGCGTGCGCGATGACGACCAGCGCCAGCGGCAACAGCCCGCGCGCCGGCGCATACCCCAGCGCCACGACCGCCGAAGCGGCCAGCCCGGCGACCAGCACTGGCCGCGCGGCCCCGGGCCGGTCCGCCAACCGCCCCCCGAGCGGGCCGGACACCAGCCGGATCGCCGAGCCGAGCCCCAGCACCAGGCCAATGGCGGACGCATTCAACCCGCGTTCCGCGAGCAGGCCGGGAAGGAAGGGCGAGGCCACGCCGAACCCGGCGAACAGGGCGCCATACAAGAAGACGAAGCGCGGCAACGCCGTTTCGTGCACTGGCAACCCTCCATCCCATCCCAAGGTAGGCACGAACCCTGCCTTGCCGATGGGCAATGCGCGCCATTCATCCCGGAGCCGCAGCGTGCACAGCGCCAGTCTGACAGCCGGCCGAGCGCCGCGTGAAAGCGTCTCGATCGTCTTCGTGCTCGTCACCCTCGGGATCGACGCGCTCGGTGTCGGCATCATCGCGCCGATCGTGCCGGGCCTGGTGCAGCAACTGGCCCACTTGCCGCCCGAGCGCGCCGCGCCCTGGGTCGGCGCGCTGATCGCCGCCTATGCCGGGGTCCAGTTCTTCGCCGCCCCGCTGCTGGGCGCGTTGAGCGACCGGTTCGGCCGCCGGCCAGTGATCCTCCTCTCGGTGTTCGGCATTGGCGTGGATTACGTGCTGCTGGCGCTTGCCCCGAGCCTGTGGTGGCTGTTCGCCGGCCGGCTCGTCGCCGGCGCCACTTCGGCCAATGTCGCCGCAGCCACCGCGTTCATCGCCGACATCAGCAGCGAGAAGGAGCGGTCCGGCCGGTTCGGGCTGATCGGCGCCACGTTCGGCGCCGGGTTCGTGATCGGCCCGGCGCTGGGCGGAGTGCTGGGAGGATACGGGTTGCGGCTGCCGTTCTACGCTGCGGCCGCGTTGGCCTTCGCCAACCTGCTTTACGGCGTGTTCGTGCTGCCCGAGAGCCTGAAGCCGGATCACCGGCGGGCGGTCAACTGGGCGCGCGCCAACCCGTTCGGCTTGCTGCGCGGCGTCCTGCGGGACCGGGCGCTGCGCAGCCTGGCCCTGGCGTGGTCGTGCAGTTGGATCGGGCTCGGGGCGGTGCAGAGCAGCCTGGTGCTGTTCACCCGCTATCGCTTCGGCTGGGGCGAGGCGGCGAACGGGCTGGTGCTGGCCGGGATCGGCTTGTCGCAGGCGCTGGTGGAGGGCGTGCTGCTCACCCGCGTCAACGCCAGGCTGGGTGAGCGGGGCACGGCGCTGCTCGGCTACGGCGCGGGAGCCGCGGGCTACTGCCTCCTGGCGCTGGCCCTGGCCGGCTGGATGGTGGCGCCCGCGGTGGTGCTGCTGGCATTGGCCGGGCTGGCGGTGCCGTCGGTGCGCTCCATGGTGTCCGGGCGGGGAGGGGTGGACCACCAGGGAGAGATGCAGGGCGTGCTGACCGCGGTGGAAGGGCTGACGGCCGTGGCCGCACCCTTGCTGACAGCATGGCTGTTCTACGTCTTCACCTCGCCCGCCGTCCCGGTGCACTTGGCTGGTGCGCCCTTCCTGCTGGCCGCTGGCGCCGCCATCCTGGGCAGGATGCTGCTACGGCGGCTGTGAAGCGTCCGGCGCCGTCCGAACCCGCCGCATCAGCCACAGGCCGAGCAGGGCGGCCAGCACGAACAGCACCGCGGCAAGCGCCAGTTGCTCCTTCCGGTCCACCTGCACGCCACCGCCGAGCAGGGCGAACACGAGCGTTTGCGGCAAGAAGCCGATCGCCGAGGCGAGCAGGAACGGCGCCCACGCCACGCCCGAAACGCCGGCGGCCAGGTTGAGCAGCAGGTTGCTGCCGAGTGGCAGCAGCCGCAGCGTCAAGGTGGCGCTGAATGGGTGACGGCTGAGCTGCTGATCCATTCGCGCCAGCCGGCCGCGGAACCGCCGCGCCGCCCAGTCCCGCGCGAGCAGCCTGGCCCACAAGAAGTCTGCGGCGCACCCGCCGAGTTCCGCCAGCATGGCCAGCGCGCAGCCGTTCCAAACGCCGAAGCCGAGCCCGGCGGCGTAGGCCACCACCTGCCGTGGCACCCCTGCCGCGCAGGCCGCGGCGGCGACCAGCACGAAGACGGCGGGGCCGGCCTGGGCCGGGGCATGGAGCACGCCGCCGCCCCATCCGCCACGCAACGCCAAGCCGGCGCCCGCGAGCCCGGCCAGCATCAATGCCGGCTTCAAGAAGAGCTGGCTGCCACGGAGCGCCGCGTTCACTCGGGCGCTTCCACGACCGGCCGCTTCCAGCGGCGCTGCAGCCACCATACCCCGGCCAGGTCGAAGATGCCGACCCAGAGCCGGTCCAGCGTCCCGTACTTGGAGCGGCCCTGCGTGCGCGGGCGGTGGTTGACCGGCACCGATTCCACCCGCCCGCCTGCCCGGATGAACAGCGCCGGCAGGTAGCGGTGCATGTGGTCGAAATGCGGCAGCGCCAGGAACGCGTCGCGCCGGAACAGCTTCAGCCCGCACCCGGTGTCCGGCGTCGCGTCCCCCAGCAGGCGGGCGCGGATGGCGTTGGCGGCGCGGGAGGCCAGCCGTTTGGCCGGGGTGTCCCGGCGGTGGACACGGTGGCCCGCCGTCAGCACCAGGCCCGGGGCGGCGCGTGCGCGGGCCAGCAGGGCCGGGATGTCCGCCGGGTCGTTCTGGCCGTCGCCGTCCAGGGTCGCGATCCATTCGCCGCGCGCAGCCTTGACGCCGGTGACGACCGCCGCGCTTTGCCCGCACGGGGCGCGGTGGCGCCGGACCAGCAGCGGCGGCGCCAAGTGAGCCCCGGCCAGGTGATCCCTGGCCAAGCGAGCCTCGGCCAGGCGCTGGGGGGTGTCGTCCGTGCTGCCGTCATCTACATAGACGATCTCGTGCGGGATCGCGGCCAGTGCGGCCTCGATCTCGGCGATCAGCGGGACGATGTTGGGACCCTCGTTGCGGACCGGTATGACGACCGAAACGATGGGCGGAGGCGACGGGTCTGGCACGGTGGGGGCGGTAGCACCCGCGTGATTGCGCCGGCAAGCGGGTGCTATGCGGTGGCCGGTCGGTGCGGATGGACGGTGACAGGAAGACGCGATGCCCTTTGATACCGATATCAGCCCATCCCCGGTGGAATCCGCGCGCGACCGGTTGAACCGGCGCCTGGTGGCGTTCTGGTTGTTCGCGGTATGCGGCATGACGCTGGTGATGATCGTGCTGGGCGGCGCCACCCGGCTGACCGGGTCCGGCCTGTCCATCATGGAGTGGGCGCCGCTGTCCGGAGCGCTGCCGCCGTGGTCGGAAGCGGAGTGGCAGCGGTTGTTCGCGCTCTACCAGCAGATTCCGCAGTACCAGTTGGTGAACGACGGGTTCGGCTTGGCAGGGTTCAAGCACATTTTCTGGCTGGAATGGACGCACCGGCTGTGGGGCCGGCTGATCGGCGTGGTGTTCCTGGTGCCGCTGGTGGTGCTGGGCCTGCGCGGGGCGATCCGGCGCGGGCTTTGGCTGCGGCTGCTCGGCTTCTTCGTGCTGGGCGGCCTGCAAGGGGCGGTCGGCTGGTTCATGGTGGCGTCCGGCTTCGCTGCGGACAGCACGGCCGTGTCCGCTTACCGCCTGGTGGCGCACCTTGTGCTGGCGCTGACCTTGTATGGCGCGATCCTGTGGACCGCCCTGGGCGTGCTTCGGCCCGGCGGCCGGCGGCCGGCGGCCAGTCCGGCGTTCCGATGGCTGTGCACGGCCTGTGCGGTGCTGCTGCCGGCGACGATCATGGCGGGTGGCTTCGTGGCCGGGCTGCATGCCGGGCTGATCTACAACAGCTTCCCGGCCATGGGCGACGGGTTGGTCCCGCCAGACTACGCGAGCCTGCATCCGTTCCTGCGCAACCTGACGGAGAACGTGGCGGCGGTGCAGTTCGACCACCGTTTGCTGGCCACCGTGACCACGTTGACGGTCCTGGTCACCGTTCTCGCGGGCATTCGGTCCGGGCTGCCGCGGCGGTTGCGCCTTGCCGTCTCCGCCATGGGCGCGCTCGTGGCGGCGCAGTATGCGTTGGGCGTGGCCACGCTGCTGAACGTGGTCCCGGTCGGGCTGGCGACAGCGCATCAGGCCGTCGCGGTCCTGCTGCTGACCGCGGTCCTCGTCACGATCCATCTTGACCGGCGGCTTGCCTGACGGCGGCAGTGCTTTGCCGACAGCCGCCGCTGCCTATATGTCTCGTCGCTGAATGCCGCCATCCCCTGCCTGATCGGACCCGACGCCATGACCGCGCTGTCCCCGCTCGCCGCAACCGACCGCCTGTTCTTCGAGCGGGAAGACGCCGCACTCGACCGCCAAGCGGCGCAGCGCATCGTGACGGAAGCGCTGGCCGGCTGCGACGACGGGGAGCTTTTCCTGGAGTACCGCGAAAGCGAGCAGATCGCCCTCGATGACGGCCGCATCCGCAACGCCGGGTTCGAGAGCGGATCGGGTTTCGGCCTGCGCGCCATGCTGGGCGAGGAAACCGGCTACGCCCATGCCGGCGAGATGTCGGAGCCGGCGCTGCGCCGCGCCGCTGCCACGGTGTCGGCCGTGCGGGCAGGGGGGAGCGGGGTGGCGACGGAGTCGCCGCGGTCCAGCAACGCGCGGCTGTATGCCGACAGCAACCCGCTCGGGGACATGGACTTCGCCGCCCGCACCGCGATCCTGACCGCCATGGACGGCTATGCCCGCGCCAAGGACCCACGGGTGGTGCAGGTCATGGCCAGCATGTATGGCGAGTGGCAGGCGGTGCAGGTCATGCGGGCAAACGGGCACCGGGTAGCCGACCTGCGCCCGCTGGTGCGGCTGAACGTGTCGGTCGTGGTGGAGCAGGACGGACGGCGTGAGACCGGCGGTTACGGCACCGGCGGCCGCTTCGGCTACGGCCGGCTGCTGACGGAAGAGACTTGGCGCGCCGGCGTGGACGAGGCGTTGCGCCAGGCGCTGGTGAACCTCGAAAGCCGTCCAGCGCCGGCCGGTGAGATGGAAGTCGTGCTCGGCAGCGGCTGGCCGGGCATTCTGCTGCACGAGGCGATCGGCCATGGCCTTGAGGGGGACTTCAACCGGAAGAAGACCTCGGCGTTTGCCGGGCTGCTGGGTCAGCGGATCGCAGCGCCCGGTGTCACCGTCGTGGACGACGGTACTATTCCGGACCGGCGTGGCAGCTTGACGGTGGATGACGAGGGCACGCCTTCCGGCCGCATGGTGATGATCGAGGATGGCGTGCTGAAGGGCTACATCCAGGACCGGCTGAATGCGCGTCTGATGGGCGTGGCGCCGACCGGCAACGGCCGTCGGCAGTCCTACGCGCACGCGCCGATGCCGCGGATGACCAACACCGTGATGATGGCGGGGCCGCATGCGCCGGAGGAGATGATCCGCTCGGTCAAGAAGGGGCTCTACGCGGTCAACTTCGGCGGTGGATCGGTGGATATCACGTCCGGGAAGTTCGTGTTTTCCGCCAGCGAGGCCTACCTGATCGAGGACGGCCGGGTGACGGCGCCCGTGAAAGGGGCAACGCTGATCGGCAACGGTCCGGACGCGCTGACGAAGGTGACGATGGTGGGCAATGACCTTCAGCTTGATCCGGGGATCGGAACATGCGGCAAGAACGGGCAGGGCGTTCCGGTCGGGGTGGGCCAGCCGACCATCAAGCTGTCCGCGCTGACCGTCGGTGGGACGGCCTAGCAACCCAAAACGCGGGAAGGCGATTTTTTTGGGTGCAGTTTTCTTCATATCGTGATGCTATTTCACGATGATGTTCCGATCCCTCGCCGCCGCAGGCCTGTTGTTGTTCTCCGTTGCAAGGGGGACGCACGCCGAAGAAGCCTGCCCGAGCGAACACATCCCCGCCGTTGCGGTCGCCGCAACCAAGGTGAGGCTGGCAAGCAACCATCAGGTCATGATCGTGACCCTCGGTTCTTCGAGCACGGAAGGGGTGCGGGCTTCGTCTCCGTCCAGCACCTACCCGGCCAGGTTGCAGGGTGACCTGAGCCTGGCCTTTCCGCTCGCCCATGTCGCCGTGATCAATCGCGGCATCGGCGGGCAGGATGCGCTGGAGGAGGTGGCCCGGCTTGATGCCGACGTGATCGCGTTGCGGCCGGACATGGTCGTCTGGCAAGTCGGGGCGAACGGCGCCATGGCCCATTCTGACCCGGAAGTGTTCCGCAAGCTGGTTTCCACTGGCATCGAGCGCATGAAGGCGCTTGGGATCGACATCATCCTGATGGACAACCAGCGCTCGCCGATGATCATGGCTTCGTCGCAACATGTCGTGCTCGAGCAGATCCTGTCGGAGCTTGCGGCCAAGTACAACGTATCCTTGTTCTCGCGCGGCAGCTTGATGGATAGCTGGAAGCAAGACGGTTTCGCTTACGACCATTTCCTGTCCACCGACTACGTGCACATGAACGACCTCGGTTACCGCTGCACTGCGGACGCATTGGCCGGCTCGATCGAGCAGGGCCTGGGGCTGTCGGAAAATTCCCGCCTCGCAGCCGCCCGGGTGACGCAGCACGCCTCCAAATGACCTTAG
>CAXTLC010000068.1:0-25554 GCA_964245075.1 uncultured Acetobacteraceae bacterium
CCCACCCCCGACAGCGCCGCCAACGGCAGCAGCCCGAGCGGGTAGCTCCCCGTCGCGTCCTTGATCACTCCCAGCAGCGTGCTTCCCACCAGCCCGCCGAGGTTGCCGACCGCGTTGACCTGCGCGATGCCCGCCGCGGCGCCGACCGCCAGCCATTCCGTCGCCAGCGCCCAGAACGGACCCTTCACCACGTAGGTGGCCGTCACGGCGACGCACAGGATGAGCATGGTGGCGCCGAGCGAGTGAACCAACGTCGCCGCCAGCAGGCTGGCCGCCAGCAGGCCCAGGGGAAGCCCGGTGTGCCACACCCGCTCGCGCCGTCGGTCGGAGCTGCGGCCCCACAGGATCATCAGCACGGAGGCGATGCCGAACGGGAGCATGTTCAGCAGCCCGGTCCCCATCGCGCTCACCCCGAAGGACTTGATGATCTGCGGCTGCCAGAGCGACAAGCACTGGCTCGCGCCCGACGCCCCGGCGTAGATCAGGGAGGCTGCCAGCACGTGGCGGTTGGTCATCATCCGCCAGAGCGGCATGTGGGACGCAGCCGCGCGGCCCGGCTTGGCGCCCTCCTCGGCGAGGCGCCGGGTCAGCCAGGCGCGCTGCTCGGGGCTCAGCCAGCGGGCGCGCTCCGGACCGTTCGGCAGCACGAACAGCGCGAGGAAGCCGAGCAGCACGGCGGGGGCGGCTTCCAGCAGGAACATCCATTGCCAGCCGTGCAGGCCGAGCCAGCCCTCGGTTTGCAGCAGCGCGGCGGAGATCGGCGAGCCGATGAAGCTGGAAACGGGGATGGCCACCATGAAGACCGCGATCACCCGGCCGCGGTAGGCGCGTGGGAACCAGTAGGTCAAGTACAGGATCACGCCGGGGAAGAACCCGGCCTCCGCCGCGCCGAGCAGCAGGCGCAGCGCGTAGAACGAACGCGGCCCCACCACGAACGCCATGCAACCGGCGGCCACGCCCCAGGTGACCAGGATGCGGGCGATCCAGACCCGCGCGCCGAACCGCTCCAGGGCGAGGTTGCTCGGCACCTCGAACAGCACGTAGCTGAGGTAGAACAGCCCGCCGCCCAGGCCGAACGCCGAGGCGGACAGGCCGACGTCGTGGTTCATCTGCAAGGCGGCGAACCCGGCGTTCACCCGGTCCACGAAGGCGATGAAGTAGCCGAGCATCAGGAAGGGCAGGATGCGCGCCGAAACCAGGCGCATCGTGCTGCGCTCGATGCCGGTCGTGGCGCCTGCCAGCGGGACGGAACTCATGTGGGTTCGCCGGCCTGCCTAGGTCTCTGGCCAGGCCCCTGGACCTCAGAAATGGATCGCCCGCCCGTAGGCGTCCAGCACCGCCTCGTGCATGGTCTCGCTCACCGTCGGGTGGGGGAAGACGGTGTGCATCAGATCGGTTTCCGTGGTTTCCAGCGTGCGCGCGATGGCGTAGCCCTGGATCATCTCCGTCACCTCCGCCCCGCACATGTGCGCGCCGAGCAGCTCGCCGGAGCCGGCGTCGAACACCACCTTCACCATGCCTTCCGGCTCGCCCATGGCGATGGCCTTGCCGTTGCCCACGAACGGGAAGCGGCCGACGCGGACCTGGTGCCCGGCTTCCTTGGCGCGCGCTTCCGTCAGGCCGACGCTCGCCACCTGCGGGCGGCAATAGGTGCAGCCGGGGATGTTGGTCCAGTTGATCGGGTGCACGTCGTTCAGCCCGGCGATCTTCTCCACGCAGATCACCCCCTCGTGGCTCGCCTTGTGCGCCAGCCAGGGGGCGCCGGCGATGTCGCCGATCGCGTACACGCCGGGCTCGCCGGTGCGGCAGAACTCGTCGATCACCACGTGGCTGCGTTCCACGGCCACGCCGGTGCCTTCCAGCCCGAGATCCTCCACGTTGCCGACGATGCCGGCGGCGGAGATGACGCGGTCCACGGTGATCTCCTGCGTCTTGCCGCCGGCCTCCACCGTGGCGGTGACGCTGTCGGCGTTCTTCTTGGCGGCGGTCACCTTGGCGCCGGTGATGACCTTGATGCCCTGCTTCTCGAAGGCCTTGCGGGCGAAGGCGCTGATCTCGGCGTCCTCCACCGGCAGCACCCGGTCCAGCACCTCCACCACCGTCACGTCGGCGCCCATGTTGCGGTAGAAGGACGCGAACTCGATGCCGATGGCGCCGCTGCCGATCACCAGCAGGCTCTTTGGCAGGGCGGGCGGCACCATCGCCTCGCGGTAGGTCCAGATCAGCTTGCCGTCCGCTTCCAGGCCGGGCAGTTGGCGCGCGCGGGCGCCGGTGGCCAGGATGATGTGCGGCGCGGCCAGCGTCCGGTCCCCGACCGCCACGGCGTTCCTGCCCGCGAGCTTGCCCGCGCCGTTCACCACCGTCACCTTGTTCTTCTTCAGCAGGTGCCCCACGCCGGAGGCGAGCTGCTTGGAGATGGCGCGGGAACGCTTCACCACGGCGGGCAGGTCGAAGCGGATGTTGTCGGCGGCGAAGCCGAACTCGTCCAGGTGGTGCAGCAGGTGGTTGATCTCGGCGGAGCGCAGCAGCGCCTTGGTGGGGATGCAGCCCCAGTTGAGGCAGATGCCGCCGAGGTGCTCGCGCTCCACCACGGCGGCGTTCATGCCGAGCTGGGCGGCGCGGATCGCGGCCACGTAGCCGCCGGGGCCGCCGCCGATGATGACAAGGTCGAACTGGTCGGGCATTGCGTGCGCCTCCGATGGGTAAGCCCGCTCCCTTGGGAGGGGGGTTGGGTGGGGGCGGCCACGGACGAGCGCGCGGTTTTGGCCCTCGCCCCGCCCCTTCCCCGGAAGGAGAGGGAGAAGAAAAGCGCAGAAGGCGTTAAAGCATCAGGCTGAGCGGGTCCTGCGCGATGGCCTTGAACGCGGCCAGCCACTCGGCGGCCACGGCGCCGTCGATCACGCGGTGGTCCACGGACAGGGTGCAGGTCATCACGGTGGCCGGGACGACGGCGCCGCCGCGCACCACCGGGCGCTGCTCGCCGGCGCCGACGGCCAGGATGCCGCCCTGCGGCGGGTTGATGATGGCGGAGAAGGACTTCACCCCGTACATGCCGAGGTTGGAGATGGAGAAGCCGCCGCCCTGGAACTCCTCCGGCTTCAGCTTGCCGGCGCGGGCGCGGGCGGCGAGGTCCTTCATCTCGTTGCTGATGGCGGACAGGCCCTTCTGGTCGGCGCGGCGGATGATGGGGGTGATCAGCCCGCCGTCGGTCGCCACGGCCACGCTGATGTCCACGTCGTGGTACAGCGCCATCGCCTCGTCCGTCCAACTGGCGTTGGCGGCGGGCACCCGGCGCAGCGCGACCGCGGCGGCCTTGATCACCAGGTCGTTGACCGAGAGCTTGAAGGCGGCCGGGCCGTCCTTGGGCGAGCGGGCGTTCAGGTCGGCGCGCAGCGTCAGCAGGGCGTCGATCTCGATATCGGCGGCGACGTAGAAATGCGGGATGGTCTGCTTCGCCTCGCTCAGCCGCCGGGCGATGACCTTGCGCATGCCGGTGTTGGGCACGAGCGTGTGCGGCCCGGCGATGACGGCCGGGCGTGGCGCGGGCGCCGCGGCTGCGGGCGCGGGAGAAGGCGGCGGGGCGGCTTGCGGCGTTGAAGCGGCTCCGGGCGCGGGGGCGGCTTGCGGCGTGGGGGGGCGGAAGCCCTCGATGTCCGCCTTGACGATGCGGCCGTTCGGCCCGGTGCCGCGCACCTGGTCCAGCGCGATCCCGGCCTGCTCGGCCATGCGCCGGGCCAGCGGGGAGGCGAAGATGCGGCCCCCCGCCCCGTCATGCCCGTTCGCGGCGGGGGGCGGCGAGGGAGCGGGCGCCTTGGAGGCTTCCATCGACGGCCCGGCGGCGGACGGCTTCGGCGCGCTGTCCGCGGTGGCGGGCGCCGGCGAGGCCGCCGCCCCGTTGGCGGGGACGGAAGCGGCGGGGACGCTCTCGCCCTGCTCCACCAGGATGGCGATGGGGGCGTTCACCTGCACGCCCACGGTGCCGTCGGCGACCAGGATGCGGCCCAGCACGCCCTCGTCCACCGCTTCCACCTCCATGGTGGCCTTGTCGGTCTCGATCTCGGCGAGGACGTCGCCGGACGACACGGTGTCCCCCTCCTTCTTCAGCCAGCGGGCGAGCGTGCCCTCCGTCATGGTGGGGGACAGCGCGGGCATCAGGATGTTGGTGGCCATCAGACGATCTTCCGCACGGCGTCCACCACCCATTGCGGCTGCGGCAGCGCCAGCTTCTCCAGGTTGGCCGCGTAGGGCAGCGGCACGTCCAGCCCGGTCACCCGCACGGGCGGCGCGTCCAGCCAGTCGAAGCAGCCCTCGACCACCTGCATGGCGATCTCCGCGCCGATGCCGGCGGCGGGCCAGCCTTCCTCCACGCTGACCACGCGGTTGGTCTTCCTCACGCTCTCGATGATCGTCGCCGTGTCCAGCGGGCGCAAGGAGCGCAGGTTGATCACCTCCGCCTCGATGCCCTGCTCGGCCAGCGCCTCGGCCGCCTTGAGCGCCACGCCCACCATGATGGAGAACGCGACGATCGTGACGTGCTTGCCCACGCGCTCGACCTTTGCCTTGCCGATCGGCAGGGTGAAGTCCGGGTCGGTCGGGCAGTCGAAGGTTTGGCCGTAGAGGATCTCGTTCTCCAGCACGATCACCGGGTTGGGATCGCGGATGGCGGAGCGCAGCAGGCCCTTCGCGTCGGCGGCGCTCCAGGGGGCGACCACCTTGAGGCCGGGCACGTGGGCGTACCAGCTCGCGTAGCACTGGCTGTGCTGGGCGGCGACGCGGCTGGCGGCGCCGTTGGGGCCGCGGAACACGATGGGGCAGCCCATCTGGCCGCCGGACATGTACAGGGTCTTGGCGGCGGAGTTGATGATCTGGTCGATCGCCTGCATGGCGAAGTTGAAGGTCATGAACTCCACGATCGGCCGCAGCCCGGCCATCGCGGCGCCGACCGCCATGCCGGTGAAGCCGTGCTCGGTGATCGGGGTGTCGATGATGCGGCGGGGGCCGAACTCGTCCAGCATGCCCTGGCTGATCTTGTAGGCGCCCTGGTACTGCGCGACTTCCTCGCCGAGCAGGAACACGCTGTCGTCGCGCCGCATCTCCAGCGCCATGGCGTCGCGCAGCGCCTCGCGCACGGTGGTGGGCGCGGTCTGCCCCCACTGCTTCTCCGGCGCCGGCGCGGCCAAGGCGGGGGAGGTGGCGGACGCGGTCTCGGCCGGGCGCTTCGGCTCCAGCTTCTGCGGCGCTTCCGCGGCCGGCTTCCGCACCGGCTCACCGGCCACTGCCCCCCCGCCCAGCTCGGCGATCGGGGTGTTCACCGCGACGCCTTCCGTGCCTTCCTCGACCAGGATGCGGGACAGCTTGCCCTCGTCCACCGCTTCCACCTCCATGGTGGCCTTGTCGGTCTCGATCTCGGCGAGGACGTCGCCGGCGCGGACCTCCTCGCCCACCTTCTTCAGCCAGCGGGCGAGCTTGCCTTCCGTCATGGTGGGCGAGAGCGCGGGCATCAGCACGGGGGTGGACACGCGCTCAGCCCTCCACCAGCACGTCGGTCCACAGCTCGGACGGGTCCGGCTCGGGGCTCGACTGGGCGAACTCGGCGGCCTCGCTGATGCGCGCGCGCACCGCCGCGTCGACCGCCTTCAACGCGTCCTCCGCCACGCCCATCTCCGTCAGCAGGTGGCGGACGTGCTCGATGCAGTCCCGCTCGCTGCGCATCTTCTCGATCTCGTCGCGGGTGCGGTACTTGCCGGGGTCCGACATGGAATGGCCGCGGTAGCGGTAGGTCTGCACCTCCATCAGGAACGGGCCGCGCCCGGCGCGGCAGTGCGCCACCGCCGCCTCCGCCGCCTGCCGCACGGCGGCCACGTCCATGCCGTCCACCGCGGCGCTGGCCATGTTCCACGGCGAGCCGTTCTTCGACAGGTCCCGCGAGGCGGTGGCGCGCTCGGTGCTGGTGCCCATGCCGTACTTGTTGTTCTCGATCACGTAAACCGCCGGCAGGTGCATCAGCGCCGCCAGGTTGAAGCTCTCGAACACCTGGCCCTGGTTGGCCGCGCCGTCGCCGAAGTAGGTGACGCTGACGTGGTCGTTGCCGCGGTACCAATCGGCGAAGGCGAGGCCGGTGCCGAGGCTGACCTGCGCGCCGACGATGCCGTGGCCGCCGTAGAACTGCTTCTCCTTGCTGAACATGTGCATGGAGCCGCCCTTGCCCTTGGAATAGCCGCCCGAGCGCCCGGTCAGCTCCGCCATCACCCCGCGCGGCTCCATTCCGGTCGCCAGCATGTGGCCGTGGTCGCGGTAGGAGGTGATGACCTGGTCGCCCGGCTTCAGCGCCCCCTGCACGCCGACCACCACCGCTTCCTGGCCGATGTACAGGTGGCAGAACCCGCCGATCAGCCCCATGCCGTAGAGCTGGCCCGCTTTCTCCTCGAAGCGGCGGATCAGCAGCATGTCGCCGTACGCCTTCATCAAGGCATCCTGCGGCATGGCTGGCTGGTTGGAGCCGAAGTGCTGACCGCCCCGCTGGCTTTCGGCCGCTTGCGACATGGTGCGCCCCCATTCATTCTTTCCCTCTGCACCTAGCCCCCGGCAGCCCCAGCGACAAGGGAGCGGCTGCCAAGATCACGTTGTGCGACGCGAAACCGGCGCGCTGGCGTCCCGTTGCCGCGGCGTGCTAACCGGCCGGCCGTGTCCGACCCGCCGCCTTCCCGCCTTTTCCCTGTCCTGGTGCTCGGCGGCCTGCTCGCCTTGGGGCTGCTCGGGTGGCGGCTGTTCCCGGTGATGCAGGCCTATGTCTGGAACCAGGACTGCGTGGCGCTCGGCCGGACGAATTGCGGCTGACCGGGTTCGGCTCCCTCCGGGTCCGGCTCCTGGCCCATCCCTCCCTGCGGCGATCCGATGCCGCTCCTTCCCTGCGGCAATCCGATGCCGATCCTTCCTTGCGGCAATCCGATGCCGACGTTTCCGGGAGTCCCCCATGACGGTGACGCGCCGTGCCGCCCTGGGCCTGCTCGCCGCCCCCGCCCTGATCCGCGCCGGCCGCGCCGCCGCCGGGAAGCGCGTGCTGAAGATCAGCCACCAGTTCCCCGGCGGCACCGCCGAGCAGGGGGATTTCCGTGACCGCCTGGTGCGCCGCTTCGCCGCCGACGTGGGGACGAGGACGGGCGGCGGGCTCGCGTTCGAGATCTATCCCGGCTCCTCGCTGATGAAGGCGCCGGCGCAGTTCTCCGCCCTGCGCCGGGGGGCGTTGGACCTGGCGCTGTTCCCGCTCGCCTACGCCGGCGGCGAGTTGCCGGAAGCCAACCTCGGGCTGATGCCGTGCCTGGTGACCAGCTACCAGCAGGGCACGGCGTGGAGAACGGTGCCGGTCGGGCAGGAACTGGAGGCCGTGCTGGACCGGAGCGGCGTGAGGATTCTGACCTGGATCTGGCAGGGCGGCGGCATCGCGTCCCGCGCGGAGGGGGTGAGCAAGCCGGACGACGCGAAGGGGCTGACGATCCGCGGCGGCTCGCGGGGGATGGACCGGATGCTCAAGGCGGCGGGCGGCATCGCCAGCACCGTCATCCCCGGCCAGGCATACGCCGCGATGCAGGCCGGCGCGCTCGACGCGGCCGTGACGTCTTCCAGCAGCCTGATCAGCTTCCGCCTGGAGGAAGTGGCGATGGCCGTCACCACGGCGCGGGGCGGCTCGTTCTGGTTCATGCTGGAGCCGCTGCTGGCGTCCAAGCAGGTGTTCGACAGCCTCACCCCGGAGCAGCGAACGGCGGTGGCGGACGCGGGGGCCGCGCAGGAGCGGTTCGCGCTGGAAGCGGCGCAGGCGGATGACCAGGCGCTGGCGGACGTCTATGCCCGGGCCGGGGCGAAGGTCGCCGACATGACCGCGGACGACCTCGCCGGGTGGAAGGCGGTGGCGCAGGACTCGGCGTGGAAGGACTTCGCCGGCCGCAACGCGGCTTGCGCGAACCTGCTGAAGCTGGCCCAGGCAGCAGGCTGAGCGAAGAACAAACCTACCGCCGGCCTGGCTTCCGGCAACATGGCCAACTCCGCCGGGGGAGGCCGGAAGAAGACTTAACTCTTTGACTTTGCCGTATTTCGGCACGACATTTCAGCCGTTGCGTTCCAGCCGGACTTCTTCTCTGGGTCGCCACGCAGCCGCGGAAAGTATCGCCATGTCCGTCATGTCAGCCGTCCCCGACCTGCGCGCCTCCACCGCCGTCAGCCCGGCGGCGCTGCCGGCGCGGCGGCGCTGGCGCCTGCCCGCCCTGCGCCGGTTCGCCTCGCCCCTCCTGCTCCTGCTGCTTTGGCAGGCCGCGTCCGCCACCGGCGTGCTGCCGCCGCGCATCCTGGCGGCGCCCAGCGCCATCCTCGCCACGGCCTGGGGGCTGACGGTTGACGGGGAGCTGCTGACCAACATGCTCGTCTCCTTGCAGCGTGTGGCGGTCGGCTTGGGCATCGGCGTGTCCGCCGGGGCGGCGCTGGCGGTGGTGGCGGGGCTGAGCCGGCTGGGCGAGGACGTGGTGGACGCGCCGATGCAGATGCTGCGGACGCTGCCGTTCCTGGCCTTGGTGCCGTTGTTCATCCTGTGGTTCGGCATCGGCGAGCTGCCGAAGGTCGCCCTGGTGGCGCTGGGCAGCACCTTCCCGGTCTATCTCAACCTGTTCGCCGGCATCCGCGGCATCGACCCGAAGCTGCTGGAAGCCGGGCGGGTGTTCGGGCTGGGCCGCTGGGGGACCATCCGGGAGATCGTGCTGCCGGGCGCGCTGCCGTCCGGGCTGGTGGGGCTGCGCTACGCGCTGGGGGTGGCCTGGCTGTCGCTGGTGGTGGCGGAGCAGATCAACGCCACCGCGGGCATCGGCTACATGATCAGCGACGCGCGGGACTTCCTGCGCACGGACGTGATCGTGGTCGGGCTGGCGGTGTATGCCGTGCTCGGCCTGGCGGCGGACGGGCTGGTGCGCCTGGCGGAGCGGCGCCTGCTGGCGTGGCGGCCGACCCTGGTGCGGCGGTGAGCCTTCCGCCCGGCGGGGTGCGGGTCCGCGGGCTGACCCGGCAATGGGCCGGCCCGCCGGTGCTGGACGGGTTGGACCTGGACCTGGCGCCGGGCAGCTTCGTGGCCCTGCTGGGCCGCAGCGGGTCCGGCAAGACGACGCTGCTGCGGACCCTGGCCGGGCTGGACCCGGTGCCGGCGGACGCCACGGTCGCCCTGCCGCGGCCGACGGCGGTGGTGTTCCAGGAGCCGCGCCTGCTGCCCTGGAAGCGGGTTTGGGAGAACGTGGTGCTCGGGCTGGGGGCCGGCCGGGACAGGGCGGAAGCGGCGTTGCGGGAGGTGGAGCTCGGCCACCGGCCCGATGCCTGGCCCGCCACCCTGTCCGGCGGCGAGGCGCAGCGGGCGGCGCTGGCCCGGGCGCTGGTGCGCGAGCCGCAGCTGCTGCTGCTGGACGAGCCGTTCGCGGCGCTGGACGCGCTGACCCGGATGCGGATGCACGCGCTGGTGCTGGACCTGTGGCGGGCGCACGCGCCCACGACCCTGATCGTCACGCACGACGTGGACGAGGCGCTGCTGCTCGCGGACCGCGTGCTGGTGCTTGAAGCCGGCCGGTTCGCGACCGACCTGACGGTAGGGCTGCCGCGGCCCCGCACCCCGGCGACGCCGGGATTCGGCGCGCTGCGGTCGCGGCTGCTGCGGGCGCTGGGGGTCGAGTTGCCCGGGGTGCCCGGGGCGCCCGGGGCGCTTGAACCCGCGCATTAAGGAGATTCCGATGGACATGCCGGTTGGGGGGTTGCTGCCGGACCAGTCGCTCGCGGCGGCGTTCGCGCTGGGCGCCCCGGCGCACGACCGTGACGCCAGCTTCCCGCACGACAACATCCGGCTGCTGGCGGAGGCGGGCCTGCTGAACCTGACCGCGCCGGTGGCCGAGGGCGGCGCGGGCGCCGGGCTGGGGCGGGCGGCCGAGCTGGTCGGCACGGTGGCGCAGGGCTGCCCGTCCACCGCGCTGGTGCTGGCGATGCAGCTCATCCACGTTCACCTGTCCTGCCGCAACCCGCGCTGGCCCGCCCACCTGCGCAGCCGGGTCGCCCGGAGCGCCAACGACGGGGCGCTGATCAACGCGCTGCGGGTGGAGCCGGCGCTCGGCACCCCGGCCCGCGGCGGCCTGCCGGAAACGATCGCCCGGCGCACCGATGGCGGGTGGTCGATCACCGGCCGCAAGATCTATTCGACGGGCGCGCCGGGGCTGCGCTGGATGCTGGTCTATGCCCGCACGGACGAGCTGCCGGTGCGCGCCGGCTTCTTCCTCGTGCCGGCACCCGGGCCAGGGATCGCCATCGAGCCGAGCTGGGACCAGCTTGGCCTGCGTGCGACCGGCAGCCACGACGTGGTGTTCACGGACGCCCCCGTTCCGGCGGACCACGCCGTGGACCTGCGGCTGCCCGGCGAGTGGCGGCCGGACCCGGTGCAGGTTGCCTGGAACACGCTGTTGATCGCGTCGCTGTACACCGGGGTGGCGACGGCGGCGCGGGACTGGCTGCTCGGGTTCCTGCGCGGCCGGGTTCCGGCCAACCTAGGCGCCTCGCTGGCGACCTTGCCGCGGGTGCAGGAAGCGGTGGGCGGGATCGAGGCGTTGCTGCTCACCAACCGCCGCCTGGTCGCCGACGCGGCTGCCGAGCACGACCGCGCCGGCGGGCCGGGCGCCACCGCCTGCAACCTGGTCAAGACGGTGACGGCGGAGAACGCGATCCGGGCGGTGGAGGAAGCGATGAAGCTCACGGGCAACCACGGGCTGTCCCGCGCCAACCCGCTGGAGCGGCACCTGCGGGACGTGCTGTGCGCGCGGGTCCACACGCCGCAGCCGGACGCGGCGCTGCTGGCGGCCGGCAAGGCGGCGCTGGGGCAGTAGCCTTGCGTCGTTGCGGGCGCCGGAGCGCATTCCTATGCTGACGCTTCCCGATGGCGGAGGCTGATGGTGCGTACGGGGTCCACGGACGTTCTGAGCCGCCACACGGCGCCGCGGCGGCGCCTGACGGTGGCGGAGTTCCACCGCATGGCCGAGGTCGGCATACTCGGCGACGACGACCGGGTCGAACTCATCGAAGGACAACTCGTCGCCATGTCTCCCATCGGGGTCCGGCACGCGCTCGCGGTCGACGCGTTGAGTCAGACGTTCTTCGCCGCGGCTGCCGGGCGCGCCACGGTCAGGGTGCAGAATCCGGTGGTGCTGGACGACGCCACGCAACCCCAGCCGGACATTGCGCTGGTCCGCCCCCGGTGGCGCGGCTACCCGGCCCAGCATCCAGGCCCGGAGGACGTGTTTTTGCTTGTGGAGGTGGCCGACACCAGCTTGGCCACCGACCGTGGCGTCAAGCTTGAGCTCTACGCCAGGGCGGGCATCCGTGAGTTCTGGATCGTCGACCTGACCCAGGGCGTCGTGCACGTCCATCGCGGGCCGGAAGGGAACGGGTATGCGTCGGTCGCCATGGTCGGCGCATCCGGCCGTCTGGACGTGGAGGCGCTCGCGGGGGTTGCGATCGGGGCGGCGGCGCTGTTTCCTGAGCGGCCCAGCGGAGACGCGGGATGAACGCGCAGTCGCTCGACGAGGTTCGCGCGAACATCGACCGGCTGGACCGTGACATCATCCGGCTGATGGCGGAACGCGGCGGCTTCGTGGAGCAGGCTGCCCGGTTCAAAACCTCCCACGCCGCCGTGGAAGCGCCGAAACGGGTAGAGCAGGTGGTCGCCAAGGTCCGCGCGCTCGCCGGTCAGGCTGGCCTGGCGCCTGCGGTGGCGGAAGCGGCGTACCGGGCCATGATCGGGGCGTTCATCGAGGTTGAGCGCTCCGTGTTCAGCGAAGGCGGTGGCCGCGGCCCTGATGGCAGCTAGGCTCTCGTTGCGGCGCAGCATTCCCATCCGCGTGTTGGCTGCAACTCATCCAGCGGCCGGGCCTTTCTCCTGCGTCAAAGGGAAAGACATACGATAAAGGGTCATTGGGCGCCGTTCGGCATCGGCTTCGTGGCCGGGCTGCGCAGCATGACGGCCAGCGCCGCGCTGAGCTGGGCCGCCTCGCTGGGGCGGACGCGGACGAGCTGGATTCCGGGCGGCACCCGCTCGCGCGGGCTCGCCACGGCCGCCGCCCTGGCCGAGATGGCGGGCGACAAGATGCCGTTCGCGCCCGACCGCCGCATCGTGCCTTCCTTTCTGGCGCGGCTCGCCATCGGAGCGGCCGGCGGCGCGGCGCTGGGCGGGCGGGATGCATCGCTGCTGGGCAGCGCCCTGTCCGGCATGGCGGGGGCGGTGGTGGGCACGCTGCTGGGCCGTGCGGCGCGGGGCGGGGCCACGCGCTCGGGCGCGGACTGGACGCGGGCGCTGACCGAGGACGCGGTCGCCGCCGGGCTGGCGGTTGCGCTGGTCGGCTTGGCGGACCGTCGCAGCCGGGTTTAGCAGCAGGTTTTTTCGTATCACGCAGGAAGCAGCACCAGCGCGTGCCCGTCCGGGTCGTGCGCCAGCCTGGGCTGGCCATCCGGCAGGCCGCCCGCTTCCAGCACGAGCCGGGCCGCGGCGACGTCGCGTGGCCGCGACGGGCCGGCCGGGCGGCCGGGCGGCGCGCGGTAGGCCAGCAGTTCGATATGCGGGGTCGCCTGTCCGGGCTGCAAGGCGACGACATCGACCCGTGCGCCCTGCAATCCGTCCAGCGCGTCCTGTTCCGGGCCCGTGTTGGTCTGCCGGGCGGCCACTGTCAGCCCGAGTTCACCGCAGTAAAAGGCGATGCTGCGTTCCGCGTCCGTCACGGCGATGGCGGAATGGTCGATGCCGTCGCCGTGGTGGTCCGGGAACTCGATCAGCTCCAGCGGATGGCCGTCCGGGTCGCGGAACTTGTAGGCCACCGCGCCGCCGGATGCTTCCGGCAGTTGCTGCGGGCCATCGCCGCTGATCGGGGCCGCCGAGAACGGCAGCAGGCGGGCGTAGGCGAGGCGCATGTCCGGCACGGGAAGGGCGATGTGCTGGAACACCTGGTCGCAGGCGATCGCGTCGGCCGGGTAAGGCGCGCCGGCCGGGCGGAACGCCTGCAAGGCCAGCAATTGGCCGCCGCGGCGCAGCAGCACCTGGCGCACCCGGTCCGCGCCGAGCAGCGCCGCCGTGCCGGGGTCCACGTCGCTGCGGCCCAGCGAGGTGAAGCCGAGCGCGTCCACGTAGAAGTTCTCCGCGGGGGTCAGCTCCGCCACCGTCAGCTCGACGCGCAGCAGCCGGGCCGCGCGGACCGTCACGGGCGCTGCGCCCCGCGCACGTTGGTATAGACCGCCATCAGCGCGTGGGAGGCGCAGATGAACAGGCGGCAGCGGTTGCGCCCGCCGAAGGCGAGGTTGGACACGGTGACCCCGGTCAGCACCTTGCCCAGCAGCGTGCCGTCCGGGTCGATGCAGTGCACCCCGTCCCCTGCGCTGCTCCACACCCGGCCGTCCCCGTCGCAGCGGAAGCCGTCGGCGAACCCCGGGGACACGGCGTGGAACACCCGGCCGCCGCTCAGGCGGCCGCCGGCCACGCCGAACATCCGGATGTGCCGCACCGGGTTCCGGGCGAACTGCCGCCCGGACTCGGCGATGTAGAGGCGGTCCTCCTCCGGGCTGAACGCCAGGCCGTTCGGACCCTCGAAGTCGTCCGCGACGGCGGCGAGCGTTCCGTCGGGGTCGAGCCGGTACACCGTGGGCGGCAGTTCCGGCGTGTGCTTGCCGCCCTCGTAATCGGTGTTGCCGCCGTAATGCGGGTCGGTGAACCAGACGGCGCCGTCGCGGGACACCACGACGTCGTTCGGGCCGTTCAGCGGCTTGCCGCGGAAGCGGTCGGCCAGGACCGTGACGCTGCCGTCCAGCTCGGTCCGGGTGACGCAGCGGCCGCCGTGGGAGCAGCCGACCAGGCGACCGGCCGCGTCGCGGGAATGGCCGTTGGCGAAGTTGGACGGCTGGCGGAACACGGACACGCCGCCGTCCTCGGTCCAGCGCAGGATGCGGTCGTTGGGCAGGTCGCTGACCAGCAACTGGTTGGCGTCGGCGAACCACACCGGGCCTTCCAGCCAGGCGTAGCCTTCACCCAGGGTGAGCAGCGGCGCGTTGGGCAGCACGAGCGGCTGGAACCGCTCGTCGTGCTGCTCCAGCCAGGGCGGCATCAGGTGAAGTGGCAGGGCCGCCGCACGGGCGGGATGTGCAGCTGCACCGTCATCAGCACGGCGGGCTGGTCCCCGACCGTGCCGGAGCGGTGGCCCTTGCGGCCGTCCGGACCTTGGGTGCAGCCCTGGTCCTCGCCGAAGGAGAACTCGCCTGGGCCTTGCTCGACGCGGGCGCCGTCCATGCTCTCGATCCACCAGCGGCCGGACAGCACCACGATCCACTGCGGCGCAGGGTTCTCGTGCCAGGTGCCGACCCAGCCGACCGGCTGGACGGTGAAGACGGGGGTCGCTTCCGAGCGGGCCTGCTTGTTGTTCCACTGCGGGTCCGCGCCGCCGACGCCCTTCAGCTCCCACTCGGTCAATTCGCAGTGCTGCTGATGGCTGACGCCGTCGTCACCGACCCAGAGGTGCCAATAGCCGATGCGGGGCTTGTCGGTCATGGCTGCTCCGGCTGCGCGTAGGGGTGGGTGGAGGAGAAGGGATGGCTCGCGAACTCGCCGAGCGTGGCGGTGCCGAAGGTGATCAGCAGGAAGCCGCCCGCCAGCGAGAAGTTCTTCAGGAAGTCCCAGAACAGGGTGCGGCCCTTGCTGTCGCTGCCGGCCCAGAAGTCGCCCGGCTTCCAGAACTGCTTCCACAACAGCGCGGTGACGCCGCAGTAGCCCGCCATGACGAAGGCGGCCAGCCGGTCGGCCGTGCCGGTCAGGATGCCGAGCGGCATCAGGATCTCCACCGCCAGCCCGGCGAGGATGAGCGCCGTGGCCAGCCCGTTCGACCCCGTCAGCTCCTTCGCCTGGCCCACGGCGCCGCGGAAGTTCAGCGCCTTGTCGAGGGCCGAGAACGGGAAGAACAGCACCACCAGCAGGTAGCGCACCGCCACCGTCATCAGCACGCTCATGCGCCCCCCCTCACGCGCCGAGGCGTTCGCGGAGGTGCTCGGCCACGCGCAGGGCGTTGGCGATGATGGTCAGCGTCGGGTTCACCGAGCCGATGGACGGGAAGAAGCCGGCGTCCGTCACGTAGAGGTTGTCCAGCTCGTGCGCCTTGCAGTGGAGGTCCAGCACGCTGGACGCCGGGTCGGTGCCGAAGCGCAGCGTGCCGGCCTGGTGCGCGGTGCCGCCGATCGGGATGTCCTTGCCGAGGTATAGCCCACGCTCGATCAGCACGGGGTGCGACCCGGCCTTGGCGAGGTAGTGCTCCAGCTTCTTCCTGAGGCGGCGGTGCGCCTCCAGGTTGGTTTCTGTGAGATCGAGCCTGACCTTGCCGCCGTCGTAGTAGATGCGGTTCCCCGGGATAGGCAAATCCTCAGAGGACAACCAGAAGTCCATCGAATGGCTGGCCATCTCGCTGAACGGCACGTCCGGCAGCCAGTCCAGCCAGGCGGGCAGCGCCTCGCCCTTGATCTGCTCGGCGTCGGAGGAGGCGCACATCTGGATCAGGCCCAGCGGGTACTCCCAGTCGTCGGCGCCGAAGTAGAAGTCGCTGACGGCGAGGGTCTTCTGGAACACGGTGTCGTTGCGTTGGCGCATCAGGGCCATCAGCACCGATTGGTTGTGCCGCATGTAGTTGCGCCCGACCTGGCCGGAGCCGTTCGCCAGCCCGTTCGGGTGGCTGTCGCTGGCCGAGCGCAGCAGCAGCAGGGCGGACGACAGCGCGCCGCAGGCGGCCACCACGATGTCGGCGGTGTACAGTTCCTCCTCGCCGTTGCGGGTGACGTGCACGCCGGTGACGGTGCGGCCGGCCGCATCCGTTTGCAGGCGGGAGGCATAGGCGTTGGTCAGCAGGGTGAAGTTCGGGTGCGCGGCCAGCGTCGGGTCCACGCACATGACCTGCGCGTCCGCCTTGCCGTTCAGCAGGCAGGGAAAGCCGTCGAAGGCGTTGCAGCGGATGCAGACGCTGGTGGGGGTGGCGCGGCCGTCCTTCTCGTCCAGCAGGATGCCGAGCGGCAGGTGGAACGGGTGCAGGCCCTCCGCGGCGAAGCGGTCGTTGAGGTGCTGCACCCGCGGCTCGTGGGAAACGGGCGGGTGCGGGTAGGCCGAGTCGGCGGGGGGTTCCAGCGGGTCCTCGCCGCGCTGGCCGTGCACGGCGTAGAGCTTTTCCGCTTCCGTGTAGAACGGCGCGAAATCGGCGTAGCGCAGCGGCCAGGCGGGGGAGGTGCCGTCCTCGTGCCGGACCGCCTCGAAGTCCCGCTCGCGCAGCCGGAACAGGGCGGAGCCGTACACCTTGGAATTGCCGCCGACGAAGTAGTGCAGCCCGGGGTGGAACGAGTTCCCCTTGGAGTCGTACCAGGTGTCCGTCGTCTGGTACGTGCCGTCCACGAACACGACCTTGGAGTCCCAGTTGTCACGGCTGCGCGGCAGGTAGTCGCCGCGCTCGAGCATCAGGATGCGCTTGCCGGTCGGCGCCAGCCGGTGGGCCAGGGACGCGCCGCCGGGGCCGCTGCCGATGACGATGAGGTCGTAATGATCCGCCATGGCCTGTCCCCGCTCAGATTCTGTAGCGCCGGGCCAGCAGGTGCAGGCCCATCAGCGCCATGGCCGCGGCGGCGAGGACCGGGCCGCGATGGCGCTCGGTGAACATCTCCCAACTGCCGTTTCGCGCCTGCTCGTCGAACCGGCCGTGCGCCGCGACGTGGCGGTCCGTCACCGGCTCGAACAGATTGCCGGGCGGGCCTTCGGGCTGCGGGACGGACGTGATCTGGCCGGTGTAGCCGTGCTTGGCCAAGTAACGGTCGGCGAAGCCCGGCGCGATCCGGTTGGCCATGATCGCCACCACCGTCGGCAGGCCGACCCAGACCTCCCGCCGCTCGTGGGTCGCGGCGAACAGGATGGCGCGGGCCGGCACCTCAGGCTGGTACACCGGCGGCACCGGCTGCGACTGGTAGCCGAGCTTGTTGCGCGCCCAGTCGAATTGCGGCGTGTTGACCGCGGGCAGGTGCACCATGGTGAGGTGGATGCCGGCCCGGTCGTGGATCAGCTCGGACCGCAGGCTGTCGGTGAAGCCCCGCACGGCGGACTTGGCGCCGCAGTACACCGCCTGCAACGGCACCGAGCGGTACACCAGCGCGGACCCGACGTTCACGATCGTGCCCGCCCGGCGCGGCCGCATGTGGCGCAGCGCCGCCATCGTGCCGTGGACCTGGCCGAGGTAGGTCACCTGCGTTCCGCGCAGGAACTCGTCCGCCGTGGTGTCCTTCACCGGGGCGAACACGGTGGACATGGCGTTGTTGACCCAGACGGTGATCGGCCCCAGCCCGGCCTCGATCCGGTCGGCGGCATCGTCGACCGCCCCGGCGTCCGCCACGTCCGCCACGACGGGAAGCGCCCGCCGGCCCATGGCGCGGACCTCGCCCGCGGCTTCCTCCAGCCGGCTCCTGTCGCGGCCGATCAGGCCGACGTCGTACCCAGCGGACGCGAAGGCGCGCACGGTGGCACGCCCGACGCCGGCGCCTGCCCCGGTAATGACCACAATGCCCGTCACGATATTCTCCGACCCGCGTAACGCATCTGACGCCTGGACCGCGCGCAAGTTCAATCCCTACGCGGCGCGGCGCTGCGTTTCGGAGGCGAGCAGGTACTCCAGGTCCTCCGCGTCCAGCCCGGCGCCTTCCACCTCCGTGTCGAACGCCAGCCCGGCGAGCTCCGCCTTGCGCTCCTGCAAGCGGATGATGCGCTCCTCCACCGTGTCGGCGGCGACCAGCTTGTAGACGAACACGGACTTGGTCTGGCCGATGCGGTGCGCCCGGTCGGACGCCTGGTCCTCCACCGCCGGGTTCCACCACGGGTCGTAGTGGATGACCGTGTCGGCCGCCGTCAGGTTCAGGCCCCGCCCGCCCGCCTTCAAGCTGATGAGGAACAGCGGCACCTCGCCGGCCTGGAACGCGCGCACCGGCTCCGCCCGGTCCCGCGTGTCGCCGCGCAGCTCCACGAAGCCGTGCCCGGCGTCCCGCAGCCGCGGCTTGATCAGGTCCAGCATGGAGGTGAACTGGCTGAACACCAGGATGCGGCGGCCTTCCGGCAGCATGCCGCCGATCATCTCCAGCAGGGTGTCCAGCTTGGCCGACCCCGCTTCGCTCTGCCCGGAGGCGAGCTTCACCAGCCGCGGGTCGCAGCAGGCCTGCCGCAGCTTGAGCAGGGCGTTCAACACGACAAAGCGGCCCTGGTTCGGCCCCATCTCGGAAAGCTGGTCCCGCACGGTGTCGTGCAGGGTGGCGCGGATGGTGTCGTACAGCTCCCGCTGCTCGGCGCCCAGGGTGATGTGGCGCAGGATCGTCTCCTTCGGCGGCAGGTCTGACGCCACCTCCGCCTTGGTGCGGCGCAGGATGAACGGGCGGATGCGCCGGCTGAGCTGCTGACGCCGCTGCGGATCGCCGTCCTTCTCGATCGGCGATCGGAAGCGCTTGCTGAAGGAGCGGCGATCCCCCAGCAGGCCCGGCTGCAAGAAGGCGAACTGGGACCACAGCTCGTCCAGGTTGTTCTCGATCGGCGTGCCGGACAGGCAGACGCGATGCCGCGCCTCCAACTGGCACGCGGCGCGGGTGGCCTTGGCTTCCGGCGTCTTGATCGCCTGCGCCTCGTCGAGCACCACCATGTGCCAGGCGATCTCCCGCATCTCCTCCGCGTCGCGGGCGAGCACGGCGTAGGTGGTCAGCACCACGGCCACGCCGTCCAGCCGGGCACGGATCGCCTCGCGTCCCTGGCCGTGCAGCACGGCGACCTCCAGGTGGGGGGCGAAGCGGGCCAGCTCGGCCTGCCAGTTGGCGATCAGGCTGGTGGGCAGCACGACCAGCACCGGGCGGTCCAGCCGGCCGGCATCGTGCTCGGCGGCGATGTGGGCGATGGTTTGCGCGGTCTTGCCCAGGCCCATCTCGTCGGCCAGGAAGCCGCCCAACCCGTGCTCGCGCAGGTGCTGCAACCAGTTCAGCCCATGCTGCTGGTAGGGCCGCAGGGTCGCGGTGAAGCCGGGCGGGACGGGGATCTCCGCCATCTCCGGCACGTCGCGGAAGCGCTCGGCGGTGGCGGCGACGGCGGCGGCATCCTGCCAGCGCGTGGTCAGCAGCTCCTCCAGGTCGAGCATGGCGGCGGCTTCGCCGTCCGGCAGCACCAGGGCGGTGTCCGTGCGGTTGGCGGCGGCTTCGACCAGGTCGCCCACCACGGCCATCAGGCGGCGCACCCGCTCGGCCGGCAGGCGCACCACGCGGCCGTCCTCCAGGCTGGTGACCAGGTCGTCGCCCATCTGGCGCATCGCCTCCGGCCCGCGCTCCATCAGCCGGACCAGGATGGGCAGCAGCGGCACCCGCACGCCATCCACCTCGATGCCCAGGTCCAGCGAGAAGCTGCCGCGCTCCGCGTCGCTCACCCGCGCGTCGAACCCGCCGACCGACTTGGCGACGCGGGGGCCGAACCCGGCTTCGACGGCGCAGCGCCAGCCTTCCGCTTGCAGCTCCGGGACGCGCTGCATCAGGAAGCGGTGCCACTGCTCGGCGGCGTCCGGGCCGCGCAGCAGGTGCACGCGGCGTCCCTTGCCGCTGCTGCCGTCCTCCACCCGGAGCTGCACGAAGCCGTACTCGGCGAGCAGCTGCGCCGCCCCGTCCTCCACCGCCGGGTCGCGCCGGGCGAACTCCGTCCCGCGCGGGCCGGCGACGCGGACGGTGTGGAGGCCGTCGCCGCCTTCCGCCAGGCCGCTGCCGCCGTTGGTGCCGGCATAGTCGAAATCCAGCGTGAGCGTGTCCAGCAGGGCCACGCCGCCGGCCTCGTCCGGGCCGTAGCGCTTGCTCAAGCGCAGCACGGGGGTGGCGGTGCGCTCCTCCACCAGGACGTAGTCGCTTTGCAGCGCGGGCAGGGGGATGGCCTGGCGCCGGCCCTTGGGCGGCTTGGCGGCGGGCTTGGGCTCGGCGGCGCGGAAGCGGGCCTGGCCGACGGCGCCGGTGGCGGCGTCCACGTACCAGCTTCCGCCCGTGCCCATCAGCACGGCGGAGCGGGCCGGCAGCGGCGGCGGCACCGCGGCATCGAAGGAGCGCGGCGGCCCCGGCCGCATCAGCCGCCGGGTGGCCGTCCAGCGCGCATGGCCGGATTGCAGCAGCGCGCCCAGCACCGCGTCCAACTGCTCCGGCGTGACCTCCGTCCGCGGGCCGTCCAGCAGGCCGGCGACCAGCTTGTCTTCCGCGGTCGAGGCGGCGTCCGCGGCGATGGCGGCGACCGCGGCGCCGGTGATGCGCCCGGTCGCCTCGTCCAGCAGGATGGGGGTCACGGTGCAGGCGACCGGGGGGCTGGCGGCCGACACGTCGAACAACAGCCGGCACGCCGGGCGGGACGCGGCGCCCGGCGCGTCCAGCCCGGCCGGGCGGCGCAGCCCGGGGAACCGGTCCAGCGCCGCCAGCCCGGCCGCGGCCAAGTGCTGGCAGGCCGGCAGGCGGCAGGAGCAGCGGGACGCGAAGCCGACCCGCTCCCCGCGCGCCACGGGGGTCAGCGTCGCGGTGCGGCGCGAGCCGGCATCGGCGACTGCGGCGGTGACCGTGTCTCCTGCCAGCGCCACCTCCACCGCGCCGAGCAGCACGAGGCTGCGCCCGCGGGTGAGCGTGCGCGCGTCGAACAAGGCGCGGAGGTCGTCGGCGGAGTACGGCATCGGCATGCGGGCGTAGGACCTTTGGATGGACGCGAGGGTATGAGCGGCCGGAACAGCAAGGGAGTATAGCATGGCCGGCGCGGGACGCATCACCGCGGCAGGCGGCGTCGCGCAGGCTTGCTCCGGTCCTGGCCCTGAACCTTGGCCCTGGACCCTGGCCCGGGTCCCCGCTTTTGGGCCTTGCGCCCGAGACGTGCCCTTGGGCCCTGCCGCCCAAAGCGTGCTTGCCGGGCAAGGCCTTCCCCGTGCTAGATCGGCGCATGGACACGCAACCAACTGCCGGAATTGCCCTGCCGGCGAACCTGATCGACCGTGACACCTTCCGCGCCTGCATGCGCCGGGTGCCCGGCGCCGTCACGGTGATCACCACGGTGCACCAGGGGACCCGCGGCGGCCTGACCGCGACCGCCGTCTGCTCCGTCAGCGCCGAGCCGCCGCAGATGCTGGTCTGCGTCAACCGGTCCAGCAGCGCGCAGGCGGTGATCGCCGCGGCGGGCCGGTTCGGCGTAAGCTACCTGGCGCATGACCAGCAATCGGTGGCGGACGCGTTCTCCGCCTCCCTGGACAACCGGTTCGACCATGCCGAGTGGGTCGAACTCGGCTCCGGCGTGCCGATCCTGGCCAATGCCGCCGTGGCGTTCGACTGCGTCGTGGTGCAGGCCGTGGAAGCGGGAACCCACACCATCTTCATCGGCGCCATCGTCGCGGCAGTGGCCAGCGACCTGCCCAGCCTGCTCTACCGCGACGGCAGCTACGCCGTCGCGTGAGGGGAGCGGGCGTGAGGGAAGCGGGTCAGACGGCCTTGTAGACGCCTTCCATCACCATGTCGGACAAGGGCTGGCGGGTGTTCGGCGCTTCCCGCGCGGCCATGGCCTCCGGCAGGGTGGACTTGTCGCCTTGGCGGCCGATGGCGATCATCTGCTCCACCCGGGTCCCTTCCGGCAGGTTCAGCTCGGCAAAGGCGCGGTCCATGTCGAAGCCGACCATGCCGTGCGTGTGCCAGCCGGACAGGGTCGCCTGCAACGCCAGGCTGCCCCAGGCCGCGCCCGCATCCATCGAGTGGCTGTGCGACGGCACCGGCTTGTCCTTGCCCGGCACGTTCATGAGGGACTTGGAGGCCAGCACCACCAGCGCGGACGCGGTCTTGGCCCAGCTCTGGTTGTACTCGTTGAGGAAGCTGAGCAGCTTGTCGAAATGCGGCGTGCCGCGGCGGCCGTAGATGAAGCGCCAAGGCTGCGAGTTGTAGGAGGACGGGGCCCAGCGCGCCGCCTCGAACAGGGTCATCAGATCGGCCTCGCTGATCTCCTCGCCGGTAAACGCCCGGGGAGACCACCGCTGGAGGAACAGCTTGTCGATCGGGTGGTCGGAATGGCGGAGGTTTGCGTCGGTCATGGTATGCTCCTTGTTGGAACCGGGCCGGTTCTACCAGGCGTCCGGGCTGCTGTCTCGCCGGCTGGGGCCCTTCAAGTTCCGCGCCGCCCGGCTATGCTCTGCCCGGTGAGCGGGGGCGCCATTCCTGTCATCCTGCTGGAGGATGACCATGTCCAGCGGGAGCTGTTCGCCGACGGGCTGGTCCACGCCGGGTATGCCGTGATCGGCGCCGCCACGGGCATGGAGGCGAAGGTGGCGCTGGCGGCGGTGGAAGGCCGTGCCCTGCTGGTGGCGGACCGCTCGCTGGGCCGCGACGGGCCGAACGGGTTCCAGATCGCTGCGGAAGCGCTGGCGCAGTATGCGGCGCTCAGGGTCATCTACGTATCCGGCACGCACATCGCGGTGCGCCGCCGCACCCTGGGGGAGCGGGAGCGGGGGCTGCTGAAGCCGTTCGCGATGACGCAGCTGCTGGCGGCGGTGCGCGACCTGATGGGGTGACCGGCTGCTTTTGCGTGATGTGGCTGAATGACGCTACGGTCCCTGACGCCGCCAAGGCCGCGCTCCGTCCTGGAGGGAACCGTTCATGAATGCATCCGAAACGGCAGTTCCGCGGCCGAGACTGGGCAAGGCCGCGATGCGGGGCACCGTCGTGTTCCATCGCTGGGCGGGAATCGTCATGTGCCTGTTCATCGCGATGTGGTTCGCATCCGGCGCGGTCATGATGTACGTGCCCTACCCGTTTCTGGGGGATGGCGCGCGGGTCGCCAGGGGAGCCCCGATCGAAGGCGGGCAGGTGATCGTGGCGCCAGCCGCGGCGGTCGCGGCGTCCGGCATCGCGTCGCCGGCCCGCGTCCGGCTGTTGCAGGTCAACGGCCAAGCGACCTACGTCCTGAATCCTGCGAAAGGCCCGCAGATGATGGTTTCAGCCAGCACCGGCCGCGTTTTGCCTGGGCTCAGCCAGGATGCCGCGGGTTCGATAGCGGGCGCTTTCGCCCAAATCCCTCCTGCCGCCGTGTCGGAGCCGATGGACTACGACCAATGGATGGTTCACCACCGGTTTGACCGCTATCGCCCGTTCTACAAGGTTTCCTTCGGTGACGAGGCCGGGACCCAGCTCTACGTCTCGCAGCGTTCCGGTGAGGTCATGCAGCGAACGACGCGGTTCGAGCGGGCCTGGAACTACGCCGGCGCGGTGGTGCACTGGATATATCCGACCGTGCTGCGCCAGAGCTGGATGGTCTGGGACCGGACGGTTTGGTGGTTCTCGCTGCTCGGCGTGGCCGTGACGATCGCCGGAATCTGGCTCGGCGTCGCGCGTTGGCGCGGGGTGGCGCGGCTGAAGCGAGGCCGCCTTTCGCCCTACCACGGCTGGTTGCAGTGGCACCATGTCGGCGGCCTGGCCGTGGCCGGGTTCGTGTTCACCTGGATGTTGAGCGGCTGGCTGTCCATGGACCACGGGCGTTTCTTCTCGACCGGCGAGATGTCGGATGCCCAGGCCAGCGCATACACCGGCCTGACGACCGCAGCCGCAGCCGGCGCGGTGACACCCGGCATGGTTCAGCGGCTTCTCCCGGCGTCGGAGATCGAGGTCGTCGCACTTGCCGGCGAGCCGTACCTGGTGGCGCGCGGCGCGGGCGGCGGGACAAAGGTCGCCGGCGCCTCCATTCCGCTCTCGCCCGCGCCGTTGTTCTCCGCGGATGCCGTCTGGCGCGCTGTTTCGGCCGCTTACCCGGGACGGACGGTGCTGCGGCCGGTCCCGATCCCGCCGGACGACGTCTATGCCAACTTGCGTTCGGCCGATGGCATTGGCGGGGACGGCCTGCGCGTCGTCGTCAGGGACGATGCGAACTCGGCGGTTTACGTGAACCCGGTCACGGGACGGGTCATCGAGGTGATGGACACGAGCCGGCGCGCTTACCGCTGGCTCTACTTCGGCCTTCACACGCTCGACTTTCCATTCCTTTCCAACAATGCCGTTTGGAGGCCGCTGATGCTCGTCCTGCTGGCAGGCGGCTTCGCGTTCAGCGTGACCGGCGTCGCGATCGGGTGGAAGCGCCTGGTCCGCAAGGCCGCACGGGCGAGGGCGCGAACCGCGGACCGGCGGCGGGTTGCCTGACTTGCCCATGACCACTTGCCCATGACCCTGCGGCTCATCAGCGCCACGCCCAGCCCGTATGCGCGCAAGGTGCGCATCGCGCTGGCCGAGAAGTCCATCCCGTTCGAGCTGGTCACCGAAGTGCCCTGGGACGAGACGACGCAGACCCCGCGCCACAACCCGCTGGAGAAGCTGCCCGTGCTGCTGCTCCCCGACGGGTCGGGCATCTACGAGTCGCGTTTCATCCTCGAATGGATCGAGCGCAAGCACCCCGCGCCGCCGCTGCTGCCGCCCGGCGATGACGCGATCCTGGCGGCGCGCCAGGTCGAGGTCGTGTCCGACGGCATCTGCGACGCGCTGGTGCTCCTGTTCTGGGAACGCCAGCGCGAGCCGGGGCACCGCAGCGCACCCTGGATCGCCCGGCAGCGGCGCAAGGTGGATGGCGGCCTGCGCGCGCTCGCGTCCTGGGCCGCGGACGCCGGCGCCGCCGGCCGCGAATGGCTGGTCGGCGACCGGTTCGGCCTGGCGGACATCGCCGCCGGGACCGTGCTGCGCTACCTGGACGTGCGCTTTCCCGAGCTGCCCTGGCGCGGCGACCATCCCGCCCTGGCGGCGATGAGCGACCGGCTGGAGCAGCGCCCATCGTTCCGCGCGTCGGTCCCGGTGGCGCAGCTCATCCGCGACAAGGTGGTGTGACCCCGGTCAGCCTTCCTCGGGGTACAGCGTGCGGTATGTCTCCAGCATGACCTCGTCGAGCGGCCGGCCGTCCACGTAGGCGGCCATGCCCCCGGGCCGGACGACGCCGTCCATCTGGCGGGGGCACTCCTGCGCCGCGCCGATCACGGTGCGGACCGGAAGCAGCGCCGTCCAGGCCGGCACCGCGTAGTCCTCCTCGTCGTCATGCACGGGCTCGTTGCGGATCTTGCCGGAGGCTTGTTCGATGTCCATGCCGACAAAGGTCGTCGCCTTGATCTCCTTCCCGGTCGCCGGGCGGACCAGCTTCGAGCGCCCCGGAAAGTAGCGGTCGATGAAGCTGTCCATCGCGGCCGTCTTCTCCGCCCCGTCCTCGATGACCCGGGCTGTGCCGTAGGCCATCACCGACCGGTAGTTGATCGAGTGGTTGAAGCCGCAGCGGGCGAGCACGATGGCGTCCGTGTGGGTGACGGTGAGGCAGACCGGAATGCCCGCGGCCTGGCTGCGCAGCATGCGGCTGGCGGAGGAGCCGTGCCAGTATAGGTGATCGCCCTCGCGCCAGAACGAGGTGGGCGTGCAATAGGGCTGCCCGTCGACGACATACGCGATGTGGCAGACCAGGGC
>CAXTLC010000069.1:0-25081 GCA_964245075.1 uncultured Acetobacteraceae bacterium
CGTGTTCACCCGGCTGATCGACCGCAACACCACGATCCCGACCAAGAAGAGCCAGACCTTCTCCACCGCCGACGACAACCAGCGCGCGGTGACGATCAAGGTCAGCCAGGGCGAGCGGGAGATGGCGGCCGACAACAAGATGCTCGGCCAGTTCGACCTGGCGGACATCCCGCCCGCGCCGCGCGGCGTGCCGCAGATCGAGGTCACGTTCGACATCGACGCGAACGGCATCGTGTCGGTCCAGGCGAAGGACAAGGCTACGGGCAAGGAGCAGCAGATTCGCATCCAGGCCAGCGGCGGGCTGTCGGAGGCCGACATCCAGACGATGGTGCGCGAGGCGGAGGCGAACGCCGCGTCCGACAAGGCGAAGCGCGAGCAGGTCGAGACACGCAACCAGCTCGAGTCCACGGTGCATTTGGTGGAGAAGAACCTCGCCGAGTTCGGCACCAAGCTGCCGCCCGCCGACAAGGGCGAGGCTGAGGCCGCCGTCGCGGCTGCCAAGTCCGCGTTGGAAGGCTCGGACACCGCCGCGCTGAAGTCCGCCTCCGAGCGCCTGACGCAGGCTGCCATGAAGATCGGCGAGGCCGTCTACAAGGCGCAGTCCGAGGCGTCCGCCCCCGGCGAGCCGGAGGCGGCTGGCAAGCCGGGCGAGAACGTGGTCGACGCCGAGTTCGAGGAAGTGGACGAGCGCAAGAAGTCGGCCTGAGCTTTCCCGGGGATTGTTCTTCGGAGCAATCCCCGGGGTCTTTCGCCGAAAAATTGGGGTTAAAGACTGGGGTGAGGGGCCGCTTCAGTCCTGGCAGCGTCCCGGGGGAGCGTCCCTCGCCTTCCTGTTCCGAGGACCGAAGTGGCAAAGCAAGACTTCTACGCTCTCCTGGAAGCCAATCGAGACGCCTCGGCCGACGATCTCAAGCGCGCCTACCGCAAGCTGGCGATGAAATACCACCCGGACCGCAATCCGGGCGACAAGGCGGCGGAAGCCAAGTTCAAGGAAATCAACGAGGCCTACGACGTCCTCCGGGATGACCAGAAGCGCGCGGCCTACGACCGGTTCGGCCACGCCGCCTTCGAGAATGGCGGCGGAGGCGCGTCCGCCGGCTTCGGGTTCCAGGAAGGCGGCCTGGGCGACATCTTCGACCAGATGTTCGGCGAGTTCATGGGGGGGCGCCGGGCTGGCGGCGCACGCACGCGCGCCGGGTCCGACCTGCGGGCGCAAGTCGAGATCGACCTGGTCGACGCCTATGCCGGCGCCAAGGTCGACCTTCGCGTGCCGACCCGGGTGGCCTGCGACGCCTGCGCGGGCACCGGGTCCGCGAACAAGCAGGCCGAGCGGGAAACCTGCACCACTTGCGGCGGCAACGGCAAGGTGCGGGCGCAGCAGGGGTTCTTCCTGGTGGAGCGGAGCTGCCCGACCTGCGGCGGCTCCGGCCGGATCGTGCGCAACCCGTGCCGGGCGTGCAGCGGCGCGGGAACGGTGGCGCGGGACCGCACGCTTTCCGTTTCCGTTCCCGCGGGAGTGGAGGACGGCGTCCGTATCCGGCTTGCGGGCGAAGGCGAGGCGGGAGCGGCAGGCGCGCCGTCCGGTGACCTTTACGTTCACGTCGCGATCCGGCCGCACGAGATATTCCAGCGCGATGGCGCGAACATCTACTGCCGGGTTCCGCTGCGCATGACCCAGGCGGCACTGGGCGGGGATGTTGAGGTGCCGGTGATCGACGGCAGCCGGGCCAAGGTGAAAGTGACCGCGGGCACGCAGAGCGGCGATCAGTTCCGCCTGCGCGGCAAGGGCTTCTCGGTCCTTCGCAGCGCGGCCCGTGGGGACATGTACGTGCAGGTCGCGGTGGAAACGCCGCAACAGCTCACCAAGCGGCAGCGCGAGTTGCTGGAGGAGTTCGAGGCGGAAGCGAAGCGCCACAAGGACGGCAGCCCGGAGACGGAAGGCTTCTTCGCCAAGGTGTCCGCCTTCTTCGACGGGCGTAGCTGACCGGAAGGCCGCCGCGAACCGCCATGGCAGCTCGCATCGCCCTTGCCGGAGTTTCCGGCCGCATGGGCCGGCTACTGGAGGAGGAGGTCATGCGCGCCGGCCTTCCTTTCGCCGGCGGTTCTTCCCGCTCCGGAACCAGGCTGGCGGACCTGCTGCCGCAAGCGGACGTGGTGATCGATTTCACCAACGCGAAGGCTGTCGCCGAGCACGCGGCGGTTCTGGCGGGCTCTGGTATCGCCTGGGTGCTAGGGACATCCGGGCTGACGGATGCGGATGAAGCGGCGGTGCGCGACGCTTCATGCGTGGTTCCTGTCGTTTACGCGCCCAACTTCTCGCCGGGCGTCGCCATCGTGTTGGCGCTTGCCGAGCGCCTGGCCGCTGCCCTGCCGGCCGAACGCTACGATGCCGAGATCGTGGAGATGCACCATCGCCAGAAGGTGGATGCGCCGTCCGGCACGGCCCTTGGCCTGGGCCGTGCGGTGGCACGTGGCCGCGGGGTGGCGCTGGCTGACGTGATGGAGAGTGGCCGCAGCGGCCATACCGGCCCGCGCAAGCCGGGCGCCATCGGGTTCGCCGCCCTACGCGGCGGCCAGGTGGTGGGGGAGCACACGTTGCTGTTCGCCGCCGCCGACGAGCACATCGCGTTGACCCACCGCGCGTTCGACCGGCGCAGCTTCGCGGTCGGCGCCGTGCGGGCCGCCCAGTGGGTCGTCGGACGCGGGCCGGGGTTGTATGACATGACGGACGTGCTCGGCCTCCAAGCGTCATAGGCGGCGCTCAAGCGACGAGGAAATGGACGCGGCGCCCTTCCAGCACCGCGCACGTCAGTGCGCCGCCGGCAACCGCTCCCGTGTCGATCCCGATACGCTGGCCCGACATCTCCGGCCCATCTGACGGCGTATGGCCGTGCACGGCGGCGACCCCCGGCGCTTCCGGCAGCAAGGGGCCGTTCCAGTCGAGGAAACCCTCCCGAATCCAGAGCATGTCGTCGGTGGCCTGATCCGCCAGGGCCGTGCCCGGGCGCAGGCCGGCATGGACGAACACGTAGCCGTCCACCTGGTGATGGAGCTTCAGGCCATGGAGGAATGGCAGTTCCGGCGCCATGGCCGCGCGCCATGCCGCCACTGGCGCCCCGGGCCGGGTGCCCCAGCTGCGCAGGGTCGCTTCGGCGCCGTTCGTCAGCCAGTGATGCATGGAACTGCGCTTGCCGCTCAGCGCGTCCAGCAGCATCTGCTCGTGGTTGCCGCGCAAACAGACCATAGGGCAGCCCGTTGTAGCTGCGCCGGACGCGAGCCGCCGGACGGCCTGGGCCGACTCCGGCCCGCGATCCACGTAGTCGCCGAGATGCACCAGCAGCGGGCACGGCACCGGGCGGCGGCGCAGGTCTTCTGCCACAGACCGGTGCAAGGCGGCCAGCCGTCCGTCGCAGCCGTGGACGTCGCCGATCGCGTAAACACGCGCGCCGGACGCCAGCCATCCCGGCGCAGGCCGGGTTAATGGTTCCGTAATCATCGCCGCGCAGTGTAGCCGCTGGAAGGCTGGGTGAGGAATGGCATGCTGGTGAACGGGGAGCGGCGGCACGGCAGGACGCGGGTGACCCTGGCGGGCGGTGCCGCGGTGTCTGACCCGTTGCAGCAGGCGCTGCATCTCGGCCTGGACTGGTCGTCCCGCAGCCGGTCGCCGGTGGCGCTGCTGATGCTGCACCTGTCGCACCTGCACGCCCCAGGTCCCCGCCCCCACCACCGGCGCATCGCTGCCAACCTGCTGGACGCCGCGGTGCAGGCCCATGGCGGCCAAGTGTTCGCCTGTGCCAACGGGGACCTGCTCTTGCTGACCGAGCCGGCTGCGGGCGCCCGCTTGGTGTCGACCCTGTCTCACCTGTTCCGCGCCGAAGCCCCCGGCGCTGACCGGCTGCTCGCCTTGTGGACCCTGCCGGAGGACGAACCGCTCGCCCGCGCCTACCTTCCGGCGCCACCGGCGCACGGTCTGGCGGCGGAGGATGCGCCGGTTCCACTCGGCGCCATTGCCGCCGTCGAGGCAGTGCTCGCTTCCGCGTCGGTGGAGCAACTCATCCGGCGCCAGACCGCGGTCTGCGTCACCCGGCATGGGCTGGCGCCGCTGTATCAGGAACTCAGCGTGTCGCTGGCGGCGCTGGAAGCACGGATGGGCGCACCAGTGCCGTTCACGGCGGACCCGTTCCTGTTTCGCCACCTCGCGGCCAGGCTGGACCGGCGGGTGCTGGACGCGGTCGCCGCCGGGTTGCTGGCGAGCGGGCCGGCGCTGCACCTGAACCTGACAGTTTGTGGACTTCTGTCCCCCGGCTTCGCCCAGTTGGCCGCCACCTTGCCGCCGGATGCCGGCTTGGGGATCGAGGTGCAGTTCCTGGAAGCGGTCGCCGACCTGCCGCGCTTCACTGCCGCTTGCCGCCGGCTGCGTGAAGCCGGGTGCCGCCTGGTGCTGGACGGGCTCGACTACGCCGTGCTCTCGCTGGCCTGCCCGGCTGCCCTGGCGCCGGATCTTGTGAAGCTGGATTGGTCGCCCCGGATGGCGAACCTGCCGGGCCGGGAACGGCGCCTGCTGTCGCAGGCGGTCGCGGCGCTCGGCCCCGAGCGGGTGGTGCTGCATCGGGCGGAGACCGAGGCGGCGCTCACCTGGGGCCGGGCGCATGGCATTCGCCGTTTCCAGGGCCGCCACGTCGATGCGATGCTGGCAGCCGCGCGCCTGTCCACCTGCCGCCATGCCGCCGGCTGCTCGTTGCGTGAATGTATCGACCGGGCAGCCGCCACGGGGCCGGCCGGGCGAGTTGGCTGCCGCGACCTCGCGCTGCTGGACGCCTGCCATTCCCCTGAAACGTTCGCCGGCGTCGAGTGACGGCATCCGCGGACGAGCGGTTGGCCGCCCTGGTTGCCGATTGCGCGGCTGCTTGTGTTGCGCGACAGGTCATGCTGCTCCGCCTGGATCGCCTGCCGCCTGCGCTGTCCCGTCCCCACCACCGCCGCCTGGCGGAAGCCGCCCTGACTCCGCTCTTGGGCTGCCCCCGTGCCGACCTGTTTCAATTGGCGGGTCCACGCTTGGCGGTCGCGTGGCGTGGTGAAGCAGAAGCGGCGTTGCTGGATGTCGTCGATGCGTTGGACCACCTGCTTGCCGATGCCGCCGTCCCAGCGCCGTCTCTGCGCGACCTCGTGTTCCTGTACGACCTGCCGGAAAACGGGGACCTGCTGCTCGCCGCGCTGGCCGAGGAGTGGCCCAAGGCTGCCGTGGAGCCGACGCCGGACCCGCCGTTGGACCCGGCATCCCTCATCTTGCTGGAGACGATGCTGGCGCAGGCCGACCTGGCCCGCTTCGCACGCCGCCAAACGGTCTGGTGTTTCGGCCCTGCTGGTCCATCGGCCGAGTGGGAGCGGCGGACGCTCTCGCTGGCCGAGCTTGGGACGGAGCTGACGCCGGGCTGCGATCTTGCGGGAGACCCCTGGCTGCTCCGCCGGCTGACCCGCACGCTGGACCGGCGCATGCTGTCGCTGCTCGCCAGCCCGGGCGAGTTGGCGCTCGCAGGGCCGTTCGCGCTGGACCTGAACGTGTCCAGCCTGCTCGGCCCGGAGTTCCTGCGGTTTGACGCCGCGCTGCCTGCCTCCTTGCGCGGTCGCGTGGTCATCGCGCTTGCCCCGGCGGACGTGGCATCCGACGCGGCGGCGTTCGCCTTCGCCCGCGGCTTCGCCCGTGCCCGCGACTACCGGGTCATGTTGCGGGAAGCCACGCCCGGCTTGCTGGCCGTGCTGCCGCCAGCGGCCATGGCGCTGGACTACCTGGCGGTGCCGTGGGCGGCCAGCCTCCCGGACGAGGCGGGACCGCTGCTCGACGCCGTTCCGGCCGAAACGCTCGTGCTCGATTGCGGTGACGACCCGGACGGGCTGGCCTGGGGCCGGTCCGTAGGAGTTCGGCTGTTCGCCGGCGCGATTGCGGACGGGGCTGCGTCACTTGGAGAATGGGCGGACGCAGCCTAACTCCTCCGCATGGAAGCAATCCGGGTGGACGGGCTCACCAAGCGCTATGGCGCGGTGACGGCGGTGGATGGGCTGACCTTCGCGGTCGGCCGCGGCGAAACGCTCGGGCTGCTGGGCGGCAACGGCGCCGGGAAGACGACGACGATCGCCATGCTGCTTGGCTTGCTGATCCCCAGCTCTGGCACGATCACGGTGCTGGGCCGGGACATGGCGCGGGACCGCTTCGCCGCCCTGGCGCGGATGAATTTCTCGTCTCCCTACGTGGCGCTGCCGGCGCGGCTGTCCGTTGCCGAGAACCTGCGCGTTTACGGCCATCTCTACGGCGTGCCGAAGCTGGAGCGCCGCATCGCCGAACTCGCGGAGCAGCTTGAGCTCACGTCCTTCCTGCATCGCCCCGCTGGCCAGCTGTCAGCCGGCCAGAAGACGCGGGTGGCGCTGGCCAAGTCGCTGGTCAACCATCCGGACGTGCTCCTGCTGGACGAGCCGACGGCAAGCCTCGATCCGGACACCGGGGACTGGGTGCGTTCCTGGCTGGAGCGCTACCGTGCCTCCAGCGGCTGCTCCATCCTGCTGGCCAGCCACAACATGGCCGAGGTGGAACGGCTGTGTTCCGGCGTGCTGATGCTGAAGCAAGGGCGCGTGGTGGACCGCGGCACCCCGGCGGCGCTGCTGGCCCGCTATGGGCGTGACGACCTGGAAGCCGTGTTCCTGGACATCGCGCGGGACCGGCGCCGCGGAGGGCGGCCAGAAGGGCCTCAAGAAGGGCAGCAAGCGGCATGACCGGGCCGGGACGGCGCATCTGGGGGCTGTGCTACCGCCACTTGGCGCTTTACCGCGGCTCCTGGCCGCGGCTGCTGGAGCTGGCGTACTGGCCGACCCTGCAGATGCTGATCTGGGGCTTCACCGCCAGCTTCATCGCCGGCCGGGCAAGCGGGTCCGCCGGCGTCACCGCAGCCGCGCTGCTGGGCGGCGTGCTGTTGTGGGAGGTCGCGCTGCGCAGCCAGATGGGCGTCGCGATCACCTTCCTGGAGGAGGTATGGTCCCGCAACCTGGCGCACGTGTTCGTCAGCCCGCTGCGCCCGTGGGAGATGCTGGCCGGGCTGGTCGCGGTTTCCATGGTGCGCATGCTGATAGGGGTGCTGCCGGCGGTGCTGCTGGCTTGGCTGCTCTACGCGTTCGACCTGTTCGCGATGGGGCCGGTCGTGGTGCTGTTCTTCCTCAACCTCATGGTCATGGGCTGGTGGGTGTCCCTGGGCGTGCTGTCGCTGATCCTCCGGCACGGCGCCGGGGCGGAGGCGCTGGCCTGGTCCGTGCTGTTCGGGCTGACGCCGTTCTCCGCCGTGTTCTACCCGGTGGCGGTGCTGCCGGCCGCCTTGCGCCCCCTGGCGCTCGCCTTGCCATCGGCGCACGTGTTCGAGGGCATGCGCGCGGCGGTCGGCGAGGGTGTGGTGCGCTGGGACCACCTGGCCTGGGCCTTCGGGCTGAACATCGTCTGGATGGCGGGAGGCTTGTGGCTGTTTGCCGGGCAGTTCCGCCATGCGCGCCAGGGCGGCGCGTTGCTGAACATCGGAGAATAGATCGGCATGACCCGCTTCTGGCTGATCCGCCACGCGCTGGTGGAGGAGAGTGCCCGTGCCATGCTGTACGGCACCATGGACGTCCCGCTCTGCCCGGATGCGCTGGCGGCTGACGTGCCGATGTACCAGGCGCTGGCTGCCCGCCTGCCCCGCCCTGCTTCCTGGGTGGTCACGCCGCTGTCGCGCACCCGGCTGACGGCGGAGGCGCTGTTCCGCCACGGTTACCCGGCGCAGGCGCCGGACGTGGAGCCGGACCTCGTCGAGCAGGATCTCGGTGACTGGCAAGGGCTGCCGCATGCTGACCTGCCCGCGCGTCTGCTGCGGGCGCCGCACGCCTTCTGGCCGCTGAGCGGAGAGGAGGTTCCGCCCGGCGGGGAAAGCATGGTGACCGTGATCGCCCGCGTCGGCAGGGTCATGGAGCGGCTGGCCGCCAACCACGCGGGCGGCGACGTGGTCGCCGTCAGCCACGGCGGCGCGATCCGGGCGGCAATCGCCCACGCGATCGGGATCACAGCCGACAATGCGTTGCATCTGTCCGTGCAGAACTTGTCGCTGACCCGGCTGGAACGACACCAAGGGGCGTGGCGCGTGGTGTCCGTCAACGAGATGCCCGGCGTCGCCTCGACTGTTTCGGCGGACGGGGTATCCGATCCCCCTCCTTCCGGAAAAAGACCCAGATGAGCGGCTCTGCTAGGGCATCATCCAACCGCCCGCGGTCAGCCGTTGGGTGAAGATGCCGGTGAAAGCAACAAGGTAGAGCCTTCTTCCAATCCACTTCGATCGGAAGAAGCTCTGGACCGCCTTTTCGGCTGACCGTGAACGGCCAGCGCGGTCTAGCTCCTCGTTTGGCCTGGCAATTGACGCCCTGACTGTTCCCAGTCAGGGCGATTGCAGGCTAGCGGGAAGCCGTCTGGATGGGAGCCGTCCTACGTTCGTTGATGTCGATGGCGGCCGCGGCGATGAAGCTCATTCCGGTTTCGTATTCACCCTTGCCGATCGCCCGCATCGCCTGGCACATCGCGCGCAGGCACAAGTTGTCGAATGCCGGTGGCGGCTGCCCTGCCTCGTAGGCGGCTTCCTCCTCATCGATCCGGCTTCGCAGCTCGCCCCACTGGAGCGACAGTTCAGCCTCGGCAGTCTGACCGCGAGAAAGCGAGCTTCCTGCCCATTCGACGTAGTCCAGCACCGAGGCGTCAGGACCGACCTTCGGCATCGGCGCGTTCGGCGGAAGAAGCTTGCGGATGCCATTGGCTTTGTCGGCCACTTGCATGCCGTGCTGCGCTGACCTGACGTTGGTGGCATAGTCGGCTGCAAGGGTTGGGCTTGCAGCCAAGCCGAAGCACAACAGGGGAAGTGTCCACAGCAAACGCGACAACATGAGTGCAATCCTTTTTGGCGTACACGCGGTCCAAACCGCCAGCTTTTTTCGATGCTGACAAAACCACTACGGTCGCCATCCAGTGCCAGATGCAGAAATTTAAGCACCAAAGAAGAATTAGTTAATAACCTGTGTTCGAGCTGGTGTCGCTTGACGAAATTGCGCTTACAAGTTTTTGCAATGACAGCACTATGCGTTCAACAATAATCGAACGCAGCCGACATTTACTTCCAGATAGAAGCCGCATGTCTCGGCTTGAACCAGGTGTCATCCCTTGGCTCGGCACGCCGGGTTGGTCATGGCCCAGCGTACTTCCGTAGTCATGCTAGAACTGATGCAGCGGGTATAGAAACGATTTATTGGTCGTTAACAATTTCGTGACAACGCCCCGGGTGCCCAGTCGCCACCTCGGAAAGCAACAGGCTTCCGGTCAAGCGAAATGGCTCCAGCCAGCGAGCGGGATCGGCAGATCCCTGCCGTCCGCATCGTGCACGCGGACGCCATCGCCGGCTTCAAACCGGCCGATCCGGGTCGCCGCGATGCCGTGCGGCGGCGTCCCGGCTGGCGCCGCGATCAGCAGTTCGTAGTCGTCGCCGCCGATCCAAGCCTTGTCCCGCCAAGCGGCTCCGGCGGCGGCGGCTTGGGGGGAGAGCGGGATGCGGTCCGCTTCGACAACCCCTGCCACTCCGCTCGCGCGGCAGATATGGCCGAGGTCCTGGAACAACCCATCCGAAACGTCCATCGCCGCATGCGCCCAGCCAGCGAGGGGCAAGCCGAGCCGCGGCGTCGGCAAATCGTAACGGCCGCGGAGGCTGCCATCGGGGTCGGGCAACTCGCCCAGCGCCGCGTGCAGGCCCAGCGCCCCATCGCCGATCGTGCCAGTGACCCAAAGCCAGTCGCCAGCCCGCGCGCCCGAGCGCAGGATCGCGCCGCCCGGCGCCACGTGGCCGACCGCCGTGAGGGACAGCGTGAGCGGGCCGGGAGTCTGCGTCGTGTCGCCGCCCAGCAGTGCGATCCCGAACGCGGCCTGGTCCGTCGCCAGCCCTGCGGCAAACCCGGCGAACCAGTCCTCGCCCAACGAGCGCGGGACGGACATCGTCAGCAGGTAGCCGAGCGGCGTGGCCCCCATGGCGGCCAAGTCCGACAGGTTCACCCGCAGCAGCTTGCGCGCGAGGAGGCCGGGTGCCGTGCCGGGCAGGAAATGCACCGTTTCCACCATCGCGTCCGCCGTCATCACCAGCTCGCGGCCCGGTGGCGGGGCGAACACGGCGGCGTCGTCCGTCAAGCCGAGCGACCCGGGTCCGGCAAGCGGGCGGAAGTGCCGGGCAATGCGCGAGAACTCGAGCGGCAGGGTCATTGCTGAGGGGAAGGCGCCGCCTGGAAGTCATCTGCCCGCAGCGAGCGCGCCAGGCGGTCGAGCAGGCCGTTCGCCATGCGCGGCTCCTCCCCCGTGAAGAAGCCGTGCGCCACGTCCAGGTACTCGTTGATCACCACCCGCGCCGGCGGCCCGTCCTGCATGTCCAGCTCCGCCCCGGCGGCCCGCAGCAGGGCGCGCAGCACCGGGTCCAGCCGGGTGAACGGCCATTCCGGGGGCAGCGCGTCGGCCACCATCCGGTCGAGCCGGTCCTGCTCGCGCACGGCCGAGCGGACGATGCGGGCAAACAGGGCCGCGTCGGCGTCCGGCACGCGCCCTTCCTCGAAACCGCCGGAGCCCGGCAGCTCGCCCAGGCGGTGGCGGATGAACTGATCGACCACGGCTTCCACCGCCTCGCCGGTCTGCTCTGATTGGAACAGCGCCTGCACGGCGGCGACGCGGCTGGCGGTCCGGGGACGGGATTTCGGCGGCCTGGGCATCAGGCCGCACCGAGCCGCCGGGCTGCGTCCACCTGCCGCAATGCCGCCACGGCGGCTTCGGCACCCTTGTTGTGGCCGTCAGGGCTTGAGCGCGCCACCGCCTGCGCCAGCGTGTCCACCGTCAGCAGCCCGGTGCCGAGGGCGATGCCGTATTGCAGCGCCACGTCCATCAACCCGTTCATGCTCGCGGTGCAGATGAAGTCGTAATGGTCTGTTTCTCCGCGCACCACGCAGCCGAGGGCCACGAACCCGTCCCAGCGCTCCCGCCCGCGCAAGGCGATGCGGACCGCCTGCGGCAGCTCGAACGCGCCAGCCACGTCCAGCACCTCGTGCGTGGCGCCAGCTTCGCCGAGGATGCGCACCGCTCCCGCCGTCATGCCGTCCACCACGCCCTGGTAGTATGGCGCCCGCACCAGCAGCAGGCGCGGCGGCGCGCCTGCGACGGCGGGCGCGGACGGCAGCGGGGCGTCAAGCGTGCTCATTCGCAGATGCCGTCGATCGGGCGCTGGTCCACGATGTTCAACCCGTACGCCTCGAGCCCGACCACCGTGCGATGGGTGTTGGACAGCAGCACCATGTCCCGTACACCCAGATCCACCAGGATCTGCGCTCCGATCCCGTAATCGCGCAACGATTGCAGCGGCCGGGGGCTGCCTTCCATCCGGCGCACCCGGTCCGACAGGGAGGTCGGGATCGCCTCGCGGATGAGCACCACGGCGCCGCGGCCCTCGGCGGCGATCATCCGCATCGCCCCTGCCAGCGCGCCCGGATGCGGGCCGCCCAGCATGTCGCCCAGCAGGTCCACCGCGTGCACCCGCACCAGCGGCGGCGGCCCGTTGGAAAGGTCGCCCTTCACCAGCACCAGGTGCTCGGCATATTCCACGGTGTTGGCGTAAACGACCAGAGACCAGGCGCCGCCTTCCGCCTGCACCGTGGCGCCCTCCGCCACCCGCCGCACCAGCTTCTCCGTGCGGCGCCGGTGCGCGATCAGGTCGGCGATGGTGCCGAGCTTGAGGCCGTGGTGCTGCGCGAAGGCGATGAGGTCCGGCAACCGGGCCATGGAGCCGTCGTCGTTCATCACCTCGCAGATCACGCCCGCCGGGATCAGCCCCGCCAGGCGCGCGATGTCCACCGCCGCTTCCGTGTGCCCGGCGCGGATCAGCGAGCCGCCTTCCCGGGCCACCAGCGGAAAGACATGGCCCGGCGTGGTGATCGCGTCCCGGCCCAGCTCCGGGTTGATCGCCATCGCCACCGTGTGCGCCCGGTCGGCGGCGGAGATGCCGGTGGTGACGCCGTCCCGCGCCTCGATGGACACGGTGAAGGCGGTCTGGTGGCGGGTGCTGTTGGCCTGCGGCATCAACGGCAAGCCGAGCTGCTCCACCCGGTTGCGGGTCATCGCCAGGCAGATCAGGCCGCGGGCGTGGCGCGCCATGAAGTTGATGGCGTCGGACGTCGCGAACTGGGCGGGAATCACCAAGTCGCCCTCGTTCTCCCGGTCCTCGTCATCCACCAGCACGAACATCCGGCCAGCGCGCGCTTCCTCGATGATCTCGGCGGCGCTGGTGATGTAGTCGTGCAGGCTCGCTTGCTTCAGTTCGCTCATCCGGGTGCTCCTACGCCGTCTCAGCCAGCCGCGCCACGTAGCGGGCGAGCGTGTCGATCTCGATGTTGACGCGGGCGCCGGGCTGCAACGCGGACAAATCCGTGTTTTCCAGCGTGTGCGGGATGATGTTGACGCCGAACACGTCGCCCGCGACCTCGTTGACGGTCAGCGAGATGCCGTTCACCGCCACGCTGCCCTTCGGCGCGATGAACCGGGCCAGCCCGGCCGGCACGCGGACACGGAACCGGGTGGACCCGTTCTCCGGCGTGCGGCCCACAATCTCGCCTACGCCGTCCACGTGGCCGGACACGATGTGCCCGCCCAGCTCGTCGCCCACGCGCAGCGCGCGCTCCAGGTTCACCGCCGTGCCGGGCTGCCAGACGCCGAGCACGGTGTGGGACAGCGTTTCCGCCGAGGCGTCCACCGCGAACCAGTCGGGGCCGAGCGCCACCGCGGTGAGGCAGCAGCCGGAACAGGCGATGGATGCGCCGATGGCTGGCGGCTCCGCCCAGGCGCCCTCGATCACCAGCCGCATGTCCGACCCGGCGGCGATCGGCTCGACGCTGCGGACGCGGCCGACGGAGGAGATGATGCCCGTGAACATCAGGCGGCTCGCGTGTATTCGGTCAGCATGTCTTCCCCCACGGTGCGCGACCCGGTACGGGTGAAGCGCGGCATGTCGGCCAGCCTGGCCACGCCGAACGGCTGGGCGGCGGGCCAGCCGTCACCTCCGGCGACGGCAGGGGCGTGGAACCAGGCGATGCGGTCCACCAGCCCATCCCGCAACAACCCGGCGGCGAGCTTGGCCCCGCCCTCGACCAGCACGCGCGTCAGTCCCAACGCCCCGAGGGCCTGCATGGCGGCTGGCAGGTCCACCCCGCGCTCCCCCCCGCCGGCGTCGATCAAGCGGACGCCGGCGCCCGTGAACGCTTCGCGGCGATCGGCCGGCACGCCGCCGCGGTGGATGATCCAGGTCGGGTCGGTTGCGGCGGTGGAAACCAGCTTGGCCATCAGCCGGGTCCGCAGGTGGCTGTCCACGACGATGCGCACGACCGGCGCCGTCCGGTAGCCGGGGATGCGGCAGGTCAGCATCGGGTTGTCGGCGGTGACGGTGCCAATCCCGGCCATCACGGCGTCGCTGCGGCCTCGCATGGCGTGGGCCGCCTCACGCGCCGGGGCGCCGGTGATCCATTGGCTCTCGCCGTCATGGGTGCCGATCCGGCCGTCCAGCGTGGTGGCGAGCTTCAGCGTCAGGAGCGGACGGCCGTGGCGCACGCGGTGGAGGAACCCGGCCTGCAACTCGTCCGCTTCCCCGGTCAGCACGCCGGTGACGACGGCCATGCCGACCTCCCGCAGCCGGGCGATGCCGGCGCCGTTGACGCGGGGGTCCGGGTCGTTGCCGGCGATCAGCACCCGCGCCACGCCGGCCGCGATCAGCGCCTCCGTGCAGGGCGGCGTGCGCCCGGTGTGGTTGCACGGCTCCAGCGTGACATAGGCGTCCGCCCCGCGCGCCGCCGGGCCGGCCATGGCCAGCGCCTCCGTCTCGGCGTGCGGACGGCCGCCGGGCTGGGTGCGGCCGCGGCCGACCACTTGGCCGTCCCGCACGAGGACGCAGCCGACGGACGGATTGGGCCAGGTGGTGCCAAGCCCGCGCCGGGCCAGCGCCAAGGCGGCGCGCATGTGCGTCGGGTCGGGCATCACGGGGATGTGGGTTCTTCCAGGGAGCCGAGGAAGGCCTCGAAGTCCTTTGCCTCGCGGAAGTTGCGATAAACGCTGGCGAAACGGACGTAAGCCACCGCGTCCACCTCCTTCAACGTTTCCATCACCATCTCGCCGACCTGCTTGGAAGGGATGTCGTTCTCGCCCGACGCTTCGAGCTGGCGGACGATGCCGGTGACGATGCGCTCCATCCGCTCCTCGTTCACCGGGCGCTTGCGCAGGGCGATGCGGACGGAGCGGGCGAGCTTGTCGCGCTCGAACGCCACCCGGCGCCCATCGGACTTCACCACGGTCAGCTCGCGCAGCTGCACGCGCTCGACGGTGGTGAAGCGCTGGCCGCAGCCGATGCAGGAACGGCGGCGGCGGATCGCGGCGGAGTCCTCGGTGGGCCGGCTGTCCTTCACCTGGGTGTCGTCATGGCCGCAGAAAGGGCACCTCATGCCTGGATGGCCCCCTCACCCAGCCCGCTCCCAGGGGGAAAGGGTTTTCGCTTCTCCTTCTGGGAGCGGGCCGGGGTGAGGGATGCGCGCAAGCTCAATAGATCGGAAACCGCGCGCACAGCTCCCTCACCCGCCCGGCCACCGACCGCTCGGCGGCCTCGTTGCTGCCGTCGTTGGAGCGGGCCAACCCTTCCAGCACCTCGTTGATCATCTCCGCCGTCTGCTGGAACTCGGCGATGCCGAAGCCGCGGGTGGTGGCGGCGGGGCTTCCCAGGCGGATGCCGCTGGTGACCGCGGGCTTCGCCGGGTCAAACGGGATGGCGTTCTTGTTGGCGGTGATCAGCGCCCGCACCAGGCTGGCTTCGGCCGCCTTGCCGGTGGTGTGCTTCGGGCGCAGGTCCACCAGCACCAGGTGGCAATCGGTGCCGCCGGTCACGATGTCGCAGCCGAGTTCACGCAAGGTGCTGCCGAGCACGCGGGCGTTGTCCAGCACCGCCTGCTGGTAGGCGCGGAACTCCGGGCGCAGCGCCTCGCCGAACGCCGCGGCCTTGCCGGCGATGACGTGCATCAAGGGGCCGCCCTGCAGCCCGGGGAAAACGGCGGAGTTGATCTTCTTCGCCAATTCCTCGTCGTTGGTCAGGATCATGCCGCCGCGCGGGCCGCGCAGGGTCTTGTGGGTGGTGGTGGTCACGACGTGCGCGTGCGGGATGGGGGACGGGTACAGCCCCGCCGCGACCAGCCCGGCATAATGCGCCATGTCCACCAGGAACACCGCGCCCACCTCGTCCGCCACCGCCCGGATGCGCGCGAAGTCGATCGCCCGGGGGTAGGCGGAGCCGCCGGCCACGATCATGCGCGGCCGCTCCTCGCGGGCCAGGCGTTCCATTCCCTCGTAGTCCAGCAGCCCATCCTCCGCCCGCACGCCGTACTGCACGGCGTGGAACCATTTGCCGGACAGGTTGGGCGCCGCCCCGTGGGTGAGGTGGCCCCCGGCGGCCAGGCTCATGCCGAGCACCGTGTCCCCGGGCTTGATCGTCGCCAGCATCACGGCCTGGTTCGCCTGCGCGCCCGAGTGCGGCTGCACGTTGGCGAAACCGCAGCCGAAGATCCGCTTCGCCCGCTCGATCGCCAGGGTTTCCGCCACGTCCACCTCGGCGCAGCCGCCGTAGTAGCGGCGGCCGGGATAACCCTCGGCGTATTTGTTGGTGAGCACGGAGCCCTGAGCTTCCAGCACCGCGGCGGAAACGATGTTCTCGCTGGCGATCAGCTCGATGCCTTCCTGCTGCCGGTGCAGCTCACGGCCGATGGCAGCCGCCAGGTCCGGGTCGGTTTCGGCCAGGGGGGCCGAGAAGAAACGCTGCGTCATCGTGGGAAGGCTGTGCTGGTTCATGGTGGCGCTCATCCGAAATGGGCTGCATCGTCCCTACCACGGCGCCCGGCGGGCGTGGAACCGGTTGGATGGGGTGGCAGCGATGGACTTGGTGCACGGCCTCCTGGCGCGCAAGCCGATCGGCGGGGAGGAGAACGGGCTGAGCCGCACCCTGGGCGCGCCCAGCCTGGTGGCGCTGGGCGTGGGCGCGATCATCGGCGCCGGGCTGTTCTCGCTGACCGGGATCGTCGCCGGGCAATATGCCGGGCCGGCGGTGGTGATCAGCCTGGCCTTCGCCGCGGTCGGCTGCACCCTGGCCGGCCTGTGCTACAGCGAGTTGGCGGCGATGATCCCGAGCGCCGGGTCCGCCTACGCCTATGCCTACGCGGCGCTCGGCGAGGCGGCGGCGTGGATCATCGGCTGGGACCTGATCCTGGAATACTCGGTAGGCGCCGCCACGGTCTCCGTGTCGTGGTCCAGCTATCTCGGCTCCCTGCTGCATGGATGGGGGCTGGACCTGCCGCACTGGCTGAGCGCCGCGCCGGCGGATGGCGGGCTGGTCAACCTGCCCGCGATGGGCGTCATCGTGCTGCTGTCGTTCGTTCTGGTCGGCGGCATCTCCCAATCGGCCAAGCTGAACGCTGCGATCGTGGTGCTGAAGGTGGCGGTCGTGCTGGTCGTCGTGGGCACGGGCGCGTTCTACGTGAAGGGCGCCAACTACCACCCGTTCATCCCGGACAATGCCGGGCATTTCGGCGAGTACGGCTGGTCCGGCATCCTGCGCGGCGCGGGCGTGGTGTTCTTCGCCTACCTGGGTTTCGACGAGGTGAGCACCACGGCGGGGGAGGCGAAGGACCCGCAACGCACCATGCCGATCGGCATCCTGGGTTCGCTGGTGATCTGCACCGTGCTGTACATCGCGTTCGCGGTGGTGCTGGTCGGCCTGGTGCCGTTCGCGCAGATGAAGGGGGACGCGGCGCCGGTCGCGACCGCCATCGACCAAACGCCGTTCGGCTGGCTACAGGTGCTGGTGAAGCTGGGCATCCTGGGCGGGTTCACCTCCGTGCTGCTGGTCGGGCTGCTGGGGCAGAGCCGCATCGTGTATGCCATGGCGCAGGACGGGATGGTGCCCGCGGTGCTCGGCCGGCTGCACCCCACCCGCAAGACGCCCTGGGTCGCCAACCTCACCCTCATGCTGCTGACCGGCGCGCTGGCGGCGCTGGCGCCGATCGAGGCGCTGAGCAAGATGACGTCCATCGGCACCTTGTTCGCCTTCGCCATCGTGTGCGGCGGCGTGCTGGTGCTGCGCTGGCGCGAGCCGGAGCGGGAGCGGCCGTTCCGGGTGCCGGGCAGCCCGGCGGTGCCGGTGCTGGGCATCCTGGCGTGCCTGCTGCTGATGGTCTCGCTGCCGGGCACGACCTGGCTGCGGCTGGGCGCCTGGTTCGCGCTCGGCGCCGTCGTTTACTTCGGCTACAGCCACCGGCGGGCGGCTGAGTTCAGGGAGCGGGCGGAAGCGCGGCGATGAAGGCCGGCACCCGCCGCAGCGCATCCTCCCGCGCCGCCGGGTCGGTGCCGGAATGGGCCGCGCCGCTCACGGGCGTGGCCAGGCCGCCGCGCTTGCGCACCGGGCGGTCCGGCGCGTCGAAGTCGTGCACGGCGTTCGGGTAGGTCACCAGCGTCACCTTGGCGCCGATCCGGTCCGCCAAGGCGCGGCAGGGCGCCGCCGGTGTCCAGTCGTCCGCCTCCCCGATCAGGATCAGCAGCGGAGCGGCAGGCTCCCACCCCCGCGTCTCGGACGGCACGCGGCAGCCGGGGTAGAACGCCACCAGGCCGCGGATCAGACCAGCAGGCAGGCTCGCGGCTGCCCGGCCCGCCGCGAGCACCGTGCTGCCGCCGTCCGACCAGCCCATCAGCACCACGCCGCCCGGCGGCGTGCCCGGCCGTGCCGCCATCCATTGCAGGGCGGCCAGGGCGTCCTCCCGCCGCTTGCCCCCGGCGGTGACGGGCCGCGTCCGGCTGCCGCACTGCGAGCCGAGCCCGCGCGAGCCGAAGCTGTCCGGCAGCAGCACGCTGTGGCCCATCGCGGCCAGGCGCCTGGCCCAGTCGGCGTCGCGGCTCGGGAACGGCCCGCTGCAGCCGTGCAGCGCCACGACCGCCGGGCCATGGGCGCGTCCGGCAGCCGGGAAGAACTCGGCGTTGAGGATGATCCCGTCGGGGCCGGTCACGCGGACCGTTTCGGCACGCAGAGCGGCGGGAAGCAGGAGCAGCAGCAGGAGAAACGGGCGCATGGTGAGGACGATCGTAACAGCAGCCGCCGGGTCCCTCTACCCGTTCGCGCCGGTTGGCGGTAATTAACGCCATGAGCATCGGCCGCTATCCCGCCACCCGCCTCCGCCGCAACCGCCGCGACGACTGGACGCGCCGCCTGGTCGCGGAGCACCGGCTGGCCGTGGATGACCTGATCTGGCCCGTCTTCCTGATCGAGGGCGAGGGCCGCGCCACCGGCGTCGAGTCCATGCCGGGCGTGCAGCGGGTGACGCTGGACCGGCTGGCCGCGCACATAGAGCCCGCGGCCGCGCTGGGCATCCCCGCGGTGGCGCTGTTCCCGAACATCCCGGCGGAGCGGAAGGATGCCGAAGGCAGCGAAGCGACGAACCCGGACAACCTGATGTGCCGGGCGGCGCGGCTGCTGAAGCGGGAATTTCCCGCCGTGGGCCTGGTCGGGGACGTGGCGCTGGACTGCTACACCAGCCATGGCCATGACGGCGTGGTCCGCGACGGCTACGTCCACAACGACGACAGCGTGGCCGTGCTGACCACCCAAGCGCTGCACCAGGCGCAGGCCGGCTTCGACGTGATCGCGCCGTCCGACATGATGGACGGCCGGATCGCGGCCATTCGCGCCACGCTGGACGAGGCCGGGCTGATCGACACGCGCATCATGAGCTATGCCGTCAAGTATGCCAGCGCGTTCTACGGCCCGTTCCGGGACGCCGTGGGGACCGGGAGCGCGCTGAAGGGCGACAAGAGAAGCTACCAGATGGACCCGGCCAACACGGACGAGGCGCTGCGCGAGGTGGCGATGGACCTGGCGGAAGGCGCCGACATGGTGATGGTCAAGCCCGGCATGCCGTACCTGGACGTGGTGCGCCGGGTGCACGAGGCATTCGGCGTGCCGACCTTCGCCTACCAGGTGTCGGGCGAGTACGCGATGATCGCGGGCGCCGCCGAACGCGGCTGGATCGACGGCGAACGGGCGATGCTGGAGAGCCTGCTGGCGTTCAAGCGCGCCGGGGCCGCGGGCGTGCTGACGTATTTCGCGGTGGCGGCGGCGAGGGCGTTGAAGGGCTGAACACCGGGAACGGCGACGCGGCCGGGCCGAAGTTTCCGTTTTCCAGCCACAAGGCGGCACGAGCTGGATTCAACCGACTGAACGGTTGCTTGCGTCCACCGAGGCTGCTTTTCCCGGTCGGCTCCGGCACAAGGGGACCAGTCAGGAAGTGCAAACTCCATCCACCCTGCTTCCCCGGCAGTGATCAGCGCGCGGGCTGTCCGTCACCGGGACCGAGGGTTAGGCAAGAGGAATCAAGCTCGCACGGCTAGGTTGGGAGGGCTGCGGGAGTTCACGGCGTCAGCCCAGCAACGATCCCAGCTTCATCGCCGGTCCCATGTCGCCGCTGACTTCCAGCTTCCCCAGCGTGAACGCCTCCATCGGCTTCAGCTCGCCCGCCAGCATTTCCTGCAGGTCCGACGCGGCGACGGTGATCGTCGTGTTCGGCGCCGGCCCGCTGTCGCCCACGGTGGGCGGGGTGGCGGCGCCATCCAGGTAGATCCGCCCGTCGGGGCCGAGGTCGAACAGGATGGTGGCCTCGATCGGCGTTGACGCTTGCAGCTTGCGGCGCAGTGCTTGCTCGATATCGTCGCGGATCATCGGCCAGTTCCCTCCGGAGACGGTCAGACGTGAAAGCTTTCGCCGCAGCCGCAGCGGCCCTTCTCGTTGGGGTTCACGAAGGTGAACCCGGCGGAAAGGTCCTTGACCATGTAGTCCATCACCGTGCCGATCAGGAACAGGCTCGCCTTGCGGTCCACCAGCACCGTCAGGCCGTGGTCGGTCACCACTTCGTCGCCCGGACCGGGCTCGGCTACCCAGTCCATCCGGTACGACATGCCGGAGCACCCTTTCGTGCTGACGTCGATGCGCAGCAACATCCCTTTCTGCGCGCCGGCATAGAGGGCGGCGAGGCGGTCGGCCGCGCCATCGGACAGAGTCATCAACGGCGGCAGGGCGCGGCGGGGCTTCGTCGTCGTCTCGGTTGCGCTCATGGGAGATCCTCGCTCGTCGGGCGTCAGAAGTCGGGCGTCAGAACATGTTGAGGGATAGCCGGGCTTCCTCGGTCATCCGGCTCGGGTCCCATGGCGGGTCCCAAACCGTCTCCACGGTGCAGGCGGTGACGCCGGGCACGGCCATGATCGCCTCGCGCGCCTGCACCGGCAGCTCCTGCGCGGACGGGCAGCCGGGCGCGGTCAGCGTCATTTCGACCTTCACTTCCCCCGCATCGGTGATCTCGATCGCGTAGATCAGGCCCAGTTCGTAGATGTTCACCGGGATTTCCGGGTCATACACGGTGCCGATGGCGTTGATCACGTCGTCCTCGGTCGGCACCGGCTCGGCGCTGCCGTCGGGCGACCAGCTCGCATGCACGTCAGCCATGGTCGGTGTCCTCCAGGGCGGCCAACAGCGCGTCCCACGGCAAGGTGGCGCATTTCAGGCGGGACTTGAACTCGTGCACGCCGGAAAGCGGGCGCAGCGGCATCATCTCCGGCCCGCAATCGGGGCATTCGCCGGTCTGCACCATGGCGCGGAACCGCTCCGCCAGGTCCCGCACCGCGCCGGGCGGCTGGCCGGTGACCGCTTCGGCCATCAGGTCGGCGGACGCGACGCTGATGGCGCAGCCGCGCGCCTCGAACGCGGCTTCCGCCACCTGGCCGCCCACCATGCGCACGCGCACCTCCACCCGGTCCCCGCACATCGGGTTGTCGCCCTTGGCGGCGCCGTCGAACGGCTCCAGCCGGCGCTGGTGGCGCGGATGGCGGCCGTGTTCCAGGATCACGGACTGGTAAAGGTCCTGGACGTCGTCGAACGTGGCGCTCACGCGAAGAACGCCCGCACGCGCTCCAGCGTGTCGCCCAGCGCGTCGATCTCGCCCGGCGTCGTGTAAACGCCGAACGAGGCCCGCGCGGTGCTGTCCACGCCCAGCCGGCGCATCAGCGGCTCCGCGCAGTGGTTGCCGGCGCGTACCGCGACGCCGTTGCGGTCCAGCAGGGTCGCCACGTCGTGGGCATGGGCGCCGTCCAGCGTGAAGGAGATCACGCCGCCGCGGTCCTGCGCCTCGCCGATCACGCGCAATCCCTTCACGGCCGCCAGCCGCGCCAGAGCGTGATCGGTAAGCGCGGCCTCGTGCGCGGCGATGGCGTCGTAGCCGACCGCCTCCATCCACTCGATGGCGCGCTTCAGCCCGATGGCTTCCACGATGGGGGGCGTGCCCGCCTCGAACTTGTGCGGCACGTGCGCCCAGGTGCTGCGCTCGAAGCTGACGCTGCCGATCATGTCGCCGCCGCCCATGAACGGCGGCATCGCGTCCAGCAGCGCCATCCGCCCCCACAGCACGCCGATGCCGGTCGGGCCGTACAGCTTATGGCCGGTGAACACGTAGAAATCGGCGTCCAGCGCCTGCACGTCCACCCGGCGGTGCACCACCGCCTGGCTGCCGTCGAACATCACCTTGGCCCCAGCCGCGTGGGCGGCCGCGGCGATGCGGGACGCGGGAGTGTAGGTGCCCAGCACGTTGGACATGTGGGTCATCGCGACCAGGCCCACCCGCCCGTCCGCCAGCTTGGCCTCGAAATCCGTCCAATCCAGCTCGCCGGCATCCGTCACCCGGGCCACGCGGAGCTCGATGCCGGCGCGGTCCCGCAACATCTGCCAGGGCACGATATTGGCGTGGTGCTCCATCTCGGAAATCAGCACCGCCTGGCCCTGCTTTCCAGGATTGGGCAGCATCAAGCTGCCATAGCTGTGGGCCAGCAAGTTGATCGCCTCGGTGGAATTCTTGGTGAACACCACCTCGTCGCGCGAGGGCGCGTTGAGCAGGCGCGCCACGGCGTCCCGGGTGCCCTCGTAAGCGTCGGTGGTCCGCTCGCTCATCCAGTGCAGGCCGCGGTGCACGTTGGCGTACTGGGTGCGCATGGTTTCCGCCATCGCGTCGATCACCGCGTTGGGCTTCATGGCGGAAGCGGCGCTGTCCAGGAACACGAGCGGCTTGCCGTGCACCGTTTCCGACAGGATGGGGAACTCGGAGCGGATGCGCTGCACATCCAGCGGCGCCGGGCGGATCATGGTCATGCCTGCCGCTCCCACCAGGCCGCGACCGCCCGGTCCAGCAGGTCGCGGGCGGGTTCGTGGGTGATGGCGGACAGGGCGTCGTCCAGGAAGGCGCGGATCAGCATGGAACGGGCCTCTTCCTCGGGGATGCCGCGGGCGCGCAGGTAGAAAAGCTGGTCGTCATCCAGCTCGCCCACCGTGGCGCCGTGGCTGCATTTCACGTCGTCGGCGTAGATTTGCAGTTCCGGCTTGCAGTCGATCTCGGCATCCGGGGACAGCAGCAACGCCTGGCTCATCTGGTAGCCGTCGGTCTTCTGCGCCACCCGGTCCACCTCGATGCGGCCCTGGAATACGCCGCGCGCATGACCGGTCAGCACGTTCTTCACGGTCTGCCGGCTGGCGCAGAGCGGGGCGTCGTGCGCCACCACCGTGGTGACGTCGCCCACCTGGCTGCCGCCCAGCAGTTGCGCCGCGTTCAGGTGCACGGTGCCGCCGGCGCCGAGCAGCCGGGCGTGGAACTCCACCCGCGACACCCGGGCGCCGAGGGTCAGGGTGAACGCGTCGTAGAACCCGGCGGATTGCACGTCCGCATACACCGTCGCGAGATGGAAGGCGTCCGGTCCCTCGTCCTGAAGCCGGACATGGGTCAGGGACGCGTTGGCGGCGACCTCGATCTCGGTCACCGGGTTGTGCAGGTAGCGTCCACCGCCGAGCGCCAGCTCCACCACTGCCAGGCGGGCGCCGTCGGCCAGCCGGATGCGGTGGCGGGGATGGAAGGCGACGGAGCGGCCCTCGGTCTCGGCGGCGAGGTTCACCAGCAGGACCGTGCCGGCGTCCACCCCCTCGGCCACGGACAGCAGCGCGCCGTCCTCCGCGAGCATGGTGTTCAGCGCCACGATCGGCTGGCTGTCCGGCTGCGGGCGGGCGCCGAAGCCCGGGTCGGCGGCAAACTGGGTGAAGCCCAGCGTGTCCGGGATGGTGGAAAGATCCTCCCGCCAGCGGCCGTCCACGAAAACGATGCGGGGGGCGTCGAAGGCGGGGATCGCGGGCAGTTCACCGCCGTCCACGGAGGTCAGCGGCTCGCGGAACTCGTCTTCGGCGAGGGAGCGGAGGCTGGTGTACTTCCACGCCTCGTTGCGCACGGTGGGCAGCCCGGAGCGGCGGAAGCTCTCGGCGGCGGCCTCGCGCTGCGCGGCGGCGCCGGGCAAGCGGCTGCGCAGGCCCTCGTAGCGGGCGAGGAACGCGTCGGCGCCGCGCTGCAGGGTGGTGCTCATGTTTCGCCCATCGTCACGCGGCGTCCGCCACGGTTGGGGCGTAGCCGCGGGCTTCCAGCTCCCGCGCCAGCTCCGGGCCGCCGGAACGGACGATGCGGCCGGCGGCCAGCACGTGCACGCGGTCCGGCACGATGTACTCCAGCAATCGCTGGTAGTGCGTGATCACCAGCGCGGAAAAGCCTGGCCCGCGCAGCGCGTTGACGCCGTCCGCCACGATCCGCAGCGCATCAATGTCCAGCCCGCTGTCCGTTTCGTCCAGGATGGCGAGCTTGGGTTGCAGCACCGCCATTTGCAGCACCTCGTTGCGCTTCTTCTCGCCGCCGCTGAAGCCCACGTTCACGTTGCGCTTCAGCATGTCGTCCGGCATCACCAAGCGCTTCATCGCCGCGCGCGCCACGCGAAGGAACTGCACCGCGTCCAGCTCCTTGTCGCCCCGCGCCCGGGCCTGGGCGTTGTAGGCGGTGCGGAGGAAGTTCGCGTTGCCCACGCCGGGCAGCTCGACCGGGTACTGGAACGCCAGGAACAGCCCGGCCGCCGCGCGCGCCTCCGGCTCCATCTCCAGCAGGTCCTGCCCGTCGAAGGTGGCGGAGCCGGCCGTCACCTCGTAGCCCTCGCGGCCGGACAGCACGTAGGACAGCGTGGACTTGCCGGAACCGTTCGGCCCCATGATGGCATGCACCTCGCCGGTCGGCACGGCGAGGTCGATCCCGTTCAGGATCGCCTTGCCGTCTTCCAGCGAGGCGGCGAGGCCCTTGATCTCCAGCATCAGCCGACGGACCCTTCGAGCGAGATGGCCAGCAGCTTCTGGGCCTCCACGGCGAACTCCATCGGCAACTCCTTCAGCACGTCCTTGCAGAACCCGTTGACGATCAGGCCCACCGCGTCCTCCTGGCTCAGGCCGCGCTGGCGGCAGTAGAACAACTGCTCGTCGTTGATCTTGCTGGTGGTCGCCTCGTGCTCGACCTGGCTGGTCGCGTTGCGGCTCTCGATGTACGGCACGGTGTGCGCGCCGCACTGGTCACCGATCAGCAAGCTGTCGCACTGGGTGAAGTTCCGCGCGTTCGCCGCCTTCGGCAGGATGCGGACCAGGCCGCGATAGGTGTTGTCCGACCGCCCGGCGCTGATGCCCTTGCTGACGATGGTGGAGCGGCTGCCCCGGCCAATGTGGATCATCTTGGTGCCGGTATCGGCCTGCTGCCGGTTGTTGGTCAACGCGACGGAGTAGAACTCCCCCACGCTGTCCTCGCCCTGCAGGATGCAGCTCGGGTACTTCCAGGTGATCGCCGACCCGGTCTCCACCTGCGTCCAACTCACCTTGGAGCGCGCGCCGCGGCAGGCGGCCCGCTTGGTGACGAAGTTGTAGATGCCGCCCTTCCCGTCCGCGTCGCCCGGGTACCAGTTCTGCACCGTGCTGTACTTGATGGACGCATCCTCCAGCGCCACCAGCTCGACCACGGCGGCGTGCAGCTGGTTCTCGTCGCGCTGCGGCGCGGTGCAGCC
>CAXTLC010000070.1:0-24773 GCA_964245075.1 uncultured Acetobacteraceae bacterium
GGCCTGCCAATGAGCTGTGGAAGGGGAGATGTGCGATGGAACCTCCCTAGCTGGTGGCGGCGGAACCCTTGTGCCGCGACGTGGCGGAACCGTTTTCTGAGCTGCCGAACCTTGGCCGAAAACCGTGATCAGCCTTCTCTGGCATCTTCAGGACCCGGGCCTCGGCGCGGCGCCGCAGGTCGTCGGAACAGGTTTCGATGCTCTGGGGCGCGAGACGGTTTCCTTCATCGAAGGCGAGTTTGTCCGTCCCGGTCCATGGCCGGACGAGGCTTTGCTCGCGATCGGCGTCCTGCTCGGCCGGCTGCACAAGGCAACGGCGTCGTCCAAGGTTCCGGAGGTCGCCCTTGGAGGCCCTGGTTCGGCCGTGACCTCCGGAGCAGTTCGCGGATGGTCATAGGGCATTGCGACACCGGCCCCTGGACCCTCGCCGCAAGGAAGGCGGCTCCGGTAGCCTTGGTCGACTGGGAGGCGGCGGGCCAGCCGATCGGCACCTTGAACGGGCGCAGGCTTGCTGGTCGAACGCTCAGTTGCACGATGATGACGTTGCCGCCCGGGATGGGTTAGGTTCGCCCAAAGCCCGTGCTGGAAGGGGCCTCCGTCCAGCCCTGGCGTGACGGGGGCCATGAGAACCGCCGCACGTGGCCGCCCGCCGCGCCTACTCCAGGCTGACCGCGGTCAGGTCCAGGAACCAGCTCTGCACCGGCACGAAGCCGTGGACGTGCTTGCTCATCGCCCGCGGATTGAGGTCGTGCACGATGAACAGCCACGGCGGGTCGTCCACCAGCCGCTCGTGGGCGTGCTGGTAGGCGGCGCTGATGGCATCCGGGTCCGTCGCGTCCGAAAGCTGCGTCATCGCCGCCTCGAACCCGTCATCCTTCCAGTGCTCCCAGTTGAAGCCGTTGGGCGACCAACTGCTGGCGAGGAAGTAGCGCGCCAGGATGCCGGCGTCCGAGGACGGCGAGCTGACGTTCAGCGCCACCGAACCCTGCAAGCCGGGGCTGCCGGGCACCTGACGGCTGGCGGTCAGCAGCACTTGCCACTCGACCACGTCGTACTCAACCTTGACCCCGCAGGCCTGCGCCAGGTTCTCCTGCAGGAACTCGTTCATCGGCAGCGGGACCATCTGCCCGCTGCCGCTGTTGCTGATCATGACCTTGAAGGACAGCGGCTTGCCCGGGCCGTACCCGGCCTCCGCCAGCAGCGCCTTGCCCTTCGCCGGGTCGAAGCCGTAATGATTCTGCGGGTGGCCGAAATTGGGGTCGGACGGCTTGAGCCAGCCGACCGCCGGCTCCGCTGTGCCGTTCAGCAGGCTCACCAGCCCGTCCCGGTCCACGCAGTAGTTCAGCGCCTGCCGCACCCGCACGTCCCGCAGCGGACTGTCCTCGCCCAGGCCGTAGAACCACGGCCAGACATGCGGGTAGGACCCGGTGGTGACGGTGAACCCGGCTGCCTTGAGCGAGGGGATGCCGTCCGGCGGCGGCACCTCGATCCAGTCCACCTGCCCGTTGCGCAGCGCGGCCAGCCGCGTGTTCGCCTCCGGGATCGGCAGCAGCAGCACGTGCCCGACCTTCGCCTTGTGCGCCGGGTCCCAGTAGCCGTCCCAGCGGGCCAGGGTCACGGATTGGCGCGGCACCACCTGCTGGATGCGGAACGGCCCGGTGCCGGCGGCGGGCAGGGTGGCGACCCGGCCCCAATCGTGCCCGGCCTTTTCCCAGGAGTCCGGCGAGGTGAACAGGATGTACACAGCCTGGTACGGGAAGTAGGAGGCCGGGACCTTGGTGCTGATCGCCACCGTCATGTCGTCCACCTTGCGGTAGCTGCCCATGACGGGAACGCGGGCGCGCATCAGCCCGGCGCCGGCGGCCTCGAATTGCGGGCTGTCGGTCTTGAAGAAGCGGTCCAGGTTCCAGACCACGGCGTCCGCATCGAGCTTGACGCCGTCGTGGAAGGTGACGCCGGGGCGCAGGTGGAACGTCCAGGTCAGCTTGTCGTCCGACTGCTCCCAGCGCGTGGCCAGCCCGGGCCGCAGCACCGCGGGCTTGCCGGTTGGCGAAAGGTCCCACAGCACCAGCCCTTCGAACTCCGGGTAGCCCAGGAAGCGCACGCCCTCGAACCCGTTGTTCGGCGCTCCCGTGGTGGTCGGCACGTCGGAGGCGGTCATCGCGATGCGCAGCGTGTCCTCTGCGGCGTGCGCCACGCCGAACAGACCGAGGCACAACGGGAAAAGCAGGCGGTAGGGTGACATGCGGAACTCGCGGCTGTGGCGGCAAGGAGGCAGCAAGAAGCGCGCCATCGGAGGGCGGCGTGCCGCCAGCCATGCGCGCCCGTTCGCTTGCCACGCTACGGCGCCATCCGGGCCGTGATCTCCGCGACCAAGGCGGGTTCCGGCAGCAGTTTCGCGCCGCCGAGGCGCAGGGCGACCGGTTCGCCGCCCGCGCCGGGGATGCGTTCGGCCGGTTCGCCGTGGCTGCCGAAGCCGTTCGCCAGCGCGATGCGGCCATGGGTGGCGGAAAGCACCTCCAGCTCCGAGGCGTCGGTGAACGGGGTGAGCAGGGCAGGCGAGCCGAGCAGCACCCGGCCGCCCATGGGAACGAGATCGACAGCCCCCCACAGGCTCCACCACCGCCCGGTCCAATCCGCCACGGCCGGCTCCGGCGCACCCTTGCCGGCGAAGCAGCCGAGGATGTGGAGCGCACCATCCATCCACGGCCCAGCCGGGCCATCGATGGCGTTGAACACCAGAGAGACGGCGACGTTCCAATCGGGCACCACGCAGGTGCGGCTCTGGAAACCCTGGAACGAACCGGAATGGCCGAAATGCGCGTGGCCGTCCACCGCGCCGCAGATCGTGCCCAGCCCGTAATGGCGCGCGGCTTCCGTGTGGGGCACCCGCCATTGCGGCCGGGCCATCTCGCGCCGGCTCGCGGCCGACAGGATGCTGGCGGAGGCGGCGGGAGCGAGCCGGCCGAAGAACCGCGCGAGATCACCGGCGGTGCTGACGAACCCGGTGGCGGACGCGAGGGCATGGGTGGGGTTGTGGCCGGGAATGGCGTGGCGCCCCACCGGCACGGTGCCGCCGTGGCCCATCGCAAGCGGGGCGGCGTTGTCCCCCGGCAGGTCCGGGACTGTTTCGGCAAGGCCCGCCGCCGCGACGACCTCCCGCGCGACCCATGCGCCGAACGGCTCCCCCGTCACGCGGGCGACAACCAGCCCGAGCAGCCCGAAGCCGAGATTGGAGTACTTGAGCCGCTCGCCGGGTTCCAGCACCAAGGGCCGCGCCAGGTCCGCGCGCAGCCCGGCTTCGTCCGGGAACGGTTGCCGCTCGTTCCAGTGGCCGCTGTCCGCGCCGTCCCGCGACAGCCCGGCGGCGTGGGACAGGAGTTGCGCCAGCGTCGCCGTTGCGAGCGCTTCGGGCAGGCCCTCGACATGGCGCCCGGCCGGGTCGTCCAGCCGGAGCTGGCCGCGTTCGCGCAGCAGCATGATGGCGGATGCGGTGAACGTCTTGGAATGCGAGGCAACGCGGAACCGGTGGCGCGGGGTCAGCGGCAGGCCGCCCGCAAGGTCGGCCATGCCGAACGCGCGCTCGAACACCAGTTCGCCGTCCCGTGCGACGGCGACGGCGCACCCCGGCTGGTCGGACAGGCGCATCCGGAAGCCGATCCACTGCTCCAGGTAGCGCAGCGCGAAGGGAAGCCAGTCCGTTTGCAAGGCAGCCCTCGACGTTCTTGCCGCAGGAGGGAACACCTAACCGAGCACGGCGCACGCGGCAACGACACCCCGCGGCGATCCGGCTGAACCGGCTGGCATGATAGTTGCTGCGAAAAAGCTCGTTGCTGGCCCGCTGGCGAAGGGCCGAACATCCTGCGGGGTCTCCGATGGACGAGCATGAGTTGAGGGCCAGCCTGGACCGCGTGCAGGAAGGGCGCCAGTCGCGCCGCAGCTTCGTGCGGCAGATGGTGGCGCTGGGGCTGACCGCCCCGATGGCCACACAGTTGCTCGCCTTCGGCGGGGTCGCGGCGGCGCAGCCCGCGCCCGCCTACGCCCCGGCCAAGGCGGGCGGCGGCGGCACGCTCAAGCTGCTGTGGTGGCAGGGTCCGACGCTGCTGAACCCCCACTTCGCCGTCGGCACCAAGGACCAGGACGGGTCGCGCATCTTCTACGAGCCGCTCGCCGCCTGGGATTCGCGCGCCGAGCTGCGCCCCGTGCTGGCGGCCGAGCTGCCGAGCCTGGACAACGGCGGGCTGGCCAAGGACGGCAGGTCCGTCACCTGGACACTCAAGCAAGGGGTGAAATGGCACGACGGCGAACCGTTCACCGCCGACGACGTCGTGTTCAACTGGTCCTACGCGCGGGACCCGGCGACGGCCGCCGTCACCGCCGGCAGCTACAACCGGATCACGGTCGAGAAGGTGGACGGCCACACCGTCCGGATCACGTCGGACCAGCCGATGCCGTTCTGGGCCGACGCCTTCGTCGGCCCGTTCGGGATGCTCATCCCCAAGCACCTGTTCGAGCCGTATGCGGGCGCCAAGTCGCGGGACGCGCCAGCCAACCTCCAGCCGGTCGGGACGGGGCCGTACCTGTTCAAGGAGTTCCGCCCCGGGGACCTCGTGAGCGGCGTGATCAACCCGAACTACCATCAGCCGAACCGTCCGTATTTCGACGCGGTCGAGATGAAGGGCGGCGGGGACGCGACCTCCGCCGCCCGGGCCGTGCTGCAAACGGGCGAGTACCACCTCGCCTGGAACCTGCAAGTCGAGGACGAGGTGCTGATCCGTCTGGAAGCGGCCGGCAGGGGCGCGACCCGGTTCACCGAGGGCAACTACGTCGAGATGATCCAATTGAACTCGACCGACCCCAACACGGAGGTGGACGGGGAACGCTCAAGCATCAAGACCAAGCATCCGACGCTTTCCGACCCTGCGGTGCGCCAGGCCATCTCGCTGCTGGTGGACCGGGAGTCGGTGCACAAGTACATCTATGGCCGCGGCGGGGCGACGTCGCCGAACATCGTCTTCAACCCGGCGCGCTTCAAATCGCCCAACACCACGTTCGAGTTCAGCGTCGAGAAGGCGAAGGCCGTGCTGGACGCCGCCGGGTGGAAGCCCGGCGCCGACGGGATTCGCGCCAAGGACGGCAAGCAGCTCAGGTACCTGTTCCAGACCTCCACCAACGGCCCCCGCCAGAAGACGCAGCAGATCGTCAAGCAGGCCTTCAAGAAGGCGGGCATCGACGTCGAGCTGAAATCGACCATCGCGTCCGTGTTCTTCTCCTCGGACGTGGCCAACCCCGACACCTACCCGCACTTTTATGCCGACCTGCAAATGTACAACACCGGCCCGCCGCAGCCGGACCCCGGGCTCTGGCTGCAACTGTTCCTGTCCACGGAAGTCGCGCAGAAGGCGAACAAGTGGCAGGGGCGCAACATCTGCCGCTGGCAAAACGCCGAGTTCGACACCGTGTTCAACCAGGCCGCGGTCGAACTGGACCCGGTCAAGCGCGCCGCGCTGATGATCAAGCTGAACGACCTGGTGATGGCGGACACCGTGGTCATCCCCGTTGTCACCCGCCCAACCGTGGCCGCCGTGGCCAAGGGCCTGCAAGCGGAGCTGAGCGGCTTCGACAGCTATCTCTGGGACTTGGCCAACTTCTACATGGAGGCCTAGCGGAGCGCCCGCCGGTGTCCCGCGCCCACCTGGTCCGCCGCATCCTGCTGGCCATCCCCAGCCTGCTGGGCATCAGCCTGGTGCTGTTCACCGTCCTGGCGCTGGCGCCGGGCGACCCGTTCGGGGAGATGGCGAACAACCCGAACGTGCCGGCCTCGGTGCAGGCGGCGCTGCGGGCCAAGTACGGCCTCGATGACCCGGTGTGGTCGCGCTACCTCCACTGGCTGCTGGCCATGCTGCGCGGCGACTGGGGCTTCTCCTTCGTCAGCCGGGTGGACGTGGACCGGCTCATCCTGCAACGCGTGCCGGTGACGGCCGCAGTGATCGGCGCGTCCCAACTGCTCGCGGTGGCCGTGGCGGTCCCGGTGGGCGTGCTGGCGGCGGCGCGGCCGTACTCGCTGTTCGACGGGGTCGCCAACGCCGTCGCCTTCATAGGCTTCTCCTTGCCCACCTTCTTCACCGGGCTGCTGCTGATCCTCTTGTTCAGCATCACCCTGCACTGGCTGCCGTTCGTGTTCCGCGCGGACCTGGGCGCCACCGGCTGGCGGTGGTGGTGGGAGGAGGCGGCGCAGTCGATCATGCCCATCACGGTGCTCGGGCTGTTCCAGGGCGCCTCGCTGGTCCGCTTCGTCCGCTCCTCCGTGCTGGACGTGATCCGGCTCGACTACGTCACCACCGCCCGCTCCAAGGGCATCGGCGAGCGGCGGGTGCTGCTGCGCCACGTGGTGCGCAACGCGCTGATCCCGGTGGTGACGCTGGTGGCGCTGCAAATGCCGGTGGTGTTCGGCGGCGCCATCGTGACCGAGCAGATCTTCCGCGTGCCCGGCATCGGCTCGCTGCTGATCGACGCGATCCTGACCAACGACACGCCGGTCGTCATGGGCGTCACCTTCGTATTCGCCGCCCTGGTCATCCTGTTCAACCTCGTTGCGGACATCCTGTATGGCTGGCTCGATCCCCGCATCGCTTTCCGCTGAGCGTCCCGCGCCTCGGCGGCGCGTGGCCCTGTCGCCGGGGCGGGAAGCCTGGCGGCGGTTCCGCAAGCACCGCCTGGCGGTGGCGAGCCTAGGCGTCCTGCTCCTGCTGGTGGCCGCCATCGCGCTCGGGCCGGTGCTGTGGCCGGTGCCGATCGACGACATCGATTTCGGCGCCCAGCTTGCCGGGTGGAGCGCCGCGCACCCGCTGGGCACGGACGACCTCGGCCAGGACCTGCTGGCGCGGATGATCTACGGCGGACGCCTCTCGCTCGCGGTGGGCGTCGCGGCCATGCTGGTGGCCGTGGTGATGGGGATACTGGTCGGCGCGGTGTCCGGCATGGCGCGCGGCAGGCTGGATGCGGTGCTGATGTGGGCGACGGACCTGTTCCTGTCCTTGCCGCAACTGCCCCTGCTGCTGCTCGTGATCTACCTGTTCCGCAACGCGCTGGCCCAGGCGCTCGGCCTGGAAGGCGGCTTGTTCGTGCTGATCGTGCTGGTGATCGGCGGGCTGCGCTGGATGCCGGTGGCGCGGCTGGTGCGGGCGCAGTTCTTCTCCATCCGCGAGAAGGAGTTCGTGGAAGCCGCCAGCGCGCTCGGCGCGTCCCGCCTTCGCCTGGTGCTCCGCCACATCCTGCCCAACGCGCTCGGCCCGGTGATCGTGGCGGCGACGGTGGAGGTCGCCAGCGCCATCATCGCCGAATCGACGCTGTCCTTCCTCGGCCTGGGCTTCCCGCCGGACATCCCCACCTGGGGCCGCACGCTGTTCGCCGCCAAGGACTTCCTGGACATCGCGCCAAACTACGCGCTGGTGCCGGGCGCGGCGATCTTCCTCGCCGTGCTGTCCATCAACTTCATCGGCGACGGCCTGCGGGACGCGTCCGATGCCCGGCGCGTCGCCTGATGGAAGCGCCGCTGCTGGAGATACGCGGCCTGAAGACCTGGTTCCGCACCGATGACGGGATGGTGCGCGCGGTGGACGGGGTGAGCCTCTCGGTCGGCCGGGGGGAGACGGTGGCCGTGGTGGGCGAGTCGGGCTGCGGCAAGACCGTGACGGCGCGCAGCGTGCTGCAACTCATCGACCGTCCGCCGGGCCAGTTCGTGGCGGGGCAGATCCTGTGGCGCGGGCGCGACCTCATCCCGCTCGGCGCCGCCGACATGGACCGGGTCCGCGCCCGCGAGATCGGCATGGTGTTCCAGGAGCCGATGACGTCGCTCAACCCGGTGTACAGCGTGGGCGCGCAGATCGCGGAGTCCCTGCGCGCGCACGAGCGCATCTCGGCCAAGGCGGCGATGGAGGAAGCGGTGGAGATGCTGCGGCTGGTGCAGATCCCCAACGCTGCGCGGCGCGCCGGCGACTACCCGCACCAGTTCTCCGGCGGGATGCGGCAGCGGGTGGTGATCGCGATGGCGCTGGCCTGCAAGCCCCAGCTGCTGATCGCGGACGAGCCGACCACGGCGCTGGACGTGACGGTCCAGGCGCAGATCCTGGACCTGATGGCCGAGATGAAGGACCGGCTCGGCATGGCCATCCTGCTGATCACCCACGCGATGGGCGTGGTGGCGGAGAACGCGCAGCGCGTCGCGGTGATGTATGCCGGCAAGGTGGTGGAGGAGGCGCCGGTCGAGGGGCTGTTCGACAGCCCGCGCCACCCTTACACGCAGGGCCTGATCCGCTCGATCCCGCGCGTGGACGCCCATGCCGCCGGGCGCACCCGGCTGGCGCAGATACCGGGCACGGTGCCCAGCCTGCTCCACCCGCCGCCGGGTTGCCGCTTCGCGCCGCGCTGCCAGTGGGCGGAAGCGGCTTGCACCGCGGCCGAGCCGGCGTTGCGGGTGGTCGGCGCCGGGCATAGGGCGGCCTGCATCCGTGCGTGACGCGGCCCCGTTGCTCTCGGTGCGGGGGCTGAGGAAGTACTACGGCCTCAAGGGCGGCCTGCTGGCGCGGGCGACGGAGCAGGTGCGCGCGGTGGACGGCGTCAGCCTCGACATCGCCAGCGGCGAGACGCTGGGCCTGGTGGGGGAATCCGGCTGCGGCAAGTCCACCACCGGGCGCTGCATCATGCGCCTGGTGGAGCCGAGCGGCGGCGAGATCCATTTCGGCGGCCGGGATGTGACCGGGCTGCAAGGGGAAGCGCTGCGCGGCCTGCGCCGCGAGATGCAGATCATTTTCCAGGACCCTTACGCCTCGCTCAACCCGCGCCACACCGTGCGCGGCCTGATCGGCGAGGCGCTGGTCATCCACGGCCTGGCCAGCGGCCGGCAGGACCTGACGGACCAAGTGGCGCACCTGCTGGAAACGGTGGGCTTGCAGGCCGACCACATGCACCGCTTCGCGCACGAGTTCTCCGGCGGGCAGCGGCAGCGCATCGGCATCGCGCGGGCGCTGGCGGTGCGGCCGAAGCTGATCGTGTGCGACGAGCCGGTCTCGGCGCTCGACGTGTCGGTGCAGGCGCAGGTGATCAACCTGCTGGAGGACCTCCAGGACCAGTTCGGCCTGACCTACCTGTTCATCGCGCACGACCTTTCGGTGGTGGAGCACATCAGCGACCGGGTGGCGGTGATGTATCTCGGCCGCGTGGTGGAGATCGCGCCCGCCCGGGCGCTGTACGACAACCCGCGCCACCCCTACACCGAGGCGCTGCTGTCCGCGGTGCCGATCCCGGACCCGAAGCTCAAGCGCAAGCGGATCGTGCTGCGCGGGGACGTGCCGAACCCGATCCGTCCGCCGAGCGGCTGCCACTTCCACACGCGCTGCCCGGTCGCCGAGCCGCATTGCGCGGTGGCGGCGCCGGCGCTGGAGGCGAGCGAGGACGGCCACTGGGTCGCCTGCCACCTGCGGCGGCCCTCGCCGCCCGCCGCGGTGGCACAAGCCGCCGAGCAGAAGGACGCCGTCCATGGCTGAGCCTCGCAAGCACATCGCACTCGGCGCGTTCCTGCCCGGCAACCGCCACCCGGCAAGCCGCGCAGAGGCTCGAACAGGGCTGCTTCGACACGCTCTCCATGAACGACGGCTCCGCGCGGAAGTGTCGGCCTGGCTGAGCTTCCTGCCGCTCCGGGACCAGGTCACCCGGGAGGAACCCGACCTGATGACGTGAGCGGATTGCGGCGGACCCTACCCGTCCGCCTGCCAGGCATCCGCCGCGCGGTGGAAGCGTGGGGTGGAGAAGGCGGCGCGCAACGGGATGTCGGGCGGCCAGCGTCCGCGCCACTGCTCTGTCTGCGCCATCGCGACGCAGGCGGCCACAGGCCTGACCCCGGCGGCGGCAAGCAGCGCCAGGCCGGCCAGCGCCGAGTTGCCGGTGCAGATCACATCGTCCACCAGCAGCACGCGCTTGCCCCGCAGCCGGGGGAGCAGGCGAGGGTCGAGCCACATGCGCCGCCCGGGCTGCGGCGACGTGACGGAAGCGGTCGGGACCGAGAGCGGCTCCTCGTACCAGAGCTTGCGGGTGCTGCCGGGCGCGACCCAGTTCGCGTGCCCGAGCGCGCGCGCGACACCCGCGCCCACCACGTGGCCCAGGGTCGGCAACCCGACCACCACCTCCGCCCCGTCCGCCAAGACCGCCGCCGCCATCCAGGCGCAGAGCCGGTCAACCACGGCGAAGGACGCCTGGTTGGCGATCAGCCCGGCCACCGCGTGGTCCCCGAACTCCCGCAACGGCAGCACGAGCACGGAGCCGTCGGGCATGGCCGCGTCATAGCAACCCGTCCATGCCGCCGGGCGCGGGCGCGGCGGGATGAAGCCTTGCCAGAAAGCGGCTGGCGCCCGTCCGCCGCTCGGTTGGGTCATGTTGCTCATGGCTCGTTCGGGGCTCTACGCGGCACCGAAAGCCCCGTTTCTCCGCGAGGAGGTTGGGCGGAGGGAAGGGGCGTGCAACCCGGCGGTTCGCGTAGCCAATCAGACAGGCATCACGTTTGGGATGTTGTCCGGGAAGCTGGCCACGTCCTGAGGCGAGATGTTGAAGTGGGCGGCGACAAGCCCGGGCGGCGTATGGGTGAGCCAGTCGGACAGCGAGATCGACTGGAACGCGGCGGCGTTGAACACTTCCAGGAACACCAGGTCAGTATTGCCGACGTTCTTGATGTAGTGGCCGTTGCTGCGCTTGACATAGCCGATGTCGCCCGCGTTGAAATTCGTGGTCGCCGCTTTCGGCCCGGCGTTGAACACGGTCATCTGCGCGGAACCCTTGATGTAGTACTGCCATTCGTCCGCGTTCGGGTGCCAGTGCATCTCACGCAGGCCGCCGGGGTGGACCGTCACCAGCGCCGCCGCGATGGTGGTGGACGCCTTGAAGTTGGAGCTGTCGGCGATCTGGACGAAGCCGCCCTTTGTTTGCCGGGCGATCGGCCCGCCTGCGAGCGAGTAGGTGAGCGGGTTGGAAGGCGGACCGGCCGGCGACTTGATCGCGTCCTGGTCCGCCGCAAGCGGTCCCGGGACAGCGCCTTGGAAGATCCAGAGATCGTGGGACGCCATCTTGCCGAACATGTCGGCGGGTACGGCGAAGTTCTCCGCGAGCACGTCAGGCGGCGTGTGGATCATCCAATCGGTGACGAGCAGCGTGTTGAACTCGGACGCACTGCCGTCGTCGAAGCACAGGATGAACTCGCACCCGTCCGGCCCGAGGCCCTGCAGCGAGTGCGGCCAGCCGCTCGGGAAATACCAGAGATCGCCTTCCTTGACATCGGCCGCATAGGCGCGTCCTTCCGGATCAAGCACGGTGATCCGGCAGTTGCCGTAGCTCATGTACGCCCACTCGGCCGCGAGGTGCCAATGCAGCTCGCGGATGCCACCGGCATTCAGCCGCATGTTCACGCCGGAGATGGACTCCGAGATTTGAAAATCAGGCTGCGTCACCTGCCGCGCCCAGCCACCGTCCTGGATGCGCCGCTGGGCATTGTTGAACGAGGCCCAGAACTGCGGCATGTCGCTGATGTCCGTCGCGGGCGCGTTGAACGCCTGCGGGAACTGCCCGGCGATCGCCGGGTTCTGCGGCCCCGGGTCCGCTGCGCTGCGTGGGTTGGCCGCCGTGCTGCCCAGGCCCTGCGGCGGCTCGTCCGGATTGCCGAGCGGAGCTGCCATGGCCCCCGATGCGACGCCGACCGCGCCGGCAGCAGCACCTGCGGCAAGGATGTTGCGGCGAGAGAGCTTATCCATGCAGCTTCCTAAACTTCCGTTGCGGATACCGACCGGGGTGCACTGGTCGGTATCCATCTTCCAAACGGGGCACTTGCCTCGGGGCCAGTGATCATACCTTCGATCTCAAGGAGCAACAACCAATCGGCATCGTTGCCTCGCACCACCGCTTCCCGAAAGCCACGCGGTGACGCCGGTCAGCCGCGCTTGCCTTGCAGTGCCTCGTTCCGGCTTGGTATATGCGAGGGGGTCCGCGTTGGGCTAATTCCACATGCGAATAGTGGTATGCCCGTGCCGCATGACGCGTTGGCGCTGATGCGTGGCGGCAAGGCTTCCGGCCCGGCCCCAGGCGGCCTGGCCCTGGGCGATACCTTGGGTGATGCCCTGGGCGATACACGTCGCGCACGGAGCGGCAGCCCGTGACGGGGGGACGCGGGTGATCGTCGCGGGCGCCGCCTCACCCCCGCAGGAATGGGTTGGTCGCCCGCTCCGTCCCGATGGACGAGCCCGGCCCGTGCCCGCACAGGAACGTCAGGTCGTCTCCCAGCGGCAGCAGCTTGTCCCGGATCGACCGGATCAGCGCTTTGCCGTCGCCGTACGGGAAATCCGTCCGGCCCACCGAGCCGCGGAACAGCACGTCCCCCACCAGCGCGAACCGGCCCGGCGCGTTGACGAACACGACGCTGCCCGGCGTGTGCCCCGGACAATGCAGCACGTCGAAGCTCGCCCCGGCCAGATCCACCGTGTCGCCCTCGTGCAGCCAGCGGTCCGGCGTCACGGGCCGGGCTTCCGGGATGCCGAAGTTGCGGCCTTGCTCGGCCAGGCGGTCCAGCAGGAAGCGGTCGCGCTCGTCCGGACCCTCGACCGGCACCCCGCCCAGCGCTTCCTTCAGCTCCGCGGCGCCGGCGGCGTGGTCGATGTGGCCGTGGGTCAGCGCGATGCGTTCGGCGGTGACGCCCAGCCGGTGCAGTTCCGCCAGGATGCGCGGCACCTCGCCGCCCGGGTCGACCACGGCGCCGCGCATGGTGCGCTCATCCCACAGGATGGTGCAGTTCTGCTGGATCGGGGTGACGGGCAGGATGGCGATCTTCATGCGGTAGGGCTCCGGGAAGGGTCCGGCCCCTTCTGCCACAGGTCCCTCTGCCACAGGAACGTCAGCTCGTGCTTGTTGTGGTGCAGGTGGACCAGGCGGCCGCCGGGCAGGGCGGCGAAGGCGGCCGCGGCGTGGTGGTCCGTGGCGCCTTGCAGCTTGACGGTGCAGACGACGTGCCCGGCCAGCCCGCTGTCCACCCAGCGCCGCACCATCGCCAGCAGAGGCGCCGGGTAGGCGATCACGTCGCTGAACACCCAGTCCACCGCGAACGGCTCGACCGCGAAGGCGCTGCCCTCCTGCCAGCGCACGCCCGGCATCGCGGCCACCGCCGGGGCCAGGGGCGCGCGGTCCACCGCCAGCACGCTCGCGCCCAGCCGCGCCAGCGCCCAGCTCCACCCGCCCGGCGACGCGCCAAGGTCCAGGCACGTTTCGCCCGGCCGCGGCCAGGCGCCGAGCCGGGTGCAGGCCTCCCACAGCTTGAGGTAGGCGCGGGAAGGCGGGCCGGCGCGGTCCTCGACGAAGCCGGCCTCGCCGTTCGGGAACGGGCTGGTCTTGGCCGGACTGGCGAGCAGGCGGTCCGGCGCAAGCAAGGTCCAGGCGCCCAGGTGGGAGGTGGGCGCCGGCTCCGGGAACACGAGCGGGCGCGCCCGCACCGGCGGCAGCCGCTCGGCGATCAAGGCGCAGCGGCGGTGGTGCCCGGCGGCGTACAGCGACCAGTTGCGCTGGATGCCCCGCAGGGCATCGGCTGCCGCCTTCACCGAGGGCGCGGGCAGCTCGACGGGCGCGGTCCACACGTCCAGCGCCCATGCGCTCGGCCGGGGCGGGCCGGGGGACAGCGCCAGCCGCCCGTGCCAGCCGGACACGGTGATGCCGGCCGCGTCCAGCTCCTCCGCCAAGGCCTGCTCGAAGCCTTCGGCGGCAAGGTAGGCGCTGCCGGTCACGCCGGGCGAGGGGAAGGCCCGCACAGGGCGGAGGCGGCCAGCAGCAGCCAGCCGGCGATCAGCAGCAGGCCGCCGGTGGGCGCCACGGCCGCGAGCGAGACGCCGGCCAGCCCGAAAGCATACACCGCGCCGCAGAACAGCACCGTGCCGGCCACGAAGCAGGCTCCGGCGGCGTTGGCCAGGGTCCGGCCGAGCCCGCTCCGGGTCGCGGCCCAGAGACCGCAGCCCAGCAGCGCCAGCGCGTGCCACCCCTGCATCTGCACGCCGCTTTCCACCACGTGGAGTGCCGCCGGCGCCAACCCGGCCAGCGCGTGGGCCGCCGCTGCCGCCATGCCCACCGCCCCGGCCCCCAGCAGGCCGCCCAACCCGATCCAGATTCGATTCACCGAGCTATTTTCCTCTCATGCCATGTTCCGTCCGGCCGTCACCCGCGTTAGGGTTGCCCGATGCCTCGCGGCGGCGACCTTTTTCCGGAAATCGGACCGTTCGAGACCGGCTACATGCCCGTCTCTGGCGGCCACGTCATGTATTGGGAGCAGGTGGGGCATCCGCGAGGCCAGCCGGTGCTGTTCCTCCACGGCGGCCCGGGCGCCGGGGCGGGCGCGGTGCACCGGCGGTTCTTCGACCCGGCGTTCTGGCGCCTCGTCATCTTCGATCAGCGCGGCGCCGGCCGCTCCCGCCCGCTGGGCAGCCTGGTGGCGAACACCACGGCGGACCTGGTGGAAGACATCGAGCAACTGCGCCGCCACCTCGGCTTGGAGCGGTGGATCCTGTTCGGCGGGTCCTGGGGGTCCACCTTGGCGCTCGCCTACGCGCAGGCGCATCCGGACCGGGTGAGCGGGCTGGTGCTGCGCGGCGTGTTCCTGGGGCGCGCGCTCGAGGTGGACTGGTTCCTTCACGGGCTGGCCGCGGTGTTCCCGGACGCGCACGCGCAATTCGTCCAGTACCTGCCGGAGGAGGAGCGGGGAGACCTGCTGGCCGGCTACCTGCGCCGGCTGAACCATCCCGATCCTGCCATCCACATGTCGGCGGCCCGGGCCTGGTCGGTTTACGAAGGCTCCTGCTCGACCCTGCTTCCCAGCCCCGACACCGTGGCGTCCTTCGCGCAGGACCGCACGGCGCTCGGCCTGGCCCGCATCGAGGCGCACTACTTCGCCAACGGATTGTTCCTGCCGCCGGAAGGGCTGCTCGGCCGCATGCACCTGATCGGCCATCTGCCGGCGGAGATCGTGCAGGGCCGCTACGACATGGTGTGCCCGGCCCGCACCGCGTTCGAGCTGGCGGCCGCATGGCCCGCGGCGCGGCTGACCGTCATCCCGGACGCCGGGCACTCGGCGCTGGAACCGGGCATCCGCCGCTCGCTGGTCGCTGCGGTGGAGCGGTTTCGCCACGCGCGGTGAGCAATAATAGTCGCTGAACGATCGGCCGGCTGCGGCGTTTTCGGCTAAAACACCGGAAGCACTTAAGCATGTCATATGTTAATCGTTGGATTCTGGCAGCTACGCTTGCGTCGACGGCAGCTTGCTTCAAGATCGCATTGCCGAGCGCTTCTGCCGCCTCGTCGCTGCTGGCCGAGCCGGACCTGCAATTCATCAAGGCCGCCGCCGTCAGCGACGCGTTCCAGGTGCAGGCCGGCCGGTTGGCCTTGTCCAAGGCAAACGACGACCGCGTCAAGTCGTATGCCACCAACATGATCGCGGCGTGCAGCCAGACAACGCAGCAGCTCAAGCAGATCGCCCAGAGCAAGGACATCACGTTGGACACGGCGCTGACGCCGGTGGCGGAAAAGGTGATGGTCCAACTTAACTCCGCTTCGCCGCGCTTCTTCGATGACGACTACGTGCGCGACCAGGTTCTGACCCACCAGATCGCTGAGAACGCCTTCCAGGATGAAGTTTCCAACGGCCAAGATCCCGACCTGAAGCGCTTCGCGGCGGCCACGCTGCCGGAAATCCGGCTGCACGGGAGGGAAGCAAGCGCGCTGAAGGAGGTGCGCTGACGGCAAGGTGCGGAAGCGATCCTGCTTCCGTTCAGGCCGGAACGGGCGGCTGCTTGACCAGGGCAGGGGGTGATCGGCGCCGGTCGCGGGATTGATGCGGTCCGCTGGGCGCCGCGAGCAGAAGTTGCCGGTGAACGATCTGTCCCCGGCGACGTTCTCAGATAAACGGCTGGAGTACCATGCTATGACTCGTTCCCATCGTTGGCTTCTCGTCGCCGCGCTGTTGCCGGTCGCGGCCTGCTCGAACAACACGCCGCCGGCTGCCGCCGTTCCACCCCCGCCGCCCCCCTTGGCTGCGGCGGACCAGGCCTTCGTCAACGCGGCCGCCGCCAGCGACGCGTTCGAGGTGCAGTCCGGCCAGTTGGCCGCCACCAAGGCACGCAGCGCCCGCGTCAAGACGTTCGCGAACAGCATGGTGACGGCGCATGGCCAGACCACGCAGCAGCTCATGACGATCGCCCAGAGCAAGAATGTCACGCCGGACGCGACGCTGACGCCGGCCTCGCAGCAGATGATGGCCCAGCTCAATTCCGCCTCGCCGCGTTCCTTCGATCACGGCTACGTCCGCGACCAGATCGCGAGCCACGAAGCCGCGGAGAAGGTCTTCCAGGATGAGATCTCCAACGGCCAGGACGCCGACCTGAAGCAGTTCGCGACCTCGACGCTGCCGGAGATCCAGCAGCACGAGAAGGAAGCACGCGCGCTGACCCGGGTGCGTTGAAGGCTGGCCACTGGCAGGGGCATAGGCACGGGGCGGGAGCGATCCTGCTCCCTGCCCACCCCGCGGCTGATCAGCGCTGGCTGCGCGGGTCGAAGGCGTGTTGCAGCCCGTCGCCCAGGAAGTTGACTGCGATCACGGTCACGAAGATCAGCAGTCCGGGATAGATTGCCAGCGCCGGCGCCGCGGTCAGCAGGTCCTGCGCATTGTAGAGCATGTTGCCCCAGGACGGCGTTGGCGGGACGATGCCGTAGCCGAGAAAGCTGAGGGTGCTCTCGAACAGGATCACCCGGCCCACCGTGAGCGTGACCGCCACGATCAGCGGGGTCGCGACGTTGGGCAGGATGTGGCTGCCCATGACGTAGGCCGCGCTGCCGCCGCTCGCCCGGGCGGAGCGGACGTAGTCGCGGTCCCGCAGCGCCAGGGTTGCGGCGCGCGTCAGCCGGGCGATGCTGGTCCAGTCCACCGCCGCGATGATGATCACCACGCGCCAGAAGCCAGCCGCCCCGGAATGCGCGAACTCCGCCGAGAAACCCAGCTTGGTGAGGTCCAGCGCGCCGAGCACGATCAGCAGCGGCAGCAGCGGCAGGGCGATCACCCCGTCGGTGAACCGCATCAGCAGCGCGTCCGTGCGTCCGCCGAAATACCCGGCGACGATGCCGATCAACAGGCCGACCACGCTGCCCGCCACGGTGGACAGCAGCGCCACCAGCAAGGACACCTGCCCGCCCAGCATCAGCCGCACCAGCTCGTCCCGTCCGGCGTCATCGGTGCCGAGCGGATGCTCCGCCGAGGCCGGGCCGTACTGGGACAGCAGGTCCGTCTCGTACGGGTCCACGCCGAGCCAGTGCGCGGCCGGCCCGGCGGCGAGCACGAACAGCACGAGCAGCAGCAGGACGGCCAAGCTCGCCATCCCGGCGCGATGGGAGCGGAAGCGGCGCCAGCGCAGCCGCCACGGCGGCACCGCCCGCTCGGCGGCGGCGCTCACAGGCTGATCCGCGGATCGAGCCAGCCGTAGGCGAGGTCCGCCACAAGGTTGCTGAGCAGGGTCACCAAGGTTGCGAACAGCAGGCCGGTGAGCGCCAGGTTGAAGTCGTTGCCCTGGATGGCGTCGAAGATCAGCTTGCCCATGCCGGGATAGGCGAAGATCGTCTCGGTGATCAGCGCGCCGCTGAACAGGCTGCCGAAGCTGAGCGCCATCACCGTCACCACGGGGATCAGCGCGTTGCGGAACGCGTGCACCATGACGACGCGGCCTTCCCCGGCCCCCTTGGCCCGGGCGGTGCGGACGTGGTCCATGCGCAGCGTCTCGATCATGGCGGCACGGACGAAGCGGGTGAACTGCCCGGTGTTGGCCAGGGCCAGCGTCGCCACGGGCATGGTCAAGTGGCGAAGGCTGTCGCCCAGGCTGCCATCGCCGACGGTGCTGATGCCGCTGGCGGGGAACCAGTGCAGCTGCACGGCGAAGACCAGGATCATCACCAGCGCCAGCCAGAACACCGGGACCGAGATTCCTGCGAAGGCGAACAGGCCGACGATGCCGTCCACCGCGCCGCCGGGCCGCAAGGCCGCGACGATGCCGAGAGCCAACGCGAGCAGCACCGAGAGGACGAAGGAGGTGAACATCAGCTTGCAAGTCTGCGCCAGCGCCGGGCCGAGGACCTGCATCACCGGCTGCGCGTGGATGCGGGAGAAGCCGAAATCGCCCCGCAGCGCCGCGAGCAGCCAATGCCAGTAGCGCAGCGCGATCGGCTGATCGAGGCCGTAGATCGCGCGCAGGTGGGCGACCACCTCCGGCGTGGCGCCGGGATTGGAGGAGATCATCACGTCGATCGGGTCGCCCGGCATCAGGCCGATCAGGCTGTAGATGACGAAGGACATGATCAGCAGCACGGCCGCCGCCTGCCCGGCCCGGCGGAAGACGAAGCGGGTCACGGGCTGCGAAGCACGGGCTGCAAAGCCTTGGAGGGCGAGCCGGTCAGCCGCTAATCCGCCACGCGAAGAACGACCGGCGTGCTGCCGAGCGGCTCGAACCAGGTCACCAGTTCGGCCACCAGGTCGAAGACGAGGTCGGCGGGGCGCTGCGGCGGCGTCGGCAGCGTGAAGTCCACCTCCGCCGTCCCCCCCGGCTCGATGCCGCCTGCGGACAGCCAGATCCGGCCGAAATCCATTGCCCGGCCCGCATGGCGCAACCGGACGCCCAGGAACACGCCGCCTGCCTCGGGCACGGACGCGCGCCAGCGGACGGCGCCGGTGTTGGTGGCGCGGGCGCGGCCGCGCAGCGCGTCGGGACCGGTGTGCGTCAGGGTCACGTCGAAGGTGCCGGCAAGCGCCCCGCCGTAACGGCTGTCGCGCACCGCCGCGCCCTTGTCGAACGAGAAGACGCGCAAGCTGCCGCCGGCCGCCACCACCGGCGCCATCACCGCCGCGGCATCCTCGGCCGTGGCGCCCCCGGCCAGGACGCGGTTGTAGCTGTCCAGCGTGAGCGACGCGGTGGCCAGGGTGGCGGGCGCGACACGCAAGCCGGTGAAGCCCAGCGCCTCCGCCTGCCGCCAGATGTCCTCCAGCACGATGTCGTTCTCGATCACCCCGTGGTGGCGCATCTCGAACTGGGACACCGGCGCCTTGGAATGCTGCGGCCCCGGCTCGTGGAACACCACGCGGCCGTCTTCGCGCAGCACCCGGTGGAACTCCCGCAGCGTCCCCGCCTGGTCCGCCACGTGGTGGAACGAGTCGTAGCAGACGATGCGGTCCACGCTGCCGTCCTCCAGCGGCAGCCGCTCGCCGTCGAACCGGCGCCAATCGATCGCCAGCCCGGCGGCGACCGGGTCGGCCTCGAACGCGCGGCGGCCGATGGCGAGCGCCGCGTCGGACACGTCGACGGCGATCGGGCGGCACTCGATGAAGGCGAGCGCCTTGGACAGCCAGCCGGTGCCGGCGCCGAAATCCAGCACGACGGCGCCGGGAAACAGGTCGAGCCGGGTCAGCACCTCGGCGATGCCGTGGAGGTTCGCCGGCGTGTCCCGCAGGCCGAAGAACGGCTTGCGGAGCAGCAGCGGGTTCTCCGGCATGGCGGAGAAATACGCGTCCGCGCGGGCGATATGCTCGGCGTTGGAATAGCGCGCGATCAGCTCGCGCACGTCGATGAGGCCGTCGGCCATCAACGGGGCCGGGTGTAGCCCATGGCGCAGTACGCCCCGCCCTGGCGCGCCTCCGCCACCGGGTCACCCGTCACGGTGGCCGCGACGGCGTCCGCGAAGATGTCGGCCGTGTCCTGCGGCACCCAATCCAGCTCTGCCCGGGCGTCGTCGCGCCACCAGGTGCGGCCGTTGGCGGAGTTGCCCCAGACGATCGCGCAGCCGGTGCGCGGCGCTTCGATGCAGCGGACCATCAGGCGGGCGAGGTCCGCGTAGGACAGCCAGGTGGACAGCATCCGCGCGTCCACCGGCTCGGGGAAGCAGGAGCCGATGCGGACGGACACGCTTTCCACCGCGTGCTTCTCCCAGTACACGCCGCCCATCAGCTCGCCGTAGGCCTTGGACAAGCCGTAGAAGCCGTCCGGCCGCAGCGCGCAGTCCGCATCGAGCGGGGTGGCGCGGGAATGGAAGCCGATCGCGTGGTTGGAGGACGCGAACACGACCCGCGCCTTTGCCAGCCGTGCCGCCTCGTAGATGCTGTGCAGCCCGACGATGTTGGGGCCGAGCACCGTCTCGAACGGCTGCTCCACGGACACGCCGCCGAAATGCAGGACGGCGCGGCAGCCTTCCGCCAGCGCCGCGATCGCCGGCCCGTCCACCAGGTCCGCCGCGGTGAACGCGGCGCCGGGCGGCAGGGCGTCCGGAAAGGGTGCGATGTCGGTCAAGCGGAGCGCGTAGCCAGCTTCCGCGAGCTTGGCCGCGAGTTGGCGGCCGAGCGCCCCGGAAGCGCCCGTGAGCAGGATGGGTGCGGTCATGGCCCGCAGCCTCGCCCGGGCTTGCGCCACGGTCAACGGGGCGGCACGGTCCATGGCATGCAGACCTTGACCGAGTTGGCGGACGCGCTGGCGTCCGGCCGGATCACGAGCCGCGCGCTGGTGGAACAATGCCTCGAACGCATCGCCGACCCGGCCGGCGAGGGTGCCCGCGCCTTCATCTCCGTGGCGGCGGAGGCAGCCCGGGCGCAGGCGGACGCCGCCGACGGGCTGCGGCGGCACGGCCGGGCTGCCGGGCCGTTCGCCGGCATCCCAGTCAGCGTGAAGGACCTGTTCGACGTCGCCGGGCAAGTCACCGCGGCGGGGTCAGCGGTGCTGGCGGGCGGGCCGCCGGCGACCGCGCACGCCCCCGCCGTGGCGCGGATGCTGGCAGCCGGGTTCGTCGCCGTGGGCCGCACCAACATGACGGAGTTCGCGTTCTCGGGCCTCGGCCTCAACCCCCATTACGGCACGCCCGCCAACCCGTGGGACCGCGCGACCCGGCGCATCCCCGGCGGCAGCTCCTCGGGGGCCGCCGTGTCGGTCGCCGACGGCATGGCGTTCGCCGCCCTGGGAACGGACACCGGCGGCTCCTGCCGGATTCCCGCGGCGCTGTGCGGCGTCGTCGGCTACAAGCCGACGGCGCGCCGCGTGCCAACGGCCGGCGTGCTGCCGTTGTCGTTCTCGCTGGACTCGGTGGGGCCGCTGGCGAACAGCGTCGCCTGCTGCGCGATCGCGGATGCCGTCATGGCGGGAGAGCCGGCGTCGGCGCCCCGCCCCCGCGGCCTGGCCGGCGTGCGGCTGGCGTTGCCGGACCGGGGCGTGACGGAGAACATGGACGAGCCGACTTCGACCGCGTTCGACCGGGCGTTGCGGGCGCTGTCGGCGGCCGGGGCCTCCGTGCAGCGGGTGCATTTCCCGGCGCTGGAGCGGGTGGCCGCCGCCACCAGCCGCACCAGCCTGTCCGCCTGCGAGGCGTATGCGTGGCACCGCGCGTTGCTGGCCCGCGACGCCGGCCGCTATGACGTGCGGGTGCGGGCGCGCATCGAGGGCGGCGCAACGGTTTCCGCCGCCGACTACCTGGACGCCTTGGCCAGCCGCCGCGCGATCGGGGCGGAGATGGCGGACGCCGCCGCGCCGTTCGACGCGCTGGTGATGCCGGCGGTGCCGACCGTTCCGGCGCCGATCGCGTCCTTGGAAGCGGATGATGCCGAACACGGGCGGGTCAACGCGCTGATGCTGCGCAACACCGCCATCGCCAACTTCCTGGACCGCTGTTCGATCAGCCTGCCGTGCCACCGTGCCGGCGACGCCCCGGCGGGGTTGATGCTGGTGGGCGGGACGGGGGAGGACCGAGCGCTGTTCGCCTTGGCTGCCGGGGTGGAGGCGGCGCTGGCCAACCGCGCTTAACCGCTGCTTAAGGCCGTGCTGGCATCCTGCCGTCATGGGTTGGCACCACCGGCTGAGTGGCATACGGGGGATCGTCGTTGCTTCGCTCCTGGCAGTGCTCACCTGCACGGCCGGGCTCGGCGCGCTGTCCTTCATCCAACTGGGCAGGCTGGACGCCAGTTCGGTGAGGTTTCGGCGGGAGGTGCTGCCTGCGGTGCAAACCGCCGGCCAGTTGCTCAGCACGACCGAGCAGGTGCGGAGCAACCAGGCACTCCTGTTGCTGGACCTTCCGTACGCGGAAGGTCAGGCCGTTGCCGCCCAAATCGTGGTGCAGCAGCGGGAGATCACGGCCGATCTCACCATCCTGCGGTCGTTGCTGCAAGCCGAGCACGGCGTGCGCCTCGTCGCACGGATCGATCATGACATGGACCAGTACTTTCAGCTGAGCGCCCGCTACGACCAGCTATTGGACCGCTTGATGGTGCAAACGGCCAGCATGCTCCTTGAGAAGGAGATGGGTGACGTCATGGGCGCCTTGCGCGGCGAGTTTTCCGACTTGTCCACCCACCTGGTCCTGCAATCCAGCTTGCTGTCGCAGAGCGGGGAGAAGGCGCGGGAGAACACGCGGGTGATGATCCTGTATGGCGTGTCCCTCGCGTTGTTCCTGATGCTCGGCACGGGCTGGGTGCTGAACCGGCGGCTGGTGCGGCCGATCCTGCTGCTCACCGCCGCGGTCCGCCGGATGACGGAGGGTGACATCGACACGGCCCTGCCGTGCAACAGGCGGACGGACGAGATCGGGGGGATGACGGCCGCACTGGCCGTGTTCCGGCACGCCATGGCGGAGGAACGCAGGCTGGCCCATGAGCAAGCCAGCGTGGCGCTGGTGGACAAGCAGCGGCTCGAGCGGCGGGCGACGTTGGGCCGGTTCCTGGAGGCGACAGTGAACGAGTTCGCCGCGGAAATCAGCAACGCCGCGGCGCAACTCCAGCAGACGGCTTGCGGCCTGAACGCGAACGCGGTGGCCGTGGTCGCGCAAACCGAAACGGCGCGGGACCATGCTGCCGAGGCGAACGAAGACGCGATCAGCATGACCCGCCAGGCGGAAGACCTGGCGCGTTCCATCGGGGAAATCCGGCGGCAAGCAGCCGAAAGCGCCGGGATCGCCGGCGCTGCCAGCCAAGCCGCACGAAGAACGGGTGGCATCGTCACGGCGCTCACCGATGGCGCGCAGGCAATCGGGCAGATCGTTGCCCTGATTGACGCGATCGCGGCCAAGACCCGCCTGCTCGCATTGAACGCGGCCATCGAGGCGGCACATGCGGGGGACGCCGGGCGGAGCTTCTCCGTTGTCGCCAGCGAGGTGAAAGGCTTGGCAGTGCAGACCAAGCAGGCAACGGAGGAGATCGCCTCCCACATCCAGCAGATGCAGGCCGCCACGGCCGAGGCGGCGCAGGTGATCGAGGCCAGCATTCAGACGATCGGCCGCACCAGTGACCTGTCCACGTTGACCGCCAACGAGGTGGAGCAGCAAGACCGGGTGGTGCGTGACATCGGCCGGAGCGTGCAGCGCGCCAATTCCGGCACCCGCAAGGTGGACAGCGTGATAGGCCTGCTCAGCGAGCAGACCAGCGAAACTGGCGCAGCCGCCAGCCAGGTCCTCCACGCCGCCGGTGAGTTGAGGCGCCAGGCGAGTGCCTTGAAGCAGCACGTCGGCAGCTTCCTGGCGGAGGCTCGATCGGTCTGACCGGCCATCCCGCGCGAAGGTCCCGCGCACGGCGCCGTGCTTGTGTCTCCGCCTCCATGGGCACTGCCGCCATTCAGGGCGCGTCCGGCCGGTGCCTGAGCACCTTGGACAGGAACAGCCGCGCCCGCGGCGATCGTGGCTGCTCGAAGAACTCTCCCGCCGGCGTGTCCTCCAGGATCCTGCCGGCGTCGAGGAACAGCACGCGGTCCGAGACGCGCCGGGCGAAGCCCATCTCGTGCGTCACCACGACCATGGTCATCCCGCCCTGGGCCAGCGCCTGCATCACGTCCAGCACCTCGCCCACCATCTCGGGATCGAGTGCCGAGGTCGGCTCGTCGAACAGCATGGCGGCCGGGTCGAGCGCCAGCGCGCGGGCGATGGCGACACGCTGCTGCTGCCCCCCGGACAGTGCGGCGGGCCGGCTGTGCGCCTTGTCCGCCAGCCCAACCCGGTCCAGCAACGCCAGCGAACGGCCGTCAGCCTCCGCGCGCGTGCGGCGCAGGACGTGGACCTGCGCCAGGCTGATGTTGGCGAGCGCGCTCATGTGCGGGTACAGGTCGAACTGCTGGAACACCATGCCGGTGCGGGCGCGCAAGCCGGGCAGGTCGGTGCCGCGCGCGCCGACCGACACGCCTTCCACGAGGATGCGGCCTCGCTCGAACCGTTCCAGCCCGTTGATGCATTTCACGAGCGTGCTCTTGCCGGACCCGGACGGGCCGCACAGCACGACGACCTCGCCCCCGTGCACCGTCGCGGAACAGCCTTGCAGGACGGGCGCAGCGCCATAGGACTTGCCTACGTCCTCCAGCACGATGGCCGGGCGGGCCTTCATGCCGCCGCCCACCGGCGCGCCGCCAACCTGGACCCGGCGAAGCAGATCAGGAAATACACGGCCGCGACGAACCCGTACATCTCGATCGGCCGGTCCTCGCGTCCCGCGATGACGCTGGCGGACGTCAGGAAGTCCCGCAACGCCACCACGTAAACCAGCGACGTGTCCTGGAACAGTATCACCACCTGGTTGACCAGGAGCGGCGCCATCGCAGCCGCGGCTTGCGGCAGCACCACCAGCCGCATCGCCTGCCAGCGCCGCAACCCCGTCGCCGCAGCGGCCATCGCCTGGCCTGGCGGCACGGCGGCGATGCCGGCGCGGATGATCTCGC
>CAXTLC010000071.1:0-24588 GCA_964245075.1 uncultured Acetobacteraceae bacterium
AGGCGTTGCAGGCGATCGGCATCCGGATCTGGCCCAGCGAGGGCAACTTCGTGCTGGCTGACTTCTCCACCGCGCGAGCCGCCGCCGCGGCGGACGCGGCCCTGCGCCGCCGCGGCATCATCGTGCGCCCGATGGGCGGCTACAACCTGCCGCATTGCCTGCGCATCACCGTGGGCACTGCCGAGGAGTGCGGCCTGGTCGCGGAAGCACTCGCGGAGTGGGCATTGCCGCAAGCCGTTCCTGCATGACAGCCGCTGGGCTGGGCAGCAGCCTTCCCCGCAGCATCGTCCTCGTCGGATTGATGGGCGCGGGCAAGACCGTGGTCGGGCGTCGTCTCGCCGCCCGGCTGGGCCTGCCGTTCCAGGACTCCGATGCCGAGATCGAAGCCGAATCCGGCCGCTCCATCCCGGCGCTGTTCAGCGAATCCGGCGAGTCCGGCTTCCGAGTTCGCGAGCGCCAGGTCATGCGACGCCTGCTGGACGGCCCGCCGGTCGTGCTGGCAACCGGCGGCGGGGCATTCATGGACCCGGCCACCCGGGCCGCCATCCGCGGTGCTGCCATCTCCGTATGGCTCCGCGCGCCTTTGCCGGTGCTGCTGCAACGGGTGGCGCAGCGGACCGACCGCCCGCTGCTCGCCGACCGTGACCCGGCGACCGTGCTGCGCGGCCTGATGGAGCGGCGCCACCCCATCTATGCGGAGGCCGACATCGTGGTGGACAGCATGGCTGACACACCCGATGAGATCACCGACCGTGTGGCCGCGGCGATTGCCGGATGGCGTGCACCGGACCGGTTGACGGTGCACGCCAGCGGGGGCGGCTATGACATCGTCGTCGGCGAGGACCTGTTGCAGCGCGCAGGCGCGCTGCTTGCACCCGTCCTGCCGCAGAAACGCGTCGTCGTGGTCAGCGATACGACGGTCGCCGCGCTGCATGGCCAGACGTTGATGGACGGCCTGGCGCAAACCGGGTTCCAAGCGGCGCTGCTGACCGTGCCGCCCGGCGAGGCGTCCAAATCCCTGGCGAGCTTCAGCGAGCTTGCCGAGCGGGTGCTGGAAACGGGGGTTGAGCGAAACACCGCCATCATCGCCTTGGGCGGGGGCGTGGTGGGAGATCTCGCCGGCTTCGTGGCGGCAACGACCCTGCGCGGCCTGCCGTTCGTACAGGCGCCGACAACCCTGTTGGCCCAGGTCGATTCGGCTGTCGGCGGCAAGACCGGCATCAACAGTGCGTGGGGCAAGAACCTGCTGGGCGCGTTCCATCAGCCGCGCATGGTGATCGCCGACACCGCCACGCTGCGCACGCTGCCGCCGCGGGAGAAGCGCGCCGGCTATGCCGAGATCGTGAAGGCCGGCCTGATCGGCGACAGGGCCTTGTTCGAGTGGTGCGAAGCCAACGGCTCCGGTGTCGTGGAGGATGACGCGGCGGCGCAGGCGGAGGCCGTGCTGCGCGCATGCGCCTTCAAGGCTGCCGTGGTCGGGGACGACGAGCGTGAGGAGCAGCCGAGCAATGGCCGCGCCCTGCTGAACCTGGGCCACACCTTTGGCCACGCGATCGAGGCGGAATGCGGCTACGGCGCCGTCCTGCATGGCGAGGCGGTGGGGATCGGCCTGGGGCTTGCCCTGCGGATGTCGGCGGCCTTGTCTTACTGCCACGTCAGCCTGGCCGAACGGGTCGAATCCCATCTCGAGAGCATCGGGCTGCCGGCCACGCTGTCGATGCTGAACCGGCGATTGTCGGCTGCCCGGCTGATCGGCCGCATGCGGCGCGACAAGAAGATGCGGGACGGGAAGCTGCACTTCGTCCTGGTCCGCGGCATCGGCGAGGCTTTCACCTTCGGCAGCGTTCCGGTCGATGCCGTCGCAGCGGTCTTGCATGGGGCGGGGTGCGACGCCTGACCACCCGCCTGTCCAGGTAAGCCTCGCATGTCTGGCCCAATCGGCCGGGTATATGCCCGGCGGGAGCTGCCTGCGACCGTGGCGGCGCATGCCGGCCCGGCATGTGGCGCCGGCTGAAACTTGTCGGCCCGGATTGCTTTCCGGCTAGGCAGGTGGGACTCACAACCGTAGCGAAAGGCCATCATACGTTAGTACGATTACCTTAAATTACAGCGTTGACACATTTGTCCCAGAACCAACCTAGATCCTAAGACGAAGCGCAGCACTCCCAAAAAGGATACAGTAATGAAATTATTGAAGCACATTTTCTGTGCGAAATTCGTTGCTGGGCAAAGTAACCAAAACATTTTCTGGTATTCATAAGATGTCCGCTGACACACTTGACTATAACCACAGTTATACCGAGGCCAGCGACGAGGGCTTGCGGGTTCTGAAAGCACAATTCTCTACTTTCAGCAGCCTGTCTGCTGAGGATGAGCAAGTGCTGGGCGAACTGGCTCAAACGTCGCACTACCATCCCCCGCACAGGAATCTGTACGCCAGGGACTTCTCGGCGCCGCCGCTTCGGATCGTCACCATGGGCTGGGGTTGCCGCTACCGGTTGCTGCCTGACGGGCGGCGTCAGATCATCAACCTCTGCCTTCCCGGTGATTTCATCGGCCATGTGTCTTCCATGGTCCTGCCCGCTCCATGCGCGACGGGTGCGTTGACCGAGATGCAGACAGTGAGCGCCAAGGCCATCGTTGACATACTGAAGACCGATGACCCGCGGCACGCGGCCCTGATCCACGGCAGCCGGGTCATGTGCCACTTCGACGACATCATGATGTGCGACCATGTTGTTTGCCTTGGGCGGCAGACGGGCGCGGCTCGGCTCGCCCATCTGATCTTGCGGCTGCATGAACGGCTGACGCGCGTCGGGCTGGCGAACGGCAATCAGTTCAGCATGCCGCTGACCCAGGAAGTGCTCGCGGACATTCTTGGCCAAAGCGTCGTGCATATGAACCGGGTCATACGAGAACTCCGCCACAGCAGGCTGCTCGATTTCAAGGGCGGGATCGTCGACATGCTGGACCCGGATCGCTTGCGCGTCATCTCCTCTTGGATTCCCTTGCCCGTGAAGGCTGTCAGGCGCAACGGGACGGACGTGGCAGTGCCGCCGCGGAGTCCACACTTCGCCGAGCGGGGGCTTAGGACGCACCAAAACGCGTTTTGAGTTGATGGCGGGTGGAGGCGCCTCGCTCGGGGCGCGGGTTTCGTTTCAGGCACGCGAGCAACCCGCAACCGGGTTGCTCGCGTGCGTTTCTAAGATTTGCGTCGTTTGCGAGCTTTGTCTCAAATATCACAACTTAACTGTCTTGCAGCCTAGTGAATGACTGAAGAAACCCTCTCAAGTTGTGTTGAACAAGGGTGGTGTCTCAGTTCGGAATCAGCCTGGGTTCAGCTGTCCGTTGCGGATCAGGTCTCACGATTTTTGCTTCGGGTTGCCGCTCCGCGAAGGCAGGCGTCCAAACGACAGGGCAAGGTGGTAGGCAGATAATGGCTCAGGCGGATTGCCGGGGCCAGCCACGGGCGTGACGGGATTGCTGCCGGGGTCCACACACGGCGTGCTCAGCACGCATGCCAGGCTTCACGGACCCAGTTATGACCTTGCCCTTCACGGCTTGTGCGATGGTGACCATGACCAGCGCCATCGTCAGCCTCGGCTTCTCGATCGTCGCCCTTCGCTCCGTTTCAGGAGAGGCACGCACATTGGCGCTCTACGCGTCGGCCCGGAGCCTCGCCCTTGTCATCGTGAGCATCCTGGCATTCCCGGTCGGTGCAACGGCGTGGCTGGAGGCTGTGGCCTGGTGCATGATCATCGTCCAGGCGTGCGACGCCGCAGTCGGCATCACGATCGGTGATCGCCTCAAGACGTTCGGTCCGGCCGCAACGGCGCTTCTCAACCTCGCAGCGCTGACCTGGCTCCTGTCTTCCTGATGCAGAACGGTGCGCTGGCCAAGGAAGCCATTCATGGCGGCCGCAGCCATGGCATTCCGGTGTCGACGTGCTCACGGCGGGTGATCGGGTTTGTGCTTCAAGCTGAGACGGCCGATGAACAAGCCGTTGCATCAGTGCCGGACCGGCTACACCAGCCCGGCACTTCCTTGGCTGCTGAGAGTGACGTTGCGCTTCGGCGGCGCTAGTCTGCCCGGCAAGGCGCCACACCGGGCAGTGTGACTGGGTCGGCTCGCCGGATCGGGTCCGCCCTGCCATCGGCTGCCCTCAGGAGGATGGATGCATCTTGCCCCGGTCACGCGCCGGACCGTGTTGCGAGGCGCCGCCACCATGCTTGCCCGGCCGGCTTTGGCCCAGGGCCGGCGGCCCAGCACGCTGCGCTTCATCCCGCAAGCCGACCTGACGGCCCTCGACCCGCTCAACACGACGGCCTATCCCACACGCAACCACGGGCATCTGTGCTGGGACACGCTGTACGGCATGGACGACGCGTTCGTGCCGCAGCCGCAACTGGCGGAAACCCACGCCGTCCTGGATGACGGCCGCACCTGGCAATTCACCCTGCGCGAGGGGCCGACCTTTCACGATGGCGAGAAGGTGCTGGCTCGCGATGCCGTCGCGTCCATTCGCCGATGGATGCAGCGCGACACGCACGGGCAAACCCTGGCCGCGCGCCTGGATGAGATGCGGCCAACCGACGACCGCCGCTTCTCCATCCGGCTGAAGCGGCCATTCGGCGCCCTGCTGGAAGGGCTTGCCAAGGCGTCCTCCTATCCCTGCTTCATCTATCCCGAGCGTTTCGCTCGCCAGGACGCCACCACGCCGCTGACGGAGATCGTGGGCTCCGGCCCTTACCGTTTCGTCGCGAGCGAGCGTGTGTCCGGCTCCCTGGCCGTTTACCAGAGATTCGCGCAGTATGTCCCGACCCCGGCAGGCCGGCCGTCGATGATCGCCGGGCCCAAGCTCGCGCGGTTCGAGCGTCTCGAATGGCACACCATCCCCGACGGCGCCACCGCGCTGGCCGCCATGCAGTCTGGCGAGATGGACTGGTGGGAGCTGGTGCCCAACGATCTCGAACCGCTGATGAGGGCCGCCAAGGGCGTCAAGGTCGCACGGGTCGACGGGGGCGGCACCTACGCCGCGCTGCGCTTCAACCAGTTGCTGCCGCCGTTCAACGACCCAGCCGTCCGCCGCGCCGTGCTCGCCGCCGTCGACCAGGCGGCGTTCATGCAGGCGGTGGCGGGCGGCGACCAATCGGCCTGGCGGGCGGGCGTGGGGTATTTTCCCGCCGGCAGTCCTTACGCGTCGGACGCGGGCATGGCGGCGCTGGCCGGCCCGCGCGACCTGGCGGGGGCCAGGGCGGCGGTCGGCGCCGCGGGCGCCGCCGGCGCGTCCGTCACGGCGCTGCACGCCACGGACACTGCCGCGCAGAACGCGGCCATGGCGGTCGGGGTGGACCTGCTGTCCAGGCTCGGCTTCAAGGCAGCGGACCTGGTAGTCGATTTCGGCACGCTCGTGCAGCGGCGCATGAACAAGTCTCAGCCGGGCCAGGGCGGCTGGAACGTGCTCGTGGCCTTGTTCGGCGGCACTGACCTGATGACGCCCGTCAGCAACCTGCTGCTGCGCGGCAACGGGGAAGGCGCATGGTTCGGCTGGCCCGACGCGCCCGCGCTCGAAGCGCTTCGCGAACGTTGGCTGGACGCTCCGGACGAGGACGCGCGCAAGCAGGCGGCCCGCGCCCTCCAGGAACAGGCGTTCGCCGACGTGCCCTACATCCCCCTGGGGCAGTACTTCTCCTCGACGGCGATCCGGGCGGAGCTGACCGGCGTCCGCAATGGCCTGGTCCTGCCGCTCAACGTGTCACGGTCGTAGCGTGCCGGAGGAAGCCGCCACCACAGTGTCCGCCGAGCAGGTCGCACCCCACGCAGCCCGCTTCCTGGACGTGCTGGATGCCGCGTTCCGGAGCTACGGCGTCCCGGACGGCCTGCCGCCGCGGTTTCGGGACGCGGTCGGCTCCGTCCCGCGCCATCGCTTCGTCCACCGCTTCCGCATCGGCGACGGCCCGTTGCAGGACAACGACGCGGACCCGGCGCAGCACCTGCCCGGCATCTACAGCGATGCCGTCATGCGGCACGTGGACGCGGCGGGCGAGCCGCTGCCTTCCACCAACTCGCAGCCGAGCTACGTGCTGTTCCTCCTGCACCTGCTCGGCCTGCAACCGGGACAGGCCGTGCTGGAGATCGGGTCGGGCTCCGGCTGGCTCGCCGCCATTATGGCGCACCTGGTCGGACGGGAGGGCCGGGTGACGGGAATCGAGCTGATCCCCGGCTTGGCCGCCCAGAGCCGGACCGACCTGGGGGCGCTCGGCCTGGGCGTGGACATCGTCACCGGCGATGGCGCGCGCGGCCACCCGGCCAGCGCGCCCTACGACCGCGCCATGGTCACCGCCGCGGCCTGGGAGGTTCCCGCCGCCTTGCTGGACCAGGTGCGGGAAGGCGGGCAGGTCCTGGTCCCGGTCGAGCTGCGCAGCGGCGACGGCTGCGACGTGACCCTGCTGCGCAAGCGCGGCGCGGCACTGGTGGCGGAGCGGTCGATTCCCGGATGGTTCGTCCCGCTCCGGGGCGCTGGCCAGGATCGCCGGGGCAGGGCGCCCGTGCCGGAGCCTGGCACCGAGCCGGTCGCGCGCCGCGCCTTGCCTCTCGGCATCGCCGGCAACGGCGGCCGGGCTCCCGCGGCAGCCTTGTTCCGGGCTTTCCTGGGCCGGACGGAGCCGGGCTTCGTGATGGCCGCGTCCGCTGGGAGCGATGATTGGAATCCCGGGAAACCCGTTCCGCCGTTCGGGATCGCGGACGCGGACGGGTCGGTGGCGCTGTGGCAAGCGGGCGAGCTGGTCAGCTACGGCGCAGGCCGGGCAGCCGGCCGCTTGGCGCAGGCCTACGCACGCTGGGCTGCGCTCGGCCTGCCGGACGTGGGCGCCTTCGCGCTGGAAGTGCACCGGGCCGGGGCCGCGCCTCCCGTCACGGACGACGTGTCGGTCGAGGTGCGGGGAGAAACCGTGCTGGCATGGCGGCTGAAGCCGGTTGCGGCGGATTGGCGCGACCTGATCGGGGCCTGACCTGATCGGGGCCTGACCTGATCGGGGCCTGACCGCCCGCCGGCCGGAGCCAGTATGCTCTTGCCGCTTCCGTCGTTGCGGGTGTCTAGTTGCTTCACGACAAGCCCGGCGCGTTCGGCCCCACGACCTCGCGTCGAGAAACATGGGAGCGGAACCGTGATCAAGATGCGGGTGAACGGCCAAGATCATAGCTGGGACGGTGACCCGGCCCTGCCGCTGCTCTGGTATTTGCGTGACGAGGCGGGCCTGACCGGGACCAAGTTCGGCTGCGGCCAGGCGCTGTGCGGCGCATGCACGGTGCACGTCAACGGCCAGGCGGCGCGGTCCTGCATCACCGCGGTGTCCGACGTGGACGGCGGCGAGGTGACCACCATCGAGGGTCTGCACCCGCAGGGCGACCACCCGGTGCAGCGCGCTTGGCGCGAGGTCAACGTGCCGCAATGCGGCTACTGCCAGGCCGGCCAGATCATGCAGGCCGCCTCCCTGCTGGCCGAGATCCCGAACCCCTCGGACGAGCAGATCCGCGACACGATGAGCGGCAACATCTGCCGCTGCGGCTGCTACGGCCGCATCGTGACCGCCGTGCGCCTCGCCAGCACGGGAGCCTGAGCCATGGACCGTATCGAGAAAATTTCCCGCCGCTCGGTCCTGCGGGGCCTGGGCGCCGCGGGCGGACTGGTGCTTGCGGCGCCCATGCTGCCGCGCCGCGCCTACGCCTACGAGACCGGCGCAGGCGCCATGCCGCACGGCACGGTCAACGACCCCAGGATCTTCGTCAGCATCGCGCCGGACGGCATCGTCACGATCATCGCGCACCGGGCCGAGATGGGAACCGGCGTGCGCACCAGCCTGCCGATGATCGTCGCCGACGAGATGGAGGCCGATTGGGACCGGGTCCGCATCCAGCAGGCGCCCGGCGACGAGGCCAGGTACGGCAACCAGGACACCGACGGCTCCCGCAGCACCCGGCACTACCTGCTGCCGATGCGCCAGGTCGGGGCCGCCGCCCGCACCATGCTGGAAGCTGCCGCCGCCGCGCGTTGGACCGTGCCCGTGGCGGAGGTCCGCGCGGCCAACCACGAGGTGGTGCACGGGGCGAGCGGCCGGCGCCTCGGCTACGGCGAGCTCGCCGCCGGTGCCGCGGAGCAGCCCGTGCCCGGCACGTCGGCGCTGCGGCTGAAGGACCGCAAGGACTTCCGCTACATCGGCACCGGCAAGGTTTCCATCACGGACCTGCGCGACATCACGGTGGGCGCGGCCAAGTACGGCGCGGACATCCGCCTGCCCGGCATGAGGTACGCCGTCATCGCCCGCCCGCCGGTCGTGGGCGGCAAGCTCGTCTCGTTCGACGGGACCGGCGCCATGGCGGTCCCGGGCGTGGAGAAGGTATTGGCGGCGGAGGGCTTCCCCTGGCCGTCCAAGTTCCAGCCGCTCGGCGGCGTCGCGGTGGTCGCCCGCAACACGGGGGCGGCGATCAAGGGCCGCGACGCGCTCAGGATCGTCTGGGATGACGGCGCCAACGCCCACTACGACTCGGCCGAGTACCGCCGCGAACTCGAAGCGGCCGCGAGGGCGCCGGGCGAGGTGGTGCGCAGCACGGGGGACGTATCGGCCGGGCTGAAGGATGCGGCGAGAACCTTGGTCGGGGAATACTACCTGCCGCACCTGGCGCATGTCAGCATGGAGCCGCCGGTCGCCACCGCGAACTTCAGCGGCGGCACCGTCGAGGTGTGGGCGCCCGTGCAGAGCGCCGGCGGCACGCGGGAGGATCTCGCCAAGACGCTCGGCATCCCGCTGGAGGCGGTCACCGTCCACGTCACGCTGCTGGGCGGCGGCTTCGGTCGCAAGTCCAAGTGCGACTACGTGCTGGAAGCGGCGCTGCTGTCCCGCGCCCTCGCCGCACCCGTGCGCCTGCAATGGACGCGGGAGGACGACGTCCGGCATGACTTCGTCCACACCGTCTCGGCGGAGCGGATCGAGGCCGGGCTGGACGGGTCCGGCAAGGTCGTCGCCTGGCGGCACCGCAGCGTGGCGCCGAGCATAGGCTCCACCTTCGCTGCCGGCGCCGTGCACGAGGCGGCCTTCGAGCGCGGCATGGGCTTGGCGGACACGCCGTTCGACATCGCGAACATCAGCGCGGAGAATCCGCAGGCCGCGGCGCACACCCGGATCGGCTGGTTCCGCTCCGTGTCCAACATCCCCCACGCCTTTGCGATCCAGACCATGGTGGCCGAGATCGCCGCCGCCACCGGGCGGGACCCGAAGGACATGCTGCTGGAGCTGATCGGCCCGGACCGCATCGTGGACCTGAGCCGCGACGCGCCGAAGATGTGGAACTACGGCGAACCGGTGGGAAGCTACCCGGTCGACGCCGGGCGGCTGCGCCGGGTGGTGGAGCTGGTGGCCGAGAAGGCGGGATGGGGACGCGCCGTGCCGAAAGGGCATGGCCTCGGCATCGCGGCGCACCGCAGCTTCGTCAGCTACGTCGCGACCGTGGTGGAGGTGGCGGTGGACGAGAAGGGCAGGCTCTCGGTGCCGCGGGTGGACACGGCGATCGATTGCGGCGAGTTCGTCAACCCGGAACGCATCGCCTCGCAGATCGAGGGCGCCGCGATCATGGGGCTGAGCCTGGCCAAGCACGGCTCGCTCACCTTCAAGGCGGGCCGGGTGGAACAAGGCAACTTCGACGATTTCCCGGTGGTCAGGATCGACGAGGCGCCGCTCGTCACCAACGTCCACATCGTGCCGCCCGGCCCGGGCGTGCCGCCGAGCGGCGTGGGCGAACCGGGCGTGCCGCCGTTCGCCCCCGCCCTGTGCAACGCGATCTTCGCCGCGACGGGCAAGCGCATCCGCTCCTTGCCCATCGGCAGGCAGCTCGAAGCATGAGGGTGCTGCTGGCGGCAGCCGCGATCGGCTGCGCGCTGGGCCTGGCCCCGGCGATGGCGGAGGACGCCCGGCCGGCCGGTCATCCAGCGTCGGAAACCTCCGTGCCGGATGCCGCGCCGCCAGCCGACACCACCACGACGACCGGTTCGGACGAGCAGAACCCGGTGATCCGTCAGATGAACGCGGCGGAGAAGTCCAAGGTGGACCGAACCGGCAAGTAGGCGCTCTCATCGTGCCGGACCATGCTTCCCCGCGCTGCAAGCCCGGCTTCTCGCCGCCGCTGCCCTCGAGCAGGAACTGAGCGTTTCGGCCGGTGCCTGAACTCGACGTCATATCCGTATCCCCGGCTCCGAGGACGCAGGCAACCCTGACGCGGGACTTGCGCCGGCTCGGCGTCACGGCGGGAAGCACGGTCCTCGTCCACTGCTCGCTCAGCAGCATGGGCTGGGTGTCCGGAGGCGCAGAAGCCGTCATATTGGCCTTGCAGGCGGTCGCCGCCGATGCTGGCACGCTGGTCATGCCGGCACACTCGGCCCAACTGACCGACCCGGCGGGATGGCGGTCGCCAGCCATTCCGCTCGAATGGCATGGGCAGGTGCGCGCCACCATGCCCGCCTTTGATGCCCGGATAACGCCGACCCGGGGAATGGGAGCGGTTGCCGAGCTGTTCCGGACCTGGCCCGGCGTCCGGCGGAGCGTGCATCCAACGCTGTCGTTCGCAGCATCTGGCCCCCATGCCGAACGGATCACCCGGCGGCAACCGCTCGAGGACCCGTTGGGCGAGGACTCGCCGCTGGGCGAACTATACCGGATCGGCGCGCAGATTCTGCTGCTCGGCGTCGGCTTCGGTCGCTGCACAGCCCTTCACCTCGCCGAGCGACGGGCGTGGCCGCACCGGCCGAGGGTTGCCGAAGGATCTCCCCTTCTCGTTGCCGGGCAACGTCGGTGGGTCCGCTATTTCGCTCCGCCGCTCGACTCAGAACCCTTTCCGGACATCGGCCAACTCCTGATCGCGAAGGCTGGCATCGCCGAAGGAATGGTTGGGTCCGCCAAGTGCCTCCTGTTGCCGATGGCGGCCGCTGTCGATGCCGCGGTGGAGGGATGGGCGACCGCTACCGACAGCGGCGGGCCGTCATCACTGCCGCCGCCCTAGCATGGCCGCCGCGGACACCGCCGTCAGCAGCACGACCGCCCCCACTACCCCCGCGATCTTGCCGAGCGGCATCGGCCCGGACATGCCGCCGTTGCTGCCCGGCGCGAACAAGGCGCCCGGCTGCTTCTTCTGCTCCGGCGCGCTTGCGATGGCCAAGCCCAGCATCCGGTTCATCGTCCACCGTCCCAGGCCCGGCGCGACCGCGTAGGCCAGCGGGGCCAGCTTCGCCACCGCGCCCACCGAGACCTTGTCCTTCGGGCGCCGGGCGAGGCGGACGATCGCGTCCGCAACCTCCTCCGGCCGGTCCGGCGCGCGCGCGTTGAGGCGGTGCCCGGTGTAGTTGCCGGCATGGGCCACGCCGGGCGTGTCCACGAAGCCGGGGAACACGTCGCAGATGCGGATGCCGGGCTGGTCTTGCAGCTCCGCCCGCAGGCTCTCGGACAGGCCGCGCAGGCCGAACTTGGTGGCCGTGTAGCTCGCGCCGAACGGCGTGCCGACGAAGGCGCCGAAGGATATCACGTTGATCAGCACGCCCGAACGCTTCGCCATGAAGTGCGGCAGCACGGCGTGCGCGCCATGCAGGTAGCCCATCAGGTTGGTGCTGATCACCTGGTCGTGCGCTTCGACCGGCACCTCCGTGAAGCGGCCGACCGCGCCGATGCCGGCATTGTTCACCCACACGTCAATTTTGCCGAAATGATCCGCCGCCGCCTGCGCCACGGCCCGCATCGCCCGCGCGTTGGTCACGTCCGTCGCGGTGAACTGCGCCCGCCCGCCTGCGCGCTCGCACTCGGACGCCACCGCCGCGAGCTTCTTGCCGTCGCGGGAAGCCAGGGTCACGCTGGCGCCCTGCCGCGCGAAGGCCAGCGCCGTCGCCTTGCCGATGCCGCTCGACGCCCCGGTGACCACCACGCTCACGCCATCCAGCCTCGGCATCGTCCCGTTCCCCCTGATCGAGGAACGGGAACAGCCGGCGGCCCGCCCGGTTCCCGGCACGGGAGATGCACGCTACGCACTCGTTGCATCTCGGCAAAGGAGCCCGGCCCTGCCAAATTCCCGCCCAAACCCCCGCCCAAACCTGCGTATCGGCTTCGACATCGGCGGCACCTTCACCGACTTCGTGCTGACCGACCCCGCGGCGCCGGCGCTGCGCCTGCACAAGCGGCTGACCACGCCGGAGGACCCGGCGGTCGGCGCGCTGGACGGCCTGCGCACGGTCATCGCCGAGCACGGCGCATCGCTCCCGGACGTGGCGGAGATCGTGCACGGCACCACCCTGGTGACCAACGCGGTGATCGAGCGCAGGGGCGCCCGGCTGGGCCTGCTGACCACCGCCGGGTTCCGCGACGTGCTGGAAGCCGGGACGGAGCAGCGCTACGACATCTACGACTTGTTCCTGACCTTTCCGGCGCCGCTGGTCCCGCGCCACCGCCGGCTGGAGGTGGCCGAGCGCATCGACCGGGACGGCCGCGTGGTGACGCCCCTGGACCGGGACGGCGTGCGCCGCGCCGCCCGCGCCCTGCGCGCGGCCGGGGTGGAAGCGGTGGCCATCTGCTTCCTGCACGCCTGGCGGGAGCCGCGTCACGAGCAGGAAGCGGCGGCGATCCTCCAGGCGGAGCTGCCGGGCATCCCGGTGTCCCTGTCCTCCGCCGTGGTGGCCGAGATCGGCGAGTATGCCCGCTGCGTCACCACGTGCGCCAACGCCTACGTGCAGCCGCTGATGGCCACCTACCTGCAACGGCTGGAAGGCGCGCTGCGGGCCGGCGGCTTCGCCGGGCAGTTGCGGCTGATGCATTCGGCGGGCGGGCTGCTGTCCCCGGCGGCGGCGCGCGACGTGCCGGTCCGGCTGCTGGAATCCGGCCCGGCCGGCGGCGCGCTGGCGGCGGCGCTGCTGGGCGCGCGGGCCGGCCACGCCGACCTGCTGGCCTTTGACATGGGCGGCACCACCGCCAAGGCCTGCCTGATCGAGGCGGGGCGGCCCGGCATCGCCCCCATGCTGGAAGCCGGGCGGGAGCAGCGCTTCAAGAAGGGCTCGGGCCTGCCGGTCAAGACGGCGACGGTGGACATGATCGAGATCGGCGCCGGCGGCGGCTCGGTCGCCTCGATCGACGCGGTCGGGCTGCTGCGGGTCGGCCCGCGCTCGGCGGGCGCGGCACCCGGCCCGGCCTGCTACGGGCGGGGCGGAACGGAGCCGACCGTCACCGACGCCAACCTCGTGCTGGGCTACTACGACCCGGGCTTCTTCCTGGGCGGCGCCATGGCGCTGGACCCGGCGGCGGCGCGCGCCGCGGTTACCCGTGTCGCGCAGCCGCTCGGGCTGACGGTGGAGGCGGCCGCCTGGGGCATCCACAAGGTGGTGGTCGAGGCCATGGCCGATGCCGCCCGGGTTTACCTGGTGGAGCGCGGCAAGGACCCGCGGCGCTACGCGGTGGTGGGGTTCGGCGGCGCCGGGCCGGCCCATGCCGCGGAGGTGGCGCGGGCGCTCGGCATGGCGGAGCTGGTGGTGCCCCCCGCGTCCGGCGCGGCGTCGGCGCTGGGCTTCCTGGCCGCGCCGCTCTCGGCCAGCCGGGTGCGCTCGCTGCCGGTGCGGCTCGGCCCGGCGTTCGATGCCGAAACGGTCACGGCCGTGCTCGAAGCGCTGGAAGCGGACGCCCGGGCGGAACTGGCGGCGGGCGGGGCGGCGGCGGGCGTCGCGGTCGAGGGGACGGCCGACATGCGGCTGGCCGGGCAGATGCACGAGATCGCGGTGCCGCTGCCCCCGGCGCTGGACCTGGCCGGCCTCACCGCCGCGTTCACCGCCGCCTACACGGCCCGCTACGCCGCCCTGCAACCCGGCGCGCCGATCGAGATCGTGACCCTGCGCGTCACCGCCACCGGCCCGGCCCCCAACCTGGGCCCCGTCCTGGCGCTGGATGCCGGCGCTGCCGCGGCACGGCCCGCGCGCAAGGGCGAGCGCGCCGCCTGGTTCGGCGACGGCTTCCTGCCGACGCCGGTTTACGACCGCTACGCCCTGGCCGAGGGCGTCGTCATCGCCGGCCCCGCCATCGTCGAGGAGCGGGAAGCCACGGCGGTGGTGGCGCCCGGCGACATCCTGCGCGTGGACGCCGCCGGCAACCTCCGCATCGCCATCGGCGCCGCCAGCGCCATGGACCTGGTGCGCCCCGGCATGTCCCCCGCCGCCGCCCGCGCCGCTATCGAGGCCGACCCGGTCGCGCTGGAGATCATGTGGAGCCGGCTGACCACGGTGGTGGACGAGATGTGGCTCACCATCATCCGCACCGCCTTCTCCCTCATCATCGCCGAGTCGCAGGATTTCGCCTGCGAGCTGCTGGACCCGGATGGCGAAACCCTGGCGCACTCGCCGCGCGCCATGCCCGTGTTCAACCTGACCCTGCCGCGGGCGGTCAAGGCGCTGCTGGCGCGCTTCCCCGCCGACACGCTGCAACCCGGCGACATGCTGGTGACCAACGACCCGTGGCTGTGCGCCGGGCACCTGTTCGATATCGCCGTCGTTTCGCCGGTGTTCCACCGCGGCCGGGTTGTGGCCCTGGTGGGAACGGTGGGGCACGTCGCCGACATCGGCGGCACCCGCGACAGCCTGCGGGCGCGCGAGGTGTTCGACGAGGGCTTGCAGATCCCGCCCATGAAGCTGGCCCGCGCCGGCGTGGACAATGCCGACCTGTTCGACATCATCGCCGGGAACGTCCGCAACCCGGCGCAGGTCGTGGGCGACATCCAGGCCTTCATGGCGGCCAACCGCATCGGCGCGCAGCGGCTGCTGGCCTTCATGGACGAGTACGGCCTCCAGGACCTGCACGCCTTGGCCGCTATCGTGCAGGACCGGGCGGAAGCGGCGATGCGGGCCGCGGTCCGCGCCCTGCCGGACGGCGAGTACCGGAGCAGCGTGACGCTCAGCCCGGTGGACGCGGAGCTCACCTTGCCGCTGCGCCTGACGGTGGCGGGGGACCGCATCGAGCTGGACTTCGCCGGCGCGCCGCCGCAACTGGCGCAGGGCGGCGTCAACTCCACCCTGAACTACACCGCGGCCCATGCGACCTACCCGCTGAAATGCATGCTGACGCCTGGCGTGCGCGGCAACGCCGGTTGCTACCGCCCGTTCACCGTGCGGGCGCCGGAGGGGTCGATCCTGAACTGCACCCGCCCGGCGGCGGTGGCGGCGCGCACCCGCACGGGATGGTACCTGGCCCCCGCCGTGTTCCGGGCGCTGGCCGATGCGGCGCCGCGGCTGGTGCAGTCGCCGACAGGCCTGCCGGTGGCGGTCACCGTGTCGGGGCGCGACGCCGCCGGCGCGCTGTACGCCGACCACCTGTTCATGGGCGGCGGCCAGGGCGCCAGCCTCGGGAGCGACGGCAAGTCCGGCCTGCTCTACCCCACCTCCGCCGCCAACACGGCGGTCGAGGTGTTCGAGGCGCGGGTGCCGGTGCTGGTGGAGGAGAAGGCCTTCCTCCCCGACAGCGGCGGCGCCGGGCGCAAGCGCGGCGGCCTCGGCCAGCGCGTGCGCTTCCGCAAGCTGCACGACGACGGGCTGCCCACCCTGGCCGCGCTGTTCCCGGAAGGCGCGAAGGCGGTGCTGCCGGGCCTGGCGGGCGGCGAACCCGGCGCCCGCGCCTTCGCCGGCGTGCGTTCCCCGGACGGCACCCTGCTGCGCGACTGCGGCGCCGGGGAGCTGGTGACGCTGACGCTGCCCGGCGAGGTCGCGGAGATCGTGTTCGCCGGCGGCGCGGGCTATGGCGATCCGCGGGCGCGCGATCCCGCCATCGTGGCCGAAGACTTGCAAGACGGGCGCATCACCGAAGCCGCCTCCCGCGACACCTACGGCGCTGGCGGCGCGATCCGGGCTGCGGAGTAAGCGACATGGACGCCCTGACCCCCGACCGGCCGCCCGCCGCCCATCCCGGCCGCCACCCGACCATCTTCGACCCGGCGACGCTGGTCCTGCTGACGGTGCTGTGCGTCGTCGGCGCCATCATCGGCATGCAGCTCCTGGTCACGCTGGGGGTCACGGCCAACACCTCCATCGTGGGCGCTCTGGTGGCGATGGGGCTGGCGCGGGTGCCGCTGCGGGCGTTCACCCGCTACCGATCGGTCCACGTGCAGAACCTGGCGCAGAGCGCCATCTCGGCCGCCACCTTCGGCGCGGGCAACAGCCTGCTGCTGCCGATCGGCATCCCCTTCCTGCTGGGCCGCGGTGACCTGGTGCTGCCGTTGCTGGGCGGCGTGGCGCTGGCCATGCTGGTGGACGCGACGATGCTGTACCGCCTGTTCGGCACCGACGCCTTTCCCGCCGAGGGCGCCTGGCCGCCCGGCGTCGCGGCGGCGGAGGCGATCCGCGCCGGGGACGAGGGCGGGCGGCGCATGGCGGTGCTGGGCGGCGGCGTGGCGGCCGGGATCGTCGGCACCGGCCTGTTCGGCATCCCGATGTCGGCGTTCGGCGTCGCGTTCATCGGCAACGTGTGGGCGCTGGCGATGTTCGGCGTCGGCTTGCTGCTGCGCGGCTACTCGGCACGCCTGTTCAGCGGCGTGCTGCCGGGCGGCGATATTGGCAAGGCGTTCATCCCGCACGGCCTGATGATCGGCGCCGGGCTGGTGGCGCTGGTGCAGGTCGGCCTGGTGATGATGGCGCGCGGCGACGCCGGGAACTCCCCGGCGCGGGGCGCGGGCCGTGCCCTGGGCGTGGGCGCTCTGGCCTACGTCGCCGTTGCGGTGCTGATCGCCGCTGCGGGCGGGCTCGTGGCGGAGCTGTCGGTGCCGATGCTGGTGGCTTTCGTGCTGTATGCGGCGTTCGCGGCGTTGGTGCACGAGCTGATCGTCGGCTTGGCCGCGATGCATTCCGGCTGGTTCCCGGCCTTCGCCGTGGCGCTCATCACCCTCATCGTCGGCATGCTGGCCGGCTTCCCGCCGGTCTCGCTGGCGCTGCTGGTCGGGTTCTCCGCCGCGACCGGGCCGGCCTTCGCCGACATGGGCTACGACCTCAAGGCCGGCTACATGCTGCGCGGACAGGGCGCCGACCCGGCGTTCGAGCGTGACGGCCGGTTCCAGCAATACCTCGCCGCCATGTTCGCCTTCGCCGTGGCGGCGGTCGTGGTGCTGCTGTCCTACCGCGGCTACTTCGCCGCCGGGCTCGTGGCGCCGGTGGCGAAGGTGTACGTGGCGACCATCAAGGCCGGCGCCACCCCCGGAGTCGCGTGGCAATTGCTGCTCTGGGCGGTGCCCGGCGCGGCGTTGCAACTGGGGGGCGGCCCGCGGCGGCAGCTCGGCGTGCTGTTCGCGACCGGCATGCTGATCGTGTTCCCTGCCGCCGGGTGGGCCGTGCTGGCCGGGGTCGCGCTGCGGCTGCTGTACGCACGGGTCCGCGGCGCGGAAGCGGCGGGCGAGATGGAGGTGTTCGCGGGCGGCGTCATCGCCGGGGACGCGCTGACTGGGTTCGTGACGGGGGTGGCGAAAAGTGCGCGGTGAGGCGTTCGTTCACTGTCCTCGTGGTTGGGTCCACGAAGTGAATGCGAAGGCGCTCCCGATACCGGCCGCAATCTCAGGCACCCTGCTTTCGAAGGTGCCATGAAACACTGTGGCGTTTGCCAAAGCGAACGCGCGGACCGCTTGCTCCAGCTCGGCCTGAGCAGTTCGCTCTTTCTCGGCGAACACGGCCCTGACTTGCGGGTGCTGTCTGTTTGCCGTCAGTCGTCGGACCGTCCTGTTGAGCGCGACACTGAATGGGGGTGTCTCCCCTCGCGTTCGGCTCCACCGCGGCACGGACCGGAAAAGCCATCGATGTAGCCTTGGACGCCATTGCTTCAGCAGCGCTCTCGCGGCCTTGCAGATATAGGTGTAATCGCGTCCCACAGCGGATTTGCACAGCCGAGCGTCATAAGCGGCCCTGAACGGCACGTTCCGGCCCGGCTGATGCCATCGGACCGAACTGCGGCTCGGCTTGGTCAGGCAGCACGGTAGCGGCGCCTTCGCAGCCGGATGGCCCCACGATGCTGACGATCTCGCCGGGCGCGGGAAGGACATCGGCCGGATGATCTCCAACGGACTGCCGCCGCCCCGCGCCAACGGGGCATCTCGCCGCAGAACATCCTTCACGGCCCCGGCCTCCCGGTCCAGAATGAGGCCCCTTCGCTGGAGAACGCCCCGTGCCGTCGGATCTGCTTGCCCCACAACCCGTTGACGACCGATGACACGATCCATCGTCCTCACCCTCGCGGCATTCCTGCTGGCAGCCCCCTCGCACCGAGCGGCGGCGCAGGCGGGCGATGCGGACTCCGCCTGGCTCACCACGCCCAGCAACCCGCTGGCCACGTCCCTGCCGGTGATTCCCAACGCCACCCCCGGCGACGGGCTGAGGCTCCAGCCGGGCGCCCGCAACGCGTTCTCGCTGGTCATGGGCAGCGCGCAGCCCGGCGCCAACATGCGGGACGCGCAATCCATCCGGGACCGCTTCTTCCTCAACTACTTCACTGGCAACCTGCACGACGCGATCGGCAGCCCGATCGACACCGGGCAGGCGAACAACAACACCTTCGCCGCCGTGGCGCGGCATTCCCGGCCGGGCGATCCCCATGACCTGCACGTGATGGCGCCGGACGGCATGCACCTGCGCGCGGTCTGCTCGCACGACCACGCCGATTGCTCGCCCGGCCATGTCTGGGGCGCCATGGTGCGCCTGCCGTTCGAGTGGCGCCCCGGCACGACGATCAAGGTGCGCTACCGCAGCCCCAAGGGGGAGCATTCCTGGGCGCCGATCTGGTTCGCCACCGGGCAGCAGACGCCGCCGCCGCCGGGCGTGGACCCGTACCAGGGCTTCAAAGGCCCGAACGCGCTCGCCCGCGTCAGCGGCACCAGCTTCGAGATCGACTGGAACGACAACTTTCCCCGCGTCCAGGATGGCGTGCCGGCCGGCCGCCAGATCGTGTTCGGCACGCCGGACATCTACGGCACCCACTGGCAAACCAAGCCGCACCCGGTTTACTGGGCCGATGGCGATGGCTGGCGCTTCTACCCCCATCCGCCGGCCTTCGAGAGCACGCCGTTCGACTGGTCCGCCGGGTTCCACGACCTGGTCGGCAACTGGCGCGGCGACGGCAGCAACCTGATCGACGTGCTGGTGGACGGCAAGCTGGTGATCACCAGCTACATGGAATACCCGCAGGAAACCTACGTCGACCCGGCGGACGGGCAGCGCAAGACGATCGCCATGCACCTGCTGATCGGCAACCAGGCGATCCCGGCGTTCTCCCCGGGGGCGGCGCGTGCGCGCGACAACGATGGCATCCCCGACGGGTGGACGGTCGTCGTGCAGGAGATCTCGGGCTGGTACGGCAACATCGCCGACATCAACCGGCTCCGCGCCTCGCCGGAGAACGGGGTGCGGTAGCCTTCGCCGGGCAGAGCTTCCTTCCGATCGAAGTGGATCGGAAGGAAGCTCTACCTTACTATTCTCACGAGCATCTTCACCCGACGGCTGACCGCGTGCAGTCCGGATGATGCTCTAGAACGTCTTGTAGACGATGTCCGGCGCCGGCGAGTCCAGCAGCACGATGATCGCGGCCGTGACCGCCACCAGCGCCGTATCCCACGCGGTGCGGACGTAGCGGGAGCGAACGGCCGGGGCGCCGCCCCACCGCACGCGCAGGACGCCGCCGCGAACCGCCTCCATCGCCGCCAGCACGACGGTCGCCCCGGCGAGGATCGCCAGCCACGCCAGGGGGAGCGCGACCGGCCCGAGCGCCCGCGAGAAGCTGCCGATCTGCTCCCAGTTCGACCAGAACCAGAACAGCGTGAAGGCGAACCAGGTGAAGGTCAGGCCGCGGCAAGCGGCGTGATAGAACGGGTTGGCGGCCAGCGCGCGGTAACCCTTGCGCCCGAGCTTCTGCTGCATGAGGACCTGGTAGAGCTTGTTGGCCGCCACGCCGCCGCCTTGCAGGAAGCCGAAGAACAGGAACTCCGACGTTTGCCCGTGCCACAGCCCGACCAGGAAGAACGTCACGAAGAACGCCCCCACCGCGAGGTAAGGCGCCAGCGCCGGCGCGGTCACCCGCGTCATCCCCGCCAGCATCAGCGGGTTGTACACGTAGGTCTTGAGCCAGTTCGACAGCGTGATGTGCCAGCGGGACCAGAAGACGATGAAGTTCTCCGACGAGAACGGCCGGTCAAAGTTCTCCGGCAGCACGATGCGGAAGAACCGCGCCACGCCGATCACGACGTCCACGTAGCCGGAGAAGTTGAAATACAGGTAAACCGGGTACACCGCCGCCACCAGGACCCCCGACAAGACCCGGCTGCCTAGCGCTTGACCACCCCCCGGCGCGGGGCCGAGCGCGTCGATGGCGCCGTGTTGCAGCAAGGACAGCGCCATGGAGACGACTGCCACCTTGAAGTAGCCGACCACGATGCGTTCGAGCGCCCCGCCGGCCTCGGCCAGGCCGAGCGGCAGCCGGTCCGCCTCCATGCGGTGGTAGTCCTGGTAGCGCTGGATCGGCCCCGACGTCAGGGCGGTGAAGTTGAGCGTGTAGTTGAGGTAGGACAGCAGCCCGACCGGCTCCTCGATCGCACCCTGGTGGCTGTCTATGACGAGGTGCAGCACGCGGAAGAACACGTAGGATAAACCGACGACCACGTAGGGGAATGGCAAGTAGGTGCCGCTCGGGATGAACGTGTAGTGCTTGAGCCACGCGAACGCGGCCAAGGTGAGGATCATCAGGACGACGAACAACCGCGGCGCCAAGCCCTGCCGCGTCGATCGCTGCGCCACGAAGCCGAGCGCCAGGAAGCCCGCGAACGGCACGAACGCGGCCGGCGACCGCGCGAAGCTGGCCAGGAAAAGCAAGTTCGCCACCAGCAGCACCGCCCGGCGCCACCAGGCGGCAGCCCCCAGGTTGAACACCAGGGCCGCGGCGGCCGCGAACCCCAGGAAAGGCAGCGAGGGAACGATCACCGGTTCGCCCCCACACGGGTGGGGGCCGGGTTGCGGCAGCCGCTGAACGGGCCGTAAGGGACTGCCGCGAGCTGCTGGGCGATGTAGGCCGCCGCCACTGGCTGCCCCCGTCCGGACAGGTGGCCGTCCACCTGGTAATAGAGCTGCTCCGGCGCCGGGTTGGTCCGCAGCGCGACCGAGGTGTCCACGAAGCCGACGCCGTGGCGCGCGGCAGCCGCCTGCAACGCGGCGGGAAGTGCCGCGGGATCGACGCCCGGCGGCACCGTCCGGCCGGTCATCAGCGCCACCTGCGCCTCCTGCGGCACGAACACGAAGCTGAACGGCACGCCCGCCGCTCGCGCCTGGCTGGCGAGCTCGCCGAGCAGCGCCTCGAAGTTGCGCAGCCGCGCCTGCCAGTTGGGGCTGAACGGGGGGCGTAGGAAATCCGCCTTGTCGCCGTAGCGCAGGTAGAGCGGGAGGTAGACCGACGCGTTCTGGAACAGGAAATGCTGCGCCACGATGACGGCGCGGCTGTTCTTCAGCGTGTCGAACACCCGGTGCTGCAAGCCCTCCGGCGCCGCCGGGGGCGGTGGCGGCGGCTTCTGCCCTCCTGGAACGGGCGGAACGTCGTCCAACTCATATTCCAGGTCGAACGGCGCCAGCGCGAGCAGCACCGCGTCCGGCCGCAGCCGCAGCGCTTCGGCCATCCGCGGCACCAGCAGGTGGCCGGAATAGCCGATCCCGCCCAGGTTCTGCACTTCGACCGGCGCGTTGCACAGCCGGGTCAGGTCCGCGCCGAGCCGGCCCCCGATCGATTTGGAGTACTCGACCATGTAGCCTTCGCTCAGCGACGAGCCGATCAGCGCCACCCGCCGCGTGCCAGCAGGCGCCGGGCCGCACGCCGCCGCCGAGCGGTAGCCGCACGCATTGTAGTCGTTGGTGACCCACGGCCCCTCGGCCGTCTTCATCGTGGACTGGCAGTGGCCGCGGAAGCGGTAGCCGATCTGCGGATCGGGCACGCGGCACGCGTTGAAGGCCTGCTCGGGCCAGGCCAGGCGGGCAGCGACCTCGGCGCCCGCCATCAGGAACCCGACGGTCGCGAGGCTGATGAGCGGCAGCAGCCACGCGTCGCGCCGTGGCAAGCCGGAGGACACGGGCGGCCTACGCGGCGAGCGCGGCGGCGCCGGAGTGGACCACCCGCATCGGCACCGCGGCGATCTCGGTCGCCACGGGCAGCATCCAGGTGGTTGTCCCCTCCTGATCCGCGACCTTCGTGAAGCCGAGCTTGCTGTAGTGGTCCCGCACCAGCGCGTTCTTCTCCGTGGGCGCGAAGCGCCCCTGCAACCAGTGGACGCCGGCCTCGCGCGCTCGGAGCAGGATCTCGCGCAACACCATCTGCTCCACCTTGCGGCCCAGCACGCGGCAGCTCATCAGCCAGGTGTCGATCACCCATTCCCCGGTCTCGCCCGGGCGGCAGATCACGACGCAGATCATGCCGTTGTCGCCGAAGCTGTCGATCAGCCGGACCTGCAAGGTGAACACATCCGGGTCCGCTTCCGCGGCGGCGACCTCGGCCTCCCCGTAGCGGCGCGTGGTGAGGTTGAACTGGTTCGACTTGTTGATCAGTTGGCTGATCCGCGCCCGGCCGGTGCGGTCGAACGGCGCGAACTGGATCTCCATGTCGAGCGAGGCGAGGTACGCGTCGAGGTCGCCAGCCTGGCGCTGCAATGCCACCCGGCGCGCATTGGACTGGTACATCCCGGCCCGCTTGCTGTCCTCGTCCGAGAAGGCTGTCGACTCGAAGTAGCCGGCTGCGGCCAGGCAGCGCGCATACCACGCCGGGTCGTCCGGCAACTCGGGCACGGCGACCTGCGGCAGCACGCGGCGCACCAGGCCGCGCTCGACCGGGTTGTCGTCAAGGAACACCATCGCATCCAAGCCGAGCGAGAGTTCCTCCGCGATGGCCTTGATGTTGGTGGCCTTGTCGTTCCAGTTCGCCTGGAACACCGCGAAATGCTCCTCCCTCAGCAGCATCTCGGGGTGCATGCGGAATGGTTGCCGGGCAACCTCGTCGGTGTTCTTCGACGAGACCGCCAGGACGACCCCGCGCTGCCGGAGAGCCAGCGCCAGGTGCTGGACGGCCAGATGCGCTTCCCCGGTCGCGTCGCCCTGCGCGACCCTGATGCCTTCTATCCCGTCATCGCCGATCACCCCGCCCCACACCGTGTTGTCGAGGTCAAGGATGAGGCATTTGCGGCTGCGCCCGCGCGAGGCGGCGATCAGCCGGGCGACATGGTCGCCATAGATTGGCAGGCAAGCCTCATCGAAGGCGAGCTTGGCCATGTTCCACAGGGCCGGCGAATGCCAAGCGCCCAGGCCCACCGTTTCCGCCAAGGTGGCCACGTCCAGCAGCAGGTCCTCGGTCTGGCCGACGCTGTCGCAGATGGCCCGGTTCAATCCCTCGATGACCCGGCGCTGCGTGCCCGGCACCATGCGGTCGATGCTGCCGAACAGCGTTTCCGGCGGCGGGGCGATCGTCTGCACGATGCAGGGGGCGCCGGAATGGGCGCGGATCGCCTGCCGCATCCGGTTCAGTTCGCCCAGCGCGCTCTCGATGCTTGCGCGTTCCACGTCCCCGTCGCCGTTGGCGAAATGCAGCGGCAGGCCGCGATGGTCGATCGCCAGCAGCACCGCGTCCGGCCGGGCGGTGTTGATGCGGCCCGCCGGATCGAACGCTTCCTGCGTGATCTGCCCGAAATCGGCCTGAATGCATTGGAGCGCCAAGCCGTGCCGCGCCGCGCTAGCCACCAGCACAGGAACCAGCAGGTCGAGCGTGCCGTTGCCGATCAGGCCCAAGCGGAACGGTTGCAGCGGCGCCAAGCTGTTTCCACTCGCCACGGCCCGCCCGATGCTACGGCCGAGCCGGCTGAGCTGGTTGGCGTCCAGCCCGTGGGCGGCCAGCGCGTGGATCGCCGGGCCGGGCGCCGGGTCAGCGGCAAGCCCCTTGCACGCAGCAGTGAAATCATCCGGAGGCCGCGGCAGCCACGCGAGTTCGGTGTAGAGTGCGGTGCTCACGCCGCTGCCTTCGCCTGGATGAGGCTGGCGAGTTCGCCGACATTCTTCAGCTCGGCGGTCTGCGCCGCGGAGAACTTGACCTGGAACGCTTTCTGCACCGCGAGCACCAACCTGATGTGGGTCAGGCTGTCCCACTCCGCCACGTCGGTGGCCGTTAGTTCTGGCGTGACAACAATTGAGTCATCGTCGAAAACGTCGTGGAAGATCGCCGTCAGGCGCTGATAGACGTCAGTCATCTCCAACGTGTCCTTCTTGGATCAGATCGCGTTAGACGTCCATCCCGAGTGGCTTCCAGGCCTTGCCTCGGTTTGTACAGCAAGTTCCATGGCGATGCTACCGGCTGATCTCATTAATTCAGCACGAAATCATACTTTGTTGGGGTTGTTGTTGACGCTTCTGTGCTTGCTGATCATTTGATCTCGACGGTGCCGCAAATTACGGTCGCTATGAAAAGCTGGTTTATACAAATGTTCTGCTAGAGCATCATCCGACCGAACGGGATCACCTGTCGGATAGAGATGCTCGTGGAA
>CAXTLC010000072.1:0-24544 GCA_964245075.1 uncultured Acetobacteraceae bacterium
GGCTGAGCTGGCGATCATCAGCCAAGCACGATCAGGCTGCACCCAGCCGCCCTCCGACGACAGCCTCGATGCGGGCGATCAGCCGCCCGGCGTCGCGCTCCCCCCGCGATGCCGCGGCGTTCACCAGCGTGGCGATCACCGCCATCACGTCATGCACGACCTCGGGTCCGGCCGGATGTCCCGTCGCCGCCAGGATCGCCGATAAAGCACCAGCGACCCGCTCGCGCGCCGGATCGATGTCGCCGCTGGCGCCGAGGCGACTCTCTTCGATTTCCAGCAATTGCGCGAGGGCAGGCCGGTTCATCTGCTGGCTTACCGCGATGGCGATGAAGCGGCCGAGCGGAACCGGCACCGTTTGCGCGACGTCGATCGCAGCCACTGCCGTTTCCAGCGCTTCCAACTCGCGACGGATCAGCGCGCGAGTGATCGCGTCCTTGTTGGGAAAATACTGGTAGAGCGATCCCACGCTCACCCCGGCCCGCTCGGCAGTGGCATTCGTGGTGAAGCCGGCAAGTCCCGCCGTTTCCAGAATGCGAGCCGCCGCTTCGACGATCACCTCCACGGTCGCGACCGACCGCGCCTGACGGGCGGATTTCCGCGGTTTCATGGTCGGCGGGCCGGGTACCGGGCTCATGGGGAACGCGAGTAGTGGAAGAGCGACGATGGAGGCAATTTCCGCGCACCAACCCGGCCGAAAGCTCAGGGACATGAACCAGGTCACACCGGACGAAGCGCTGCTTGCCAAGGTTACACAGGTGATCGAGCAGGCCGGTCAGCAATTGCTGACACGTTTCCGCACCACGTCGCTCCCCACGACGAAGCTCGACCTTCTCGCCGGTGTCAATGCCAACGATGCGGCAGTCGAGGCACCCATGCGCCATGCCCTGCTCGCGGCGCGACCCGGCTCGCACTGGGCGGCGAACGAGGAAGAAGAGGGCGCCTTGCCTACCGGCGAGTGGTGGGTCGCCGATCCCGTCGAGGGCAACGTCAACCACCTCCACGGCCGGCCGGGCTGGGGCGTCACGGCGACACTGGTGCGCGATGGCGAGCCGGCGCTGACGGCGATCACCATCCCGTTGACGGGCGAGACCTACACGGCCCGTCCCGGCCAGGGCGCCTTCGTCAACGGTCGGCCGCTTCACGCGTCGGCCAAGCAGTCGCTCGATGCCGCGATCGTCGCCAGTGGGCAGGCCAGCCCCGGCGAGAGCAAGGCGATCCGGTCGCGGATGCTCCGATCGGCCAGCGCGATGCTGGATGCGGCGCTGCTGGTGCGCCTGTCTGTGCCGACCACGCTGGAAGTGATAGACGTAGCGTCAGGCCGTCTGGACGCCTTCTGGCAGCACGGCAGCGTCCGCGCCGGGCTGATCGGCGGAGCGCTGCTGGTGCGGGAGGCAGGCGGCCTCGTCACCGACCTGGCCGGCGCGCGCTGGACCGCGTCGTCGGGCGACTTCCTCGCCAGCCCGCCCGCCCTTCACCCGGCCATCCTGGCCGCCCTCTCCTCGACTTCGGAGCAAGCAGCATGACCACCATCGCCATTCTTGGATCGGGCCGCGTTGCGGCAAGCCTCGCAGTGGGCTTGGCCCGCGCCGGCCATCGGCTCACCATCGGCGCACGGCAGCCGGAGGAAGCGCGGTCGCGCTGGCAGGGACCGGCGGCGGAGTTTGCCACACCGGCCGAAGCGGCCGCGGCCGCGGCGGTCGTCTTCAACGCGACGCCCGGTGACACCAGCGTGGAACGGCTCAGCGCACTGGCGGACGCGCTGGCGGGAAAGCTGTTGGTCGACGTGGCGAACGCCACCGGGCGGGATGAGGCGGGCAGGCCGAGCGGCCTGCTCTACCCTTCCGACAGCCTCGCCGAGCGGCTACAGGCCGCCTTGCCGGCGGCCCGCGTCGTCAAAACGCTGAACACAATGTTGGCGCCGGTGATGAGCAACCCGCGCCTGCTGGCGGTGATGCCGACGGCGTTCCTGTCGGGCAACGACGCGGATGCCAAGGCCGCGGTTCGATCGCTGCTGGCGGACATGGGCTGGGAGGACGGGGCGATGCTCGACCTCGGCGGCATCGAGACCGCACGCGCGCCCGAGGCCATGATACTCATGACGTCCGCCATCGTGCGCGCGTTCGGCTTCAAGCCCTTCGCCCTCGCGATCGCCCGCTGACACGCTCCGGATGCCGGTGCCGGCGGGAGCCAGCCGTGGCGGCGAAAACCAGCAGAAGATTGCCTGCCGCGGTAGCCTCCCCGGCAGATGCGAGCGCCGGGGTGAGGGAAAACGGACTCTCGGCAGCGGCACCGATACCTTGCCTGGACGGACTATGCGGGCGTCAAAGTGAGGCCATTCGGCAGTGAGACCCAGATCACGGTTTGCGCCTCCGGGGAATGGCGCGATACGTGTCCCTTGCCGTGTGTATCCTCCACCATCACGAGGCTTCCTGCCGGGACGTGGCGCACCTCGCCGTCGCTCGTCTCGTATTCGACCGAACCATCCAGTCTGACGGTGAGGTTCGGCTCTGGGACGGTATGCCAGGCGACCTCGCGCATCCCCGCTGGGATATGGGTGATGCGGACGCGTGACGCAGGATAGCTGGCTGTGACGTCGAACGGCACGGCGTCGGGATGGACCGACCTCTCGTTCGTCGGCAAGTCCACCTCATCAAAGTGGGATTCGCCATCCGGGGTGGCATAGATGCGCAGGCACTTCATCGCGGCTGCCTCCCTCCAATCCGCCATGTTGAACAAAGCATGCCCTACCATGAAGGAAGCAGGGCAAAGCTACGGCTGGCGCGAGGGTCCGGTGTCGAAAACCTCGCCTTAATCCTTCCTTTCCACACCGCATGCCATCCTCCCCCGGTGATCCCCGCCGGGCCTTGGACAACTTTCCCCGACTGGCGCCTGCCCCGCCTGCGCCGCCGCATCGATGCCGTCGTGCTGATGCCGCGCGCCATCGTCGCCTGCACGGTCCGCGCTGGCCGCCGCCACGCCGGGCGGGACCGGGACGCGGCCGAGGACGCAGCGCTGGACCTGCACGATTTCCACGCGCAAAGCCGTGACCACCCCGTGATCCCCCTGCTGGTCACGCTGGACGCCGCCCGCAGCAGCCTCGCCCGCCCCTTGATGCTGCCCGGCGTCACGCCCGTGATGGAGGCGAGCGCCGCCACGCTGGAGCCGGTCCTGCACGAGATCGCCGCCGCCGCCCGGTTCGGCCCGCTGCTTGACCCGGCGCTCTGGTCGGCCGCGCCATACCGCCCGGTGCCGTCGCTGATCGAGGCGGCGCGCATGTTGTACGACCGCCACGGGGTGGCCGAGATCGCGTCCGCCGGGGCAGGCGCCATCAACCTCGATGCCACTCGCCGGACGATCAGCCGCGCAGTGGCGCAAGCCGCGTCCGGCGCGCACCCGACGATCGTGTTCGTCACCGGCATCCCCGGCGCGGGCAAGACGCTGTGCGGCCTGGACACCGCCTTCGCCGGGCAAGCCGCCTTCCTGACGGGCAACCCCAGCCTGGTCCACGTCCTGCGGGAAGCGCTGGCCCGCGACTCCGGCCTGTCCTTGCGCGCCGCCCGGCAGCGCATGGAAGGCGTGATCCAGGCCCTGCCCGCCTTTCGGGACTGCTACGCCGCCGCTGGCACGCCGCCCGAGCGCGTGGTGGTGATCGACGAGGCGCAACGCTGCTGGTCCGCCGCCCACGCCGCCCGCAGGACAGCCGGGCGCCAAACCCCCTTGCCGGACGGCGAGCCGGGCCTGCTGCTGGACATCATGGCGCGGCGCGGGGACGGCCCGGCCATCGTCTGCCTGGTGGGCACCGGGCAGGAGATCCATGACGGCGAGGGCGGGCTCGCCGAATGGGGCGCGGCGTTGCAGCGCCGCCCGGCGTGGCGCGTGCTGGCGGCGCCCAGCGCCCTCGCCGGCACGTTGGCGCGGCATCGCCTGCCGCCCTTGCCCGGCTTGGTCATGGACCCGGCCCTGCACCTGGACGTGCCGGTCCGCTCGCTGCGGAGCGCCGTGGCGCCGGCCTGGGTGGACGCCGTGCTGGCCGGGGACGCCGCGGGGGCGCGGACGCTGGCCCGCGGGGGCGTGCCGTTCAGCGTCACGCGCGATGCCGGCGCCATGCGCGCGCGGCTGCGCCGGGCCTGCCGCGGCACCCGCCGCGCCGGGCTGCTGTGCTCCGCGGGCGCACGGCGCTTGCGGGCGGAGGGGCTGGGCGGCACCCTGCCGCATGACGATCCGTCCGCCGTCGCGCGCTGGTTCCTGGACCGCTTTCCGGACGTGCGCGCCTCGGACGCGCTGGAAGTCGCGGCCACCGAGTTCTTCGTCCAGGGCCTGGAACTGGACGCCGCCGGGCTGTGCTGGGACGGGGATCTGCTGTGGGACGGCGCCGGGTGGCAGTCGCGCGCCTTCCGCGGCACGGCCTGGACCCGGCCCCGCGCGTCCGAGAAGCGGGAGAACAAGCTGAACGCCTACCGCGTGTTGCTGACCCGGGCGCGCTACGAGACGGTGATCTGGGTCCCGCCGGGCGACCGCCGCGACACGACGCGGGACCCGGGCGGGCTCGACGCGACCGCCGACTATCTGCTGTCCTGCGGCGCCCACCGCCTTGGAGGACTCGCGTGATCCCGGGACGAATACTTCGGACGGCCATCCTGGCGGCGTCCCTGCTGCTGTGCCGCACGGCCGGCGCCGAGGACCTGAAGGTCGCGACGTGGAACCTGGAATGGCTCACCGCCCGCACCGCCGGGGACCCGGCGCTGCCCCAGGACGTGCAGCCCAAGACCGCGCCGGACTGGGCCGTGCTGCGGGAATACGCGTCCAAGCTGAACGCGGACGTGGTGGCGTTGCAGGAGGTGGACGGACCGGCCGTGGCTGCCGCCGTGTTCCCGCCGGACCGCTACGCCCTGTTCTTCACCGACGATGACGTGGTGCAGCGCGTGGGGGTCGCGGTGCGGCGCGGCATCCCGGTGCAACGCAACCCGGACCTGGTGGGGTTGGACCTGTATCCGAACGCCCGCTTCCACCTGCGCAGCGGCGCCGACCTGACGTTGACCTTGCCGTCCGGCCCGTTGCGCCTGCTGGCGCTGCACCTCAAGACCGGCTGCCTGCGGGACCCGCTGGGCAGCAGCACGCGGCCGCAATGCGCGACCCTGCGCGGCCAGGTCCCGGTGGTCGCCGGCTGGATCGCGCAGCGCCGGAGGGACGGCGTGCCGTTCATCGTGCTCGGGGATTTCAACCGCTGGATGGACGGCGGGGATGCGATGTTCGCCGCTTTCGAGCAGGCTTCCCCGCTCACCCGGGCGACGGAAGGCCATGACAACCCCTGCTGGGGCGGCGAGCATTTCATCGACCACATCCTGGCGGGCGGCGCCGCCCGCGCCTGGCTGGACCCGGCCTCGCTCCGGGTGCTGGTGTACCGCGAAGGGCCGGACCGCAAGGAACACCTGTCCGACCATTGCCCGGTGTCTGCCCGCTTCCATCTGCCCGATCCTTCGGGGTAGAAGTTTGCGCACCAATAGGGGAGAGGCAGATGCCCGAATACACTGCGCACGCGAGCACCACCGCCGGCCGCAACGGCCATGTCGAGAGCAGCGACGGCGTGATCAAGCATGACCTGACGCTGCCGAAGGAAGTCGGCGGCCCCGGCAAGGCGGGCGCCACCAACCCGGAACAGCTCTTCGCCGCCGGCTACTCCGCCTGCTTCGGCGGAGCGATCAGCGCAGTCGCCTCCGCGGAGAAGGTGAAGGTCGGCGAGGTGACGGTGAGCGCGGACGTGACGCTGCACGTCGATCCAGGCCCGGACTTCTACATCTCCGTCAAGCTGGCGGCCAAGATCGACGGCGTGGACCACGAGACGGCGGAGAAGCTGGTGCACAAGGCCCACGAGGTCTGCCCCTACAGCAAGGCGACCCGCAACAACGTCAAGGTGGATCTGACCGTCCTGTGAGCACGGCGTTCGTCACGGGCGCCACCGCCGGGTTCGGCGAGGCGATCACCCGGCGGCTCGTGCGTGACGGCCACCGGGTGATCGCGACCGGCCGCCGCAAGGAACGGCTGGACGCGCTGGCGAGCGAGCTGGGCGGCGCAGTGCTCCCGTTCGCGCTCGACGTGACGGACGCGTCCGTCACGTCCGCCCTGCCCGGCAGCTTGCCGGACGGGTGGCGGGAAGTGGACATCCTGTTGAACAACGCCGGGCTCGCGCTAGGCGCCGGCCCGGCGTGGCAGGCCAGCCAGCCCGATTGGGACACGGTGGTCGCGACCAACATCACCGGCCTGATGGCGGTGACGCGGGCCCTGTTGCCGGGCATGGTGGAGCGCAACCGCGGCTACATCATCAGCCTCGGCAGCACGGCGGGCACCTACCCGTATCCCGGCGGGCACGTGTACGGCGCGAGCAAGGCGTTCGTGACGCAGTTCACCCTGAACCTGAAGGCCGACCTGATCGGCACCAGCGTGCGCGTGACCAGCCTGGAGCCTGGCCTGGTGGGCGGCACCGAGTTCAGCAGCGTGCGCTTCGGCGGCGACGCCGAGAAGGCCGCAGGGGTTTACCAGGGTGTCAAGCCGCTGACGCCCGAGGACATCGCGGAAACGGTCGGCTGGCTGGTGGGCTTGCCGGAGCACGTGAACATCAACCGGATCGAGATGATGCCGACCTGCCAGGCACCAGGGGCGCTGGCGGTCAAGCGAGGCTGATGAGGGCTGAAACAGCCGGCAGGATCGACCTTGTGAGAACACGCCACGAACTGCGGGCTGGACCGCAGTTCGTCATGCTGCTGTCAATCCATATCCGTGCACGATCCGCTGCCTGACTTTCTCCGGGCAGCCGTGGTGCCCGAGTTGCTGGTCAGCGACCTGTGCGGCAGCCTGCACTTCTGGCGCGACCTGTGCGGCTTTACCATCGCTTACGACCGTCCAGAACATCGGTTCGCTTATCTGGATCGCTCAGGAGCCCAGCTTATGCTCGAGCAGGTCATGGCGCCCGGGCGACGGTGGATCACTGGAGCCTTGAAGCGGCCTTTTGGCCGTGGGATCAACTTGCAGATTAGTGTTGCTGACGTGATGCCGATCTTGGCAGCGCTCCAGACTGCCGACTGGCCCTTGTTCCTCGACCTGGAAGAGGTTTGGTATCGAGTGGGACCGCAGGAAACCGGGGTTCGGCAATTCGCCGTGCAGGACCCTGACGGCTATCTGGTACGGTTCGCACAGAGCGTGGGCCTCAGGACCTCGGTGGCGCCTCATCAGACGTAGAACCTGATCTCTGCCATGGCCTCCTGTGAGCTAGGGCTTACAGCAACCCCTCGTTCCGGAAGCTTACCCAGGTCCCGTTCCCCACAATGACGTGATCATGCAGCACGACGCCCAGCGTGGCGACGGCCCGGCCGATCTCGCGCGTCATCTCGATATCGGGCCGTGACGGCGCCGGGTCGCCGCTCGGGTGGTTGTGCACCAGGATCAGGGCGCTCGCGTGCAGCTCCAGCGCGCGCTTGGCGACCTCGCGCGGGTAAACCGGCGTGTGGTTGACGGTGCCGCGCGCCTGCGGCTCGTCGGCCAGCAGGCGGTTCTTGCCGTCCAGGAACAGGATGCGGAACTGCTCGACCCGCTCCCGCGCCAACTGCGCGTTCAGGTAGCCCATCAGCGCGTCCCAGTTGGACAGCACCGGGCGGCCCTGCAACTCGGACCGCATCAAGCGCAAGGCGGCTGCCTGCACCGTCCGCAACGCGGCGGCCCCGGCCTCCCCGATGCCCTCGACCGACCGCAGCTCCGGCAACGGCGCCGCGATCACGTTGGCGAAGGAGCCGAACCGCGCCAGCAAGGCCCGCGCGACCGGTTTGGTGTCCCGCCGCGGCAAGGCGAGGAACAGCACCAACTCCAGCAGCTCGTGATCCGCCACGCTGTCCGGCCCGGCTGTGAGCAGGCGGGCGCGCAAGCGTTGCCGGTGCCCCTCGGCGCTGACTGGCGAAGGCGGCCTGGCGTCCTCGCCAAGGTCGAGGCGGTCCATGGCGGTCAGTCGCCGGGCAGGGTCCACGGTGCGAAGCGCTGGCGCACCCCATCGTCCAGCACCACCGCCCGGCGGGTCTCGCGGTCGATCAACGCCAGCACGGACAAGCCCTCCGCCGTGACCTCGCCAGCGGACTTGGTCCGGTGGCGGATGTGGACTGACTTGCTGCCGAACCGGCTGACGGCGCTCTCGACGGTGACGTCGCCGGGCCAGGACATCTCCCGCTTGAAGTCGATCTCCAAGCGGACGATCACGGCCGCCAGCCTGCCGCCGCGCTCGAACACGCCGGCCGCGTCCAGCAGTTCGGTACGGCCGGCCTCGAACAGCACGGCATACACCGCGTTGTTCACGTGGCCCACCGAATCGTTGTCGCTGAACCGCAGCCGGTGCGTCGTCGCGTGCCAGCCCGGCTCAGACATAGGGCGGCTTGGCGTACCCGGCGGGCGAGAAGGTGAACACCTCGCAGCCATCCTCCGTGACGCCCACCATGTGCTCGAACTGGGCGGACAGGCTGCGGTCACGGGTGACGGCGGTCCAGCCATCGTCCAGCACCTTCACTTCGGGCCGGCCGGCGTTCACCATCGGCTCCACGGTGAAGAACATGCCCGGCCGCAGCACCGCGCCGTCCCCGGGGCGGCCGAAGTGCAGCACGTTGGGCGCCTCGTGGAAGCGGCGGCCGATGCCGTGGCCGCAGAAATCCCGCACCACGCTGAAGCGCTGGCCCTCCACGTAACTCTGGATCGCGTGCCCCACGTCACCCAGCGTGGCCCCCGGCCGGATGGCGGCGATCCCGCGCATCAGCGCGTCATACGTCACGTCCAGCAGCATCCGGGCGCGGGTGCCGGCCTGCCCGGCCACATACATCCGGCTGGTGTCGCCGTGCCAGCCATCCAGCACGGGCGTGACGTCGATGTTGAGGATATCCCCTTCCAGCAACCGCCGGTCGCCGGGAATGCCGTGGCAGACGACGTGGTTGATGGAAGTGCAGATGGATTTCGGATAGCCGCGGTAGTTCAGGGTGGCGGGAACCGCGCCATGCCCGCACATGAAATCGTGGCAAAGCGTGTCGAGCTGGCCGGTGGTGACGCCGGGCTTCACGTGCGGCGTGATCATGTCGAGCGTTTCCGCAGCCAAACGCCCGGCGGCGCGCATGCCCTCAAAATCGGCTTGCCCATGCAGGGTGATCCGCCGTCCGTCAGTCCCGCCGTCCATCTCCGCCCCGCTGCCAACTGCCAACGCGACTGAAAATGCGCAAGGTCCCAGTCACGTGCAAGGGTGGCGCGTGATAGGCCCGGGCCGGGTCAGCTCCGGCCGTGGGCGTAGAAGCCGTCGCCCGACGCCGCGCGGCTGGAAGGAAACGGGCGGAACGCCGGCCCATAACCCCGCGGCGCCACGCGGGAAGCCGGGAGCGAGCGGTGCTCGATGAGCCGGCGGGATGCCCGGACCGGCGCCATCTCGCGGGCCTCGAACACGCGCGGCAGGTTGGGCCGCCAGAGCTGGTGGAGGGTGGACGGCGGCAGCGTTGCGGCACTGGCCGAGGCGACCAGGGCCGGCAGCCGAAGGCGCGGCTCAGCCTGGGCAATGGGCACGCCCATGCGGTCGAACCCGGCATCCAGCAGCGCCGCCATGTGGGTATCCCGCTCGCCTCCGTTGAGCGCGCCCATCACCACCCCGATCAGCCGCACGTCTCCCCGCACCGCCGAGGTGACCAGGTTGCAGCCCGACGCATCGATGTAGCCGGTCTTCAACCCGTCTGCGCCCGGATAGGTTTGCAGCATCCGGTCATGGTTGGGGATCAGCCGCCCGTGGAACACGAAGGACGGCACGCTGAAATAGCGGTATTCCACCGGGTAATCCTGGATCAGGTGCCGCGCGAGCAGCGCCAAGTCCCGCGCCGTGGTGACCTGGTCCGGATCGGGCCAGCCCGACGCGTTGCGGAACGTCGTCCGCGTCATGCCGAGCGCGCGAGCCCGCAGCGTCATCATCTGCGCGAACCGCTGCTCGTCCCCGCCCAGCAACTCGCCGAGCGCCGCCGCCGCGTCGTTGGCCGATTTGGTGACCAGGCCAAGCAATGCCTGCTCCACGGTGATGTAAGTGCCTGGCACGAGGCCAAGCTTGGACGGCGACATCGCCGCGGCATGGTCCGATACGGGAACCACCTGGTCGAGCGTGACGCGGCGGTCCCGCAACGCCTCGAACAGCATGTAGATGGTCATCATCTTGGTAAGGCTTGCCGGATACCTCGGCTCATCGGCATTGGCGGCGGACAGGACCTGGCCGGACCCCGCGTCCATCACCAGGGAGGCATACCGGGCAGACCCTACTTGAGCCAATGCCGGGCGCACCGCCAAAGCCAGCACGAGCGCCAGGCAAGGAACTGCCCGCAAACAGCCTCGCCGCCAGCTGAACATGGTCTGTACTCCGTGAGTATCGCACAGAACCTTAGTGTGACCGCTTGCAACCTGTCCAGCTAACGAAGCACGCAGTGGTGGATTCAGAACGCCTTATGAACCGTCGTTGTGATGACGTGAATAGACCGTCAAAGGGGTGACTTGTCGCGGTGCACAAACCGATTGACCGGGCAAACGCAATGGCCATACAGATGCACTATGCTGCATTGCAGCACGGCCGCAGCGCCCACAAAAAACGATCGAGGCGCTCTTGGCCTAACTCGTTCGGAGACGTGTTGATGAGCGATGTCACGATGGACGCCCAGGCAAACCTTGACCGCACGATGTCCAGCCTCAAGGACGGCGTCGCGGGGGCCACCGCCGGCATGGGACAGGCCGGAGCCCAGGCGCAAGCGGCTGCGCGGGACGGCATGCAGACGATGATGAAGATGGCGGGGGACGTGCTCGCGCTCAGCAGAGGCAATTTCGACGCCCTTACCCGGTCCGGCCAGGTTCTCGCCACCGGCGCACAGGACATGGGCAGGAGCGTCGCTGCCGCGGCCCGCGACTCTCTGGAAGAGACGATCGACACGTTCAAGGCCATGGCCACCGTGAAGTCGTTCAAGGAAGCGATGGACCTGCAATCCAGCCTGATGCGTTCCGCGTTGGAGCGGGCCGTCTCGCAGGCCAGCCAGATGACCGACCGCTCGATGAAGCTGTCCGAGCAGGCATTCGCGCCCATCGGCGCGCAGTTGTCCTCGGCGGCTGACAAGTTCGGCCGCATCGGCTGACCCCGGCCGGCTGCGCCGGCCGACCCAAGTGGGGAGGGGATGGAGGCCCGGGCAGGTTGTCCGGGCCTGTCGCATTTAGCAGAAGGGCTTTTCCCGCCCATCGGCGATCCGATATGGTCGCTGCATGACACCCATTGCGACCACCACCTCCTGATGAGCGACACCGACAAGCGCGATGGCGATGGCGGCGGGCCTGGCATTGGCGTCGTCACGAAGACTCGGCCGAAGACCCGCAAGCCGGCCATGTACAAAGTCCTGATGCTGAACGACGACTACACGCCGATGGAGTTCGTGGTGCACGTGCTCGAGCGGTTCTTCCAGAAGACGCGGGAGGAAGCGACGCGGATCATGCTGCACGTCCACCGCCGGGGCGTCGGCGTTTGCGGCGTGTTCACCTACGAGGTCGCGGAAACCAAGGTGACGCAGGTCATGGACCTGGCACGGCAGAACCAGCATCCGCTCCAGTGCACGGTCGAGAAAGAGTGAGGGCTGCAAATCGCACGCCTCGCGCCCATGTCTGCATCTCGTTCAACATAGAGGCAGCCGGTGCTTCCGGGATTGCTCGGCCCCGCAAAGCGAGGCTCGACAAACCCGCACGAAAGGCGTGACGTAGCGGCCGGCTTGAAGGAGCAGCGCATTCCATGCTGTCACGTAATCTAGAGCAGACGCTGCATCGCGCCCTGTCGTTCGCGAGCGAGCGGCGGCACGAATACGCCACCCTGGAACACCTGCTGCTTGGCCTGGCCGACGACACGGACGCAGCGACGGTGTTGCGCGCGTGCGGCGTTGACCTCGACAAGCTGCGGCAGGAACTCGGCGAATTCCTGGACAAGGATCTGCCGGGCCTGGCGACTGACCGCCCGGGAGACCCCAAGCCCACGGCCGGGTTCCAGCGGGTGGTGCAGCGCGCCGCCATCCACGTCCAAAGCTCCGGCCGCGATGAGGTGACGGGCGCCAACGTGCTCGTGGCCCTGTTCAGCGAGCGGGAAAGCCATGCCGTGTATTTCCTGCAACTACAGGACATGACCCGGCTGGACGCGGTCAATTTCATCAGCCACGGCATCGCCAAGGCACCCGGCCGCCAGCCGTCCCGCCCGGCGGCCAGCTCCGAGAAGCCCGAAAGCAACGGCGAGGGTGAGCGCGAGGAGAAGCCCGGCCGCCGCAGCCAGGACGCGCTGTCCACCTACTGCGTCAACCTGAACAAGAAGGCCACAGCCGGAAAGATCGACCCGCTGATCGGCCGGGAAACCGAGATCGAACGGACGATCCAGATCCTGTGCCGCCGAACCAAGAACAACCCGCTCTATGTCGGTGATCCCGGCGTCGGCAAGACGGCGATCGCCGAAGGCTTGGCCAAGCGCATCGTCGAGGGCGACGTGCCGGAGGTGTTGGTCAAGAGCACGATCTACTCGCTCGACATGGGCGCACTGCTGGCCGGCACCCGCTACCGCGGTGATTTCGAGGAGCGGTTGAAGGCGGTGGTGACCGAGCTGGAAGCGCAGCCCAACGCCGTGCTGTTCATCGATGAGATTCACACGGTGATCGGCGCGGGTGCCACGAGCGGCGGGGCGATGGATGCATCCAACCTGCTTAAGCCCGCGCTGGCGAGCGGCACGATGCGCTGCATCGGCTCGACCACCTACAAGGAATACCGCAACTACTTCGAGAAGGACCGCGCGCTGGTCCGTCGGTTCCAGAAGATCGACGTCAATGAGCCGTCGCTGGAGGATGCGGTCAAGATCCTGCGCGGGCTGAAGACCAACTACGAGCGTCACCACAAGGTGCGTTACACCGAGGAGGCGATCCGCGGCGCGGTCGAGCTGTCGGCCAAGTACATCAATGACCGCAAGCTGCCGGACAAGGCGATCGACGTGATCGACGAGGTTGGCGCCAGCCGGATGCTGCTGCCGGAAGGCAAGCGCCGCAAGACGGTCACCTTGCGGGATGTCGAGGAGATCGTGGCCAAGATCGCCCGCATCCCGCCAAAAAGCGTGTCCGCCGACGACAAGGAAACGCTGCGCAACCTGGAGCGTGACCTCAAGGCCATGGTGTTCGGCCAAGACAATGCGATCGAGGCATTGTCTGCAGCGATCAAGCTGTCGCGTGCCGGACTGCGAGAGGCGGAGAAGCCGATCGGCAACTACCTGTTCAGCGGCCCGACCGGCGTCGGCAAGACGGAGGTCGCCCGCCAGCTTGCCTCCACCCTGGGCATCGAGCTGATCCGCTTCGACATGTCCGAGTACATGGAGCGTCACAGCGTTTCCCGCCTGATCGGTGCCCCTCCGGGCTACGTTGGCTTCGACCAGGGCGGACTGCTGACGGACGGGATCGACCAGCATCCGCATTGCGTGCTGCTGCTGGACGAGATCGAGAAGGCCCACCAGGACCTGTTCAACATCCTGTTGCAGGTGATGGACCATGGCAAGCTCACCGACCACAACGGCAAGAGCGTGGATTTCCGCAACGTCATCCTGATCATGACCACCAATGCCGGTGCGTCGGACATGGCGAAGGAAGGAATCGGCTTTGGCCGCTCGGTTCGCGAAGGCGAGGACGAGGAAGCCGTCAAGAAGCTGTTCACCCCTGAGTTCCGCAACCGCTTGGATGCCATCATCCCGTTCGCCGGGCTGACGGAGGAGACGGTTGGCCGGGTGGTCGAGAAGTTCGTCATGCAGCTCGAGGCGCAGTTGGCTGACCGCAACGTGACGATCGAGTTGTCGTCCGGCGCCAAGGAATGGCTGGCGGAGCGCGGCTACGACCGGCTCTATGGCGCGCGTCCGCTAGCCCGCGTGATCCAGGAGTACATCAAGAAGCCTCTGGCCGAGGAGCTGCTGTTCGGCAAGCTGGTCAAAGGCGGCTCGGTGAAGGTCAACTTGGTGGATGGCAAGCTCGCTTTCGACGTGACGGAGGCGGCGCCGTCGTCCGTCCCCAAGCCGGAAAGCGACAGCGACGAGGGCGGCAGCGAGCGGGAGCCGGAAGTGGTGGAATGAGGGCAGTCTGGAATGGCGTTGTCGTCGCGGAAAGCGACGACATCGTCACCGTGGAGGGCAACGCCTACTTCCCCGAAGCGACTGTCTTAGCCGGTGTCGTCAAGCCATCAAGCCATACCAGCGTATGCCCTTGGAAGGGCACCGCAAGGTATCATTCGCTCGAGGTGGATGGTGTGGTCAACGAGAATGCCGTTTGGTACTACCCGGAACCCAAAGATGCGGCGAAGGACATCCATGGCCGGGTTGCCTTCTGGAAAGGCGTCAAGGTTTCCGCCTGACCAACGGCCGCTTGCCATGCCTCGGCCGATTTGATGCGTGGCGCATCTGGCTTGCTGTCGCGGGTCAAAGCGGCAGTGCCCATGAGCGTGAAGGCTCGTCTCAGGACTGGCGGCGGACTTGGGCCGGCGAATGCCGCCGTATGGGACGAGCAGTTCGCGCAGGGCCAATGGCACTTCATGGGCGATCTGGCGGAAGTCCCGCGCTATGCGGTGATTGCCGGCTATGCCGCTACTTGCCCGGCCAACCGTTCCGTCTTGGACATTGGCTGCGGGCCGGGCTTGTTGCAGCCATGGTTGGTCCGCAACGGCTACGACGAGTATCTTGGGGTTGATCTGTCCACCACGGCCATTGGCGCTGCCCAAGCCAAGGCGGACAGCACGACGCAGTTTCGGTCGGCTGATGCGGAATCCTTTGTTCCGCCGCACGCTTTTGACATCGTGATCTTCAACGAGATGCTGTACTACATGCGGGACCCGGTGGCCGTGCTGCGCCACTACGCAAGACACCTCGCTCCAGGAGGCAGTTTCCTGATCTCGCTCTGGGTTTGCCGGGAGTCTTGGCGCGTTTGGCGCGCGTGCAGCGCCGCAGTCAGCGTGGCCAGTGAGACACGGATCAGCAACGGCGCATCATCCTGGGATGTTCGCGTCTGCCAACCACTGGGCTGATCCCGTGTCGCTGCGATCCGGCGCCATTCGCCGCTTGCGCAGCTTGCGCCGGTTTGTCCGGCCCATGGACCATGCCGCCGATGTCCTGGCACAGATGGCAGCGCTGCCGTTCGCCAGCCTTGGAACAATCACAGGTATGGCGCCGGTTCTGGTGCTTGCCCCGCATCCTGACGACGAGAGCCTTGGCTGCGGCGGCCTGATCGCGCAGGCTTGCGCGGCGGGCAATGACGTGAGCGTGGCGATCCTCACCGACGGCACCGGATCGCATCCACATTCGCGTGACTATCCCCCTGACCGGCTGGCGGCGCTGCGCAGGGACGAAGCGGCACAGGCCGTTTCCGTGCTGGGATTGCCGGCCGCACGCTTGTCGTTCCTTGGCTACCAGGATACGGCCGCCCCGCTTCGCGGCCAAGGGTTGCGGGACGCGGCGCAGCGCTTGGCCGCCTTCGCGCGGGAACGGAAGATCGGCACGGTATTCTCAACTTGGGAGCATGATCCACACACGGACCACCTGTCGGCGCACCGCATCGCAAGGGTGGCGGCAGGCATCGCCGGGTTCCGAGTGGTATCCTATGCAGTGTGGGGGTGGACCTTGCCGCCAGAGCGGTGGCTTGCCCGTCAGCCCATCTGTGGCGCCCGACTGGATGTAAGCGGCCAGCTGCCGACCAAGCGGCGCGCTATTGCGTGCCACCGTTCCCAGATGACCGGTCTGATCTCAGACGACGCTGCCGGTTTTCAGTTGCCGCGAGGGCTGCTCGACATTTGCGACCGGCCGTTCGAAACCTTTCTTTGGCCGCTCGGCTGATCTGGCTGCCACAAGCCAACTCACGACCGTGGCTGTCAGAGGCGCATTGGCTACGGTATCCCGGACGACTGCCTCCAGGCTGTCGCGGTTCTCGAACGTAACCCGGAACGCCTCCCGAAAATCACGCTTCTGGATCGCTGCCTGGAACGCGATCGTGTAACGCCAATGATCGATCGCACGCTTGTGGCGGCGCAACGCGGCGCACAACGCGGCATCGTTCAACTGCCGCCTGTTGGCCAGCAGGCCGCGCTCCATGTCGCTGATCGCCCTCAGATCGTTCGGTTTGAGGTCTTCGGTCAACGAACCGGCACGGACGATATACCGGTAAAGCGCGGCAGGCGTGATCCACCACGATGCTCCGGCAAGCAGGCAGCGCATGGCGAATACGAAATCCTCGCCGAAACGGGTATGCGGGTCGTAGCTGATGCCGTTCCGTTGCAGGAACTCCCGCCGCACCATCGGTTGCATGAAACCGAAGCTGGTGCGGGCGCCATGACGTGATTGGATATTCTGGGTGACGTACTCGGTTGCGGTCAGCAGCATCTCTCGGGGAAGGCGGTCAGCGCCGTACATGGCGCGCTCTGGCGCGAGGCTGTTTTCCTCGCACACGAGCAGGTTGTCGGAAACAACGTCGGATCTGGTCCGTGCCGCGAAATCCAGGAGATGGTGCAGCCGATTTGGCGCGAACGTGTCATCGGCATCCAGCAATGCGATCCAAGGGCTGCTTGCAGCCGCGATCCCGGCATTCCGGGCGGCACCCGGGCCGCCGTTGCGCGGCAGCCGGATAAGCTTGAAGCGGGCGTCCCTTTCGCAGAGTCTCTGCACCACGCGCGCCGTGTGGTCAGTCGAACAATCATCGACGATGATCGTCTCAAATCGGGATTCTGTCTGATCGACCAACGATTGGCAGGCAGCCGACACATAGTGTTCGGCATTATATGCTGGTATTATGACAGAAACCTGCACAAGTCACCCCGAGTAAGAAAGAACAGCTGCCGCTTGTCGGATCAGTTGGGCGATGTCGAACAAATTTGCGTTCCGTACTGAACCTTTGATCGTGGGCAGAATTACTTGATGCATTGCGGAACCATGTTTGATGACGTCCGAGCCTGCGCGGTTATTCCGCCCTCTCCAGCTTAACCGCTGATGTTACGTTTCGTCCACGCGTTCCATAAAGCCTAGAACATTCTTTTTAAGCAATATGAAATCTATAAGCGTGTGCCGTATTGCACAGAATTTTGCAAAATAATGACGCTTGGTTCGCGGTCCAGGCGCACTCCCGCGACCCTGCACGATTTTTTCTATACTTGGCCGCCTGCTAAGCAGCCTTCGCACCGACGCTATGCAGAAGATCAGCCAAGCTGGTGCGCGCAAGCGCCCGCTCCAAAGCAAGCTCTGCCGCGCCGAACGCCTCCCCAAGCACAGCGTGCACCCGGCACCCTACCGGACAACGCTGGTCTGGGTTCGCGTGCAACGGCAGCAACGGGCCGTCCGCACGCAAGTGCACGGCGCCCCAGATGTCCCCCAGCGTGATGGCTTCCGGCGGCCGGGTCAGCTCGGCCCCTCCTGGTCCGCGGCGAACCCGCACCAGCCCAGCACGCGCAAGCTGGCCTGTGATCCGGCGGATCACGACGGGATTGGTGTTGATGCTGCTTGCCAGACGCTGGCTGGTCACCGGCTCGCTCCCATCCGCTGCGACCATCAGCAGGATGTGGGCGGCAACAGCGAACCGCGTTGGAACCATGTAACTGTAATGCATCAAATTGCTGCCGGTTGCACCAGTTCACTTTTCGTTCGAGGAGTGTCAGAAAGCCGAGATGGACGTGTCGTTGCCTGAACGCCAGTTGGCCATCCGCCGCGCGGCCGCCGCCTTATGCCGGCAACTTGCCTGGGCGCCCCTGCACGAGGTGCCGTTGCCGAATGGCCGCCGCGCGGACCTGCTGGCCTTGCGGGCGGACGGCGGCTTCGTCTGCATCGAGGTCAAGTCCGGCCCGCGGGACTACCTGACCGACATGAAATGGCCGGAGTACCGGGATTTCTGCGACGCGCTCTACTTCGCGGTCGATGACTCGTTTCCCCTGGCGCTGCTCCCGGAAGACACCGGATTGATCGTCGCCAGCGGCCGGGAGGCGGAACTTGTGCGGGCGGCGCCGCCGCATCCGCTGCGCCCAACCCGGCGGCGCGCGCTCACCCAGCGTTTCGCCACCGTCGCCGCGACGCGGTTGGCAGCAATCGAGGACCCGGCGGTCACCGCGTCCTTGCGGGCAGCGCTCCGGCCGGAGTGATCGGGCGGCCGTTGGCGGCCAGCAGGGCGCGCAGATCGCGGATCGGCGGGAACACTTCCTGGTTCCAGTCCGAGCCCTGGCGGTCATGGGCCAGTTGCTCCATCTCCACGATCTCCCTGTCCTCGCGGAAAATGCGCTCGGTAAACCAGACCAGCAACGGCCAAGCAGCGTCCAGCAAACCAGGGATCTTGGGACGGCGGACGGACAGCAGGCCGAACGTGCGGTTCACCTTCTGCTCAGCATCGACCGGAGTGTAGCAGATCCAAAGGTGCATCACCGGCTCGTCCCCGCCCGTCCAGATGCGCAGGGTTTGATACGGGTACTCGGTCCGGATCGTCATCAGATCCTTGTGGACGTTGGATGCCTTGCGCCGGCTGCCCAGGATCGCGGCCTCGCCCAGCGGCTGCTTGCCGCCGATGCGGGCGAAGCTGTAATCGATTTCCAGCCAGTCCTCCCCCACCCGGCGGCCCAGGTAGCGCGGGGCGATCTGACCCATCTGCTTGCGGTGCAGGAACTGATGGTTCATGTCCATCAAGTTCTCGTGCATGAACGTGTAATGGCAGCGCACCGTCTTGCCGAAGCGCCGCGTCTTGAATGCCGGGTCGGCGGCGGCGCCGAGCGGGCCGAGCGGAGTGGCCGAGTCCGGGTCGCCCGGCCAGATCAGCACCAACCCGTCGCGCTCGCGGCAGGGATAGGCGCGCACGCCGTTCGGCAGCTTGCCGCGGCCCAGGTACGGCACGTCCACGCATTTGCCGGACGCGTCATAGGTCCAGCCGTGGTAGCCGCACCGCACTGCGCAGCCGGCCACCACCCCCTTCGACAACGGCACCTGTCGATGGGCGCAACGGTCCTCCAGCGCGAAGACCGGGCCCTCCTTTGGCCGCACCAGCACCACCGGCTCGCCCGCGAACTGGGTGGCGTAGGTTTCGCCGCGGGCCAACTCCTTCGACCAGGCCAATGGATACCAGTGGTCCGGGTGCGAGCCGACGCGGCGCAAGTCGCAGGGCGGTTGCTCGCGGAGGATGAAGTCGGGCACGTCGGGCATGCGGGCTCCTGGGAAGCAATGCGCTTTAGGAGGTGCCCAGCCTCCGCGTCAAACGGGCCTTAAACAGTACGCAGCCGCTGCACCGTCGCCGTGGTGGAGAAGCCCGGCAGCAGTTCGGCCAACATCACCTCGCCGCCATAGCCCTGGACGAAGTCCGCCCCCACCACCGTGCCGACCGTGTAGTCGGCGCCTTTCACCAACAGCTCGGGCCGGAGGGCGCGCAGCGTTTCCTCCGGCGTGTCCTCGTCGTAGATGCACACCAGGTCCACTGCGGACACGCTGCCCAGCACCGCGGCCCGCGCCGCTTCCGCCTGCACCGGACGGGACGCGCCTTTCAGCCGCTGCACGCTGGCATCGGAGTTCAGCCCCACCACAAGCCGGTCACAGCGGCTGCGGGCCTGTTCCAGCAGGTGGATGTGGCCCGGGTGCAGCAGGTCGAAGCATCCGTTGGTGAACCCGGTGCGCCAGCCGCGCTGCCGCCAGCGTTCCACCTGCTCGGCCGCCTGCTCGCGGGTGACGACCTTGCGCAGCGCGCCGCCCTGCGGGGACAGTGCGGCCAGCAGGTCGGCCTCGCGCGCGACCGCGGTGCCGACCTTGCCCACCACGATCCCGGCGGCGATGTTGGACAAGCGCACCGCGACCGGCAGGTCGAGACCGGCCGCCATCCCTGCCGCCAGCGTCGCCACCACCGTGTCCCCGGCGCCGGACACGTCGTACACCTCGGCCGCCTCGGCCGGGAAATGATGCGGCTCGCCTTCCCCCACCAGCGACATGCCGTCTTCCGCGCGGGTGACCAGTACGGCGCCGAAGCCGTGGGCGTTCCGCAGGAAACGGGCCGCGTGGACCAGTTCGGCTTCCGTGCTCACGGGCAGGCCGGTCGCTTCCGCCAGTTCGCGGCGGTTCGGCGTGATCACGTCGGCGCCGGCGTAGCGGCCGTAGTCATGGCCCTTCGGGTCCACCACCACGCGGCGGTTGCCGGCGCGGGCGGCGGCGATGATGCGGGCCGCCACGTCCCCGGACAGCACGCCCTTGTTGTAGTCGGACAGCACCGTGACAGTGGTGGCGGCCAGTGCGTCCTGGGTGATGCGGACCAGCCGCTCGGCCAGCTTGGGGTGGATGGGCGCCACGATCTCGTGGTCGGCGCGCAGCAGTTGCTGGCCCTGCGCGATGTAGCGGGTCTTGGTCGTGGTGGTGCGTCCGCCCTGCACCAGCAGCCAAGGCTCCACGTTCGGCTGGCCGCCGATCAGCCCGGTCAGATCCGAGCCGGCCTGGTCATCCCCCACGACCGACACGAAGGCCACCGCCGCGCCCAGCGCGGTCAGGTTGCGCACGACGTTGCCGGCGCCGCCGGGCATGGCCACATCCCGCTCGACGGAAAGGATGGGGATTGGCGCTTCCGGCGACACGCGGTTGACGGCGCCGTACACGTACCGGTCCAGCATGGCGTCACCCACGACCAGCACGCTTGTGCGGGCGAGGCGGCGCACTGCGTCCGTCAGGTCGGCCGTTCCGGCGGAGCCTGCCGCGCGCGTGGTGGAACCCATCTGAAACCGCTACAGAACTGGGTTCAAAATGGCAAGCATTGGCTTCACCGCCACGACTTCGACATTATTTGTCACTGAATAGCAGTTAAAGTTCCATCTCGAAACAAGGGAGTTTTTCCATGCAAACCCGAAAGCTCCGGTGCCTTGCCGGCGCTGCTTGCCTCGCCGCGGGCGTTGCCGGGTGTTCCAACCCCTACGACCCGGGCCAGCGCACATCGGGCGGCGCGTTGCTGGGCGCCGGCAGCGGCGCCGCCATCGGCGCCCTGGCGGGAGGCGGCCGGGGGGCGGCGATCGGCGCGGTCGCTGGCGGCCTGCTGGGCGCCGTGACCGGCGCTGCGACGACGCCGCAAGCGCCGGCCGCCTACTACCGGCCCCCGCCGCCGGCGTACTATCCGCCGCCACCCGTCGCCTACTACCCGCCGCCCGTCGCCTACTATCCGCCCCCCGTCGCGTATGTTCCGCCGCCTCCCGGCTACGGCTACTAGCGAGGCTGCCGCTGCCGGAAGGCCGCCTTGACCCCTTGTCCGCTTTCGGTCACACGTGCCGCGTTCCGCGTTCGGCGGGCGCCGGCACTGCCGAATCGTGTTCGCGGCAAGCGGAGAGCAAATCCATGCGCGACAAGGGCGAGTATCTGTTCACGTCGGAGTCCGTCTCCGAGGGTCATCCCGACAAGGTTGCCGACCGTCTGAGCGACACCGTGCTGGACGCTTTCCTGACCGCCGATCCTTACGCCCGGGTCGCTTGCGAGACGCTGGTCACCACCAACCGGATCATCCTCGCCGGCGAGGTCCGCGGCCCGGACACGATCACGGCGGACTACCTGACCCACCTGGCGCGGCTCGCGGTGCACGACATCGGCTACGACCAGGAAGGCTTCTCCTGGAAGAACGCGACGGTCGAGTGCCACCTGCACGCCCAAAGCGCCGATATCGCCGCCGGGGTAGACAGCGGCAGCAACAAGGACGAGGGCGCCGGCGACCAAGGCATCATGTTCGGCTACGCTTGCACCGAAACGGAGGCGCTGATGCCGGCGCCGATCTACTACGCGCACCTGATCCTGCGCCGGATCTCGGAACGCCGGCGCATCAAGGATCTCTCGGTCGCCGGCTTGCAGCCGGACGCCAAGAGCCAAGTGACGCTACGCTACGTGGACGGCAAGCCGGTGGGCGCCACCAGCGTGGTGGTTTCCACCCAGCACGATGCCGGCATGGAACAGCACGCCATCAAGCAGATGCTGCTGCCGCTGATCGAGACGTCGTTGCCGGAAGGCTGGATGCCGCCCGACAGCGAGATCTACATCAACCCGACCGGCAGTTTCGTGATCGGTGGCCCCGACGGCGATTGCGGCCTGACCGGGCGCAAGATCATCGTGGATACCTACGGTGGCGCGGCACCCCACGGCGGCGGCGCGTTCAGCGGCAAGGACCCGACCAAGGTGGACCGTTCGGCCGCCTATGTTTGCCGCTACCTGGCGAAGAACGTGGTGGCCGCCGGGCTGGCGGAGCAGTGCACCATCCAGATCAGCTACGCCATCGGCGTGTCCCACCCGCTTTCCGTTTACGTGGACCTGGGTGGCAGCGGGCATGACGTGGAGGAGGCGAAGCTGGAACGGGTGCTGCGGGAGCTGGTCAACCTCAGCCCGCGCGGCATCCGCGAGCACCTCCACCTCAACCGGCCGATCTACGCGGTGACCAGCGCCTACGGCCATTTCGGCCGCACGCCGGACCCGGAGCTGGGCACGTTCACCTGGGAGAAGACGGATCTGGTGCCCGCGCTGAAGCACGCGTTCAACCGCTGACCCCCCCGGCCCGGGACGCGCGCGTCAAGCCGCCGCCCGACCGGCTGTATGGCCGCACCAAGGGCAACACGCTCCGGCCCCGGCAACGCCTTCTTCTGGACCAGACGCTGCCCCGTCTCCGGCTCCACCCGGCGCACGCGGCCGATCCCCTCGCCGCCTTCCCCCGCCGGCCGCGATGGCTCTGGCTGGAGATCGGCTTCGGCGGCGGCGAGCATGCCCGGGCGCAGGCGCTGGCCCATCCGGAAACGGGGCTGATCGCCTGCGAGGTGTACGAGAACGGCATCTGCTCCCTGCTGTCCGCGCTGGTGCCGGAAGGCGGGGAAGCGAGCGCCCCCGTGCCGCCCAACCTGCTGGTCTGGACCGATGATGCCCGCATCCTGCTGCGCCAGCTCCCGCCGGGCGAGCTGGACGGCATGGTCCTGATGTTCCCCGACCCGTGGCCGAAGGCGCGTCACGCCAAGCGCCGCTTCGTGCATCCCGACACGCTCGCCTCCGTGGCGCGAGCCATGCGGCCTGGCGCAGAATGGCGTATCGCCACGGATGACCCGACCTATCAGGCCTGGACCCATTCCGTGCTGGCCGGGCAGACCTTGTTCACCGTGCCCGTCCCGTCCCGGTCCCGGCCGGCCGGCTGGCCGCCCACGCGGTACGAGGCCAAGGCCGAGCGGGCCGGCCGGGAAGCGCGCTACTGGCGCCTGCTGCGCACCGACGTGCCTGCGAGCGAGCATCCTGGCAGCCCGGGGCCATGACGGGAACCGCTTGTCACGCCGTCAGGCTGGAGCTCGGCGCAGTGCTCGGTGCGCTGCCGTAGGACCGGAGCGTTTGCTGCAACGTCTGTTGTAGCCGGTCGAGCACGGATTGGAGGCTGCCGGATTGGGTCCCATCGGCGCTGGCCGCGGTGCCGGCGCCGCCAAGCAATTGCTGCAAGCGGTCCGCAACGTGGCGGGCGCTGGCGTTGCTGCCCGGCGTGGCCGTGGGATCGGTGGCGCCTGCCGGATCGGTCGCCGTCGCAGGATTGCCCGCGGTCGTGCTGGACGCGGCCGGCTGGCCGGATTGCACGCTGAGCAGGATGGATTGCAGCTCGTCGGCGAATTTCTGGATGCCTGCGCCGGGGCTGCTCCCCGTGCCGGCCGCAGCCCCGGCCAAGGCGCCGCTGGCCGACGTGGCGGAGCCGGTCGAGGACGCGAGCGGGTCGGTTTGCGACGAGGTGGCGTCAGCACGGTGGTGGTGGTGCCGCGGCGGCACGGCCGTCGTGGGTGCGTTCGCGGCGCTGGCAACGGATGTCATGCTGGTGGTCTCCGGGGTTGGCACAGGGTGTTTTGCAGGCCGCGTGCCAGCCTGAAACTGCCCGGAATGGCGGCTTTCAACCAGCTCCCGGTCCCGCCGTGCCCGGCAAACCTTGCCGCGGAGCCAGGTCGCTGCCGCGCCGTTTTTGCCCATCACGGCGAGCGATAACTGTTGTGCAGCGCAGCATCTTGCAGCCGTCCGGCGAACCCGTCACGCTTGCTTCACGTCGCCGGAGCTTCTCCATGCCTATACCTTTGTTCGCCCTGGCCCTCGCCGCGTTCAGCATCGGAACCAGCGAATTCGTCATCGTGGGCCTGTTGCCTGACCTCGCACGGGATTTGCGCGTGACGGTCCCGGCCGCCGGCTTGCTGGTCACGGGATACGCGTTGGGCGTCGTGGTCGGCGCGCCGATCCTGGCCATGGCCACCGCACGCGTGCCCCGCAAGGCCGCTCTGCTCGCGCTGATCGGCACGTACGCCGCCGGCAACCTGCTCTGCGCCCTTGCTCCCAGCTATGCGCTGCTGATGGCCGCCCGTGTGCTCACCGCACTCTGCCACGGGGCGTTCTTCGGCATCGGCTCGATCGTGGCGGCCGAGCTGGCGCCGCCTGCCAAGCGCGGCCAAGCCATCGCCATCATGTTCAGCGGCCTGACGCTGGCCAACGTGCTCGGCGTGCCGGCCG
>CAXTLC010000073.1:0-23403 GCA_964245075.1 uncultured Acetobacteraceae bacterium
ATAGTTAAATCTGACGCTTGGTGCCCAGCACGGGATGGCCGGGAACGGCAGCGATGGGTGGGAAGCGGCCTGTCCGCTTTCGGGCGGGATTTTTGGATAGCTGATATTGCCGTATCGGCGTGAACTGGCCTTGAGCCGGCAGGCATCTTTGGAGGGCACAGGGAACAGAAGCGGACGTTCACGCAACGGCTGTCGTGGTTGCTCAGCTCACCGCTAGCGGCCAGCAACTGCCGTCACAACCCCACCTTGAGGAACTCGGATGTGGCGGACCATGTCCGGAACGCTCAGGCTTTAACGAACCAAGCCGAGGATGATTTCGCATGAGCGACCCCGATCTATCGAACAGCATCGGTCTGTGGTTTCAGTTCTCCGACAAGCTGAGGATCAACGCCCTCCACCTGCTCAACCAGCCTACGCTCGAATTGGGCGATGCCGGTCTGGCGCAGCCGAAGGTCTTCGCGGCCACGCTGCTGGCGCGGACGATCATCAACCACAAAGCGGTGCTCATGCTGCTGCGCGCCGGACTGATCACCGAAGCCCGGACGTTAACGAGATCATGCCTGGAAAACGTGCTGTGGATGCGCCGCATCAAGGCCGAGGGCATGGAGTTCGTCACAGCCATCCTGGACGACGCGCGCCAGGCTGACATCTCATTCGCAAAGACGCTGATGCCATCGGCCAAGTTCCTCTCCAAGGAGGACAGAGGTGATCTTCAAAGACACGCAATGATCAAGGCGCCTAAGAAGATAAGTCCGTCTGATAGAACCGATACGGACGAGGCTCAGGCTGAATACCTGCTCTTCAAAGGTCTATCAGGGGACAGCGCTCATCCTTCGGCGAAAGCATTATCGAGGCATATACCGATTAACGCCGACGGCTGGATTGACGAGTTCTTCATCGAGCCGCAGATGAGCAGTCAGGATCTCGGATTTACGCTGCACTTCGCCACTAGCGCGTTGATGAATGCTATGAGCCTATACGTCGACATCCAACCGAATGAACAGAACGAAGCCATTCTGCGGGAGGTCGGTACGGAGTACAACCAGCTGGCCGACCAAACCCTGCTGCTGGACGTCTGACGACAACATCGATTTTTTCTGGGTCCATTCAACCGCCTTAGCAATTTACCCGGACGCTGCCTGAACTGACATACCAGCCGGATGCTTGTATGACAGGGAGATCGTCGTCTCGAATGTCTGCTTTCGAGGCGTGCAGATCGGAACGAGACCGTCTGAGTTGTGTCGAGAGCGGACATAGCCCGGCGGGAACCAAGCGTCAGATTTTATCCACTAGACACGTCCGAGCCATGTAAGTTTCGAGCTTACCCGAGGGTGCGATGCGAGTGAGCGATCTCCCCCACGCACGGTTACCGGACCGTTCCGGGCGTCAGTTCGTCACGGTGACCAAAGTGGAACTCCTGGTTCCAGCGACTGCTGCCGCCGGACCGGCGCCCAGCCGATGACTCGGCCGGGCGCCGGGACAGCAATCAGCCCGCGTCGGACGGCGTGGCGCTCAGCGCGACGAACGCCGGGTGCCCGTCGCGCAGCACGCGCAGGGCCACGGCGGAGCCGGGCTTCTGCGTCCCCTCGTGCAGCGCGCTCACCGCGTCCTGGGGGCTGCTGACCAGGTGGTTGGCGACCGACACCAGCACGTCGCCGGCTTGCAGCCCCGCCGCCTCGGCCGGGCTGCCCCCCTTCACCTCCGCGATCACCACGCCCTTCTGGCTGGCGGGCAGGTCCAGTTGCTCGCGGGCCTGCTCGTCCAGCGGCGCCAGGGCGAGGCCGAGCTTGGGGCCGCGATCCGCTGCCCCCGCCTGCGCGCCCTTGTCCTCGCCGGGCTGCGCCGCGACCGCGACCGTCAGGCTCTTGTCCTGCCCGTCCCGGTCCACCGTGACCGGCTGGTCCGTGCCGGACTTGAGCCCCGCGACCGTGCGGGCGAGGTCGCGCGGGTCCTTCACGGCCTGCGTGCCGATCCGCGTGATGACATCGCCGGGCTGGATGCCGGCGGACGCGGCCGGGCTGCCCTTCTGCACCTCGGCGACCAAGGCGCCGTTCGGTCCCGGCAGGTGCAGCGCCGCCGCCATGGCCGGCGTCACGGCCTGGGCGCTGACGCCGAGCCAGCCGCGCGCCACGTGGCCACTGGCCTCCAACTGCGCGACGACCTGCTTGACCACGCTGGACGGGATCGCGAAGCCGATGCCGACGCTGCCGCCGGAGGGCGAGTAGATCGCGGTGTTGACCCCGATCACCGTGCCGTCCTGGGCGAACAGCGGGCCGCCGGAGTTGCCGCGGTTGATCGGGGCGTCAACCTGCAAGAAGTCGTCATACGGCCCTTCGCCGATCTGCCGCCCGCGTGCCGACAGGATGCCGGCCGTGACGGTGCCGCCGAGGCCGAACGGGTTGCCCACCGCGACCACCCAGTCCCCCACCCGGGCCGCGTCCGAGTCGCCCAGTGCGAGGTGCGGCAGCGGCGTGTCGGAGCGCACCTGCAACACGGCCAGGTCGGTCTTCGGATCGACCCCGACCACCTTGGCCGGCAGCTTGCGCCCGTCCGCCAGGGTGACCTGGATGTCGCTCGCGTCCTTCACGACGTGGTTGTTGGTGACGACGTAGCCCTTGGCGTCCACGATGAAGCCAGACCCCAGCGCGTGCACGAGCTGGGCCGGCCCATGCTCGGGCATGCCGAAGAAGCGGCCGAACTGGTGCGCCTGCGGGGAGCCCTCGGCGAAAGGCGAGCCGCCTTCCTCGTCGTCCGCGGATTGGCGCATCGTGCTGCTGATGGTGACGACGGCCGGGCTGACCTTCTGCACCAGGTCGGCGAAGCCCGGCAGCCCCTGCGCGGCCGGCGTGCCGGCGTCGATCGGCGCCGTGCGGGCCGTGGCCTCGGCGCCGGGCTGAACGCCGGCTTGGGCGCCAGCTTGGGCGAACGCGGGCACGATCTGCCAGCCGGCGACGCCCGACATGGCGGTCGCGGCAAGCAGGGCGGCGGCGAAGGCCGGGCAGCGGAACCGTGTCGTGAACTTCGTCATCGGAACTCTCCAGGATCGGTGTGACGCTTATCTGCCCTGCCGCCGATGGAGGTTCCGCCGGCGCGATCGTGAAGATTGCGTCAGGATCGGGGCGACAGGTCGATCCCCACCGCCAATCCGTCCCCGCCGGCCCGGCCCGGCCCGAGTTCCACCGTTCCGCCGTGCGCCCGCGCCGCCGCCTCCACGAGCGCCAGCCCGAGGCCGGTGCCCGGCGTGCCGCGGCTGCGGTCCAGCCGCACGAAACGTTGCAGCACCGCCTGGCGGTCGGACGCCGGCACGCCCGGCCCTTCGTCGCTGACCACGAGCACCGGGCCGCGCCGGAGCGACACGCGGATCGCGCCCGCGCCGTGGGTGAGCGCGTTGTCCAGCAGGTTCGCCAGCATGCGGCCGAGCAGCGCCGGGTCGCCCTGGATGAACTGCCCGCCGGCCACGTCCAGGGTGAACGCCCTGCCCGCCTCCTCCGCCACGGGGGCGTACGCTTCGCTGACGGACGTTACCAGGGCCGACAGGTCGAGGCGCTGCCGGCTGCCCGCGCCAGCCTCCGCGCGGGCGATCCGGAGCAGGGCGGCAAAGGTTTCGAGCACCCCGTCCAGCTCGGCGATGGCCGCCGGGAGGGCCGCCTCGCCGCTGCCGCCCTGCGCCCCCTCCAGCATCTGCCGCAGCCGCTGCAAGGGGCCGCGCAGGTCATGCGCGATGTCGTCCGTCACCTGGCGCTGCGCCGCCACCAGCGCCTCGAGCTTGGCGAGCATGCCGTTCACCGTCGCGACCAGCCGGTCGAACTCGTCCCCCCGGCCGGACAGCGGCAGGCGGCGGGACAGGTCGCCGGCCGTCAGAAGCCCGGCCACGTCCGACACCGAGGCGAGCCGCCGCTCCAGCGCCCGCGCGCCGGCGAACCCCAGCAGCAGCGCCACCGCACCCGCCCCGGACGCCGCAAGGAGGGGAGTCCAGGCCAGCGCACGGGCGGCGTCCTCCGCGGCCGAAAGGCGCGCCGCGACCACGAGGTTGATGCCGCCCGGCAGCAGGGCGCCCAGCGCCCGCAACGTCGGCCCGCCCGGCGGCCTCAGCGTGGTGAAGCCGCGCAGCGCCGCCGGGGCGCCATCCATGCGGCCCGCCAGCGTCTGGCCGTCCGCCGTTTGCACCAGGACCAGCAGCAGCGCGTCCCGCCGCGCCGAGATCCGGGCCGCGTCCAGCAGGGCCTGCGGCCCGATCGCCTGGTAGTCGCGGACCAGCCCTTCGGCTTCTCCCGCCAGCACCAGGTCGAGCTCCTGCCGCAGGGCGGTGTCCGCCCGCAGCCACCCCCACCCGGCGCCGAGCAGGGAAAGCAGCATGGCCGCCGCGGCGATGCCCAGCGCGGTGCGCAGCGCGAAGCTGTGCAGCAGGCGACGCAGGCCGTCGCCGTGCCCCGTCATGCCTCCAGCACGTAGCCCGCGCCGCGGACGGTGCGGATCAGCGGCGGCCCGTCCGGCTCTTCCAGCTTGCGGCGCAGCCGGCTCACGTGCACGTCCACCACGTTCGTCGTGGGGTTGAACGCCCAATCCCACACGCGTTCGAGCAGCATGGTCCGGGTCAGCACCTGGCCGGGGTGCCGCATCATGTATTCCAGCAGCCGCCACTCCGTCGGCAGCAGCTCGACCGCCTCGCCGTTGCAGGTGACGACCCGCCGCAGCAGGTCCATCCGCAGCACGCCCACCACGAGCTCGGCCGCGTCGGCCCCGGCAGGCGCCGGACGGCGCGCCAGCGCGCGCAGCCTGGCGAGCAGCTCGGAGAACGCGAACGGCTTCGCCAGGTAGTCGTCCGCGCCCGCGTCCAGCCCTTCCACCCGCCGCTCGACATCGCCGAGCGCGGTCAGCACCAGCACCGGCGTGCTGACGGAGGACGCGCGCAAGGCCCGGACGATGGCCAAGCCATCCGGCGGCGGCAGCATCCGGTCCGTGACGATGACGTCGAACGGCTTCGACAAGGCCAGGAAGAGCCCGTCCTGCCCGGTCCGGGCGACCTCCGCGGCGTGTCCCTCCTGAAGGAGGCCGCCCGCGATGTAGTCGGCCGTTGCCCGGTCGTCCTCGATGATCAGAACGCGCATTCGTCCTCCGCTGCCGGCCGTTCCATGCAACCCCCTCGTTTGGCACAACGTTCACCGTGCAACATAGGAGGCCGGCATGGGCGACACGACCGTGATCAAGGTGGACAGCAGCCACTCGCCCAAGGGACCGGACGGCCAGGTTTACCTCGCCACCGGCAAGAACATCTCCATGCGCATGTGGCGGGAGGTGGCGCCCGGCGCCGACCAGCCTGCCGTGCGGCGGGATTACGATTGCGCCGGCTACGCCATCAGCGGCCGGGCGGAGCTGCATACGGAAGGCCAGGTGATCCTGCTCGCGTCAGGCGATTCCTGGATCGTGCCGCGCGGCGCGGAACACAGCTACAAGATCCTGGAAGCGTTCACCGCGGTCGAGGCCACGACGCCGCCGGCCGCGGTGCATGGCCGGGACGAGCCGAGCTGAGGCAGTTCACGGACGGCAAGCTCTGCGGCGGATAGGCGAGTCGTCATCCGCCGCGTTTACCTTGCGCCAAACGCTTTCGGATGACCGCGCCCTGTTCCCAAACCGGGGCGCCTGGTCAGGCACACCCTGGAGCGGGACCGCCGCCTTCCTGCTGTCCTGAAGATCCCCGTGGCGCCGCGCCCATCCACCCCTGCGACGCGGTCTCAGCAGCCTCGCCAGTCCGGCAGCCTGCCTCCCAACTGGCTTGTGATCGCGTCCGCCTTGCTGCGGAGCAGCACCCCGAGCAGCGGGATGCGCTCGTCCGGAATGCGCGCCATCGGGCCGGACAGCGACACGGCGGCGGCGGCGTCCGCGTTCTCGGTGAAGATCACCGCGGCGATGCAGCGCAGCCCGACCGCGTGCTCCTCGTCATCCACGGCGTAGCCGCGCTCGCGCGCGCCCTTCAGATCCGCCCGCAGCGCCGCGGTGGTGTTGATCGTCTTGACCGTCATGCGCGGCAGGCCGCGCCGGTGCAGGATCTTGGACAGCGCGGCATCCGGCATGGCCGACAGCAGCGCCTTGCCGACGCCCGAGCAGTGCAGCGGGACCCGGCCGCCGGGCCGGGCGAAGGCGCGCATCATCTGCCGGCACTCGACCTGCGCCAGGTAGACCGCCTCAGCCTCATCCTCCACGGCGAGGTTCACCGTTTCCTCGCTTTCCTCCATCAACGCCCGCATGTGCGGGCGGGCGGCGCCGGCCAGGCTGCGGGTTTTCAGGAATGAGCTCCCGCTGACGAACGCCTGCACGCCCACTGACCAGAGCCTGCGTTCTGCATCGAAATGCACGTAGCGCTCCCCCTCCAGGGTGGTGAGCAGGCGGTGCGCCGTGGACGCGGACAGCCCGACCTGCTGGGCCAGTTCGGTCAAGGTGACGCCCTCGTCGGCCACCGCGATGCGGTTGACAAGGCTGAGCGCCCGGACCAGCGACTGCACCTGGTCGGAGCGTTCCGGAACAGGCGCGCGCTTCGCGTTGGAAATTGTGGAACGGGCCATGATCTCCTCGGAACCGATTTCCGGAATCCTATAACCCATTGATGGAAATATGTAAACCGCTGCATTTCCACGATGCGGGAACCCGACCGAAACTGGTGGCGTTTTCGCCGCCCTTGCGTCAGCTTGCTGCTCAACCGAGACGAGGGAGCGGCGGAATGGCCAAGATGAAAGCGATCGACGCAGCGGTGCGCGTTCTGGAGCGGGAAGGCGTGACCGTCGCCTTCGGCGTGCCCGGCGCCGCCATCAACCCGCTCTACGCCGCGCTGAAGGCGCGCGGCTCCATCCGCCACATCCTCGCCCGCCACGTGGAAGGCGCGTCCCACATGGCCGACGGCTACACGCGCACGGCGCCGGGCAACATCGGCGTGTGCATCGGCACCTCCGGCCCGGCGGGGACCGACATGATCACCGGCCTCTACACCGCCATGGCCGACAGCGTCCCCATCCTGTGCATCACCGGCCAGGCGCCCCGCGCCAAGCTGCACAAGGAGGATTTCCAGGCGGTGGACATCGAGACCATCGCCAAGGGCGTGACCAAGTGGTCCGTCTGCGCGCGGGAGCCGGCGCTGGTGCCGATGATCTTCCAGCAGGCGTTCCACGTCATGCGCAGCGGCCGGCCCGGCCCGGTGCTGATCGACCTGCCGATCGACGTGCAGATGGCCGAGATCGAGTTCGACGACGAATGCTACGCCCCGCTGCCGGTCTACAAGCCCGCGGCGACGCGCAAGCAGGCCGAGCGCGCCATCGCCATGCTGACCGCGGCCGAGCGCCCGCTGATCGTGGCCGGCGGCGGCATCATCAACGCCGACGCCAGCGGTCTGCTGGTCGAGTTCGCCGAGCTGGTGAACGTGCCGGTCATCCCGACCCTGATGGGCTGGGGCGCCATCCCGGACGACCACGGCCTGATGGCCGGCATGGTCGGCCTGCAAACCAGCCACCGCTACGGCAATGCCACCTTCCTGGAAAGCGACTTCGTGCTCGGCATCGGCAACCGCTGGGCCAACCGCCACACCGGCTCGGTCGAGGTGTACACCCGCGGCCGCAAATTCGTGCACGTGGACATCGAGCCCACCCAGATCGGCCGGGTGTTCGGGCCGGATTTCGGCATCGTGTCGGACGCGAAGGCGGCGCTCGCCAGCTTCATCGAGGTCGCCCGCGAGATGCAGGCGGCCGGCACGCTGCCGCGCCGGGAAGCCTGGGCCGCGTCCTGCCTGCACCGCAAGACCGCCATGCTGCGCAAGACGCATTTCGACGCGGTGCCGCTGAAGCCGCAGCGCGTGTACCAGGAGATGAACGAAGTCCTGGACCGCGACACCTGCTACGTCACCACCATCGGCCTGTCGCAGATCGCCGGCGCGCAGTTCCTGCACGTTTACAGCCCGCGCAACTGGATCAACTGCGGCCAGGCCGGGCCGTTAGGCTGGACCTTGCCGGCGGCGCTCGGCGTCCGGGCCGCCGACCCGCACCGCAGAATCGTGGCGCTCTCGGGCGACTACGATTTCCAGTTCATGCTGGAGGAGCTGGCGGTCGGCGCGCAGCACAAGCTGCCCTACCTGCACGTGGTGGTGAACAACTCCTACCTCGGCCTGATCCGCCAGGCGCAGCGCGGCTTCCAGATGGACTTCGAGGTCAGCCTCGCCTTCGACAACATCAACGTGGAGCCGGACGGCGACGCGCCCCGCGGCTACGGCGTGGACCACGTGGCGGTCGCCGAAGGGCTCGGCTGCAAGGCGATCCGGGTCAAGAGCCCCAACGAGTTCAAGGACGCCTTCGCCCGGGCCGAGGCGCTGATGGCCGAGTTCCAGGTGCCGGTGGTGCTGGAGTTCATCCTGGAGAAGGTGACCAACATCTCGATGGGGACCGACATCGACAGCGTGAACGAGTTCGAGGACATCCTGTGCCTCGACCCATCACTTTCCTTGCGCAAGAGCCAGGACATGAGCGCCCCGGCGCCCAAGGTGCTCGAAGCCGCCAAGTAAGCGCTCCCAAGAACGCCCGGAGGAGAGGACGCCATGCCGAGATTCGCCGCCAACCTGACGACCATGTTCGCCGAGCTGCCGTTCCTGGACCGTTTCGGGGCTGCGGCGCGCGCCGGATTCGAGGCCGTCGAGTTCCTGTTCCCGTATGAGTTCGCCGAGCACGACGTGGGCGCCGCGCTGCGGTCCAACGGCCTGGAGCTGGTGCTCCACAACCTGCCGGCCGGCAACTGGGCCGCGGGCGAACGCGGCATCGCCTGCGACCCGGCCAGGGTGGCGGAGTTCCGCTCCGGCGTGGCGCTCGCGATCCGCTACGCCACCGCCCTGCGCTGCCCGCAACTGAACTGCCTGGCCGGCATCCCGCCTTCCGGGGTGGACGCCGAGGCCGCGCGGCGCACGCTGGTCGAGAACCTCCGCTTCGCGGCGGACGCGCTGGAGGGGGCGGGCTTCCGCCTGGTGCTGGAGCCGGTGAACACCCGGGACGTCCCCGGCTTCTTCGTCAACCGGACGGCGCAGGCGCTGTCGATCATGGACGAGGCCGGGTCCGCCAACCTGATGCTGCAATACGACATCTACCATTCGCAGGTGATGGAAGGGAACCTGCTGCCGACGATGGAAGCCAACCTGGCGCGGATCGGCCACATCCAGGTGGCCGACAACCCCGGGCGGAACGAGCCCGGGACCGGCGAGATCAACTACCCGTTCCTGTTCGGGCGCCTGGACCGGCTGGGCTACGCCGGATGGATCGGCTGCGAGTACAAGCCGGCGGCCGCCACCGAGGCGGGGCTGGGCTGGCTGCGGCCGTACCAGCCTACGCAACCGGCGCGCGCCCTGGCATAACCGCCTTTCCGAACGTCCCCGCAAGCGGAGGAAACACATGAGCAAGATCGGATGGATCGGCCTGGGCATCATGGGACGCCCGATGGCTGCCCACCTGGCCGCGGGCGGGCACACGCTGTTCGTCCACAACTCGTCCCCGCCCTCGGCCGGCGTTCCCGGCACGGTCTGCGACAACGCCCGCAGCGTGGCGCAGCAGTCCGACATCATCATCACCATGGTGCCGGACACGCCGAACGTGGAAGCGGTGCTGTTCGGCCGGGACGGCGCGGCTGAAGGGTTGTCGCCGGGCAAGACGGTGGTGGACATGAGCTCCATCTCGCCCATCGCGACCAAGGAGTTCGCCGCCCGCATCAACGCGCTCGGCTGCGACTACCTCGATGCCCCCGTGTCGGGCGGCGAGGTCGGCGCCAAGGCGGCGAGCCTCACCATCATGGTCGGCGGCCCGGACCGCGCCTTCGCGCTGGTGGAGCCGATCTTCCGCCTGATGGGCAAGAACGTGACGCTGGTCGGCGGCAACGGCGACGGGCAGACCACCAAGGTCGCCAACCAGATCATCGTGGCGCTGACCATCGAGGCGGTCGGCGAGGCGCTGCTGTTCGCGTCCAAGGCCGGCGCCGACCCGGCGCGCGTCCGCCAGGCGCTGATGGGCGGCTTCGCCAACTCCCGCATCCTGGAAGTGCATGGCGAGCGCATGATCGGGCGCAACTTCGAGCCGGGCTTCCGGATCGAGCTGCACCAGAAGGACCTGAACCTCGCCCTGGCCGGCGCCCGCGCGCTCGGGGTCAGCCTGCCCAACACCGCGACGTGCCAGGAGCTGTTCAACGCCGCCGCGGCGTCCGGCGGCAGCGCCTGGGACCATTCCGGCATGGTCCGCGTCCTGGAGAAGCTGGCCTGCCACGAGATCGGCCAGTCCAGCCAGCCAGCCCGCGCCGCCGAGTAGCCGGCCCGGTGGACGCCGCAGCCCTCCTGCAACGCATGTTCCGGGCCGCCGTCGACGCGGCGGCGCCGGGCTTGTGCGTCGGCCCGCACCTGCCGCCGCCGCCGGCCGGGCGCACGGTGGTGGTGGGCGGCGGCAAGGCGGCGGCGTCCATGGCGCAGGCGGTGGAAGCGCATTGGCCGCAGGACCGCCCACTGTCCGGCCTCGTCGTCACCCGCTACGGCCACGGGGTCGGCCCGTTGCCGCGCATCGAGGTGGTGGAAGCGAGCCATCCGGTGCCCGACGACGCCGGGCAGCAGGCGGCGGCGCGCATGCTGGACATGGTCGGCGGCCTCGGGCCGGACGACCTGGTGCTGTGCCTGATGTCCGGCGGCGCATCGTCCCTGCTGGCGCTTCCGGCGGCCGGGGTGGATTTCGCGGCCAAGCAGGCCATCAACCGCGCCCTGCTGCGCAGCGGCGCCGACATCGGTGAGATGAACTGCGTCCGCAAGCACCTGTCGGCGATCAAGGGCGGGCGCCTGGCCGCCGCGGCTGCTCCGGCCGCGGTGGTGACGCTGCTGATCTCGGACGTGCCGGGGGATGACCCGTCCGTCATCGGCAGCGGCCCGACCGTGCCGGACCTGACCACCTTGGCGGACGCCCGCGCCGTCCTGGCGCGCTACGGCATCGAGCCGCCGCCCTCCGTCGCCGCCCGGCTGCGTGACCCGGCTGCCGAAACGCCGAAGCCGGGAGGCCTCGGCGCGGGGCGCACCGCCATGCTCGCGACGCCGCAGGCCTCGCTGGAAGCCGCCGCCGCCGTGGCGCGGGACGCCGGCGTGGCGCCGGTCATCCTGGGCGACGCGGTCGAGGGCGAAGCCGCAGACGTCGCCCGCGTGATGGCGGCCATCGCCCAGCACTGCGCGGCATACGGCCAGCCAGCCCCCGCCCCCTGCGTGCTGATCTCCGGCGGCGAAACCACCGTGACCGTGCGCGGCCACGGGCGCGGCGGCCGCAACGCCGAGTTCCTGCTGGCGCTGGCCGTGGCGCTCCGCGGCCAGCCCGGCATCCACGCCATCGCCTGCGACACGGACGGCATCGACGGCACGGAGGACAACGCGGGCGCGTCCCTTGCGCCGGACAGCCTGGCCCGCGCCCTCGGCCTCGGCCTCGATCCCCGCGCGCTGCTGGCGAACAATGACGGCTACGGCTTCTTTTCCGCCCTCGGCGACCTCGTCCGCACCGGCCCCACGCTCACCAACGTCAACGATTTCCGGGCCATCCTCGTCGGCAGCGGTTTTCCGCCCGCCTGATCCGGCCCGGCAAGCAGGCTCACGATGCCGGCTGGGTTGGCCCCGTGCGCGGCGCCGCTGCCCGCGGCATCCCGAACAGCGCGAGCGTCGGAAGGCGGCGTGGATTGGCAGCCTTGCCCGCCCTTCGTGCGCTGCGCGCGAAGCGCATGGCCTGCCAGTACGCCAGCAGGCCGGCGCGCGACGCGTCGTGGAGGTAGTGGTCGAGCGCGGCGGAGAGCGCCGTTTGCACCGCCCTGGAATGCGTCGCCGGCAGGTTCGGCGAACGCGCCAGCTTGGCCAGCGACAAGGCGGTCTCGCGGCGGGACGCCAGCTCATGGCGGGGATGCGGGGCATTGTCCGCGTGCACGCGCTGGTGCGCCACCACCTCGCGCGAGAGCACGAAGCGGCCGGCGAGGGCGAGGCGAAGGAAGAAATCGGTGTCCTCGCATCGCCGCATCGCCTCGTCGAACAAGCCCGCGGCCTCGGCCGCCTCGCGCCGGAGCAGGCAGGCGGAGGTGGCGAACACGGCACCGTCGAGCAGGGCGGCAAACAATCCCTCGCCCGGCGTCCAGCACCCCGGCGCGATCTCGTCCGCCAGCAAGGCCTCGACGCCCCGAACGGCGTGGTAGCTCGCAACGGGGGTTTGCTCCCCCCGGAACAAGGTGGAGTCCGCGAACGCCAGCGCCGCGCCGGGGAAGGCATCGGCCGCACGCGACAAGGCCGCATGGTGGCCGGGGGCAAGCAGGTCGTCGGCGTCGAGCAGGACGATCCAGTCCGCCTCGCTTCGCCGGATCGCGGTGTTGCGCGCGGCCGACGGTCCGCGCGGGCCGTCATTGGCCAGCACCCGCAGGTCGATGCGCCCGTCCAGCTCGCCCGCGCAGGCGAGGGCGACGTCGATCGTGTCGTCCGTGCTCCTGTCGTCAACGACCGTGACCCGGTCCGGCGGCAATGTCTGCGCCGCCACGCTGCGCAGCGCCCCGCGCAGGAACTGCCCGGCGTTGTGGGCGGGAATGACGACTTCGATCATGACGGACGTTCCTGGAAGCGCGCCGTATCTGCCGCGCCGAATGCGGCTTTAAGAAGCCGGACACGGGGCGTTTATCTGGCAGCAAGCGCGGTAAATCCAGCGGCAAATCATCCACGTGCCCGATTGCCGGACGGGCCGGATCGGCGCTCGACGTTCCCCGGGAATCCGCCTATGCCGTTGCTGCCCGGAATGGGACGAACCCGGGCTGGACGCCGGCTGAACGCCCTGGAAGCGCCCTGGAGGCGCCCGGCAAGGACGGGGCACGGAGCGCTGCAACGCGCACCGCGTCGCACCGCCCCCGAACTGCCAGGCGCCCCGGAAGCAGGCGTTTCAGGCTGGCGTCGCGTTCATCGCCATCCGGTCCAGCGCGCTCACCACCTCCTCCGGCAGGGCCAACGCCGCCGCTGCCAGGTTCTCCCGCAGGTGTTCGACCGAGGACGTGCCGGGGATCAGCAGGATGTTGGGCGCGCGTTGCAGCAGCCAGGCGAGCGCCACCTGCATCGGCGTCGCGCCGAGCCTCTGGGCAGCCTCGGACAGCGCCGTCGATTGCAGCGGCGTGAAGCCGCCGAGCGGGAAATACGGCACATAGGCGATGCCCGAAGTGGCGAGATCGCCGACCAGCGCGTCATCCTCGCGATGGGCAAGGTTGTACTGGTTCTGCACGCAGACGATGTCCGCGATGCCGCGCCCTTCCGCGACCTGGGTGGGCGTCGCGTTGCTGAGGCCGACGTGGCGCACGAGCCCTTGGCGTTGCAGCTCCGCCAGCGTCGTCAACGGCGCTTCGAGCGAACCCTCGGCAACCCCGTGCCTGCTGAACATCAGACGCAGGTTGACGACGTCGAGCGCGTCCACGCCGAGGTTGCGCAGGTTGTCGTGCACCGCGCCCGTCAGCTCCTCGGCCGAGAACGCCGGGTTCCAGGACGCATCCGCGCCGCGCCGCGCGCCGATCTTGGTGACGATCACCAGGTCCTCGGGATAAGGGTGGAGCGCTTCGCGGATGAGCTGGTTGGTGACGTGCGGGCCGTAGAAGTCGCTGGTGTCGATGTGGTTGACGCCGCTTTCCACGGCCTCGCGCAACACGGCGACGGCAGCGCCGCGGTCCTTCGGCGGCCCGAACACGCCCGGCCCGGCGAGCCGCATCGCCCCGTAGCCGACGCGCTTGACGGCGCGGTCGCCGAGTTGGAACGTTCCGGCTTGGCTGATGTCGGTCATGAACCTGTCTCCCTTGCAACGAACGTGCATGTAGCCGCTGCCATGGCGTGCGATAATAGGGCCAGCCGGCACGGGCTGTCCGGGAGGCCGGACAATGGCGGCGGGCTTGGAACGATTCCGCCAAGGCCGGTTCGTTGCGTTCCGTGGTCGAGTCCAGCAGTCAGTCCCGGCACGCCCGCGAGGCCGCCCCGGTGTCGCTGAGCGCGCTGCCGACGGCCCTGCTCGTCCCGCCTGTCAGCCTGCTGCCGGTCTGCCTGGCCGGGCTGGTGGTGATCCGGCGGCGGCCCCGGCTCGGGCTGGCGCTGCTGGCGTCCGGCATCGCCGGGCTGCTGCTGCTCGCCACGCCACTGGTGTCCGGGGCGCTGGTCGCGTCGCTGGAAGGCGGCCTGCCGCTGGCGCCGCCGCCGGGGAACCCGCCGCAGGCCATCGTGATCCTGTCGGCCGACGCCGCGCGGGACGGCGGGACGGTTCCCGTCGCGGGAGCGCTGACCTTGGAGCGGGAGCGGGCGGGCGCCGCGCTGTTCCGCCGAACCGGGCTGCCCGTGCTGGTGACCGGCGGCAGCATGAGGCCGGGCGAGGCCAGCCTGGCCGCGGTGATGGCCAGCAGCCTGGCGGACGACTTCGCCGTCCCGGTCCGCTGGGTCGAGCCCGAGGCGCAGGACACGTGGGAGAACGCGGCCGACAGCGCGGCCATCCTGGAGGCGAAGGGCATCCGCTCGATCTACGTCGTCACCCACGCCTGGCACATGCGGCGGGCGCTGATCGCCTTCGCCCGCGCCGGCATGGTGGTCACCGCCGCGCCGGTGCGGCTCGACACCGGGGGCGCCGTGCTGCCGTCCGACCTCGTCCCGCGCGCCGGCGCCTGGCTCGACAGCTACTGGGCGCTGCATGAATGGATCGGGTGCGCGGATTACGCGCTGTTCCGGTAGCGCTGCCTGCGGCCGGCTGCGGCGCCCGGCGCCGGCGCAATTTGATCGGGCAGCGCCGCAGGGGGTATTCCATCACGGCGGGGCGCTTCGGCTGCTGCTGGTGTCCGAGGGTTCCTGCTCGCGCGCCTTCCTGGGCAACTGGGACGTGCGAGGGCTTTGGACGTTCGGAGCGGGAATGGCGGTCTTTCTGGTGACTGGCGGCTGCGGCTTCATCGGCTCGCACCTGTGCGAGGCCCTGGCGGCGCAGGGCCATGCGGTGCGCGTCCTGGACGACCTGTCGACCGGCAGCCTCGCCAACCTGGCGCCCGGCGCCACGCTGTCGCAGGGCTGCATCACCGACCCCGCCGCCGTGGCCGCGGCCCTCCACGGCGCCGACGGCTGCTTCCACCTGGCCGCGATCGCCTCCGTCGAGCGGGGCTTGCGCGCGTGGGTGGAGACGCACCGGGTCAACATCACGGGCACGGTCACCCTTCTGGAAGCGATCGTGCGCCAGCCGGAGCGGATTCCCTTCGTGTATGCCTCATCGGCCGCGGTCTATGGTGACTGCGCCGAGTTGCCCATCGCCGAGAGCGCCGAGCGGGCGCCGCTGTCCGCCTACGGCGCGGACAAGTATGCCTGCGAGCTGCACGCCAGGGTCGCCACCCGCGCGCACGGCATCCCCACGGCCGGGCTGCGCTTCTTCAACGTCTACGGCCCGCGCCAGGACCCCCGCTCGCCATATTCGGGCGTCATCTCGATCTTCATGGACAGGATCGGCCGCGGCGTCCCGGTCAGCATCTACGGCGACGGCGGGCAGACACGCGACTTCATCTTCGTGGCGGACGTGGTGGCGGCGTTGCTGCGGGCCATGGCCCGGCGCTTGCCGGACGCCCCCGTGTTCAACGTCTGCACCGGCCAGGCTACCTCCGTGCTGGACGTGGCCGGCACCGTCGCCGGGCTTTGCGCCGCCACGCCGAAGCTGGAGTTCATGCCGGCCCGGACGGGCGAGATCAGGCACTCGGTCGGCGACCCGGCCCGGGGCGCCGCCGCGCTGGGCCTCGCGGCGCCCACCGCCCTCACCGCCGGGTTGCGGCAGACGCTGGATTGGCCTTGGAAGCCGGCGCCAGGCTGAAACGCCGTGGGGCCGTCCGCTTGCCGAACCCCAGGTCAGCCAACCTTGCCGCCACACGCGGCAGCCACGCCGACTGGCTACGAGGCGGCCCTTCCCGGCCGCTTGCTGGAGCCCGGGCCCGCCGCCGGCTCGCCATGAAAGCGCCGGCCGAGCACGGACGACACGCCGGAGCCGACCTACAGCATCAGCCGCGGCGAGGTCCGAACCGTAGCGCCCGGCTCACTGGGAGGAAGCGCCCGCGAGCGAACATCGCCAGCCACTGGGGATTCTCGCGGACATCGGCCATGTAGATCGGCAGGCGTGCGGCCATGCGGCCGAGTTGCCCGCGGCGGCTGTTCCCCGTGACCGCTTGTGGCACGACGGTGCCTTTCGCAGGCGTCAAAGGGTGTCTCCTGGCGCAAATGCCGCTGCAATGCGGCAAGTCCTCAGCCTCGTCGGAAACCTACCCGGTCCGTTTCGGCTGGAGAAGAGCTTCAGGCGCTCCCGCCGCATGCTGCCAAGCGTTTCAGCGTGTCCATGTCGAGCATCGCCCGGCTTCGCGCGCCGGGCGGCCAGGCTCCCGCCAGCACGCGGCACGGCGCATCCGGCTCGCCGAGCCCGTCCAGCACGCAGAGCGCGCCCTCGCCCACTGCGCCGCCATAGGCGCTCGCCGTCACCACCACCCGCAACCCGGCGCCCAGGGCGGACCGCAGGCCGTTGGCTGTGTCCTCGAACGCGACGCAGCGCTCGGGCGGCAGGCCGAGACGGTCCAGCACCAAGCGGTAGATATCGGGCGCGGGCTTCTTCCGCGGCACCATGTCGCCGGCGCCGATCACCTCGAACAGCCCTGGCCCTTCCCGCCCGAGCGCCGCGCTCAGCAACGCATCGACGTTCTCCGGCGTGGTCGTCGTCGCGATGGCCAGCCGCAAGCCTGCGTCCCGCGCCTCGTGCAGCAGGCGCCGCACCCCGGGCCGCAGCGTGACCGACCCGGCCTGCACCGCCGCCACGTAATGCCCGGTCTTGGCGGCATGCAGGCGGCGGATCGCAGCCTCGTCCAGCGCCGGGCTGCCGGCCAGCCCGTCCGCATAGCGGCGGATGCGCTCCTTGCCGCCCGTCACTTGGAGCAGCCGGGCGTACGCCTCGGGGCTCCAGTGCCAGTCCAGCCCGGCCCCGGCGAAGGCCGCGTTGAAGCATTGGCGGTGGATGTCCTCGGTCTCGGCCAACGTGCCGTCCACGTCGAAGATCAACGCTTCAAGCGGCATGGCGGGTTCTCCGCGGGCGGGGGGCGGCGGCGCGGGCATGGCTGCGGACCGTGTCCTGGATCACCCCGTCGCCTTCCTCGATGAGGAAGCGGCGCAGCCGGGCCTGGACCGGCAGCAGCGGCAGAGTCCGCCGGTGCGCGATGAACCAGGAGCGCATGAGCGGGAACCCCGCCACGGGCAGCGCCGCAACCAGCCCGAGCGCCAGTTCCAGGCTGACGGTGTGCTCGGAGATCAGCGCCAGCCCCATGCCGGCGATCACGGCCTGCTTGATCGTCTCGTTGCTGGACGACACCATCAGCACGCGCGGCACGAAGCCGACGCTGCGGAACAGCGCGTCCGTCATCGCCTTGGTGCCCGACCCTTCCTCCCGCATGATGAACGGCTCGCCGGCGAGCGCCTCCAAGGATAGCGGCTGCGCAGTGGCCAGGGCGTGGCCGCTGGGGGCGACGATGACGGAGGGATGCGGCGCGAACCGCTCCGCCACCACGTCGGCGTCGTCCGGCGGCTGCCCCATCACCGCCAGGTCGATGGTGCCGGCCGTCAGCAGCGAGAGCACGCGCGCCCGGTTGCCCTCGGTCAGCTCGACGGCCACGCCGGGGAAGGCGGTCCGGAACCGGGCGACGATGTGCGGGACGATGTACTTGGAGGTGGACACGAGGCCCAGCCGCACGCGCCCGCCGCTCAGCCCCTTGAGCGCCATCAGCGCCTGGTCCGCATCCTGCAACGACCGCAGCACCACCCGCGCATACTCCACCAGCAGCGTTCCCGCGTCCGTCAGCACGACACGCCTTCCCACCCTCTCGAACAGCGCGAAACCAGTCAGCAGCTCAAGCTGCCTGACCTGGAACGAGATCGCCGACGGCGTCAGGCGAAGCCGCTCCGCAGCCCGCGCCAAGGACAGCGCTTCGGCGGTTTCCACAAACACCTGAAGCTGGCGGACCGTGGCGTTGCGGATCGTGATGGCGAGGAATCCCTTGTGATTACCGATAGATTAATTTGCTTTCGCTTGATCTGTCGAGCGGCCAGGCTGCGCGGGACAAGAACAGGGGAACGCGGGCCATGAACAAGCCGCTCGACGTGAAGATCACCGATCTCAAGGAGCGCTACACCTCCGGCGTGCTGAAATACCGGCAGATGGGCTACTGGGAGCCGGACTACGTTCCTAAGGACACCGACATCCTGGCCGTGTTCCGCCTCACCCCGCAGGATGGCGTGGACCCGGAGGAGGCCGCCGCCGCCATCGCCGGAGAAAGCTCGACCGCCACCTGGACCGTGGTGTGGACGGACCGGCTGACCGACAGCGAGTACTACCGGGCCAAGGCCTACCGGGTGGACCGGGTGCCGGGCTCGGCGGACCAGTATTTCGCCTACATCGCCTATGACCTCGACCTGTTCGAGGAAGGCTCGATCAGCAACCTCACCGCGTCGATCATCGGCAACGTGTTCGGCTTCAAGCCGCTGAAGGCGCTGCGGCTGGAGGACATGCGGCTCCCCGGGCACTACCTGAAAACCTTCCAGGGGCCTGCCACCGGCATCGTCGTCGAGCGTGAGCGGATGAACGTCTATGGCCGGCCGCTGCTGGGCGCCACCATGAAGCCGAAGCTCGGCCTGTCCGGCCGCAACTACGGCCGGGTGGTGTACGAGGCGCTGAAGGGCGGCCTCGATTTCACCAAGGACGACGAGAACATCAACTCGCAGCCCTTCATGCATTGGCGGGACCGGTTCCTGTATTGCATGGAGGGCGTGAACAAGGCGGAGGCCGAAACCGGCGAGGTCAAGGGCACCTACCTGAACGTCACCGCCGGCACGATGGAGGAGATGTACGAGCGCGCGGAGTTCGCCCGCGACCTCGGCAGCGTCATCGTCATGATCGACCTGGTGATCGGCTACACCGCCATCCAGTCGATGGCCAAGTGGGCGCGCCGGAACGACATGATCCTGCACCTCCACCGCGCCGGGCATTCCACCTACACCCGGCAGAAGAACCACGGCGTGTCGTTCCGCGTGATCGCCAAGTGGATGCGGATGGCCGGCGTGGACCACATCCACGCCGGCACCGTCGTGGGCAAGCTGGAAGGCGACCCGAACGTGGTGCGCGGCATCTACGACATCTGCCGCGAAGGCAACGTGCCGATGAACCCGCAGCACGGCATCTTCTTCGACCAGCCCTGGGCCAGCCTGAAGAAGCTGATGCCGGTGGCGTCCGGCGGCATCCACGCCGGGCAGATGCACCAGTTGCTGCACTACTTGCAGGACGACGTGGTGCTGCAATTCGGCGGCGGCACCATCGGCCACCCCATGGGCATCCAGGCCGGCGCCACCGCCAACCGCGTGGCGCTGGAGTGCATGGTCAAGGCGCGCAACGAGGGCCGCGACATCTGGAACGAGGGGCCGGAGATCCTCACCGCCGCCGCCCGCTGGTGCCAGCCGCTGCGCGCGGCGCTCGATACCTGGAAGGACGTGAGCTTCAACTACGCATCGACCGACTCGGTCGATGTGCTCCCCACCCCGACCGCCTCGTAAGGAGGAACCCTGCGATGAAGATCACCCAAGGCCTGTTCGCCTTCCTGCCGGACCTGACGAACGAGGAGGTCGGCAAGCAGATCGAGTACGCGCTGGACCAGGGCTGGGCGCTGGCGGTGGAGCACACGGACGACCCACACCCCCGCAACTACTACTGGGCGATGTGGGGCACCCCGATGTTCGACCTCCGTGACCCGGCGGGCGTCATGCTGGAGCTGAGGGCTTGCCGGGAGGCGCACCCGCAGGACTACGTCAAGGTCCTGGCCTTCGACAACAACAAGGGCTTCGAAACCATCCGCATGTCGTTCATCGTCCAGCGCCCCTCCTACGAGCCGGGCTTCGAGCTGGTGCGGGCGGAAGGGCCGGGCCGCAGCGTCCGCTACACGCTGCGGAGCTACGCCACGTCCAAGCCGTCCGGCGAGCGCTACGCGCCGTGAGCGCGGCGCTGGAGCTGGATGAGCGCCGCATCGACCTCGCGGCGCTCTACGCCGAGAGCAACATCGCGGAAGTCATCGGGCAGCTTGACCGCGACCTGGTCGGCCTCCTGCCGGTCAAGACCCGCATCCGCGAGGTCGCGGCGCTGCTGCTGGTGGAGAGCGCCCGGCGCGCCCTGGGCATCCAGGCGGAGCCGCCGCCGCTGCACATGAGCTTCACCGGCAATCCCGGCACCGGCAAGACCACGGTGGCCCGGCGCATGGCGGACGTGCTGCACCGCCTGAAGTACATCCGCCGCAACCACGTCGTCACCGTGTCCCGGGACGACCTGGTGGGCCAGTACATCGGCCACACCGCGCCCAAGACCAAGGAGATCCTGAAGAAGGCGATGGGCGGCGTGCTGTTCATCGACGAGGCCTACTACCTCTACCGGCCGGAGAACGAGCGCGACTACGGCCAGGAAGCCATCGAGATCCTGTTGCAGGTGATGGAGGACAACCGGGACGACCTCGTCGTCATCCTCGCCGGCTACAAGGACCGCATGGACACGTTCTTCCGCAGCAACCCCGGCATGTCGTCCCGCATCGCCCACCACATCGACTTCCCGGACTATTCGGCGGAAGAACTGCTACGCATCGCCGAGCTGATGGCGGAAGCGATGCAGTACCGCTTCGACCCGGCAGCCCGCGCGGCGATGGAGGAGTATATCGGGATGCGGATGCGGCAGCCGCGGTTCTCCAACGCGCGCAGCATCCGCAACGGCATCGACCGCGCGCGGCTGCGGATGGCCAACCGCCTGTTCGCCGGGCGCGACCAGCCGATGGACCGCGCGGCGCTCGAAACCATCACGTCCGAGGACATCAGGGCAAGCCGCGTCTTTCAGCAATAAGCGGCCACAAGGCCGCGGCCCAGGGAGGCCCCGAGATGCCGTACCGCCGCACCACGCTGTCGAAATTCCTCATCGAGGACGGACGCCGGTCCGCGGCGCCTGACCCGGACCTCCGATCCCTGCTCAACGACATCCAGACCGCCTGCAAGCTGATCGCCCTCGCCGCCGCCCGCGGGCGCATCTCGCCCCCGGAGGCGGCCACGGCGGTCAACGTCCAGGGCGAGCAGCAGCAATCCCTGGACGTCGCCGCCAACGCCATCATGCTCGGCACCTGCGAATGGGGCGGGCAGCTCGCCGGGGTGGTGTCCGAGGAGATGGAGCACCCCTACCCGATCCCCGCCTGCTACCCGCGCGGCCGGCTGCTGCTGCTGCTCGACCCGCTCGACGGATCGTCCAACATCGACGTCAACATGCCGGTCGGCACGATCTTCTCCGTCCTGCGCTGCCCGGACGGCGTCACCGAGCCCGCGGCCCGCGACTTCCTGCAGCCCGGCACGGCCCAGGTCGCGGCCGGGTATGCCATCTACGGCCCGACCGCCATGGTCGTGCTGACCGTCGGCGACGGCGTGCACGGCTTCACCCTGGACCGGGACATCGGCGCCTTCGTGCTGACCCATCCTGGCATGGCGATCCCGGCGCACAGCCGCGAGTTCGCCGTCAACGTGTCCAACGAGCGCTTCTGGGAGCCGCCCGTCCGCCGCTACGTGGAGGAATGCCTGGAAGGCGCCGAAGGGCCGCGGGGCACGGACTTCAACATGCGCTGGGTCGCCTCCATGGTCGCCGAGGTGCACCGCATCCTCATCCGCGGCGGGCTGTTCATGTATCCACGCGACGGCAAGGACCCCGGCAGGCCGGGGCGCCTGCGGCTGATGTACGAAGCCAACCCGATGGCGATGCTCGTGGAACAGGCCGGCGGCGCCGCGTCCACCGGGCGGGCGCGGCTGCTGGACGTGGCGCCCGCCGCGATCCACCAGCGCATCCCGGTGATCCTGGGCAGCCGCGAGGAGGTCGAGCGGCTGGAACGCTACCACGCGGAGTACGACGGGGGCCACGACAAGCCCTTCGCCGCCCCCCTGTTCAACGCCCGCTCGCTGTTCCGGACCGCATAGCGTGTCGCAGAAGCACCCGGTCATCGCCATCACGGGCTCGTCCGGCGCCGGGACCACCACCGTGATGACCACCTTCGCGCAGATCTTCCGGCGGGAAGGCGTGAACGCCGTCATCGTGGAAGGCGACGCCTTCCACCGCCATGACCGGCTGGCCATGCGGGACCTGCTGCGGCAAGCCTCGGCCAAGGGCGAGGTGCTCAGCCATTTCGGCCCGGAATCGAACCTGTTCGCCGAGCTGGAAGCGCTGTTCCGGACCTATGGCGAGCAAGGCGCCGGGCAGACCCGCACATACCTCCACGATGCCGAGGAGGCCGCCCTGTTCGGCCAGGAGCCCGGCACATTCACCCCGTGGTCCGCCGTTCCGCCCGGCACCGACCTGCTGTTCTACGAGGGCCTGCACGGCGCCGTCGTGACGCCGGAGGTCGACGTCGCCCGGCACGTGGACCTGCTGGTCGGCGTGGTGCCGATCATCAACCTGGAATGGATCCAGAAGCTGCATCGCGACAAGAAAGCGCGGGGCTACTCGCACGAGGCGGTGGTGGACACGATCCTGCGCCGGATGCCGGACTACGTGAACTACATCTGCCCGCAGTTCTCGGAAACCCACGTCAACTTCCAGCGCGTGCCCACGGTGGACACCAGCAACCCCTTCATCGCCCGCGACGTGCCGAACGCCGATGAAAGCATGCTGGTGATCCGCTTCCGCGACCCGAAGGGCATCGACATGCCCTACCTGCTGTCGATGCTGCACGGCAGCTTCATGTCGCGCGCCAACACCATCGTGTGCCCCGGCGGCAAGATGCCGCTGGCCATGCAGCTCATCTTCACGCCGATGATCATGCAGCTCATGAGCCGCAAGAAGCGGTTGGTCTAAGGGGGAACCCCTCGCGTGGCGCTTGTCTCGATATCGCAGCTGAACCGTTCACCGATGCCGGCCGTCTCTCTCTCGCCCAACCCTTTCCCAAGGGCAGAGGGCTTGTTGGCGGGACGGATCTCGAACGAGATCACACCTCCCTAGCGATCCGTCAAACCAGCGCCGCCCGGGCCAGCATCGCGGCGCCCTGGGACGCCTCCGCCTCGGCCGCCCTCACCGTCACCCCCAGCACCCTGGCGCGAATCAGGGTCCAGGCCTCGTTCGCGGCGCCTCCGCCCGTTGTCAGCACACGCGTCACCGGCGGCGCCCCCCATTCGGCCAGGCGCCGGTAGCCGAGCGCCTCGATGCGCGCGATGCCCTCCAGCAGCCCATGCAGGAAGGCGGCGTCGTCCGTCGGGCGCGGCTGGAGGCGGGGCGCTAGAGCCGGGTCGTTGACCGGAAAGCGCTCGCCCGGCGCGGGCAGCGGATAGAA
>CAXTLC010000074.1:0-23305 GCA_964245075.1 uncultured Acetobacteraceae bacterium
CGCCAGCACAGAGCGCCGCCTGATCACCGCGTCACCCAAATTCCAGCATAGCTCCTACTCAGTCAATAGCCTGTCTACCACGAGCACTGGCCCTCTAGCCGGCAGCGGGTTCGACGCGCTGACCGCACTCGAGGGTTGGGTGGAGAAGGACGTCGCACCCTCCAGTATCATGGCCGCGCACTACGTCAACGATGATCCAGCGATGCCGGTCGATCGCACCATGCCGCTATGCCCGTACCCGACCCAGGCAACCTATGACGGCAAGGGAGCAATCAACGTGGCAGCGAGCTGGGCCTGCAACCCAAACACGAATCTATCGGAACAGGTGGCTGGTTTCGATCGGAATCGATGGCTGCAATCGTCGGAATGCGCATTGGCGCGACGGTTTACCGCGCTTGTGCGTGCTTGCGGCGTCAAAGGCCGTCGGGACGCAGACGCTCCAGCAGAACCCCTGGTCGAGTTGCACACCTGGCTGATCGAGGCCCGCGCTTGCAGCATTCCCGCCATCGAGACCTTTGCTACCGGGATGGAGCAAGACGGCGCCGCGGTGCGCGCCGCGCTCACTGAACCCTGGAGCAGCGGACAGGCCGAGGGGCAGGTCAACCGCCTCAAGCTGCTGAAACGGCAAAGCTACGGCTGCGCCAGCTTCGACCTGCTGCATCGGCGCGTTCTGCTTACGGCATGATCCACGCAAAGCGCGGAAGACCCACGGAAACGGGTCAGTCCCACAGGCCACCAACTGCGGCCATGACGATCCCGTCAGGGTGGTGAAGCACATCTTTTTCGTCCAGCTTCGATCCGAACTTGACGCAAGGCTGCGTTGCGGCTTTGTTTAGTAAACCGCTTTACAAGCAGGAGCCGGATTGGCAGCAAGGATGTCGCGCATGCGAGACGTGGCGCTGGCTGCCGAAGTGTCGGTGGCGACGGTGTCGCGTTTCCTCAATGGCGGCCTGACCCTCCCGCCCGTCACTGCCAAGCGGATCGAGCGCGCGATCCAGGTGCTGGATTACACCCCCAACGTGCAGGCGCGACGGCTCAGTCTTGGTCGCACAGAGTCGATCGGGCTAGTCGTACCAGCCATCGCCAATCCGTTCTTTGCCCGCTTCGCTGACGCGGTCGAACTCGCGGCCGAGGCGCTGGGCCTCAGCGTGCTGCTGTGCATCAGCCGCAACCAGCTACGCCGCGAACTGGACTATTTGGCGTTGCTGCGCAGCAATCACGTCGACGGGCTGCTGTTCCTGACCAACCGACCGAACACGGGCGCGCTGGCCGACGCCATCAACGCCGCGCGCCATGTCGTGGTCGTGGATGAGGACGTGCCGGGTGCCGTGACGCCGAAGGTCTTCGCGGCGAATGAGCAGGGCGGCCGGCTGGCCGGCGAACATCTGCTGCGGGCAGGTCACCGTAAGCTCGCCTTCGTCGGCGGGTTGGTCGGGATGCTGAGCACGACGGAGCGGCTGGCCGGCTTTCGCGCGGCGGTGGCGGCCAGCCCGGATTGCGCTATCGTCGATGAGTTCTTCTGCGACTACACCGCCGAGGCTGGGCGCAACGTCGCCGACGCGATAGTGGCGCATGGGCTTGCGACGGCGGTATTCGTCACCAGCGACGTCGTGGCGCTTGGCATGCTGGAGCGACTGGGCGCGTGCAACGTCGTCGTCCCGCACGACCTGTCGCTGGTGGCGTTCGACGACGTCGGTCCGCTGCATCTGTTCGCGCCGCCGCTGTCCGCGATCCGTCAGCCGGTGGCGGAGATGGGCCGGCGCGCCGTCGCTCTGCTGATGTCGCACGTCGCCGGCACGCCACCGGCCGATGCGACGCCGGTGCGTCTGCCGGTCGAACTGGTGGCGCGCGCCTCGGTGGCGCCGCCGCGCCTCACGTCGTGCAGGTTGTCGTCCACACTCAGAAGGGAAGTTTCGCCATGAGGATCGTCCATCGCCGCAGCGTGCTCGCGAGCCTTGCCGGCGGCACCGCTCTGGCTGTCGCCGGCGTGCCATCGGCGTGGTCGGCCGCACCGACTTACGCCATGGTGCAGTACAACGAACAGGCGCTGTTCTTTGTGCAGATGCAACAGGGTGCGCAGGCTGCCGCGGCAAAGGCCGGCGTGACGCTGGTGGTGTTCAACGCCAACGGCCGCGCCGAGGACCAGAACAACGCCATCGAAACCTTCATCCAGCAGAAGGTCAGCGGCATCCTGATCGAGGCGATCGACGTGAACGGCATCATGCCGGCGATCCAGCAGGCCGCGACCGCCAGCATCCCGGTCGTGGCCGTCGACGCGATCCTGCCGGACGGGCCGCAGAAGGCGCAGATCGGCGTGGACAACCTCAAGGCCGGGCAGTTGTTGGCGGCGACCTTCCTGCCCTACGTGACATCGTCGATGGGCGGCAAGGCCAAAGTCGGCGTGGTCGGCGCACTCAACTCGTTCATCCAGAACCAGCGGCAGAAAGCGTTCGTGGACGCGATCACCGGCCAGCCCGGCATCACCCTGGCCGACGTCGTCGATGGCCACAACACGCAGGACAACGCCCTAACCGCGGCCGAGACGTTGATGACCGGCAACCCGGACCTGACCGTGATCTACGCCACCGGCGAGCCGGCCTTGCTCGGCGCCATTGCCGCCGTTGAGAGCCAGGGCAAGCAGGACAGCGTGAAGGTGTTCGGCTGGGACCTGACCGCGCAGGCGATCAAGGGCATCGACGCCGGCTACGTGGTGGCGGTGGTGCAGCAGGATCCGGCCGGCATGGGGGCGGCGGCGGTGGATGCGCTGGTTGCGATCAACAAGGGCGGCAGCGTCACGCATACCATCGCAGTGCCGGTGACCATCGTGACCAAGGCCAATGTCGAGCCCTATCGCACCGTGTTCAAGTAACGCTGCGATGCAGAGGGCGTCTGCCAGCACGGACTGGACGGCTTGGGTGGCCGACGCCGGGCGGGCACCGCTGATGTCGTTGCGCAGCATCGGCAAGAGCTTCGGCTCGCTGACCGCGCTGCGCGATGTCGATCTCGACCTTTTCGGCGGCGAGTGCCTCGGGCTGGTCGGCGACAACGCGGCGGGCAAGTCAACGCTCAGCAAGATCATGTCGGGAGCCTACATCCCGGACCGCGGCCGGATGCTGCTGTCGGGCGAGGAGGTCCGGCTCGATGGTCCTGCCGACGCCCGCGCTCGCCATATCGAGATGGTCTATCAGGAACTCAGCCTGTGCGACACGATAGACGTGGCGGGCAATCTGTTTCTGGGCCGTGAAATCGCCGGCCGCCTGTTCCTCGACAAGCGTCGCATGGTGCAGGAGGGCCGCCGGATGCTCGACGCGCTCGGCATCCGCATGCCCAGCATGCGGGCCAAGGTGGCGCGGCTATCGGGCGGGCAGCGCCAGTCCATTGCCATCGCCCGCGCCGCCTCGTTCGGCCCGCGCGTGCTGCTGCTGGACGAGCCGACCTCAGCCCTGGCGGTCGCCGAGGTGGAGGCGGTGCTGACGCTGATCAACCGGGTCAAGGCGCAGGGCGTGGCCGTGGTGCTGGTGACACATCGGCTGCAGGATCTGTTCCGCGTCTGCGACCGGATCGCGTTCATGTACGAAGGCACCAAGGTGGCGGAACGACAGATTGGCGCCACCAACCTGGAAGAGGTCGTGCAACTCATCGTCGGCGGTGCCAGGGCATGAGCAGGGCGGTCGGCATCGACGACGAGGCACGCGGCAATGCCACCGACTTCGTGCTGGAACACGCGCAGGTTCTGTCCATCGCGGCGTTCTTCCTGCTGTGCTGCGTGGTCTTCGCCGCGTCCTCACCCACCTTCCTGCTCGCGGGCAATCTGCTCAACCTGCTGCGGCAACTGGCGCCGATGCTGATCGTCGCCGTCGGCATGACCTTCGTCATCACCACCGGCGGGATCGATCTGTCGGTCGGTTCGATCGTGGCACTCACCAACGCGCTGACGGCCATCGCGCTAACGGCCGGCATGCCATGGCCCGTGGTGGTGGTCGCCATGTCGTTGTTAGGCGCCGCTATCGGCGTGGTGCAGGGCTGGTTCATCGCGTATCAGCAAATCCCAGCCTTCATCGTGACGTTGGCTGGCCTGTCCATGCTGCGCGGTTTCGCGCTGCTGCTGACCCAGGGCTACTCGATCCCGATCGAGGGGGTGCCCGGCTTCGTGATGATCGGCCGCGGCTGGGTGCTCGGGATCCCGGTGCCTGCCATGCTGGCCATCGTCATTGCCGCCATTGGCTATGTGACGCTCGACCGGACCCGGTATGGCCGTCAGGTGACCGCGGTCGGCGCCAACCCGGAGGCGGCGCGCCGGGTCGGGATGCCGGCGCGGCGGGTGGCGGCATCGGCATTCGCGCTGACGGGCATCACCTCCGCCGGCGCCGGCCTCATCATCGCGGCACGGCTGGGCTCCGGCTCTTCCAACGCGGCGGTGGGGTTCGAGCTGGACGTGATTGCCGCCGTCGTGCTGGGCGGCACGTCGCTGCTGGGCGGCAGCGGGACGATCATCGGCACTGTGTTGGGCGCGCTGACTATCGCGGTGATCGGCAATGGGCTGATCCTGGTTCACACCTCGCCGTTCCTGGTGCAGATCGTGACCGGGGCGATCATCCTGGCAGCGATCTGGCTCAACACCCGCGTTTTCGCCCGCCTGACCAACCGCCGCCGCGCTGGCGGCTGAGGAGGAGTGCCGATGTCCGATCGCTCGCCCGCCAATGTGGACTCCGGTCTCGTGATGACGGTGGCCGGACCGATCCCGGCGGCCGGACTGGGCGTCACCCTGATGCACGAGCATCTGCTGAACGATTGCCGCTGCTGGTGGAACCAGCCGAAGGAGGCGTCGCGCTCACGGCTCGCCTGCGACCCGGTGCATCCTGGCCTGCTGGGGGAACTGCGGATGGACCCGTTCGTCAACATCAGTAACTGTACCCTGGATGACGAGCGCCTTGCCATCGCCGAGTTGGCCGATCCGGTCGCGCTGGGCGTCCGCACCGTGGTCGATCCGACTTGCCAGGGCATCGGCCGCGATCCCCGCGCCCTGCTGCGCATTGCCGAAGCCACCGGCCTGAACGTCGTCATGGGCGGTGGATTCTACCTGCAGACTTCGCATCCGGCGCGGGTGCGCGGCATGACCGCCGGCGACATCGCCGACGAGATCGTGCGCGAGGCGATCGAGGGTGTGGCCGGCAGCGGCATACGCATCGGCCTGATCGGCGAAATCGGCATTTCCGCCGAGGTGACGCCGGAAGAGGAAAAGTCGCTGCGCGGGGCGGCGCAGGCGCAGGCGCGCACCGGATTGGCACTGATGGTGCATCTGCCCGGCTGGTTCCGCGTGGCCGGCCGCGTGCTCGACATCATCGCCGATGAGGGGGGCGATGTGTGGCACACCGTGCTGTGCCACATGAACCCGTCCGGGGCGGACGTCGCATATCAGGTGGCGCTGGCGGAGCGTGGCGCGTTTCTGGAATACGACATGATCGGCATGGATTTTTGGTATGCCGACCAGGGCGTGCAATGCCCGTCCGACGAGGATAACGCCCGTGCCATCATGGGGCTTATCGAGCGCGACTGTCTCGACCGGCTGCTGCTGTCGCAGGACGTGTTCCTGAAGATGATGCTGACCCATTATGGTGGCTTCGGCTATGGCTATCTCCAGCGACACTTCCTGCCGCGCCTGCGCCGCCACGGCGCCACCGAGGCCCAGATCATGCAGATGATGGTCGATAATCCGTTCGACGTGTTTTGCACCGTCCCCGATGACGGACAACGGAGGGAGGTGGCCAGGCGATGTCGCGTTTGAAAGTTCTGCTGGTCGGCGAAAGCTGGGTGAGCGCGGCCACGCACTACAAAGGTTTCGACCAGTTCGGCAGCGTCACCTTCCATATGGGCGCCGAGCCGCTTGTGGCCGCACTGCGCGACAGCGGATTCGAACTGACCTACATGCCCGCGCATGTTGCGGCCGAGGGTTTTCCGTTCTCCCGCGAAGGCCTGGACGAATACCGGGCCATTATCCTGTCCGACATCGGGGCCAATACGCTGCTGCTGCCGCAGGCGGTGTGGATGCAGGGAAAGCCGATGCCAAACCGGCTGAAGCTGCTTGGCGAATGGACCCGCGGCGGCGGCGGGCTGGCCATGATCGGAGGCTATTTCAGCTTCCAAGGCATCGACGGCCGCGCCCGCTGGCGGCGAACGCCCGTCGAGGACGCGCTTCCGGTGACGTGCCTGCCGTATGACGACCGACTGGAGATCCCCGAGGGTTTTGTCGCGGAAGTGGTCGATCCGGCGCACCCGCTGATGGCAGGGCTGGGCACCGACTGGCCGTTGCTGCTGGGCGCCAACGAGGTGGTGCTGCGTGAGCGCGGCGCGCATCTGGTGGCGCGCCTGCCGGCCGATCAAGGCGGCCACCCGCTGCTGGTGACCGGCGAGCACGGCGCTGGGCGCACGCTGGCCTGGACGTCCGACATCGGGCCGCACTGGGTGCCCGACGCCTTTGTCAGGTGGGAGGGTTACGCGACGCTGTGGCGCAACGCGCTGGGTTGGCTGACGGGGACGGTCTGAGCCGATGCAGCGGCTATCGGACCTCCTGCTTGCGGCCAATCAGGAGGTGTGGGACGCCATGCAGGCGCATCGCTTTGTGCGCGACATCGAGGCCGATGCCCTGCCGCGCGCGGTGTTCCGCCGCTACGTCGTCTATGAGCGCGCCTTTGTCGGCACGGCGATCCTGATCTTTGGCCACGCGCTGCTGAACGCGCCCGATCTTTCGGCCCGCCGCTGGCTGTGCGGCGTGCTGGCCGGGCTTGGCGGTGCGCAGTTCGAGTATTTCGACCGCGTGTTCGCAGCGCTCGACCTACCACCTGGCGCCGGGGATGAGGCGCTACCCGCGTCGGTCGCCGCCTTCGACGGCGGCATGTTGCGGGTGGCGTCTGGCGGTATGTATGTAGACATCCTGACCATCATGCTGGCCGCGGAGTGGATGTATGCGACATGGTGCGCGCGTGCGCATCGGCGCCCGATCTCCGACCCCGTCATTGCCGAATGGGTCCGGCTGCACGCCGAGCCGGCGTTTCTGGCGCAGGCCGACTGGCTTCGGGCGCAGATTGATGTGGCGGCGGTGGACGTGACGGCCTTCGAGCGGATGTCCAGCCTGTTTGGCCATGCACTTCAGCTCGAAATCGACTTCCACAACGCGCCGTATGAGGCCCACCCCGCATGACCGCCAGACCAAGTTTTCGACCGAAGCCGCACGCGCTGGAAGCGATCTTCGGCCGCCGTAAAGCCGTGATCGGCATGGTTCATTCTCGCGCGTTGCCGGGATCTGCCGCGTACAACGGCGAGAGCATGGCGGCGCTCACCGGCTTCGCGCTCGAGGAAGCGGCAAGGCTGCGCGACGGCGGCGTGGACGGGCTGATCGTCGAGAATCACGGCGACATCCCCTTCGTGCGCCCAGACCAGCTGGGGCCGGAGACGGCAGCGTGCATGGCGGTGATGACTGACGCGGTTCGCCGGGCGACGGGCCTGCCAATCGGCGTCAATGTGCTCGCCAACGGCGCGCACCAAGCCATTGCGGTGGCCAAGGCGTCGGGGGCCGCCTTCATACGGGTGAACCAATGGGCCAACGCCTATGTCGCCAACGAGGGACTGCTGGACGGTCAGGCAGGTGGCGCCATGCGCTACCGCGCTTTTCTGCACGCACGCGACATACGCGTGTTTGCCGACGTGCATGTTAAGCATGGCGCCCACGCCATTACCGCCGACCGCTCGGTAGCCGAACTGGCGCGCGACGTGGAGTTCTTTGACGCCGACGTGGCGGTGGCAACCGGCCAGCGGACCGGCGACTCAGCGGAGCGCAGCGAGATCGAAGCCATCGCGCAGGGTTGCAGTCTGCCGGTGGTGGTCGGCTCCGGAGTCACGCCAGCCAATGTGGGCAACATTTTCCAGATCGTCGACGGCGTGATCGTCGCAAGCTGGCTGAAGCGCGACGGCGTCTGGTGGAACAAGGTCGACCCCGACCGGTTGGCCGCTTTCATGGCTGCCGCAAACCGCGCCCGCGGCTGATCGGCGATGGGCCGTGTCTATGTACTCGGCAACGCGGGCATCGACCTCCTGCTGGCCGTGCCGCATCTGGCTCAGCCCGGCGAGACCGCGGTCGCTTCAGCCGCCCGTCGCGCGCCGGGCGGTAAGGGGCTGAACCAGGCTGCCGCCGCTGCCCGCGCTGGCGCCGAGGTTTGTTTCTGTGCGCCGGTCGGCATGGACGCAGAAGCCGAATTCATCGCGGCAGCACTGGGCCGGGAGAGCCTGTCCAGCCTGCGGCTGTTGCCGAAACCGCTGCCCACCGACCAGTCGATCGTCATGGTCGCGATGGACGGGGAGAACTGCATTGTCAGCCTGTGCGGCTGCGCCGATGCTCTGACTGATGCCGAGGCGACGGATTTCGTGGCATTGGTCGGCCCGGATGACTGGCTGCTGCTGCAGGGAAATCTCTCCGCCTCGGTTACGCTGGCCGCCGCCGCTGCCGCGCGGGGGCGAGTGATGCTGAATGCGGCGCCACTGCGCTGGGCGGTGCAGCCGCTGTTGCAGCATTGCGCCATCCTGGTGGTCAATCGCGGCGAGGCGGCGCAGATCACCGGCTGCGATGATCCAAACGAGGCAGCGGGTCGGCTGCGCGCCGGCGGCTGTGCGACCGCCATCGTGACACTCGGTTCCGCAGGCTGCCTCTGGGTGGGGGCCGATGGGGCGTTTCGGATGCCGTCTGGAGTGGTGTCGCCGATCGACACCAGCGGGGCGGGCGACGTGTTCTGCGGCTTGGCGTTGGCGCGTCTGGTCGGCGGGATGCCGATACGCGATGCAATCGCCGCGGCACAACAAGCGGCCGTCCTGTCGGTGACGCGTTCCGGCGCGTTCGATGCAATTCCCACGGCTGGCGAGCTTCGCCAGCACAGAGGCATCGGATGAGGTAACATAAACAGTGTTTAGCCGAGGACCGCCTGCTTACGCGTAAACTGGTCGCGCCTAGGTGTTTGGTCCCGGAATGAGATGACGCGGGTTGAAGATGCCTGGTGATGTCGTGTAGGCGTGGCATACAGTTTCGAAGGGTGTTTTCCAGCGCAGGGCTTTGAGGTGCTTGGCAAAGTTGTATGCCGACACGAGAGCCAGCATGTGGGCTTTGAGGCTGTCCAAGTTTGTGTGGTGGAACGCCTTGACGGTTGCGTCCTTCACCGTCCGGTTCATCCGCTCGGCCTGTTCATTGGTCCACGGGCGGTATGACTTGGTGAGCTTGTGCTGGATGCCATGCTGTTTGCAGACGCGGTCGAAGAAGTGGCCGCCGAACATGGCTTCCGTGGCCGGGTATCGGCCTCAGTTCTTCGGCAGTTCGAGGATCAACACGCTCGGCAGACGGTCAAAACAGCGGCCTGACTCTGTCCATCTCGAGGGGCGCACTCCAGTCGCCAACCCCTGCACCCACGCCACCACGCGGCGCGTGGTTTGCCAGCACTTCGCCGAGGAGCGTCCCAGCCTGCAGCCGCTGCCGGCCGGGCCGTTCCAGGCGGTGCTGCGACTCGAGCGGCGCATCACCAAGGACGGCATGGTGTCTGTGGACGGCAACCTTTACGGGGACCATGAGGAAGTGTGGGGCATTTACGCCGCCGCGGTTTGACCGGCGCTGGCCGGGTTGTCGTTGGCCAGCCCCGGGTGCCACCGCTCGAACAAGGGCCGGAGCGTGCCGTCGAGGGCGCGGGTTCGGGTTTGCAGCAGGAGATGGGCGCCCCGGGGAGTCCACTGTATCTGCCGGCGCTTGGCGAAGCGCTTGCTGACCACCGCATTGACGGTGCTCTCGGCCATGGCCGACGAGATGCGCTCGCCAGTGCGGAACCGCTCGCCGTAGTTGATCAAGCTGCCTGAGTTCGACCGGATGTAGGCGGCGAACTCCTGCGCCGACCGGGCGAATTTGCCAAGGTGCGGGTAATCCATCTCCAGGACCTTCACGTCGTCACGCAGGTCGTCGGCGTGCTGCCGGGCACGGTGCCCGTTGCCATGCCAGAGCAGCCACTTGGTCCGTTCCAGCTCACGCAGCAGGCGCGCGCCCTCGTCAGCGTCGTGGTGAGCGACGCCGCGGGCATACTGCTCCAGCACCGTCAGGCGCATGGCGATGTGGAACCAGTCCAGGACGTGCTCGGCCTCGGGGGTGACCAGCTCGGTCAAGGCGCGCACCTCTTCGCCGCCATCGGTCAGGAACGTGACGTCCTGGTTGGCTTGCAAGCCCTGCTGCCGCATAACCTCGAACAGCCGCCGTTTCGGCTTCTGGTCGTAGCCATGCACGAGACCGATGTAGCGCGGCGCGCGGTCCTCCGGCATGGACCGGCCGACGATCAGCTCGAAGTTGGCCTTCCTGTCATCCCAGTCCCGGACGTAGCCGCCATCCAGGCCGACCACGATGCGCCCTTCCGGGATTGGCAATCCGGCCCACTCCGCCGGGCAGCCGTCGATGAAGCTGGATTGCTCCTTCCCGAGTTCCCTCTCTGTCCGCTCGGCCACACACAAGACGTGCTGGCGCACTGTGGTGGCGTTCGCCCCCGAGGCAACCGGCAGCACGTCGGCGAGCAGGCTGGCCGCGGCGGCATAGGGCACCAGCGACGCCCAGCGCGCCTCCAAGTACAGCCGCTCCGGCGCGACGTGATTGGGAAGCAGCTCCCGCAAGGGCGAGATGGTAGCTGGACCAAGGCCATCCTGGCATCCGCACCGGTGCAGCCGCGGGCTGGCAAGCTGCACGTCGCCATACAGGGTGCGGAGCAGGACGGGGTAGCTGCTCTTGCAGTGCCGGCGTGTGCCGCACGCCTCGCAGCGGCGATGCTGGCCAGTCCATGTATCGGCTTGAGCCTCAACAACCCGGCGCTGGACGGCGGCGAGCAACGCCTTGCCGTCCGCGAGCAGCAGGCCGACGTCCTTGGGGTAGGTTGAGGATACGTGTAAAAAGTGGTCACAAGGCTTGGGGTGGGGTGGCTCTGGCGCGTTTGGTGACCTCGCCAACGATGCCGCGGCTGGCCCGGCTGGCAATCTTCTTCTGGATCGCACGGATGCTCAGGTTTGTAGAGGTGGCGAGTGCCTCGATTTCATTGATGACGTGCCGGGCCGCCCAAGGTGCCGTCCACGCACCTCGGCAGCCCTCATGCCGGCGGTGACACGTTCGCTGATGAGCGATGATTCCAGTTCGGCCATGGCGCCGATGATAGTGAACATGGCGCGGCCCATCGGGCTGTCGGTGTCGATCTGATCCTGGACGCTGACGAAGCGCACGCCGAGGTGGTCGAACTCCTCCAACGCCATCAGCAAATGGCGCGTGCTGCGGGCGAAGCGGTCGAACTTCCACACCAGCACGCAGTCGATCTCCTGGTTGCGGGCGGCAGCCATCATGGCATTGAGCTGCGGCCGGCCCTCCCGGCGGCCTGACACGGCAACGTCGCAGTAGTCCTGGACCACATCGAGGCCGGCGCGTGCGGCGTAGCCGCGCAGGCCGTCGTATTGCAGGTCGGGCTTTTGCTCTGCGGTTGAGACGCGCAGGTAGAGCGCGGTGCGGGTGCCCTGGCCTGCCTTGGGCGCGGTGCGCCTGCGTCCAGCAAGGTATTCCTTCGCGGACACTGGACGGCCCTCTGCTAACCCCTTCAAACAACGTAGCCCGCCACGCCGCTCCGGCGCACCCTTTTCCGGACAGCCCATGACTGCCATCGACCGCACGGCTTACCCGCGAGTGCGGGCCCGGCTGACCCGGGAGGAACTGGACGAGCGATATCACCTGAGCGACCCCGACCTTGCCTTCATCCAGGCGAGTGCCCGCGGCAGCACCGGCCGCCTGATGCTGGCGACGCTGCTCAAATCCCGCCGCGACTTCGGATGCTTTCCAGCGCCTGAGGACGTGCATGCCAGCACGCTCGCCCACTTGGCCGCGCAGCTTGCGGTGGATGTGTCCCAGGCCTGGGCTGACGCGCCACGCCGGACCAAGTCGCTCTACCGATACCAGGCCGCGGTGCGGGCCTACCTGTCCGTCAACGCCTATGGTGACGCGGCGGACTGCCTTCTCACCAGCACCATCACCGAAGCGGCCGAAACGATGAGCGACCCGGCCGACCTCATCAACCGGGCCATCGAAGCCCTGCACGCGGCCGCGATCGATCTGCCGGCGTTCAGCACCCTGGACCGGATGGTGAGCCGTTTGCGCGCCGAGGCGCACGCCCGCATGTACGGCCGTGTTGCACACCGCGTCACGCCCGAGTGCAAGGCCGTGCTGGACACCTTGCTGGTCAAACCGCCCGACAGCGCCGTGACCAGCTTCAACCGGCTGAAGCAGGCGCCCGGACCCGCGACCCCAAAGACAGTCCGGCTTTGGACCGAGCGCCTCGAATGGCTGGATGACCTGGTCAATCCCGACCCGCTGCTGGCTGGCATCACGCACACCAAGCTGCGCCAGTTCGCCGCCGAAGCCGCCGCCCTGGAAGTGAGCGACCTCCACGACATCACGCAACCTGGCAAACGTGACACCCTCCTGCTCGCCTTGCTGCGCCAATCGCGCATGCGCTGCCGGGACGAACTGGCCGAGATGATGCTGCGCCGTATCCGGCGTACCCAGGCCGCGGCCAAGGAGCAACTCCAGGATCTGCACGAGCAGCACCGGGCCATGGAAGAAAGCCTGATCGGCATTTTCGGCCAGGTGCTGGAAACGGAGCAGACGCAGGGCACGGACGCGGAGTTTGGCCGCCAAGTCAGGCTGCTGCTGTCCGAGCAAGGCGGGGCCGCAACCCTCGCAGAGCAGTGCGAGACCGTGTCCGCCTGGCACCGCGGCAACGACCTGCCGCTGCTGTGGCCCATCCACGCCAAACACCGGGTTCTGCTATTCCGGCTGCTCGACCTGATGGACGTGCAATCGGCGACCCAGGACCGTAGCCTGCTGGACGCGCTGGTCATCGTGAGCCCTCTGCGCCACGCCCGCCGCGACGAGGTGGAAGGCGATACCGACCTCAGTTTCGCCTCGCAGCGCTGGCAGGCCTTCGTCGCCAAGCGCCGGGCCAGACCCGGCACCCTCGACCGGCGTGCGCTGGAAGTGTGCGTGTTCGTGCATCTGGCCGACGCCTTGCAAACGGGCGACCTGTTCATCGTCGGGGCCGAGACCTTCGCCGACTACCGCGCCCAGCTTTTGTCCTGGGCCGAGTGCGAACCGCGGCTGGCAGGCTACTGCGCCGCCCTCGGCATCCCCGAACAGGGCGAAGACTTCGCGGCCGCCCTGAAAGCGGAGCTCACCACGCTCGCTGCCGCGGTGGATGCCGGCTTCCCGGCCAACACCGAATTCAGCCTCGATGCCGAGGGAACGCCACACCTCAAGCAGTTGGCGCTTTCGGAACAGCCGACCGGATTGGCCGAGTTCGAGGGTGAGATCCAGGTCCGCCTGCAGGAACGCCATCTGCTGGACATCCTCAGGCGCACCGAGCACTGGTCGCGCTACACCCGCCATTTCGGGCCGCCATCGGGCGCCGACCCCAAGCTCGCCTAGGCCATCCAGCGCTACCTGTTCACCGTCTTCGGTTACGGCTGCAACCTCGGTCCCAGCCAGACTGCCTGGCATGCGCCGGACGGCACGACCGCGCAGACGATGCGCCGGATCAACGCCCAGCACGTTACCGGGGCCAAGCTGGAAGCGGCGATGGTGGACGTCGTCGATCAATACGCCCGGTTCACGCTGCCGCGGCACTGGGGCAGCGGACGCGCCGCCATCGCCGACGGTACCCACGTCAAGCTGCGCGAGAACAACCTGTTAGGCTCGCGCCATATCCGCTACGGCGCCTATGGCGGCATCGCCTACCACCACATCGCCGACACCTACATCGCGCTGTTCACCAGCTTCATCCCGTGCGGCGTGTGGGAGGCGGTCCACATCCTGGACGGTCTGCTGAAGAACAAGTCCGCCGTCCAGCCCGACACGCTGCATGCCGACACACAGGGCCAATCCGAGCCGGTATTCGGCCTGTGCCGGCTGCTCGGCATCAAGCTGATGCCCCGCATGCGCGGGCTCGGCGACACCGTCCTGTACCGGCCGGCCAAGGAGACGCGCTACACCCATATCAATGCGCTGTTCACCGGCGATATCGACTGGGACCTGATCGCCACCCACCAGCGCGACATGATCCAGGTCATGCTGTCCATCCAGGCCGGACGGGTCATGCCATCCCTGCTATTGCGCAAGCTCGGCACCTACAGCCGCCGCAGCCGCCTCTATCGCGCCTTCCGCGAACTTGGCCGGGTCGAGCGCACCCTGTTCCTGCTGCGCTTCTTCTCCAGCGCCGAGGTCCGCCGCGGCATCCGTGCCGAAACCACCAAGGTCGAGGCCTACAACGACTTCCTGGACTGGGTCTCGTTCGGTGGCCCGGTGATCAAGAGCGGCGACCCCGTCGAGCAGGAAAAGCAGCTCAAATACGCCAGCCTAGTCGCCAACGCCGTCATGCTGTCCAACGTCGCGGACCTCACACGCGTCCTGTCCGACATGGCCGCCGACGGGCATACCGTCACACCCGCCCTGGTTGCCCGTCTCAGCCCCTACATACGCCGCCACATCCTGCGCTTCGGACGATACACGCTCGACATGGACACCACGCCAGAACCGCTCAACCCACAGCCGCTCCCCTTCGAGCAAACCGTGTGACCACTTTTTACACGTATCCTCAACCTACCCCACCTTGGCCTGCCAGCGGTTAAGATAAGGGACCGTGCGGCGGCAGTTGATGCAGGAATAGGTCCAGAAATCCACCAGCACGACGCGCCCGCGCAACCCGGCCAGCGTCAGCGGCGCCGGGGTGTTGAGCCACGCGTCGATGGTGGTGAATTCTGGAGCGGATCGTCCGGACTGGGCGCGGGCGCCCATGACCGGCAGACCATAAGCGATCGATCCGGCGGCGATCATATTTTGGGCGAACAAGCGGCGAGACAGCATCGAGAGAACTCCTCTGCGTGGGATCAGGCGGCCACGTCGATCACCGCCTGGGCGAAGTCGCGCGGGGCCTCTTGCGGCAGGTTGTGACCGATCCCGCCGTTAAGGGTACGGTGCGCGTAGGGGCCGGTGAACCGCTTTGCATAGGACGCCGCCTCGGCATGGGCGGCGCCGTTCGCGTCGCCCTCCATCGTAATGGTGGGGACCTGGATGAGCGGGGCCTGCGCCAGACGCTGCTCGAGCGCGTCGTAGCGCCGCTCCCCGTCCACCAGGCCGAGCCGCCAGCGATAATTGTGGATGACGATCTGCACATGGTCCGGGTTGTCGAAAGCGAGGGCGCTGCGGTCGAACGTCGCGTCGGCGAAGCGCCATTGCGGGGAGGCGGTTTGCCAGATTAGCCGCGCGAACGTCTTTCGGTTCGCCTCGTATCCGGCTTGGCCGCGCTCGGTCGCGAAGTAGAACTGATACCACCAGGTGAGCTCGGCCTGAGGCGGCAGCGGCGCCTTGTTGGCCTGCGGACTGCCGATCAGGTAGCCGCTGACCGAGACGAGCGCCTTGCACCGATCCGGCCACAGGGCGGCGACGATGCAGGCGGTGCGGGCACCCCAGTCGAACCCGGCCAGCACCGCCTGCCCGATGCCGAGCGCATCCATCAGGGCGATCATGTCCACCGCGATCGCCGCCTGCTGCCCATTGCGGATGGCGTTCTCGATGAGGAAGCGCGTCGTCCCGTAGCCGCGCAAATAGGGCACGATGACCCGATATCCCGCCGTGGCCAGGATCGGAACGACATTGGCAAAGCTGTGGATGTCATATGGCCAGCCATGCAGCAGAATGACTACCGGGCCGTTTGGAGGCCCGGCCTCCGCATAGCCCACGCTCAGCACGCCGGCTGCCTGTTGCTTCAACGAGGCGGCCAGAGCGTTGCCGGCCGGCGCAGCCCCAGTCTGGGCAGAAGCGTCCCGGGACTGCGCGGCAACAACGGAAGCAGCCGCGGCGCCGAGTAACCAGCGGCGGCGATGGGGGACGAGTTCGGTCAGCATATCCACATTCCTGTCTACGGGCTTCGATGTCAGAAGGAATAGGCGGCACGATCCGGTCTCGCTTGAAGGCGGGCTGGAGCTTACCTTCAGAAGACCATGATTTTTGCGGCAGGCACCCGGTGCTGAAACCTCCTTCCGCGACCTACCGGTTCGACGCGTTCACCCTCGATGTCGGCCGGCGGGAGCTGCGCCGCGGTGACGGCCTGGTCGCCGTCGAGCCGCAGGTCTTCGATGTGCTGCAGACCCTGGTCGAGGCGCGGGACCGCGTCGTGACCCGCGACGAGTTGCTGGAAGCCGTTTGGCACGGCCGCACCGTCTCGGAGGCGACGCTCAGCAGCCGTTTGAACGCGGCGCGGACGGCGATCGGCGATACCGGCGCGGAGCAGCGTCTGATCCGCACACTGCCGCGCCGCGGACTCCGCTTCGTGGGCGACGTGCTGGAAGTCGCTTCCCCTCTGCCTGCCGCGGCGGTTGTCGTCGTGCATCATCTGCCGACTGTCGCCGTCCTGCCCTTCACCAACCTGAGCGACGACCCGGAGCAGGGTTACTTCGCAGAGGGGATGGCCGAGGAGATCATCACGGCCTTGTCCCGCAGCAGCGTGTTGGCCGTGATCGCCCGCAACTCATCGTTCGCCTACAAGGGCCAGGCCATCGACGAGTGCCGGGTCGGGCGGGAGCTAGGGGCGGGCTACGTGCTCCGGGGCAGCGTGCGCCGCAACGGGGATCGGCTTCGCTTCACCGGCCAACTCGTCGATGCCCGCTCGGGCGTCAATCTCTGGTCCGATCGCTTCGACGGCGGCGTTCGCGACGTGTTCGAGCTGCAGGATCTTGTGGCGCAGAGCGTTGCGGCCGCGATCGAGCCGGCGCTGCAATCGGCCGAGATCGGGCGAACCCTCCGCCACCCGCCACTGCAACTCGACGCCTACGATCTCCTGCTGCGAGCCTATGGATCGATGGCAGAGTTCACCGGGGCAAGCATGGTAGCCGCGCTGGGCTATCTCGACCAGGCGCTGGCCATGGACCCGGCCTACGCGTCGGCCATGGCAGCGTCCGCGTATTGCCGGGCACAGTGCGAGTTCCAGGGCTGGGCGTGCCAGGACGACGCTGATCGCAAGGTGGCGGTGGAGCTGGCCTGGCGGGGCACGGAGCTGGCGCCCGATGATGGGCAGGTGCTCTGGATGTCGGCCTTCGCCATCTGGGCCATGGCGCAGACCGGGCGCGAACGGGCGCGGGCGATATTCGGCCGCGCGCTTCTGCTGAGCCCTCATTCGGCCATGGCTCTGACCCTTGCGGGGTGGGTCGAGACAATGTGCGGCAACCAGGGTGCCGGCCGCGCCATGGCCATCCGCGCGCAGCGGCTCAACCCGCGCGACGCCCGCTTATGGCTCACGTCCGGCGTCATGGCCCTCGCTGCCCTGGTCGACGAGGACTATGGCGAGGCTGTGACATGGGCCGCACGGGCGCTGGCACAGAACCGTTCCCTCGCGGTGGCACTCCGCGTCCTCGCTGTCGCCCACTACAAGCTTGGCGACTTGGCCCAGGCGAAGAAAGCCTTGCAGGAGCTGCTAGCGTTGGAACCCAACCTGACACGGGCGGCGTTCTTCGCGCGCACGCCGTTTCCGTTGATCCGCATGGCCAACACCTACGCCGAAGCACTGAAGGCGGCGGGGTTGCCGGATTAGGCTTGACCCTGGAAAGTGTCTGACGAGGCCTCCACGATTCGCAGTGCAGCCAACATCGCCTGTTGGTAGCGGGTCGACACCCCTGCGCAGACCTGAATTCTGGCCGGGAGCAGACCGGCAGCTTCCAAATAGCAGAGCGGCAGAAGCGGACATCCACTTCCCAACAGCGCAATCCACCGGAACGACCCCAACCCTGCGGCACGCTCAAATCGAGCCTCGTTGAGGTCAGGAGGCTGCTGGCGTCTCCGACACGGTTTCACGCCAACGGCAGAAAGCGTAGCCGGCTGGATTGGGCGGGCCATGTTGTGGGACGTAAGCGAAGTAGGTGCGGGCGGGCAAACCGGTCAACCGGTCCGTGGGAAGGGCATTTACAACCGGCCCGCCGCGAGGTCGTCCTTGATCAAGGTTGTCGACCCAATCGCGACGCCCAAGCCGTCGATCGCGGCTTGGATCGCCAGGTGAAAGTGGTCAAGCGTCAGGCCGGCCGCGGGCCGCAGGTCCGGGCACCCGGCCGCAGCCAGCCACGCTGTCCAGAGCCTCGGCACCGTCGCCACGTGGAGCAGGGTATGGTGTTCCAGGTCCCTGATGCTGTTCCAGCAAATCCAGTTATGGTCTACGTCAACCTGACCGCAATTACGCAGGCCGACCCGTCTCCGCTCAGGTGTCGTGGCGGCGAAAAACGGATTTGTCTGCCTCACGAGAAGACATCTGGCTTAATCGACGGCCGAGGCGCGTGAGATGCCTATACAATGTCCAGTTGCTCGGAGATGCCTGGCAGGAAGAACTGGTTGGCGATGGTACCGTCGTCGATACGTATCATCTCCGGTGAACCTATCTGCACGTAGCGGATGGCCTCGCTGCGACTGAGTGCAGCACGGGCCCGCTGCTGGATTAAGCCAGCGTCCAAGCCAGTGTAGTTCATCATGTCCGCCAAAATCGTGGCATGCCAGTCCGGTCTATACGGATTGATGTGCCCGTTGGCTCTCGTCTTGAGTTCCTGCCCCCTGTCTTTGTCGGAAACAAACGCGCCAATCAAGTCGAAGCCAAGTACCATGCGAAGCATACCTGTGACCGTCTCGCACTAATTTTGTGCTCTGAACCCGGTCGACAAGGCCGAGGAAAGATATTCGGCAAGCCTGTAGAGCAGGCGGCAGACGAAGACTGCACCTTCCCTGCCGCCGATGGGCAGTAACGTCGCGAGAACCGTTAGCGCGCCCGCGGCGATGAACCCGTTCGCTACTGTCGCGTGGCTCGGGGCATCATGCTGTGCGTGTCACAGGCGCTGAGGATGACAATTGGAGGAATCCGCGCCTTGCCCCGCAACGTCCAGACATCGAAGGCCTCGCCGCCTAGCTCGACGCCACCAATGCCGTCGCGGCTACCCGTGTCCCCGTGTCCGTCGAAGACAAGGATCGTGGCGTCCGAGGCGTTGAGGGCCTCGATGGACTCGCCAGGATTGCGGACGCGGACGAACTAAACTTGGACGCGACCGGCGAACGAGGCGGCCATGACGGCCAGGCGATGGCCTCCTCTTCCTTGGTGACGAAGAGGAAGGTGTCCTTGGCTCGGTTGTGGCGCGGACCGTCGAAGAGCGACACGCCGCGGGGAAGCGCGTCGAGCGCCCTGGCCGGACTCCAGCCCTTGCAGCCCGTCCGGTAGATCACCGCCCCTATCTTCGGCCGCATCGTCCTGAGCGGTATCTCCGCATCGGGACCCGTGAATCCCGCGATGAAGGCGCCCCTGCCGATGTGCCTGGATACCGCCTCCTCGCTCTTGGTCGTGAGCAGCTCGTTCCAGTCCGCGTCCTCCGCGTAGAGGTCGGCCAGCGAGTTCTGCATCGACTGGTCGGCCATGTTGGCGATGACCGTGGCCCCGCCGAGGCGGGGTACGGCGCGGGTGAACCGTCCCGTGAACTGGATGGTCACGGGGAGCGAGCTGTGGACGTCGTGAAGGGCGGCGACTTTTAGACGGGGAAAGTCGAACCCCTCTCCCAGCATGTTGACGCAGATGACGACCCGCACGGTGCCGCCCGCCAGTCCCCCTAGCGCCTCGCGCCGGGCGACCGCCGTGACCTAGCTGTGGACCAGCACCGGGCGGCGGTGGGGCGCCAGCCGCTGGTAGATGGCCGCGACGGCCGAGGCGCGGGCGATGCTCGATGTCCGGGCCATGACCACGTGCTCGAACCCCGCGGCCTCGTCCCGGTCGAGCTGCGCGAGGGCCGCCTCCGCGATGTCCTCGTCCGCGGTGTCCTCGTTCCACGAGAAGACCGGAAAGAGGGAGATCTCAGAGAAGTAGCCCGCGGTCCGCGCCTTCCGGAGCGGGTAGCTGAACACGACCCGGCCGTCGACCAGCCTGCCGTCCTCGCGGTAGGGCGTGGCCGTGAACTGCAGCGCCCGGTTGCGCGGACGCTTCAGGAACAGGGTCCGGAATTCCTGCCAGGTGCGCGCCGCCCCGTGATGAGCCTCGTCGACGAACAGGCAGGTACACAGGTCCGCGATCCGGTCCCGCGCGTCCGGGGGGCAGGCGTCGAGCACGGCCATGGTCGCCACCACGACGTTGCACCTTCGCATGAGGTCCGACGCCTCCTCTGCCGAGCCGAGCGCGTGTTTCACGACGCCCACGACGGGTAGGAGCGCGCCCTCGGCGAGGACGCCGAACGTGCCGAGCAGGCCCATTGTTTGGAACTTGCCCGCGATCTGCGTCCGTAGCGCGTCTGTCGGCACGACGACGAGGAGCAGCCCGAACCTTTCCCATGCGAACAGGGTCAGCATGGTCTCCGTCTTGCCGGTGCCGGTTGGCAAGACGATAGTCGCAAGGTCGTCGGAACTCTTTCAGTGCGCGAGCACCCCATGCACGGCCCCGACCTGTGGCGCGCGCAGGCCGGGGTCGACCACGTTGCCTTCCGCGTCCCTGACCTCGTCCTTGAGGCTGGCCCGGCCGCGTAGGCTGTCGAGGACCGCGGAACAGGCCAGGAGCGTAGCCGGGACCGTCTGCCTGTCGGACGGGTCCGGGCGGCCCCACGACCACCCGCCGGTCCGGCGATTCGTCCACAGGGTTTCGCCCGCCCAGTCCCCGTCCGGATCCCTCCTTTCCATGACGAGGACTTCCGCGCCCGTCGCCGCCCTGACCACGTGACCCACGTGCCTGCCCCGCGCGTCGTGGCGGCTGGACACGACGTCCGCGTCGCATGCCGGTCGGTCGATCTGCCGGATGCGGTTGCCGTTCAGTTCGTAATCAATGCAGGTCCGGGCCGGCAGCGCAAAGATGTCGCCAATCCTCATCGTTGCCATTCTTCCAATTCGTCAACGACGGTCAGATCCTGCTCGGCGGCAGGTTGGCCAGACGCAATGACATACTCGGACCGCTTTCCCGTCCGATCCAGAAGTCGACCTACTGCTCTGTCAGCATTGATCTGATACGTTGCTGATTTTGGCGCCTGCTTGGGTGTTGGGATGTGGTGATGGGCAAGAAGTATCGGGTCACGCTGACGGATGCGGAACGGGGCGAGCTTGCGGCGGTGTTGGCGCGCGGCAAGGCGGACGTGCGCAAGCTCAAGCACGCGCAGGTTCTGTTGCGCGCCGACGAGGCTGTGGCTGGGGTGGCTGGTGACGCCGGCGGCGGGCCGGGCTGGTGCGACACCCGGATCGCCGAGGCGGTGGGCGTCGGGGTGGCGACCGTGCAGCGCCTGCGGCAGCGTTTCGTCGAGGACGGCTTTGCCACGGCCCTGGGCACCTACCGCATGGGCGCGCGGGTGTATGAGCGCAAGCTGGATGGCGCGCAGGAGGCGCACCTGATCGCGCTGGCGTGCGGCGCGCCGCCGGAGGGCCGGGCACGTTGGACGCTGCGGCTGCTGGCGAGCCGGATGGTCGCGCTGGAGCACGCCGGTGCGGTGCCGCACGAGACCGTGCGGCAGGTGTTCAAAAAACACCCTCAAGCCGCACCTGCGCCGGATGTGGTGCATCCCACCCAAGCAGTCGGCTGAGTTCGTCTTCCACATGGAAGACGTGCTGGAGGTGTACCATCGGCCTTACGACCCGAAGCGGCCGGTCGTGTGCATGGACGAAACCTTCAAGCAGCTGATCGGCGAAACGCGCGAACCCTTGCCCGCCCAACCAGGGGCCGTCGAGCGCTACGACCACGTCTACACCCGCAACGGGGTCGCAAGCCTGTTCATGGCCTGCGAGCCGCTGGCGGGCTGGCGACATGTGGCCGCGACCGCACGCCGTTGCCGCAGCGACTGGGCGCACTTCATCCGTGACCTGCTCGGTGGACGCTACCGCGACGCCGAGCGCGTGGTGCTGGTCATGGACCAACTCAACACCCACTCGCCCGCCTCGCTCTACCAGGCGTTCCCGCCCGCCGAAGCCAAGCGCCTGGCCGACCGGCTTGAGGTCCACCACACGCCCAAGCACGGCTCATGGCTCAACATGGCCGAGATCGAGTTGGGCGCACTCGGGCGCCAGTGCCTGTCCCGGCGCATCGCCCAGCACGACACGCTGTGCCGCCACGTCACAGCCTGGGAAGACCAGCGCAACGCAGCGCACGCCAAGGTCACGTGGCAGTTCACAACCGACCAAGCCCGGATCAAGCTGCGAAGCCTCTACCCATCAGTTGACAGCTGACAGGACACTAGACCTGCTTTCCGGCATCGAATCGTCATGCAGTATGTAGCATGCGGGCGTGTAACTCCGCTTTTGGGATCCTTGCCCGAGCGTCTGGCGTACGGCACGAGGCGCAGATACTACGCTCTTTCGACGGTCAGAACGGTATGTCACCTGGCAGCACTTCGAACGGGTTCTGCGCTGACACGCCCAACGGGGCGAAGTGACGGAGGTTTTGCGTCAGGACCACCAAGCCACGGTTGAGTGCCGTCGCGGCGATCGCAAGGTCGGCTAGTCCGGGGGTATGTCCCTGCCCGACCGCGTAATCTGCCAGCGGGCCAATACGCCGCGCCGTTGTGACGTCGACGGGCAGAACTCGACTGGCATACAAGTGCAGCACGGTTTCCAGCCATCCTGTCAGGCGTCCGGCCTTGGCGTGAGCACCGGTGCGAAGACAGCGAGCTATGCCTTGCTCCACCTCGGCTACCGTGATCACTGACAGGTAGAGACCCGCGCTGTTCCGATCCATCCAGTTCCGAACGTCCTGTCGCGGCACGGCCTTGGTCGGGGCAGCCGCGGAAAGAACGTTGGTGTCGACCAGGTACAAGGCTCAGAGATCACCGTTGCGAAGGCTTCCATGCCGGTTGGGCACATCCTCAGGGTCCAACTGAGCCTCCATCAGAAGGCGGCCCAGCGACGGGACCTGCGACAAGCGCTGCCACTCCTCAAAGCTGATGACGACCGCTTCTGGCCGCCCGTGGCGGGTGATGATGGAGGGCTCACCCTGCCGCGCTTGATCGACGACGGCCGACAGCGTCGCCTTGGCGTCGCGCAACTGGATTTCCTGCATTGAGCCTCACCCGTGACCACAGTAGTCCGCAACCTACGGAATGCCGAGCCGAGCAGCAAGCTCAGCTCGGACCGGCCTTGAGAAGCTACGGTATTAAGATCAGACCTCGGTCGCCTCTGACTGAAGTTGAAGCTGCCCCGTTTTCGTGGGGTGTTTGGTGAGCTTGGGTGATCGGG
>CAXTLC010000075.1:0-23095 GCA_964245075.1 uncultured Acetobacteraceae bacterium
ATGGAAAACATGATGAAGGCCTTCGAGTCCGGCAGTCGCCCCCCGCGCGGGGGCGTGGATCGAAACGTGCCGAACTCGAACACCACCACGGCGGTGGCGGTCGCCCCCCCGCGCGGGGGGCGTGGATCGAAACGGTCACGCCACGGGATCCGCGGGGATCGCCCGCAGTCGCAGTCCGCAACGGCCGCGTCCCATCCCGCGCCGCTCGTGAGATCGGCAACGAAGACGGTCAGGCGGTCGCCTGGCTCGACCTTGGTGGCAACCGTTGCGCGAACCTGCCGCTCCTTGTCCAGGCTGCGCACCGTGGTCCGCACGGCGTGGCCACGCTTCAGCAGTTCGACGATCGCCCAGCTTCCGACGAGGCCGGTTCCACCCGTCACCAACACAGTCGCCGCCCATCGCCTGCACTCCGCAATTGCCTGTCTAGTCAGTCGTTCCGCGATCAAAGCTTCAGGCGATCATCCGCCAAAGAGCCTCGAACGCAGACCGTCCATGCTCGCCCGCATTCGCCGGGTCATGGATCATGAGATCGGTCGCCGCGTCCGCCAGCGCGCTCGTCAGGGCAACGACAAGCGCCAAGGGCGCGCCGCGCATGGGGCCGCTCCCATGGCTCTGCTCCAGCAGCCGGGCTATGGCCGCCATTGCCTGGCTGGCAGCCCGGCGGCTCGTCGGCGTGATCTCGTCCGGCACGTCGAGGTGCGCGAGCGTTCGGCGCTTGTCCGGGCAGGACGTCGCCCAATGCAGCCACCGGGACCACAGATGGGCCATCTGGTCGCGGGGCCCGCTTTCCGCCGGCAGTTCCGCCAAGGCCGCCGCAGCCATCTCGGACTTGAGCTTCATGTAGAGCTGGTTGAACAGGTCGCCCTTCGTCTCGTAGCAGGCGAAGGGCGACCCGTTGGAGACGCCCGCCTCCTTCGCGATCAACGCCGGCGGCGCGCCAAGCCCCTGGGACGCGATCACGCGAACCGTTGCCGACATGATCGCGCTCCGCTTGTCGTCGCTTCTTGGTCTGGCCACTCGCCTGCCCGTCGCTCATACCCTCATGGTGCAGGAGAGCGGCTAGTCAGTCAGGGGTGGCTGCATTGGAACGGGAAAGCGCTTGCCGTCGCCGTGCGGCGTCGCCATCCCTCCCCCGACTAGGTCACTGTGATGCCGCCGTCGATCCTGAGTTCTGCTCCGGTCGTGAACTTCGACTCATCCGAGGCGAAGTAGAGTGCGGCGGCGGCAATCTCGTCCGCCTCCCCTATGCGACCCAGCGGGACCCGGGCGATCATCTCTCCAAAACCGGCGATCTGCTCAGGGGTCAGGTCCATCTTGCTGCCGATGCTCGTGTTGATGGGGCCGGGAGTGATGGTGTTGACCCGAATTCTCCGGGGAGCCAGCTCAACGGCGAGGCTGAGGCCGAGCGAGCGGAGGGCGGCTTTGCTGGCGCCGTAGGCGCTCGCCCCGGGCATGCCCCGAACGGCCGCGGTCGAGGACGTCAGGATGATCGATCCACCGTCTGACATGGCGGCGGACGCATGCTTCAGAAGGAAGTAGGGCCCACGGAAGTTGACGTTGAACAGCTTGTCGAAGGCTGCTTCATCAACCGCCTCGATGGGCGTCAGCCTGCCGATGCCGGCGTTGGCGAAGAGGATGTCGATGCGGCCATACCCGGCGCGCACATGGTCGATCAGCGCTTCCGCGGCGCCGGCGTCACCCGCGTCCGAGGCGATGAACTCGACGTCGGGCATTTGCGTCCGGGCAGCCTCGACGGAATGGGCGCTGGAGCCCGTCGCCACGACCGTAGCCCCTTCCGCGCGAAACACCTTCGCCGTGGCGGCGCCCATGCCGCTCGTTCCACCGGTGACGAGGGCGATCTTTCCGCTCAACCGACTCATGCCTAGCTTCTCCTTGGGATTTCGACGCCGTGGGGCGATAACTGGACGGTGTCGTCCTTACAGGACGCTACCGTAGCGTATCGCAAACATCAAGCGAAAGGTGGAGCGTGGGGGAGAGTCGTCAGGCGGCCGACAAACGGGTGGAGCGCTCCAAGGCCGCGGTGTTGGCCGAGACCTATCGACAGTTGTCGCAGAGCGGCCTGGCGGGCGTCAGCATCGATGAGGTGTCCCGTGTGTCCGGCGTGTCGAAAACGACCATCTATCGCCACTGGCCATCGCGCTCAGCCCTGCTCATCGACGCCTGTTCCAGGCTGGGGGGCGCGCGTGAGCCGCCTGACACGGGGTGTTTGCGCGGCGACGTCCATGCGCTGGCGGCAAACCTCGCGGACCAGTTGCGGACCGCGAGTTGGAGTTCGGTCTATCCCTCGATCATCGATGCGACCGAACGCGACGCCGGCATCGCTGCAATGCAAACGGAGTGGCACAAAGGCTTGATGGCCCCGTTCGAAGAGGTGGTGCAGCGCGCCAAGGACAGCGGCGAGATGCCATCGGACAGGCCCGCTGCCGACCTCGTTGCCGAAACGGTTGGCCCACTCTTCTATCGACGCTGGTTCTCCAAGGAGCCAATCGACGACCGCTTCGTGAACGCAGTCGTCGACGCCGCTGTAGGGGCGGCGCTCAAGTGAAAAGCCGGTGCGCCGGGACGCAAGCTCCTGGCCGAATCCGGCGGTCGTGCGCCGCTGCCCCACCAGACGCTGGCGCCAGACCACGCCCGCGAGATGAAGGGGCAGATGTTCGCCGCCGGGCTGCCGGTGTGCCCCGGGTGGCCAGAGGTGCTCGCGGCTCAAGTCCTCGACTTGCCTCCGTCATAGCCAACGCAGGAGCAGCCACTTGACGATCACGGTTCGGGATGCCGGGAATTGCGGTTCACCGCAGCCACCACCGGGCTTGGTCCATTGCGGGCGTGGGCCGTTCGGCCGCGGTCACTGCGCGTGAACCGCAAGGTCGTGATCCGGCGAGCAGGTGGGCTCGATGAGATCGAGCTGGTGGAGGAGGCCGAGCCGGTTCCCGGCCCGGGCGAGGCGAAGATCCGCATCCTCGCCGCAGGCGCTGCCTACGGCGACGTCCTGCTCCGCAGCGGCCTGGCTGGCGGGCGCTTCCCCGTGACGCCCGGCTACGACCTCGTCGGAGTGGTCGAAGCGCTTGGGCCGGGGGCGTCGCGGTTCCAGGTCGGCGACCAGGTTGCAGCGCTCCCCGGGACCGGCAGTCAGCAACGATGCATCTGCTTGGCGGAGGGCGAGCTGATCACGGTCCCGCCGGGCCTGTCAGCCGACAAGGCGGTCAGCGTCGTCCTGAACTACACGACAGCCTATCAGCTCCTGACGCGGGCCGCCCGCCTGAGAAAGGGCGACGTGGCCTTCATCTACGGCTTGGCGGGCGGCGTCGGGACCGCGATGCGGCAGGTCGCAAAACAGCTCGGCATCGTCGTCTATGGCACGGCGAGCAGCGGCAAGCTGGAGGCCGCGCGACAGGGCGGCACGGTGGCGTTCGACCGCGACGATCCCGGCCTGGTCGCGGCCGTGCAGGCGCGGCGGCCGGGCGGGGTCGATGCCGTGTTCGACCCCATCGGCGGCCCCAGCCTCGACCGTTCGTACCGGCTGCTCGCGCCGGGCGGCACGCTCGTCGCCCTGGGCGCCGCCTCTGCCGTCCAGGGCGGCGGCAGCCCCAAGCTGAAGCTGGCCGGCACGCTTGCGCGCTTGCTGCGGCTCAAGCTGCGGCCCGGCTCGCGCCGGGTGGAGATCTTCGTCATTCCCTGGTCCAAGAAGAAGCATCCCGAGCAGTTCCGCGGGGATGTCGCCATCCTGTTCGGCTGGCTGAAGGAAGGCCTGATCGACCCGGTGGTCGATCAGGTCCTGCCGTTGGATCAAGCACGTCGCGCGCAGGAGTTGCTGGAGGGATCGAACGTGTCCGGCAAGATCGTCCTGCGGCCGTGATCTGCGGGAAGCCGCCGTGACGCCTCTTGCCCCGGTCGTCCTCGCTGCCAGACGCAACGAGTGTGGGCACGGCGGCGATGGTTGCGATCCCACCCGCGGATGGTTGCAGTTCGCCACGCCTGATCGCGATGGCGGCAAGCGCTAGAAAGTTCCGCCATCCACCGCCAAGGTGCTGCCGCTGATGTAGGATGCGTCGGCCGAGACCAGGAAGGCGACAGCCGCGGCGATCTCTTCTGGCTGCGCCATCCGTTGCAGGGAGCAGTTGATCTTCACGAGGACGTCGGACGGGAGGTCCTTGAGCGCCGGGTGCGTGTAGAGCTTTTCGTACTCCTTTGCCATGTTCGTCGCCGTTCCGCCTGGCGCGACGGCGTTGATGGTGATCCCGCGCTCTCCCAGCTCCGGCGCGAGATTGAGAGCCATCGCCGACACGGCCGCCTTGCTGGCCGCATACAGGGTATGGTGGAAGACGGGCGTGCGGGCGCTGACCGACGAGGTGAGCACGATGCGTCCACCCGACGGCAGGTGGCGGCACGCGGCCTGGGCGGCGTAGAGCTGGCCAGCGACGTTGATGGAGAACACGTGATGGAAGTCGGCTTCGGTGATGTCCTCCAGCTTGCCGAAATGCTCGACGCCGGCGTTGCTGGCAAGGATGTCAAGCTGCCCGAAAACCCTCACCGCCTCGGCCATGAGGGACTGGCATTCCGCCGGCTTGCTGACGTCGGCGCTGACGGCATGCGCCTTGAAGCCTTTGCCTTGAAGGCTGCTCACAAGCTCTTCGGCTGGTCTGGCGTCGCCGACGTAGTCGATCACGACGGACGCGCCCTCGGCGGCCAGACGTGTTGCGATGGCTTTGCCTAGCCCCTGGCTGGCCCCGGTTACGACAGCGACTTTTCCGTTCAGCGTCATGCCATGCTCCTCCAAAACACCAAGATGCGTCTCATCGCCCATTCGGGGTCATCGTCGCCCGCGTCATCACGCGGCATCCATGATCCTGGGCTGCCCGTTCGAGGCGTGGACGCCACCGTCGACTGGCAGGTTGACGCCCGTGACGAAGCGGGCGTCCTCGCTGGCCAGGAAGGCGATCACGTCCGCGACCTCCTCCGGCTCCGCGCCGCGGCCGAGCGGGATGCGCTCGGCGAACTTGGCCATCAGCGCCTCGTCCTGCTGCATGGAGCGGGTCGCCTCGGTCAGGATCAGGCTTGGGTTGACCGCGTTGACGCGCACGCCGCGCGGGCCGAACTCCAGGGCCAGCGAGCGCGTCAGGTTGCTGATGGCGCCCTTGCTCGCGTTCAGGAAGCTCATGCCCCAGTCGCCGCCGAGGCCGGACAGCGAGGACACGTTGACGACGTTTCCGCGCGTCCGGAGCAGGTGCGGCAGCATTGCTCGCGTCGCGTGGAACACGCCGTCCACGCCGGCCGCCATCACCTTGCGCCATTCCTCGGGACCATGGTCGAGGAAGCCGCCCATCACGGTGTAGGCGGCGTTGTTCACCAGAACGTCGATCCGGCCGAAACGGTCGATCGCCGCTTGCGCGAGCTGCTCCATGTCGGACGCGGAAGACACGTCGCCGGCCTGGGCGAGCGCCGCCCCGCCACATGCGGCGGCGGCCTCCTCCAGCTCCTCCTTGTCCCGGCCGCACAGCACGACGGAGGCGCCTTCGCGGGCGAAGCGCCGGGCAGTGGCGGCGCCGACCCCCGCACCGCCGCCCGTCACCACGACCACCTTGCCCGGGAACCGCATGGCGCCGGTTCCGGCTTCGCCGGTCACGCGGCTGGCGTCAGGACGTCGCCGACGAAGCCGGCCGGCCGGTCGGGCAGCAGTTCGGTGATGCGCTTGATCGTCGGACCGTCCTTGTACTTGGCGAGCACTGCGGTTGCGTGCTCGCGGGTAGCCCAGCGGGTGTTGACCATCATGTGGCCGGGATCGCTGAAATCCTGGATGACCTCGTGGTCGAGGTAACCCTCGAGCGGTATCATGTCAGTGCCGGCCTTCGTCACCAGGCGAAGCCCTTCTTCGCGAGCGGCTTCGGGGAACCTGAACTCGAACATGGATTTTACGCTCATCGTTTGTCCTCGCGTTGTGGCACTTGGCAGCGACGTGCCTTTGAAGGCCGGCTCCGGAGCGCAACCCCCTGCCGCGGCAGGCCGCTGTTTCGGTGAGCTTGATCTGGACCGGCCTGGAGCACGCGGCAATGCTGCGGTATCACGTTCACTCGTTAGCCGGAGTGACGAATGGATCGACTGGTCGCGATGCAAAGCTTCGTGCGCACCGTGGAACGAGGCAGCTTCGCCGCCGCGGCCGCGGCCAGCAGCCTTTCTCCGGCCATGGTCGGCAACCACGTCCGCTTCCTCGAGGCTCGGCTCGGCGTGCCGCTCCTGCAACGCAACACCCGGCGCCAAAGCATCACCGAGTTCGGCCGCAGCTACTACGAGCGCTGCCGCGCGATCCTGCTGGAGATCGAGGCCGCCGAGGCGAGCGCCGGCGCGATGCTGGCGGAGCCTCGCGGGCTGCTGCGGATCACCGCGCCCCTCTCGCTCGGCACGACAGTGCTGCCCGCCATCGTCACCGCGTACATGCGGCGCTACCAGAAGGTGCGTGTCGACGTGGTTCTCGGGGACCAGAGGCTCGACCTGCTCACGGACGGCCTGGATGCCGCAATCAGGGTCGGCACGCTCCCGGACTCCGGGCTGATTGCCCGCGCCCTGCCGCCCATGCGGCTCGTCGTCTGCGCATCGCCGGCGTACCTGGCCACTCACGGCGCACCGGGCACGGCGGCCGAACTGGCGACGCACGAGTGCCTCGACTTCTTTCATGCCGAGCCGAGCCTTTGGCGCCTGCGTGGACCGGACGGGGATGCCGCCGTTTCCGTGACCGGCCGCTTGCGCATCAACAACGGCCAGGCGCTTCGGGCCACGGCCCTGGAGGGGGCGGGCATCATCATGGCGCCCGTCGCCGTGGTCGCCGGCGACCTGGCAAGCGGCCGGCTGATCCGCTGCCTGGCGGACCACGCGGCGCCGAGCCTGCCGCTGCACGTCGTCACCCTGCCGGACACCAACGCAGTTCCGAAGCTGCGAGGCTTCATCGACATGCTGACCGTGGGGCTGGGCCGGATTCTATTACAAAACGATGAATAAGTCATGCCTCTCGCGGCTGCGGCAGCGCAAACGCTTCAGCAACGTCTTGCCCGCGGCACCTTGCCTGCAAGATGCTGGGACCAGCCCCGCTCCACGCAGCGCAAGGCACGCCGCAGACCCGGCGAGTGTTGGTCTGCGATGCGGCATGGCGACCGTCGGATCGCGGCGCCGCCACTCGCCCCGGGCTGGACTTGCAACCAAGGTTGGGTATCATATGGTGGAATGCGGGCTGTCGAAGCGTTCCGAACGCTGAACAAAACCGAGAAACGTGACGCCCGTCACCTGCCTGTCAAAAATCCTTGGAGATCGCATGATGGCCGTGACCGGTGACTTCGACAGCACGGCTGCCGGCCTGGACGTATTGGACAATCCCGGCCTGAACAAGGGAACGGCCTTCACGCTCGAAGAGCGGCGGAAGTACCGTCTGCAAGGTCTCCTGCCGCATGCCGTGGAGAGCCTTGACCGGCAGGCCGACCGGGTGCTCGGCCACCTGGAGCAGAAAACCTCCGATCTCGAGCGCTACATCTACCTGATCGGCCTTCTCGACCGCAACGAGACGCTGTTCTACCGCGTCGTCATGAGCGACCCCATGCGCTTCCTGCCGATCGTTTACGATCCTACGGTGGGTGAGGCATGCCTTAAGTTCGGTCACATCTACCGCCGGGCCCGCGGGATGTACGTTTCGCATGACATGAAGGGCCAAGTGGCTGAGGTGTTGCGGAACTGGCCCATGAAGGACGTCCGGTTCATCTGCGTTTCCACCGGCGGGCGCATACTCGGGCTGGGAGACCTGGGCACGGATGGCATGGGCATCCCGATCGGCAAGTTGCAGCTCTACACCGCTTGCGCTGCCGTGCCACCGGATTCCTGCCTGCCGATCCTGCTCGACATCGGCACCAGCCGGGCCGACCTGCGGGCCGACCCGCTTTACCTGGGGCTCCGCCAGGCGCCGCCGCCGACGGAAGCGTTGGACGCTTTCGTGGATGAGTTCGTGCAGGCTGTGCAGGAGGTGTTCCCGGGCTGCTGCATCCACTTCGAGGACTGGAAGGGCACGGACGCCATCCGCCTGCTGGCGAAGTACACCGACAAGGTGCTCTGCTACAACGACGACATTCAGGGCACGGCAAGCATCGCCTTAGCCGGCCTGACGACGGCGTTGCAGATCAAGGACGAGAAGCTGACCGACCAGCGCATCCTGTTCTTCGGCGCGGGTTCGGCCGGCATCGGCATCGGCAACCTGATCTCGGTGGCGATGCAGCAGAAGGGCCTGTCCAAGGACGATGCGGACGGACGGATCAGCATGTTCGACGTCGGCGGGCTGCTCGAGCCGTCGCGCAAGGATTTGTCGGACTCGCAAAGGGTGTACGCCCACAAGGCGGAGCCGACCAAGGACTTGGTCAAGGCCATCGAGGCCCTGAAGCCGACGATCCTGATCGGCGTCAGCACCGTCGGCGGCACGTTCACGCAGCCCGTGGTGGAGGCGATGAGCAAGCTGAACGACCGTCCGGTGATCTTCGCGCTGTCCAACCCGACCGAGAAGGCGGAATGCACGGCCGAGCAGGCCTACACATGGTCCAAGGGCAAGGCCCTCTACGCGGCCGGCGTGCAGTTCCCGGACGCGACGGTCGACGGCAAGACGTTCCATCCCGGCCAGGCCAACAACTTCTACATCTTCCCGGCGATCGGCCTCGCGACGTATGCCGCCAAGCCGAAGCGCATCACCGACCAGTGCTTCATCGTCGCCGCGGAGGCGAGCGCCGACCAGGTGGGCGACGACCTCCGCGCCAAGGGAATGCTGTTCCCGAGCCAGGCCAACATCCTGGCGACCGAGGTCGCGACCGCGACCCGGGTGGCCGAGTACATGTTCGACAACGGCCTGGCCACGGCGGAGCGCCCCGCCGAGATCGGGCCGTGGATCGAGGCGATGCTCTACAAGCCGCATTATTGACCAGCTTCCGACAACGGAGCCATTCGCCATGTTCGGACATCGAGGCACCGGCCACGCCATGAAGGACATCCCGATCGGCATCGACGCCAAGGGCGAGCGCACCGAGAGCGATTCGATGGGCAGCATCGAGGTTCCGGCCGACAAGTATTGGGGCGCGCAGACGCAGCGCAGCCTGGTCCACTTCTCCATCGGCCACGACAAGATGCCCAAGGAGGTCTGCCGGGCCTACGGCGTGGTCAAGAAGGCTGCCGCCATCGTCAACGCCCGCGACGAGCGGCTGGAGGAATGGCAGGCCGCGGCCATCGTGCGGGTGGCGGACGAGGTGATCGCGGGCAAGCTCGACGAGCATTTTCCGCTCTATGTCTGGCAGACCGGCTCCGGCACCCAGTCCAACATGAACGTCAACGAGGTCATCTCCAACCGCGCCATCCAGCTGCTCGGCGGCGAGCTTGGCAGCAAGTCGCCGATCCATCCGAACGACCACGTCAACATGGGCATGTCGAGCAACGACAGCTTTCCAACCGCGATGCACGTCGCGGCGGTGCGGGAGCTGGACGCCCACCTGATGCCGCAACTCGACACGCTGGCCAAGGCGATCGAGGTCAAGTCGGCGGATTGGAAGGATGTCGTCAAGATCGGCCGCACCCATCTCGAGGATGCCGTCCCGCTGACGGTCGGACAGGAATGGTCCGGCTACGCCCACCAGATACGCGACGCGATGGCCGACGTGGCCCACGCGCGCAACGGCCTGCTCGAGCTGGCGATCGGCGGCACCGCAGTCGGCACCGGCCTGAACGCGCCGCCGGGCTTCAGCGTGAAGGTCGCCGAGCAGATCGCCGAGTTCACCGGCCAGCCTTTCGTGACCGCGCCCAACAAGTTCGCGGCCCAGGGTTCGCTGGACGCCATGGTGCGCGCCCACGCGGCGCTGCGGGGCGTGGCCGTGGCGCTCATGAAGATCGCCAACGACATGCGCTGGCTCGCCTCCGGACCGCGCTGCGGCCTCGGCGAACTGGTGTTGCCGGCCAACGAGCCCGGCAGCTCGATCATGCCGGGCAAGGTGAACCCGACCCAGTGCGAGGCCATGGTGATGATCGCGATCCAGGTCATCGGCGACGACAATGCCGTGGCCTTCGCCGGCAGCCAGGGCAACTTCGAGCTGAACGCCATGCGGCCGATCATCATCAACAACTTCCTGCACTCGGCGCGCATCCTGGCCGACGGCTCCGAGAAGTTCCGCCTCTACTCCGTCGAGGGCACGAAGCTGAACGAGAAGCGCATCGCCCAGTATGTCGAGAAGTCGGTGATGCTGGTGACGGCGCTCAGCCCGGTGATCGGCTACGACAAGGCATCGAACATCGCCCACATCGCGATGGATCACGACCTGACGCTCAGGCAGGCGGCGGCGAAGTCCGGCGATATCGATCCGGACGCGTTCGACAAGGCGGTGAACGCCCGCGCGATGGTGGGCAGCGGGCTTGCCGGGGCCTGACGATCATTAGGAAGTAGCGGCTCATGAGCAAAATCGACGTCTCCGAGCTTCTCGTCGAGGCGCTGCACCGGGGCGGGGTCAAGCGCATCTTCGGCATCGCCGGCGACAGCCTGAACGCCCTGACCGAAACGCTGCGCAAGCGCGGCGACATCGAGTGGATACACGTCAGGCACGAGGAAGTCGCGGCGTTCGCCGCGGGTGCCGAGGCACACCTGACAGGGTCGCTCGCGGTGTGCGCGGGATCGTGCGGACCCGGGAACCTGCATCTGATCAACGGGCTGTATGACTGCCACCGGTCGCGGGTGCCGGTTCTTGCAATAGCGGCGCAGATACCCAGCGCGGAGGTCGGCCGCAGCTACTTCCAGGAAACCAACCCGCAGATCCTGTTCCAGGAATGCAGCCACTACTGCGAGCTGATCTCGACGCCCAACCAACTTCCCGCCGTGATCGAGACGGCGATGCGCGTGGCCGTCGCCAAGCGCGGCGTTTCGGTGCTGGTGCTGCCCGGCGACGTCGCCGCCCTGGACGCGCCGCCGGTCAGCGCCCTGTCCCCCTCGCTGCTGCCGGCGCAGCCGGTCACACGGCCGCAGGATCGCGAACTGGACGCGTTGGCCAAGCTGCTCAACGAAGCGTCGCGTGTCACCCTGCTGTGCGGCCGCGGCTGCTACGGCAGCCATGCCGAACTCATGCGGCTGTGCGACGCGTTGAAATCCCCGGTTGTCCACGCGCTCGGCGGGAAGGAAGGCGTCGAGTGGGACAACCCGTTCGACGTGGGGATGACCGGGCTGATCGGCTTCTCGTCCGGCTACCATGCCATGCTGGACTGCGACGCGCTGCTGATGCTGGGGACGGACTTTCCCTACCGGCAGTTCTATCCGACGGACGCCAAGATCGCGCAGGTCGACATCCGTCCCGAGGTTCTGGGACGGCGCTGCCGCATCGACCTGGGCCTGCTGGGAGACGTTGGCGCCACGATCGAGGGCCTGCTGCCGCGCCTGCAACCGAAAGCGGACAGGGCGCACCTGGACGGCAGCCTGGCCAACTACAGGAAGGCCAGGCAAGGGCTGGACGAGCTGGCGGTCGGACATGCCGGGGGCACGCTGCATCCGCAGTTCGTCGCCAAGACGCTGAGCGACCTGGCGGCCGAGGATGCCGTCTTCACCTTCGACGTGGGCACCCCCACCATCTGGGCCGCGCGCTATCTCAGGATGAACGGCAAGCGGCGTCTCATCGGCTCGCTGAACCACGGCTCCATGGCCAACGCCTTGCCGCAGGCGATCGGCGCCCAGGCGGCCTACCCCGGACGGCAAGTGGTCTCCTTCTCGGGCGATGGCGGCTTCACCATGCTGATGGGCGATCTTCTTTCATTGAACCAGCTCAAGCTGCCGGTGAAGATCATCGTGCTGAACAACGGCACGCTCGGCTTCGTGCAGATGGAGATGATGGGCGCCGGCTACCTCGACACCGCCGTGAACCTGGTCAATCCCGACTTCGCGGCGGTGGCGAAGGGAGCAGGCTTGTTCTCCCGCCGCGTCGAGGACCCGGCCGAGCTGGCGGACGCCATGCAGGCAGTCCTGGCACATCCCGGCCCCGCGCTGCTGGATGTGGTGACACCTCCGAACGAACTGTCGATGCCGCCCGCGATCGGCATCAAGGAAGCAGCCGGCTTCGGGTTGTGGATGGCGAAGGCCGTCATCAACGGCCGCGGCACCGAGGTACTCGACGTCGCCCGCACCAACCTTTTCCACTGATCGGCGCCGTTAAGGCCGAGCCGGGAGCGTCCAAGTCAACCTCAAGCCCGGGCCGGAGCGAGTTCATGCGCGTTGGATTGTTCATTCCCTGCTATGTCGATGCGTTCCACCCTGAAGTCGGCATCGCGACGCTGGAACTGCTGGAGCGGCTCGGCTGCGACGTCGACTACCCCGTCGACCAGACCTGTTGCGGCCAGCCGATGACCAACACCGGCTGCCATGCTGAAAGCGCGGCGACCGAGGCCCTCTTCGTCCGCAACTTCGCTCCCTACGACTACGTCGTCGCCTGCTCCGGCAGTTGCATCCACCAGGTCCGCTATGCGTTCGACGCCATCGAGCAGACCGAGGAGGTCAAGTCCGTCCGCGCCAAGAGCTTCGAGCTGGTCGAGTTCCTGCACGACGTCCTGAAGGTCGACGCCTTCCCCTGGGCCGAGTTCCCGCACAAGGTCGCTCTGCACAACAACTGCCAGACGCTGCGCGGCCTGCACATCGCCAGCCACTCCGAACTGCGCGAAGCCGCCTTTTCCAAGCCCATGGACCTGCTCGGCAAGGTCCGCGGCCTCCAATTCGCGCAGCTCACCCGCCCCGACGAGTGCTGCGGCTTCGGCGGCACCTTTTCCGTCTTCGAGGAGGGGGTTTCCGCCAAGATGGGCCACGACAAGGTCACCGACCAGCACCAGGCCGGCGCCGAGTACGTGACGTCGTCCGACAGCTCCTGCATGCTGCACCAGCAGGGCTGCGCCGAGCGCCTCGGCCTGCCGCAGAAGTACATCCACATCGCCCAGATCCTGAACGGAGCCCGGGCATGAGCGACTCCCGGCAGACCGCGCCCAGCAACACCATGATCCATGGCGACCTGGCCGACCCCGGTTCGGCCGAAGGCGCCCGCCACGGCGCCGCCCGGCTCGACCACGCCGAAGGCACGTCGAAGCCGATGCGCTCCAAGACCCGCGAACCCCAGCCCCGCGGCGCCAAGATCCGCGGCGACCGTCCCGTCGACCAGAGCGAGGCCGCCAACCGCTTCATCGCCGCCTCCGAGCACGAGAAGATGCATGACGAGCGGCTGTGGGACATGCGCCAGAAACGCGACCGCGAGATGCACGGCATTCCCGAGTGGGAGGAGCTTCGCGATCTCGCCTCCGCCATCAAGGAGCACACGCTTACCCATCTCGACAAATACCTCGAGATGTTCGAGGCCAACGCCCGCGCTCAGGGCATCCATGTCCACTGGGCCCGCGACGCAGGCGAACACAACGGAATCGTGCTCGGCATCCTGCGTGACCATGGGGCGAAACGGCTCATCAAGAGCAAGTCGATGCTCACCGAGGAATGCAACTTCCGCGACTACATGAAGGATCACGGCATCGACGTCGTCGAGACCGACCTCGGCGAGCGCATCCAGCAGCTCGACGGGGAGGCGCCCAGCCACGTCGTGGTCCCGGCCGTCCACAAGCTGCGCTCCGATGTGGCCCAGGTGTTCGCGGACAACCTCGGTTCGGACGCCGGCAACGACGATCCCAGCTACCTCGCCGAACGGCAACGCGAAGCCACCAGGCCGATCATACTGGCGGCGGACGCCGGCATGACCGGTTGCAACTTCGCCGTGGCCGAGACCGGAACCGTCGTCGTCTGCACCAACGAGGGCAATGCCGACCTTTCCGCCAACACGCCCAAGCTGCACATCGTCTCCGCCGGCATCGAGAAGCTCGTTCCCCGCCTCGATCACCTCGCCGTGCTGGTCCGCCTGCTGTCCCGCTCCGCCCTCGGTTCGCCGATGACGCAGTACACCTCCCATTTTCGCGGCCCTCGCGCCGGCGGCGAGATGCACGTCGTCCTTGTCGACAACGGCCGCTCCGAGCGGCTTGGCATGGAGCAGTTCTGGACCTCGCTGAAGTGCATTCGCTGCGGCGCCTGCATGAACACCTGCCCGGTGTTCCGCCGCAGCGGCGGCCTCAGCTACGGCGGCACGTACGCCGGCCCGATCGGCGTCATCCTCAATCCTACCTTCAGCGCCCGCAAGTACAGCAAGGTCGTCTATTCCTCGACCCTGAACGGCTCCTGCACCGCCGTCTGCCCGGTCAAGATCAACATCCACGAGCAGATCGCCGCCTGGCGCAAGGTCATGTCCGAAACGCACGAGCTGCCTCTCCTGAAGAAGGCCATGATGCAGGCCGCGGGCGCGCTGCTTGCCAGCCCGCGCCTCTACCGCGCCGCGCTCCCGCTTGCCGACAGCGCCCTGCGCCACCTGCCGCGCTGGGTCATCTACAACCGCATGAACACCTGGGGCCGGGGCAGGGAGGTCCCCCACGCGCCCAGACAGACCTTCCACCAGTGGCACGCCGAACACCGGACGAAGAAGCCATGAGCGCTCGCGACGACATCCTCGCCGCCGTGCGGGCTCACAAGCCCAAGCTCGACCGGCCGGAACCCGTGGTGCCGATGTTCGACGACCAGCGCCCGCCGGACCTGCTGCTCGCCTTCGGGGACGCCCTGACGAAGATGGGCGGCAAGCTGCTGCAAGCTCCCATCTCCGACCCGCTCGCCCCGCTGCACGCCAGGCTCGCCGGCGCCAGGATCGTCTGCTCCAACGTCCCCGAAATCCCCGGCAACCGCCTCCTCGGCCCCGCCACACAGCCGGCCGACCTTGCCGATGTCGATCTCGGCGTCGTCCGGGCCGCCTTCGCCGTCGCGGAAACGGGCTCCGTCTGCCTGACCGACGAGGCGTTGGGGGTCAACACGCTCGGCTACCTGCCGCAGCACCTGATCGTGCTGCTGGACCCGGCCGACATCGTGGCCAACATCCACCACGCCTATCGCCGCCCGGAATGGCGGCGGGCGCACTACGCGGTCTTCCAGACCGGTCCGTCGGCGACCGCCGACATCGAGGGCGTGCTGATCCACGGCGCGCAGGGCGTCCGCTCGCTGTCCGTGCTGCCCCTGGCCCGTCGCTGAGCGCCGGCACGATCAAGGATATGCATCGCCATGGGCACGAAACCGTTCGGCAGCCGGTCACGCCCCAGGTCGGCGGGCGACCAGTCCTCCAGCCTGGCTCCCGGCGCCCCGCGCCTTGCGATGGCCGCGCGGCTGGCCTTGGCCGGGTCCTAGCCGATGGCGAACCGCCGCTACTTCACGATCAGCCTGCTCCTGTCCACGGCCGGCGGCTTCGCCGACGCCGGCAGCTATGTGAGCTTCGGAAGCTTCACGGGGCATATAACCGGCAACTCGATCTTGTCGGCCGTTTACTTGTCCCGCGGCAACTGGGTGGACGTCATCACGTGCCTCGTCGCGGTTGTCGCGTTCCTGGCCGGCACTGCGGGCGGGGTCGTCTTTCCCAATACGCCGGGGCATTCCGCCGCTCGCCGCCTCGCCAAACCGATCGGCCTCGAAATCGCGCTGATCGCGGCCGGCCTGGCTTGCTCGACCCTCACGCCCCCTGTGGGCCGCGTCCTGGCCGTGGCCTGCCTGTGCCTCGCCTTGGGGTTGCAGAACGGCGCCTTGGGAAAGGTCGGGTCCGTGCCCTTCCACACGACGTACATCACCGGCGTGTCCACCACGCTGGTGTCCTCATTCGTCGCGGGGAAGCCAGGTTCGGAACGGCGGGTGCTGCCGCCGATCATCGCCTGCTTCATCGCCGGGGCGCTGTGCGGCGCCTTCGCAGTCCACCTCTTCGGTGCTTCCGGGTTCGCGGCGATCATCGCGGTCCTGGCACTGGCCTGGGCGCTGGCAGTGACTGCGTCCTCGAACGAGGACGCGCAAAGTCAAGGCTGAGCATGACGGCGAGCAAGTTCTCGTCCAAGCCATGGGCAAGCATGCCGGCCAGAACTACGCGGCGGCTATCCAGGCCATAGGAAACCTTGGCCCTCGCTGACGTGCCCACCGCCCCCACAACACCGGAGACAAGCAATGCCCAGCCACGACGACGCCGCGTCCGACCTGCTCGTCCGCTGCCTTGAGGCCGAAGGGGTGGAGTACATCTTCGGCCTGCCGGGCGAGGAGAACATCTGGCTGATCCGGTCCCTCAAGCGGTCGGGCAAGATCCGCTACGTCCTCGTCCACCACGAGCAGGCGGCATCGTTCATGGCGGACATCTACGGCCGCCTGACTGGGCGCGCCGGCGTGTGCTCCGCCACCCTGGGACCGGGCGCCATCAACCTCCTGCTCGGCACCGCCGACGCGCAGACCTGCAGCGCGCCGCTGGTGGCGCTCGGCGCGCAGGTCGGGCTGAGCCGCATCTTCAAGGAAAGCCACCAGTCGATCGACCTCCCGGCGATGTTCCGTCCCGTCACCAAATGGTCGGACACGGTGCTGACGCCGGCCGCCCTCCCCGAGATGGTGCGCAAGGCGTTCGATCTGGCGCAGACCGGGCGGCCGGGCGCAGTGTTCCTCGCCGTGCCGGAGGACGTCGAGCAGGTGCCCACGCCGGGCGCGCCGTCCCCGCTGCGCATCCCGCGCAGCGCCAAGCCGCTCGTCGGGCCGGAAGCGCTCAGCTTGGCCGCCGGGATCATGGGGCAGGCCCGGCGCCCGATCGTGCTCGCGGGCCACGGCGTGGCGCGCGCCGGCGCTTCGGACGCGCTTGTCCGCTTCGCGGCGGCGGCCAACCTGCCCGTCGCGGTCACGTTCCACGGCAAGGGCGTGATCCCCGACGCGCACCCGAACGCGATCGGCACGGTCGGCTTCATGCGGCCCGACTACGAGAACGCGAGCTTCGGCGAGGCGGACGTCATCCTCGCCGTCGGCTACGAGATCCAGGAGTTCGATCCGGCCCGCATCAACCCCAAGGGCGACAAGCGCATCGTCCACCTGCACGAGTTCGCCCAGGACAGCGACAAGTCCTATCAGCCGGAGCTCAGCCTGATCGGCGACATCGGGGCCGCGCTCGGTGCGCTCGCCCCGATGCTCGCCCCCCGGCCCACGCTGGATCTGGCGCAGGCGCGCGCCCAGCACGACGAGGAACTCGCGCAGGGCGCGGCCGACGCCTCCTTTCCGCTCAAGCCCGCCCGCATCGTGGCCGACATCCGCAAGGCGTTGGGCAACGAGGACATCGTGCTGGCCGACACCGGGGCGGCCAAGATGTGGATGGCGCGCCTTTACCCGACGCAGGCGCCGAACACCTGCATCATCTCCAACGGGCTTTCGACCATGGCGTTCGCGCTGCCCGGCGCCATGGCGGCCAAGCTCGCCTTTCCGCAGCGCCGCGTTCTCGCTTCCATGGGCGACGCGGCGTTCATGATGAACAGCCAGGAGATCGCGACCGCGCTGCGCGAGAAGATCCCGCTGGCGGTGCTGATCTGGGAGGACGCCGCATACGGGCTGATCAAGTGGAAGATGGACCTTGAGCTGCACGAGCACGAGCACGTCGATTTCACCAACCCGGACTTCGTCGCCTATGCCGAGAGCTTTGGCGCCACGGGCGTCCGCGTGTCGGAGGCGGCCGGCTTGCTCCCTGCGCTTGAGGCGGCGCTCGCTTCCGATGGGGTCACGGTCGTGATCTGCCCGGTTGACTACAGCGAGAACGTCAAGCTGACCGACCGCCTGGCCCAACTGGCGCCAGCGCCCTGAACAGGAACGCACGGGTGGCACGCCGCCGCTGCCGGACGCCGCCACCGCCAACCCGGCGGTCGGCACCGCGCAGAGGTTTCGCAGCGGCGGCACGGCCACCGGCCGCAGCGACCCGGATGGCGGCGAGGAACGTCCCGCTTCGCGATGGAACGCCTGAAGCGAACCACGAGCCTGTCCGCTCGGCGGCAACGTATTCCGGAGCCAGGGCGCCAGCCGTAGGAGGAAAGGCAGGAGCAGTGACGTGTCTGTGCCGCTCCCGACGGTGTCCGTCTAGGCCTTCGTCTCCTTGTGGATCGGGTCGATCCACAACACGTTGTCCGGCTTCTCGACCGGCTCGATGTCGAGGTTCACGACAACCGCTTCGTTGTCCGATCGAACGAGAACGCATTCCAGCGTCTCTTCCGTCGAGGCGTTGATCTCCTGGTGCGGAACGTAGGGCGGCACGTAGATGAAGTCGCCCGGCCCCGCCTCGGCCATGAACTCCAAGCGCTCGCCCCAGCGCATGCGGGCACGGCCGCGGACGACATAGATGACGCTCTCCAACTCTCCGTGATGGTGCGCCCCGGTCTTCGCGTTCGCGTGGATGCTGACCGTCCCCGCCCAGATCTTCTGTGCCCCCACGCGGGCCAGGTTGATGGCCGCCTCACGATGCATGCCCGGTGTCTGGGCCGTGTTGGCGTCCAGCCGGTCACCCGGCACGACGCGCACGCCGCTGGTCCTCCAACCGTCTTGGGGAGCTGCGTGACTCTCGTGACCGTCATGGGGCATGGCCAACCTTTCCGAGCGAATGCGTCGCCCGACCGATTAAGGCGGACGGCACGTTCTTGCAATCAAGCGGAGGGGGACTGGCCCTCACGTCCACGCCGAACCGCTCCGCGATGCTGCGATCCTTCCGCTGGCGTCCCATCCGCTGCGGGGCTGGAACCTTGTTCGGCGCCGCCATCCACAGTGGCTTTTGGCCAAACCAGTTCGGCGCCGCGCACGAGCGCTGCGAGCTTCGAGGCGCCGTAGGGCGGCCGACCTTGACGGCCTGCGGCGGAACTCGCGCGCGATGTGAGATAGGTGGAAGGGCTGGACGATGCGGTTCGCAAGCCCACTGCGAGCCGGGAAGGGCCATGACGGCGCGGCCCCGCCTCCTACGGACATTTCTCATGTCCGCCTTGCCCAGCGCTGGGCACTCAGTTGTTTCATTATGGGTGATGTTGGGTTCGAACCAACGACCCGCTGATTAAGAGTCAGCTGCTCTACCAACTGAGCTAATCACCCGCACGACGGTGTATAGGCACCCGGATGCCGGAAGGAAAGCCCCCTCCTCCATCGTGCGCGCCCGGCATGGCTCCCTTGCACGCATGGCGCAACCCGTGTCTGTTCGCCGTCCAGGGATCGGGGGCGCCGACGTCGTGGCATACGCTTTCCAACAGCTTATCAACGGCGTAACGCTCGGAATGATCTATGGGCTGATCGCCGTCGGCTACACCATGGTGTACGGCATCATCGGCATGATCAACTTCGCGCACGGCGACGTGTTCATGATCGGTTCGTTCTTGTCGCTGATCGCCCTGCTGCTGCTGTCGGTGCTCGGCATCAGCTCCGTCCCGCTGGCGCTCGCCATCACCTTGGTGTTCGCGGCGGCACTCGCCGGGCTGTACGGCTGGACCATCGAGCGGGTCGCCTACCGCCCGTTGCGCGGCTCGTTCCGGCTGGCGCCGTTGATCAGCGCCATCGGCATGTCCATCACGTTGCAGAACTTCGCGCAGGTCGCCCAGGGCGCCAACGTCAAGCCGTTCCACCCCCTCGTCCCGGGCGGGTACGAACTGCTGGAGCAGGACGGCTTCGTCGTGCAGCTCTCCTTCATGCAGATCGCGATCGTGGTCACGACGCTGACCGTCCTGGGCGTGTTCACCTGGCTGGTCACCCGCACCCCGCTCGGCCGCGCCATGCGGGCCTGCGAGCAGGACATCCGGATGGCCAGCCTGCTGGGCATCGACACGGACCGCACCATCAGCCTGACCTTCGTCATCGGCGCGGCCCTGGCGGCGGTGGCGGGGCTCATGTTCCTGCTGCGCTACGGGGTGATCGACTTCTTCATCGGCTTCGTCGCCGGGGTGAAGGCGTTCACGGCCGCGGTGCTGGGCGGCATCGGCTCGCTGCCGGGCGCGGTGCTCGGCGGCCTGCTGATCGGGCTGATCGAGACGTTCTGGTCGGCCTACTTCTCCGTCCAGTACAAGGACGTGGCCGCGTTCTCCATCCTGATCATCGTGTTGATCTTCATGCCCACCGGGCTGCTCGGCCGCGCGGACGTGGAGAAGGTATGATCCACGCCCTGCGCCAGTCGCTGCTCGCCGCAGCCGTCGCGGCGGGGCTGTTCGTCCCCATGGTGGGCCTGCGGATGGAGCCCGGGCCGGACTCGCTGGTGCTGAACTGGCGGCCTTGGCTGTCGGGCGGGATCGTGCTGGCCGTGTTCGCGCTGCGGCTGGCCGGGTTCGCCTGGGCCGCGCGCACCCGGCGCGAGGCGGTTGCCGCCAACCGCCGCACCGCGGAGGCGCTCGCCCATGCCGGGCGGTACGTGGCGCCCGCCCTGCTCGCGTTCGCGCTGCTGCTGCCCTTCGTCTCCGGCCGCTACTACCTGGACCTGGGCGTGGTGGTGCTGACCTACGTGATGCTCGGCTGGGGGCTGAACATCGTGGTCGGGCTGGCCGGCTTGCTGGACCTGGGTTACGTCGCCTTCTACGCGGTCGGCGCCTACAGCTACGCGCTGATGTCCACGACCTACGGGCTGGGGTTCTGGACCTGCCTGCCGCTCGCCGGGCTGTTCGCGGCCACGGCGGGCGTGCTGCTCGGCTTCCCCGTGCTGCGGCTGCGCGGCGACTACCTCGCCATCGTGACGCTCGCGTTCGGCGAGATCATCCGCATCGTGCTGAACAACTGGACGCACCTCACCAACGGGCCGAACGGCATCTCCGGCATCCCGCGCCCGACCCTGTTCGGCCTCAGCTTCGCGATAGGCGGCGGGCCCGGCACCTTCGCCGGGTATTTCGGGATGACCCCAAGCCCGACGCAGCGGGTGACCTACCTCTATTACGTGATCCTGGGCCTGGCGCTGCTGACCAACTGGGTCTCGCTGCGGCTGCGCCGGCTGCCGCTGGGGCGGGCGTGGGAGGCGCTGCGGGAGGACGAGATCGCCTGCCGCTCGCTGGGCATCAACGTGACGGTGACGAAGCTGACCGCGTTCGCGATCGGCGCCACCTTCGGCGGGTTCGCCGGCGCGTTCTTCGCGACGCGGCAGGCCTTCATCAGCCCGGAAAGCTTCACCTTCATCGAATCGGCGATCGTGCTGGCGATCGTGGTGCTGGGCGGCCTGGGCAGCCAGTTGGGGGTGGCACTCGCCGCGGTGATCATGATCGGCGGGCTGGAGGTGCTGCGGGATTTCCTCAGCACCCTCAACAGCCAGCCCGGCTTCGGCTGGCTGTCCGCCGTGGTGGGCGACATCGGCCAGTACCGCATGCTGATCTTCGGCCTGGCGCTGGTGATCATGATGATCCTGCGTCCGCGCGGGCTGGTGTCCAACCGCACGCCGTCCGTGGCGCTGGGCAGCGCCCCGCGGGAGATCGCGGCCGAACTGGTGGCGCAAGGGCGTGGCTGAGGCAGCCGGGGCTGACCTGCTGGAGGTGGACGCGCTGACCATGCGGTTCGGCGGGCTGACCGCGGTGGCGGCCCTGTCCTTCAGCGCGCGCGCCGGGCAGATCACCTCCGTCATCGGGCCGAACGGCGCGGGCAAGACCACGGTGTTCAACTGCATCACCGGCTTCTACCGCCCCACGTCGGGCGCCTTGCGGCTGACCCACGCGGACGGCGCCGCCTACGCCCTGCAACGCCTGCCGGGCCACCGCATCGCCCGGCGCGCGCGGGTGGCGCGCACGTTCCAGAACATCCGCCTGTTCGCGGGCATGACGGTGCTGGAGAACCTGCTGGTGGCGCAGCACAACACCCTGATGCCCAACGTGGCCGCCGGGCTGCTGGCCGTGGTGGGCCTGGGCGGCCACCGCCGGGCGGAGCGCGCGGCCATCGACCGCGCCCGGCTCTGGCTCGATGCGACCGGGCTGCTGCGCCGCGCCGACGACCCGGCGGGCGCCCTGCCCTACGGCGACCAGCGCCGCCTGGAGATCGCGCGCGCCATGTGCACCGGCCCCGTCCTGCTCTGCCTGGACGAGCCGGCCGCCGGGCTGAACCCGCGGGAAAGCGACGGGCTGGCCGCCCTGCTGCGCCGCATCCGGGATGGCGGGATCGACACGCCGTGCTCCGTGCTGCTGATCGAGCACGACATGGGCGTGGTGATGCGCATCTCCGACCGCATCGTGGTGCTGGACCACGGCAAGAAGATCGCGGACGGCGTCCCCGAGGCGGTGCGGGCCGACCCGGCGGTGATCGCCGCCTACCTCGGCGAAGGCGAGGACGACGAGATCCCGGCGGAAGCGGCCGTCGCGTGACGATGCTCCGCCTATCCGGCGTGACCGCGTTCTACGGCGCGATCCAGGCGCTGCGCGGCGTGGACCTGCACGTGGAGCCCGGCGAGATCGTCACCCTGATCGGCGCCAACGGCGCCGGCAAGTCGACCCTGATGATGACCATTTGCGGCAGCCCGCGCGCCCGGACCGGCGCCGTGATCTATGACGGGCAGGACATCACCGGCCTGCCGACCCACCTGATCATGCGGCAGGGCATCGCGCAGTCGCCGGAAGGGCGGCGCATCTTCGGCCGCATGACGGTCAACGAGAACCTGCTGATGGGCGCCCAGGCGGGCGGCCAGGGAGGCAAGGCCGAGTTCGGGCGGCTGCGCGAGCAGGCCTTCGCCCTGTTCCCGCGCCTGGCGGAGCGGACGGGCCAGCGCGCCGGCACGCTGTCCGGCGGCGAGCAGCAGATGCTGGCGATCGCCCGCGCGCTGATGACCCGGCCCCGCCTGCTGCTGCTGGACGAGCCCTCGCTGGGCCTGGCGCCGCTGGTGGTGCGGCAGATCTTCGGCGCCATCCGGGAGCTGAACCGCACGACGGGGCTGACGGTGCTGCTGGTGGAGCAGAACGCGTTCCAGGCGCTGCGGCTGGCGCATCGCGGCTACGTGCTGGTGAACGGGGCGATCACCATGGAGGGGCCAGGGCGCGAGCTGCTGGCCCGGCCGGAGATCCAGGCGGCGTACCTGGAGGGCGGCGGGCACTGAGGGGGCGCGTTATGTCGCATGGTGGCCGGGACCTGACGCTTCGCACTCCGTCGGAAGGTCCGGGTTGGGTAGGAAGCGGACAGGCAAGTTTCGGGCGGGTGGATAGCGAATAGCTGCCGTTGAACCTT
>CAXTLC010000076.1:0-4709 GCA_964245075.1 uncultured Acetobacteraceae bacterium
ACACGCGAAACCCATCCGCCCGCAGAACCGTCGGCACTCAAGCCCGCTCCACGAACCGGTCCAGCACCCGCTTCGCACCCGCCTTGTCGAACGCGATGTCCAGCCGGTCGTCGCTCACCGCCCGCACCGTCCCGTAGCCGAACTTCTGGTGGAACACCCGCTGCCCCACCGCCAGCGCGTCGTCCCGCGCCGGGCGGGCCGGCTGCTCCCACACCTCGGTGACCTTCGGCCGCCGCGCCACCAGCGGGAACTGCCCGGTGAACACCGTCGGCGCCAGCAGCCGCGCTTCCCGCCCCAGCGCCGCAGACCCGGCGCGCAACACGTGCTCCTCCGGCAGCTCGTCCAGGAACCGCGACGGGATGGACGCCTGCCAGTTGGCGTACAGCAGCCGGTTGGCGGCGTGGCTGATGATCGCGCGCCGCCGGGCGCGGGTGATGCCGACGTAGGCGAGCCGGCGCTCCTCCTCCAGCCCCTTGTTGCCGCTCTCGTCCATGGAGCGCTGCGACGGGAACAGCCCCTCCTCCCAGCCCGGCAGGAACACGGTGTCGAACTCCAGCCCCTTGGAGCCGTGCAGGGTCATCATCGACAGCCGGTCCACGTCGCCTTCCTGCTCGTTCTCCATCACCAGGCTGACATGGTCGAGGAAGCCGGACAGCGTCTCGAACTCCTTCAGCGCCTGCAACAGCTCCTTGAGGTTCTCGATCCGCCCCGGCGCGTCCGGAGACTTGTCCTGCCGCCACATCTCGATGTAGCCGCTCTCGTCCAGCATGGCGTCCGCCGTGGGGACGTGCCCGTCCCGCGCCAGCATCTCCCGCCACCGCGCGAAGCTGTCCAGCAGGGTCCGGAGGGACTGGCACGCCTTGCCGCGAAGCGTGCCGTCCCGCGTCACCCGGTCGGCCGCCTCGAACAGCGGAACGGAGGCCGCGCGCGCCACGGCGTGCATCGACCGCATCGCCGCGTCGCCCAGCCCGCGGCGCGGCAGGTTGATGATCCGCTCGAAGCCGAGGTCGTCCGCGGGCGATTGCAGCACCCGCATGTAGGCGACGGCGTCGCGCACCTCCTGCCGCTCGTAGAACCGCAGGCCGCCCACCACGCGGTACGGCAGGCCGAGCGTCAGCATCCGTTCCTCGAAGGACCGGGTCTGCGCCCCCGTGCGCACCAGGATCGCGATCTCCGACAGCGGATGGCCGTCCCGCCGCAGCGACTCCGCGCGGTCTCCCACCATGCGGGCCTCCTCGTTGGAATCCCACACGCTCACCACGCTCACCGGCTCGCCGTCCGAGTCGTTGCGCCCCGGCCGCAGCGTCTTGCCCAGCCGCCCCTCGTTGTGCGCGATCAGCCCGGACGCGGCGGCCAGGATCGGCGCGGTGGAGCGGTAGTTGCTTTCCAGCCGCACCACCCGCGCGCCGGGGAAGTCCTTCTCGAAGCGCAGAATGTTCTCCACCTCCGCGCCGCGCCATGAATAGATCGACTGGTCGTCGTCTCCCACGCAGCAGATGTTCTTGTGCTCCTGCGCCAGCAGGCGGAGCCACAGGTACTGGATCAGGTTGGTGTCCTGGTACTCGTCCACCAGGATGTAGCGGAACATGCGGTGATACTGGGCCAGCACCTCCGGATGCTCGCGCATGACCTCCACCACGTGCAGCAGCAGGTCCCCGAAATCCGCGGCGTTCAGCGCCGCGAGCCGGCCCTGGTAGGCGGCGTACAACGCCCTCGCCTGCCCGGCGGCGAAGTCCGTGTCCTCCGCCGCCGTCACCCGCGCCGGCGTCAGGCCGCGGTCCTTCCAGCGCTGGATCACGGCCATCAGCGCCGCGGGCGCCCAGCGCTTGGTGTCCAGCCGCCCGGCTTCCATCACCTGCTTCAGCAGCCGGAGCTGGTCGTCCGTGTCCAGGATCGTGAAGTTGGCTTGCAGCCCGGCCAGTTGCGCGTGCCGCCGCAGCATCCGCGCGCACAGGGCGTGGAACGTGCCGAGCCACAGCCCTTCCGCCGGATGCCCCAGGATCGCCCCCACCCGCTCGCGCATCTCCCGCGCCGCCTTGTTGGTGAAGGTCACGGCCAGCACCTGGTTCGGAAAGGCGCGCCGGGTCAGCAGGATGTGGGCGAAGCGGGTGGTCAGCACGCGCGTCTTGCCCGTGCCGGCGCCCGCCAGCACCAGCAGCGGGCCGTCCACCGTCTCGACGGCGGCGCGTTGTTCGTCGTTCAGCCGGGTGAGATAGTCGGTCATGGACACACAGATGCCACCACGGGGCGCGGGACGGAATGGGCCGCGGGGCGCCGACCCCCAGGCCAGCGCCCGAACCAGCCTCTGCGTCGTGGTGCCTTGCTTCAACGAGCAGGCCGGCCTCCCCGCCTTCCACGCGCGCCTGGTCCCCGTGCTGGAAGCCACCGGCCTGGCCTGGAGCGTGATCTACGTGGACGACGGCAGCGGGGACGCCACCCGCGCCACGGCCGAGCGGCTCGCGGCGGACCGCCGGGTCGCCGTGCTGGGCTTGTCCCGCAACTTCGGCAAGGAAGCCGCGACCACCGCCGGGCTGGACCACGCGCGGGGGGACGCCGTGGTGGTGATCGACGCGGACCTGCAGGACCCGCCGGAGCTGATCGCCGAGCTGGTCGCGGCGTGGCGGGAAGGGGTGGACGTGGTGTACGCGCAGCGCCGGGTCCGCCACGGGGAAAGCTGGCTCAAGCGCGCCACCGCGCGGGCGTTCTACCGGCTGATGGCCGGCGTGGGGGACGTCGCCATGCCGCGGGACACCGGGGACTTCCGGCTGATGAGCCGCCGCGCGGTCGATGCGCTGGGCCAGTTGCGCGAACGCCACCGGTTCATGAAGGGGCTGTTCGCCTGGATCGGCTTCCCGTCCCGAGCCGTCCTGTACGACCGCGCGCCGCGCCACGCCGGCCGCAGCAGTTGGAACTGGTGGCGGCTGTGGAACTTCGCCATCGAGGGCATCACCGGCTACACCCTGCTGCCGCTCAAGCTCGCGACCTACCTGGGCCTGCTGACCGCGCTGCTGGCCGGCGGCTACGGCCTCCTCATCGTGCTGCGGACCCTGCTGGTCGGCACGGACGTGCCGGGCTACCCGAGCCTGCTGGCGGTGATCCTGTTCCTCGGCGGGGCGCAGCTCACGACGCTGGGGGTGATCGGCGAGTACCTGGGCCGGGTGTTCAACGAGACGAAGGGCCGCCCGCTCTACCTGGTGGAGCATTACCGCCCGGCGGAGGATCGCCTTCGCCGGGCGGAAACGGGGGCCGACACCGCCTGACCGCTCAGCCGGGTGATCAGCGCCTCGTAGTTGGCCAGGTAGTCGTCCATCGCCAGGTGCCGCTCCGCCCAAGCGCGCGCCGCCCGGCGCATCCGCCGCACGTGGGGGCCGCCCGCCAGCACCTCGCCCACCCGGTCGGCCAGGGCGCCGGGGTCGAAGAACGGCGTCAGCACCCCGGTTTCGCCGTGGGTGACGAACTCCCGCACCGGGGCCGTGTCGCTGCCCACCACCGCGCAGCCGCACGCCAGCGCTTCCCGCAAGGACCAGGACGCGACGAAGGGATAGGTGAAGTAGATGTGCGCGTCCGAACGCTGCAACAGCCGGACGTAGCTGGCGTAGTCCACCTTGCCGGGAAAATGCACCCGGCCCGTGTCCAGGGAGCGGCCCAGCTCGGCCAGCATGTGATCCCGCCAGGTGCCATGCGCCAGTTGCGCGCCGTAGCTGACCTTGTCGCCGCCCACCATGACCACCCGCACGTCCGGGTCCGACCGCAGCAGGGCAGGCAGCGACCGCATCACCTGGTGGAAGCCGCGGTACGGCTCCAGGTCCCGCGCCACGTAGGTGACGAGCCGCTCATGCGCCGCGATCCCGATCCCGGCGATCCTGGTGGCCCGCTCCGCCGCGGAAGGGCGGCACCGTTGCAGGTCCGTGCCTTCCCGCAGCAGGTGGATGTTGGGCCGCGCCCATTCCGGGTACGTGTCCAGTTGGAACTGCGTCGGCGTCTGGCCCGCGCCGGGGTTGGTCAGCGCCAGCAGGTTCACCGCGTTCTTGGCGCGGATGTTGGGATGGGACGCGATGCCGATGCGGAACTCCGGGTCGAAGTCGATGTCCTGGCCGTGGAGCGCGTAGTAGAATTCGTGGTAGCCCAGCAGCGGCACGCCGGGCCACACGTCGCCCAGGTTCAGCAGCTCGCCCCAGCCGTGGTGGCCGATGACGATGTCCGGCACGAAGCCGAGCTTCTTGAGCTCGAACCCGGACGCCGCCACCGCCTCCGCCCGGGCCATCGCCTGGGCGAAGTCCCGCGCGTCCGAATGCGTCGGCGCGTCCGGCCGGGGCTGCGGCTGGTACACGATGCGGCGCACGCCGGGGATGTTGTTGCCGTTCGGCTCGCAGATGAACACCACGTCGTGCCGCTCCTGCTGCAACAGGTGGCGGACGATGTAGAGGAACTGCCCCGGAAAGTTCTGGTGGACGAAGAGGAACCTCATCGCACGCGCCAGGGCGCTAGCGGCTGCGTCCCTGCTTCGGGGCTGCGGCCCGGCCTTTGAGCGGCGGCGGCGGCGCGGCTGCCGGCTTGGCCGCCCGCTTGGCTGCCCGCTTGGCTGCCGGAACAGGCGGTGGAGGGAGAACGGCCTTGCGCTTGGCCGCCGGGACAGGCGCCGGCTTGGCGGCCGGGGCCGGGGCCTTGGCGCGCCGCGCCGCGGGGGCGGGGGCGGCCAAGGGCACCAT
>CAXTLC010000076.1:4809-20100 GCA_964245075.1 uncultured Acetobacteraceae bacterium
GGGCCGGGGCCTTGGCGCGCCGCGCCGCGGGGGCGGGGGCGGCCAAGGGCACCATCTCGATCCGGAACGCTTCCAGCGGCGCCAGGCTTTCCGCCTCGCACGCCTCGCCCGGACCCACCGGCCCGACCTCCGTGCCGTCGGTGAACGTCGCGGTCAGCTGCAAGGTCTGCGTGTCCGCCGCGTTGCCGCGCAAGCGGACGCGCAGGCCGAGGATCGGCAGCGCCATGCCCCGGCTGCCGCAGAAGTCCCCGCCCTGCGCCCATGGCGAAAGCCACCCGCGCCCGAGCACGGCCTGGTACTCGATCTCCTCCACGGGCACTTCCTCCCGCTTCGGCGACAGCGCGAAACCCTCGATCCAGCGCTGGCTGCCCGGCTCGCCCACCCAATCGCCCAGCCGGGCCAGCACGTCCCCGTGGAGCTGCACGTGGGCCGCGATCTCGGGATTCTCCACCGGCTCCGGCGGCGGGCCGCTCGGCTCGGGCGGCTTCGGCGGCGCGGGACGCGGCGCGGCGGCCTGCACCCCCTCCACCAGCTTCGTCACTTGCAGGTGCGGCGCCGCCTGGCCGCTGTCCGGCATCTGGTAGACCGTCATCAGCACCTGCGCCGGGCCTTGCGCCACGCGGATCAGCGCCGCCGCATCCAGCGTTCCCAGCCAGCCGTCCTCGCGGAACCCGGTGATGGTGACGCCCTGGCCGCTCGACCCAGGCGGCAGCGTCAGCCGGGCGCCCGGCAGCCCGGTCGCCGGGTCGGGCGGGGCCGAGCCGGGCCGGTGGTAAACGCAGTAGACGCCCGCATCGAGCTGCATCAGGTGGGCCGACACCTGCAACTCGGTCACCATTTGCGACGGGGGCGGATTGGCCTCGGACATTCTGGCACTCTTCGACAGGGTTACGAGCGTAATCGTCCCATGGCAGGATTTCGCGTCGAAGGCGATGGGGTACGATGCAGTACGGGAGCGATGGCTGCCGGACGGGGCGCCGTGGCGCCGCCGCGCAACACCCAGTCGTTGATCGCGGCCGGCGGAAGGCCGAGCGGGAGCAACTGGCCCCACCCGGTGCGGCGCACCCGCTCGGCCGGCACGCCGAGGTCGAACACGGCCGCCCGCAACCCCGCCCGCCAGGCCTGGCCCAGGGTGAAGCACCACGTTTCCGGCCAGACCGACGGCAGGAACGCCAGGTCCGCGTCCTGCGCCCGGATCAGCTCCACCGCTTCCTCCTCCCGGTAGAACCCGGTGACGAACACCGGGCCGGCCGCCAGCATCCGCTCGTCATCCGCCGTGTGCCCGGCCACGGTGAAGCGGAGCGGCAGCCGGCGCAGCGCCGCGTCCCGCACGCAGCCGAGCAGCACCTCGTAGCCCTTTCCCACCCCGATGCCGCCCACGACGCACAGGTGGCGCACGGGGGAGCGCGTGGGCGGCGGCGGCGCGATCCCGCCGTCATCCTCCCAGGGCTGCACCTCCGCGCGCACCGCCGGGAAATGCCGCCGGAGTCGCGCCGCCACGTCGGCCGCCGGCGTCACCACCCGGCGCGACGCCGCCAGGGTCGCCGCGGACCGCGCCACCAGTTGCGTGGGGGTGATGTCTTCCTCAAGGTTGCTGCCGTGATCGGCGACGCAGTGTTCGCAGCCGGACACCGGCGGCTCGCCGCAGTAGCTGTGCTCCGGCACCAGGGCGATGCGGGCGCAGAAACTGGCGTAATCGTGGACGAACACGTCCTGCGGCACGCCGAGCCGGCCCGCGAGGCCCAGGATCTCGGGTGAGTGGCCCAGCGTGTGGTGCAGCTCCACCGACCGGACCCGGTCCGCGCGCAGCAGCCGCAGCAGCCCGCCCCACTCGGCCGGAAGCCGGAAGCGCAGGTTGGGCGTATCGGCGTCCCCCACGGCCGTGGCGTCCCCGTCCGGGCGCAGCACCACCGGACGCACCCCCGCCGCGCGCAGGGCCGCCGCGCGCGCCTGCACCACCCGGTCCACCCCGCCGCGCCCGCCATGGGTCACCAGGGCGGCCGCCGCGCGCTGCCGGCCCGCGTGCCAACGCAGGAGGTCCATGCGCCGACGGGCCGGGCCGAGCGGGTCCTGCGCGGCCCATCCCGCCACCAGCGCGCCGTAGCCGGGGTGCAGCCGCTCCAGCACCGCGGCGTTGCGGGCCATCAGGTGGCGCCGGGCCGGGCCGAACGACGCGCCGCCGTGATGGGCCACGAAGCAGCCGGGGGCCGCCACGTGCCGCCAGCCGCGATGCCGCGCGCGCAGGCACCAGTCGTTCTCCTCGCCGTAGCCTTGCGCCCAGAGGTCCTCCCGCAAGGGCCCGACCGCGTCCAGGCTGTCCCGCCGGATGAACATGCAGAAGCCGACGGCGACGGGGATCTCCACCGTCGCCGCCCCGTTCGCCCGCCGCGCCAAGGCGTGGAAGGCGGCCGGGTCCGGCACCGGGTTGCCGCCCGCCACGTCCGGATAGCTGAGGATGGTGGCGTCGTTGGACAGCGGGCAGGCGCTGGCGATGTCCGGCGCGCTGTGCGCCGCGTCCGCCAGCGCCTCCAGCCAGCCGGGCGGCACCAGCGTGTCGCTGTTCAGCAGCACGGCGTCCCGCCCGGACGCGGCGCGCAGCCCGGCATTGGCGGCGCCGGGGAAGCCGAGGTTGCGCGGCAGGCGGTGCAGGACGATGCGGCCGGCGGCGGCCAGCCCGTCCAGCGCGCCCGCCAGCGCCGGGTCGGGCCCGGCATCGTCCACCACGTGCAGCCGGCTGCCCGGCGGCAGCGTCGGCAGCACCGAGTGGAGGCAGGCCAGCGTGGTTTGCAGCCCGCGGAACACCGGAACCACCACGTCCACCGGCGGCCGGGCCGGAACGGCGGTGGGCGGCACCCCCCTGACGTCTGCCCAGACCGGCGTGAAGCTCGCTTCCAGCCCGGCGGCGCTGCGGCGCTCCAGGCCGGGATCGACCGGGCTGCCCAGCAGCGCCCGCCCGTCCGTCCCGGTGAAGGCGACCGGGCCGGGCGGCAACCCGGCGGCATGGAGGCGGAACCCGCGGGGGCGGGCCATCGGGCGGCTGGCGTCCGGGTCGTCGAACGGCTCCCGCGCGCTGACGCGCCGCGTGCTGCCGTCCGCGAAGCGCGCCAGGAGAGCCGGGTCCCGCGACGGGTTGCCCGGATGCCAGGCCCAGCCAGCCAGGCCGCCATCCGCCGTCGCCGCCACGAAGCCCTCGGTGGCGGCGATCGCCCGCAGGTCGATCGGGCTGCCCAGCAACGCCGCGCCATCCCGGCTGACGGCGAGCGCGGCGCCGGCAGCAACCCGGCAACTGCCAGCCGTCCAGCGCGGGTGGACCGGCTCGCCATCCAGCTCCACGTGGGCCGGCGCGTCGGCGTGCAGCCGCCCGGCCGCGTCCACGCCGCACCAGCCGGGCCAGCCCGCGGCACGCGCCGCCGCCGCGGCGAGCGGGTGGATCGCGGCGCCCAGGGCATGGCGGGACAGCGCCGCCGCCATCGCCGCCGCCGCCGCCGCCGCATCGCCGGCGCCCAGCGCGCTCGCGGCCAGTCCGGTCCAGGCCTCCGCCACGTCGAGCCGCGCGGCGATTGGGGCGAACAGAGCCTGCGCTGCCGCCGGATCGCCGTGGCGCAGGCAGGCGAGCGCCAGGCTGAGCCCGATCATGTCGTCATGCGGCAGGATGCGGTGCGCCCGGTCCAGCCACCGCCGGGCTTCGGCGGGATCGGCCGCCGCCTCGCCCGCCTTCCAGGCCGCCCTGGCCAGGTCCTTGTAGAGTTGGTCCGCCGTCCGCACCGCCGACGCTTGGCGGGGAGGCAGGTCCGGTGGCCGTCTGCCGCTCACGGGACGGTCTTGCGCCGCCCGGTCAGCCCGCGGCGGCGTTGGAAGCGGTGGCGGGCTCGACGGCGGCCGGGATCGGAGGGACCGGAAGGGCGGCCAGGTCGGCGGCCACGTCCGCCACACCCTGCTTCTGCGCCTGCTCCAGCCAGAAACGGGCTTCCGTCAGGTCCTGCTGCCCGGCCAGCTTGCGGGCCAGGTAGCGGCCGAGCATCATCTGCGCGTAGGCATGGCCGCGTTCGGCCGCGGCGCGGAACCAGCGTTGCGCCACCGTCCGGTTCGGCGGAACGTCGTGCCCGCCGCCGTACAGCGCGCCCGTGGCGAACATGGCGCCGATGTGGCCCTTCTCGCCCGCGGCCTCGAACAAGGTCAGCGCTGCGGCGTGGTCTCGCTTGCCGCCGCGGCCGTTGGTCAGCATCTCCGCCAGCGCCACCTGGGCGTCAACGAGCCCGACGCCGGCAGCCCGCGTGATCCAGGCACGCCCTTCGCCCTCGTTGCGGTCCACGCCCCGCCCGTCCGCGAGCATCCGGCCATACCAGTACTGCGCCGTGGGAATGCCGTCCGCCGCCTTGCGGAGCCATTGCGCCGCGCGCCGCTCGTCCCGCTCGATGCCGACGCCCTCGGCCAGGCAGACGCCGAAGTTGAACGCGGCGACCAGATCGCCGTTGTCCGCCGCCTCCTCGAACCATTCGCGGGTGCGGATGCGGTCCTGCTCGTCCCCGCCGCCGTGCAGCAGCAGGTTCGCCAGGTCGGAGCGCGACGCCTTGTTGCCGGTCTCCGCCGCCCGGCGGAACCAGCGCGCCGCCTCGTCCGGGTCGCGGGCAACCCCGGCGCCGGTCAGGTGCAGCAGCCCCAGGGCGCGCGCCGCAGCGCCGTGGCCCTGTTCCGCAGCGCGCGTGAACCACAGCGAGGCTTCGGCGTAGTTCGGCGGCAGGTCGCCAGGCTTGGCATACAGGTCCCCGACCAGGGCCGCTGCTTCCGCGTCGCCGGCCAGCGCGGCACGGCGCAGCCACGACTCCCCGGCGGTGCGGTTCACCGGGGCGTCGCCTCGGCCTTCCAGCAACGCCAAGCCGTAGCGCGCCTGCCCCGGGCGAACGCCGGCCTCGGCCGAGCGGCGGTACAGGTCCACCGCCCTGGCCACGTCACGGTCGGTGCCGATGCCGAAATCGTGCATCACGCCCAGCAGGTACACCGCCATCGGCAAGCCGCTCGCGGCGGCCTTCCGCATGAGCCCGGCGGCTTCCTCCTGCGCCGGCCGCTCCGGCTCGCCGCGCACCAGCATCAACGCCAAGCCGAGCTGCGCCTGGGCGTTGCCGCCGTCCGCCGAACTCCGGTACAGCGCTTCCGCCGCCGGCAGGTCCCGCAGTTCCTCCGGCCCCGTCGTCAGGATGATGGCGAGCACAGCCTGCCCGTCGGCCGACCCGGCGTCCGCCGCCTTGCGGGCCCACGACGCCGCCGCCGGCCAATCCGGGCCAGGAGAGGGTCTGCGCCCCGGCGAGAACAGCGTGCCGGAACGCGCCTGCCCGGTGACCTGTCCGCTCATGAGCAGGCCGGCGAGCCGGGCCGCGGCTTCGGCGTGGCCCGCCTTGGCGGCCCGCTCGAACCAGGCCCCCGCATCCTCCGGCGAAGGCGGAACCCCGGTGGCTTCCAGGTAGGCGCGGCCCACCCGGTACTGCGCTTCCACGTTGCCGCGCTTGGCGGACCGGGCGAGTTGCGCGAAGGCGCCCGCCGTGTTTCCCCGCGCCAGCAGGCGCTCGGACCGGGTGATCCCGGCCCCGGCCGGAACAAGGCGGGCCAGCCGCGAGAGAAGCTCGCTCACGGCGTGACCGTCGCCCTCATGGTTCGCGCATGCCATCATACGCCACGGGCAGGGCGCGGCTGAAGATGTAGCTGAGCACGGTCCGCTTGCCGACCATCACGTCGGCCGTGATCGGCATGCCCTGGGACACGCGGAACCCGGGCGGCGTGTCGTGCAGGTCCACGGCGTCGATCGAGATCTTGATGCGGTAGAAGCTTTGGCCGGTCGACGGCGCCTCGCCCGCCTGCTTGTTGCCGCGCACCACGTGGTCCGGCTGGTCCTGGCTCGTGAAGCTGTCCGGGCTGACGACGCGCACCGTCCCGGTCGCGGACCCGTACTGCGTGAACGGCAGGGTGTCGAACTTGATGGTCACCCGGTCGCCGACGTGGACGAAGCCGGCATCGTTGCCGGCCACCGACCCTTCCACCTCCAGCGGCGCGCCGAGCGGCACCAGCTTCAGCAACTGATCCCCGGATTGCAGCACCGAGCCGACCGAGACCGGGGCGCGGCTGAACACCACGGCGTCGGTGTCGGCGCGGATCTCCACCAAGTTGGACCGCAGGCTCGCCTTGGTGAGGTTGCCTTGCGCCTCGTCCATCTTGCGGGTCTGGTCCGTCAGGTCCTGCGAGACCTTGGCGTGCCAATCCTGGTCATACGCGGCCGCCTCGGCCCGCATCGCCGCCAGGTCGCCCGCCGCGGTCTTGGCCGATTGCTGCGCCTGTTGCAGGCCCGCCTGCATGGTCATGCGCTGGTCCGTCGCTTGCAGCAGGTTGAGCTGGCTGCCGACGCCCAGCCGGGCCAGCTCCGCCCGCTTGCCTTCCACCGTGGACGCGACCTGCGTCCGCTCGCCGAAGGATTGGATGTCGCCCGTCGCCTTGGCCAGGGATGCGAGCAGGCTGTCGATCTTCTGCCGGTAGTTCTCGAGCCGGAAGGTCCGCTCCGCCATGCGCTGGGCGAAGATCGCCTGCTGCACCTGCGCGGACGGGTCCAGCGTGGACGGATGGTAGTCCGTCCCCGCCCCCTCCGCCCGCAGCCGCTCGACCTCCGCCCGCAGGCTGGAGACCTGCTGGGACAGCGACGTCTTGTCCGACGAGGTGAACGTCGGGTCCAGCCGGGCGAGCAGGTCCCCCTTGTGGACCACCTGGCCTTCCTGCACGGCGACCTCGCGGACGATGGAGGTTTCCAGCGGCTGCACCACGATGGTGCTCTCCGTCGCCACCACCTTGCCCGGCGCCGTCACCACCTTGTCGATCGGGATCAGCGCCGCCGCCGTCGCGCAAGCGACGAACACGCTGGCCACCGTCCAGATCACGCCGCGTGCCGCCGCCTTCGGCCGCACTTCCATCAAGGAAGCGGACGGCGAGTAGAACTCCAGCAGGGCCGGCATCTGCGCCGACTGCGAGCGGGTCAGCCGAGTGCCGATGGTGTTGGTCGTGAGACTCATGGGCGGCGCCTTGCCTTGTTCTACGATTGCCGGGGTTGCCGGTCAGTTGCCTTGGGCGGAAACCGGCGCCAGCAGCGCGGCGCGCGCCGCGACCGGGTCCATGTGGCGGTTCTGCTGCGTCCACAGCGCGCGGTAGATGGCGCAGCGCTCCAGCAGCGTCGCGTGCGGCGCGATGTCCATCACGCGGCCCTTGTCCATCACCAGGATGAGGTCGCACTCGACGAGCGACGCCAGGCGGTGCGAAACGATCACCATGGTGCGGCCCCGCCCGATCCGGGTCAGGTTCGCGTTCACCAGGGCCTCGCTTTCCGGGTCCAGCGCGCTGGTCGCCTCGTCCAGGATGACGATCCGCGGGTCGATGATCAGCGCGCGGGCGATGGCCAGCCGCTGCTTCTGCCCGCCGGACAGGTTCGGCGAGCCTTCCTCAACCCATGTGTCGTAGCCCAGGGGAAGCCGCTCGATGAACTCCTCCGCTCCCGCGAGCCGGGCGGCGCGCACGACGTCCTCGATCGTGAGCCCGGCACGCCCGGCGGTGATGTTGTCCCGCACGCTGCCCCGGAACAGGAAGTTGTCCTGCAACACCACGCCGAAGGAACGGCGCAGGTGGGCGAGGTTGATCTCCCGCAGCTCCGAGCCGTCGATCTTGAGGAACCCGCTGTACTCGCGGTTCACGCCTTGCAGCAGCCGCGTGAGCGTCGACTTGCCCGAGCCCGAGCGGCCCACCACCCCCAGCATGGTGCCGGCCGGAATGGAGAAGTTCACCCGGTCCAGCGCCGGGGTGTTGCCCGTCGGGTAGGTGAACGTCAGGTCCTCGAAGGAGATGGCGCCCTCGAATTGCGGGCGCAGCCCGGCGCCGCTCTGCTGCTCCGGCCGGTTGTTCAGCACGGAGCCCACTTCGGCGACGGACGCCCGGATGTCCTGGAAATCCTCGATCAGCCGCGCCAGGCCGACCAACGGCTGCGTCACCCGCGTGCCGAGCATCATGAACGCCACCAGGGCGCCGACGCCCACGCCGGAGTCGCCTTCCAGCGCGAAGTACGCGCCAACCATCAGCACGCCGCGGTTGATGAACGCCTCGATCGGGGTGATCAGCGTTTGCGGCCAGTTCGCCAGCCGCCCGACCTTCAGCCGCAACTCGCCGGCATGGGCGACCTTGTTGTCCCATTCCGACTTGCGCTGCGGCTCGAGCGCCAGCGACTTGACGGTGCGGATGCCCTGCACGCTTTCCACCAGGACGCTGCTCTTGGAAGCTTCCGCGGCCTGCACCTGGCCCATCAGCCGGCCGATCGGCCGCAGGAAGGTCAGGATCACCACCGCGACGACGCCGGCGCAGGCGACCACCATCCAGGCCAGCGTCGCGTTCATCCAGAACAGGAACGGCAGCAGGAACACCAGGGTGAGGGTGTCCAGGAAGGTTCCCATGAGCTTGCCGGTGACGAACTCGCGTACCTTGTACACCTGCATCAGCCGGAACGTCGTCTGCCCGGCCTGGTTGCGCTCGAAGTAATCGAGCGGCAACGACAGCAGCTTGGTGAAGATGTGCAGTTGCAGCCGCGTGTCCACCCGGGTGGACACGACCTGGATCAGTTCCCGCCGCCCGTAGCCGAGCAGGGTCTCGTAGATCGCCGCGATCGCCAGGATGCTGCTCAGCAGCACCAGGGTGGAGATGCTGTGGTGCCCGACCACCCGGTCGATCACGGACATCACCAGCAGCGGCGGGACGATGGTCAGCACCGACAAGGTGAGCGAGGCGATGCCAACGTCGTTCATCAGCTTGCGCTGGTGCAGCAGCAGCCCGATGACCCAGGACAGGGAGAACGGCTGGTCGGCGTCGCTCGTGGCCCTCGCGCGCCGGACCAGGATGGCCTCGCCGGACCACAGTTGCGACAAGCGCAGCCGGTCCACCGCGATGGCGTCGTGCCCGGCCGACCGCGGATCGCGGATCCAGACGATGCCGCGCGCCTCGTCCGCGCCCACCAGCACGCCGGCCGAACCGTCGGACAGCAGCAGCACCACCGGCGAAACCTGCCCGCTGCCCGCAGTCTGCGCCAGCCGCATGAGCTGCGCCCAGGCCAGCCGGCTGGCCTTCGCCACCAGGCCCCCGTCCCGCAGCCACTTCACCAGGGACGCAGGCGACGGGACGGTTTCTCCGGAATCCATGTGGAAATCGCTGCGGTCCAGCTCGAAGCCGTGATGGCGGGCGACGGCCGCCACCGCGAGCAGCCGCATCTCCACCGGGTCGAACCCGCCGGGGCCGCCGCTCACGGTTCCTGGGCTGATAGCCGGGTCGCTGCGGCCTGCCTCACCGATGTCCACGTATCAGATTCCTCTCTAGGTGGGCCATCGGGGGCTTCTACGCTGGCGGGCATGTCAAATGGAAGCGCTATAATGTTAACCTATAGTCTTTGAACGAACGTTACGCATCGCAAGCGGCCTTCACAAACTAGGGGTCCCGCCCCAAGGTCGCACCACTCATCACGCTTGCCCACGCGGGGAGACCGGAACGAAATGGATATCAGGCCTGCCACCTTGGCCGATCTGGCGGACATCCAGGCGATCTACGCCCACCACGTGCTGAACGGCACCGGAACGTTCGAGGAGGTCCCGCCCTCCGTGGAGGAGATGGGACAGCGTTTCGACTCCGGCACGAAGCGCGGGTCGGCCTGGCTCGTCGCCACGGATGCCACCGGCGTGCTCGGCTTCGCCTACTACGCGCAGATCCGCGACCGCACGGCCTACCGCTTCACCGCCGAGGACAGCATCTACGTGCGCGAGGACGTGCGCGGCCAGGGCGTCGGCAAGGCGCTGGTGTCCCGCCTGCTGGCGGCGGCGGAGGACGCCGGGTTCCGCCAGATGGTGGCGGTGATCGGCGACAGCGAGAACATCGGCTCGGTCGGCATGCACGTCTCGCTCGGTTTCCAGCACGTCGGCACGTTGCGGGCGGTGGGGCTGAAGTTCGGCCGCTGGCTGGACACGGTGTACATGCAGCGCGCCCTGGGCGAAGCGGACAGCAGGGTGCCGGACTGACGGCTTGCGCCGGCAGGCAGCACGCGGGCTGCCTGCCGGCGGCGGCGCCCCGCCCGGCGTTTACGAATTGTAGTGATGATCAAGGCACCATGGAGGGACCAGCTTACGAGGTCAGCACATGCTTTCGAGGATGCCTGTTGCACGACAATTCCTTATCTTGGCTCTCCTCGGGGTTGCCTTGACGCTCGCCGGCATCGGCCTCTGCCTCACGCGCAGCCGCAGCCTCGCTTACGATGCCAAGCGCGGCGAGATCCAGCATGAGGCGGAAGAAGGGGCGTCGATCATGCGCTACTTCGTTCAACGCGAGCAAAGCGGCGCCATGACGAGGCAGGACGCGCAAAGCCAGGCTCTTGAGGCTGTCGGCGCGATCCGTTTCCAAGGCGTCAACTACGTCGCGGTTGCCAGCTTCGACGGCGTCGCCTTGACGAATGCGAACAAGGACGTCGTGGGCAAGAACATCATCGGCCTGAAGGATTCCAGGGACCACTACTTCGTCCGCGAGCAGATCGACATCGCCAGGTCGGGCACTCCGGGGTTTGTCGAGTTCTTCTGGACAAAGATCGGCGAAACGACGCCCAAGCTCAAGATCGCCTACGCGATTGGAATTCCCGAATGGCAGATGGATGTCTCGGTCGGGGACTTCGCCGACGACCTCGACACGACCCTCGTTGAAGGCGTCATCCGCCTCATGGCGATCTTCGTCCCGCTGTTCCTGGCGTACCTGGCGGTTGTTTACGTGATGCTCCGCGGGCTGACGGCGGTGCTGAAATCACTCTCCAGCACCATGCGGCGCTTGGCGCAGGGGGATCTTGCCGCCGAAATCCCGGGCCGTGCCCGGCGGGATGAGATCGGGCAGATGGCTGCGGCTCTTGGAACGTTCCGGCAGGCAGCCCTCGACAAGCAGCAACTGGAGAACGAGGTCCTGGCGGCGGCCAGCCGCATGGAGGACGAACGGGCGGCCCGCGAGCAGGATCGGGCCATGACAGCCAGGGGCCAGGCCCAGGTGGTCGAGTCGCTCGCTTGCGGGCTTGAAAAGCTGTCGGGCGGGGACCTCACCTTCCGCCTCGCCGAGGCGTTCCCCGCGGACTACGAGAAGCTCCGCAGCGATTTCAATGCCGCGCTGGCGAAGCTTCAGAAGACGTTGCAGGTGATCGCGGAGAACACCCACAGCATCCGCTCCGGGTCGGGCGACATCACCTCCGCGTCCGACGACCTGTCGCGCCGGACCGAGCAGCAAGCGGCAAGCCTGGAGGAAACGGCGGCGGCGCTGGACGAGATCACCGCCACCGTGCGCAAGACCGCAGACAGCACGGATCACGCCAAGAACGTCGCCTGCGTTGCGAAGCGCGAGGCGGAAACCTCCGGCGGCATCGTGCAGGACGCCATAAAGGCCATGGATGCCATCGAGCAATCTTCCAGCCACATCAAGCAGATCATCGGGTTGATCGACGAGGTCGCGTTTCAAACCAACCTCCTGGCCTTGAACGCGGGCGTGGAAGCCGCGCGGGCTGGCGAGGCTGGACGCGGGTTTGCCGTGGTCGCGTCCGAGGTGCGTGCGCTGGCGCAGCGTTCGGCCGATGCAGCCAAGGAGATCAAGGGCCTCATCGCGGTTTCCACCGGGCATGTCGCGTCCGGCGTGAGGCTGGTCGACGAAACCGGCCAGGCGTTGAGCCGGATCGTCATCCAGATCAATGAACTGAACAGCGTCGTGACAAACATCGCTTCCTCCGCAGCGGAGCAGGCGACGGGGCTCGCGCAGGTCAACACCGCGGTCAACCAGATGGATCAGGTCACGCAGCAGAACGCCGCGATGGTTGAGCAGACCACGGCAGCAAGCCACTCGCTTGCCCGTGACACCGAAGAGCTCTCAGCCCTGATCGGCCAGTTCCGCGTGGCGGCGGACCCGGAACGCGCAGGAAGCGGCCTTGGAAGTCGGACCCAGCAAGCCGCACTCCCGGCAAGGCCGGGAGCCAAGAAGGCGGTTGCCGCAACGGCCGGACGCCGAGGGCGCGGCGGCATGTCTGGCAACCTTGCCTTGAAGCAGCCGTCGGAGGCTGATTGGGAGGAGTTCTAAAGCATCATCCGACCGCAGGCCCGGCTCGACGGGGGCGGCTTTGGTGGACTGGGAGCGGCGGAGTCGTGCTGCCGCTCTCGAAGCACCCCGGCTCCCCCTTCAGTGCGCCTCCGCCCAGCTCCGCCCCGTCCCCGTTTCCACCACCAGCGGCACCGACAGCGTTGCCGCCCCTTCCATCACCTTGCGCGCCACAGCGGCCAGCGCCTCCGCCTCGTCCTCCGGCGCCTCGAACAGCAGCTCGTCGTGCACGGACAGCAGCATGCGCCCGCGCAGGCCGGCGGCCCGCAGCGCAGGCGGCAGGCGGATCATCGCCCGCTTGATGATGTCCGCCGCGCCCCCTTGCAGAGGCGCGTTGCTGGCCTGGCGCTCGGCATAAGCGCGCTTGGCCGGGTTGCGGTCGGCGATGCCCGGCACCCAGCAGCGCCGGCCGAACGGGGTGAGCACGAAGCCGCGCGCCCGCGCCTCCTCCCGCGTGCTTTCCATGAAGGCGCGGATGCCGGGATACCGGGCGAAGTATGCGTCGATGTACGTCTTCGCCTCCCCTGCCTCGATCCCGAGCTGCCGGGCCAGGCCGAAGGCCGAAATGCCGTAGATGATGCCGAAGTTGATCGCCTTGGCCCGGCGCCGCACCAGCCCCGTCATCTGCGCCATCGGCACGCCGAACACCTCGGACGCGGTCCGGCTGTGGATGTCCTGCCCGGTCGCGAACGCCTCGCTCAACGCCGGCACGTCCGCCACGTGCGCCATCAGCCGCAGTTCGATCTGCGAATAGTCCGCACTCACCAGCAGGTGGCCCGGGGTCGCCACGAAGGCCCGGCGGATGCGCCCGCCCTCCTCCGTGCGGATCGGGATGTTCTGCAGGTTCGGGTCGTTGGAGGACAGCCGCCCGGTCGTGGTCGCGGCCATGGCGTAGGTGGTGTGGATGCGGTTGGTGCCGCTGCGCACCTCCTCCACCAGGGCGTCCGCATAGGTGGACTTCAGCTTGGCGAGCTGCCGCCATTCCAGAATGCGCGCTGGCAGCTCCGCCCCCGTCTCCGCCAGTTGCTGCAAGGTGGCCGCTTCGGTGCCCCAGGTGCCGCTGCCCGTGCGCCGCCCGCCGGGCAGCTTCATCTCGTCGAACAGGATCTCCCCCAGCGCCTTGGGGCTGCCCAGGTTGAACGGCCGCCCGGCGAGCCGGTGGACGTCCACCTCGGCCGACGCCATGCGCTCGCCGAAATCGGCGGACAAGCGGCGCAGCTCCTCCTCGTCCACGGCGATCCCGGCATCCTCCATATCCGCCAGCACCGCAACCAGCGGGCGCTCCAGCCGCTCGTACACCGTGGTGGAGCGGGCCGCCGCCAGGCGATGGCGCAGCGTCCGGCGCAGGCGCAGCGCGCAATCCGCCGCTTCGGCCACGTGGGCGGCGGCGCGGTCCGGCGGCACCTGCGCCAGGGGCAGCCGGGCGCGGCCGGTGCCGGTCACGCTGTCCAGCCCGGCCACCCCGTGGCCCAGGTGCAGCCGCGCCAGTTCCTCCAGTCCGTGCAGGTGGGCGCCGGCATCCTGCGCGAAGGACAGCAGCATCGCGTCGTCCACCGCCGCCGCCGCCGCGAACCCGGCCCGCCGCAGCGCCCGCAGCCCGGCTTTCGCATCGTGGAACACGCTCAGCACCGCCGGGTCGGCCAGCAGCGGGTCCAGCGCCGCCGCCGCGTCCGCCAGCGCCATCTGCACCACCGGCCGCTCCAGATCCCCCACATGCCCGAGCGGCAGGTAGGCGGCAGCGCCCGGCGCCGTCGCCAGGCCGATCCCCACCAGCCCGGACGCGTCCGTCGCCGGGTGCAGCGCCAGCGCCCCGCCCCCTCGCGCCGCCGCGACGATGGCGGCCAGCGCCGCGCCGTCCGTGATGACGGCGTAGGGGCCGAACGGCGCGCTTTCCTCCGGCGGCGGGGGCGTCGGGACGTCCGGCCCGGCCGGCCCGTCCAGCCCGAGCCGGGTGACGGTGGAGCGGAACCCCATGCCGTGCAGCCAGGCCGACAGGGATGCGCGGTCCGGCTCCCGCGAAACCAGCGTTTCCAGCGGCAGCGGCAGCGGCGCATCGTCCCGCAGCACCACGAGCTGGCGCGACAGGCGGGCCTGGTCGGCGTGGGTGAGGAGCAGCTCCCGCCGCTTGGACGGCTTCATGGCGGCGGCGGCGGCCAGCACGCCGTCCAGGTCGCCGAACTCGGCCAGCAACTGGCAGGCGGTCTTGGGGCCGATGCCGGGCACGCCGGGCACGTTGTCCACGCTGTCGCCCATCAGGGCGAGCAGGTCGATCATCCGCTCCGGCCCGCAGCCGAACTTCTCCCGCACCTCCTCCGGCCCGATCTCCTTCTGCTTGATCGGGTCGTGCATCACCACGCCGGGGCGGATCAACTGCATCAGGTCCTTGTCCGAGGACACCACCGTCACGCTGCCGCCAGCCTCCACCGCCGCCCTGGTGTAGGCGGCGATCAGGTCGTCCGCTTCCCAATCCGCCAGTTCGATGGCGGGGACGTTGAAGGCCGCCGTCGCGTCCCGCACCAGGGCGAATTGCGGCAGCAGCTCGGGCGGCGGCTCCGGCCGGTGCGCCTTGTACTTGTCGTAGACGCGGTTGCGGAATGTGAACCGCCCGGCGTCGAAGATCACCGCCAGGTGGGTGCCGGTGTGCTCCTTCAGCAGCCGCGCCAGCATGTTGGTGAAGCCGAACACCGCGTTGACCGGGGTGCCGTCCGGCCGGGTCATCGGCGGCATGGCGTGGAAGGCGCGGAAGATGAACCCCGAGCCGTCCACCAGCACCAGGCGCATCGGCTCCGCCGCAGCCACGCCCAAGGCCATGTTCAGTGCCCGTCATCCCCGGCGCCGGGGTTCAGCACGAAGACGCGCGAGCACCAGGGGCAGAACGTCTGCGTCCCGGCGATCCGCAGCCACACCCGGGGATGCCCCAGGGCGACGCTGCCGCCGTCGCAACTGACGACGCGGTCGTCCACGTGGATGACTTCGTGGTCGCCCGGCGGCATGCCGGGCGGCGTCTCGGGCGTGGGAACGCCGAACGGCATCGGACCCTCGTCTGGTAGGAATGTGCGGTCAATGATAGCCATACCGGCCATGAGTTCAACCGCACGCGCAGCCCTGGCCGCAGCGCTCCTC
>CAXTLC010000076.1:20200-23063 GCA_964245075.1 uncultured Acetobacteraceae bacterium
ATCGGCGCGTGTTCCGCCCGGCTGCCGCCCTTCGGCGGCGGTGACCAGCCGCTCGACCTCCACCCGGTGGCGGACGACGCGTTCACCATGCCGGACGGCGCCCGCCTGCCCGTCCGCGTGTGGCTGCCGCCGGACGGGGGGGCGCCGACCGCCGTGATCCTGGCGCTGCACGGGTTCAACGACAGCCGTGACCAGTGGGCGCTGCCCGCCCCGGTGTTCGCCGCCAGCGGCATCGCCGTGTACGCGCCGGACCAGCGCGGCTTCGGCGACACCGCCGCGCGCGGCACCTGGGTCGGCGTGCCGCGGCTCGTGGACGACGCGGACGCGATGGCGCGCGAGCTGCACCGCCGCTACCCGTTCACCCAGCTTTTCGTCATGGGCGAGAGCATGGGCGGCGCCGTCGCCTTGGACCTGGCCGCCCGCCCCGACCCGCCGCCGGTGGCCGGCACGATCATGCTGTCCCCCGCCGTGTGGGGCCGGTCGGAGCAGGGCTTCGTGCTCGCGAGCGCGCTTCGGGTGGCGAACGGGGTGGCGCCGGGCTACCGCCTCACCGCCAGGGACGTGCCGGTTCCCGTGCATGCCAGTGACAACCGGGACGCCCTGGTGGCCCTGGCGCGGGACCCGCTGACGGTCCGCAGCACCCGCGTCTCCGTCCTGGCCGGGCTGGTGGACCTGATGGACTCCGCGCAGGCGAACGCGCCCCGCGTGGGAGGGCGCACGCTGGTCGCCTACGGCGCGCATGACGACCTGATCCCGCCGGATGCGATGGGCGTGGCCTGGGCGCGCCTGCCGCCCGGCACCCGCCGGGCGGTGTACCCCAACGGCTACCACCTGCTGATGCGGGACCTGGACCGGCAGGCGGTGATCGACGACGTGATCGCCTGGATCCGCCAGCCGGATGCCTCCCTGCCCTCGGGCGCAGACATCGCGGCGTCGGCCTGGGCGACGCGGTGGCATCCCGGGGGTGGCTTCCAGTTCTAGACTGCGCTATGGCTTCGCGGGACGGACCCGTAGCTCAGCTGGATAGAGCGTCGCCCTCCGAAGGCGAAGGTCGCACGTTCGAATCGTGTCGGGTCCGCCAGCCAAGCCGCTGCGTTGCTGGCTGGTCCCGATCAGTGGCCGCTCGCCATCAATCGTCCGAGCGGCCCCGAGCCCTGTCCCGGACCGCTGACAGGCGCGGAAGCGGTGGAAAGCCCGAGCAGGAACTGCCCTAGACCATAGGCGGCGAGGACCATGCGGGCGGCAGGAGGCTGCCGCCGCATCATCAGGCCAGCGCCGCACAGCAGAAGGCCCTCCACGACGTCGAGCTGCAAGTGCCGGCGCATGCTCAGCCAGCCGACCAGGCCAGCCTCGTAGTCCGTCAGCAGGAAGTAGCCGACCGGCACCACGGTTGCCAGGGCGGCGACCTGCCGCGCCCCGCCGGACAAGCCCCCGCCGACCGCGAGCCCGCCCAGCGAGACCGCCGCCGCATAGTCGACCAATCCGTGCAGCCGGGTCGATATCGCCATGGTGGGTTCCGTTCCGTTGTGACCGGATGGAGCAACGGCTCAAGCACGGCAAGGATGCCCGGTGAACGGCATCGTGCGAGCGGAGCCGGCCTTCCGCCGCCGCTCAGCCCCGCTGCGTGAACGCCCACCGCAGCGTTTGCGCGATCCCGAGCGTGCCGGCCCGGACAAGCGGGCGGCCTGCGGCGGGGTTGCGCAGCCCGTGCATCTGCCGCGCCCAATCGGGCAGCAGGTCGACCCCGGCCTGCAAGGTCAGCGCCTGAAGCGGCTCCGCCACCGTGCTGACGGCGCGCTGCGTCCGGATCAGCCGGGCGATCTCGCGCGTCCGCCCGTCGCACCGCAGTTGCGGCCGCATCGTCTCGAGCAGGCGCCGGGCGCTGGACCGGCTGTGCGGGACCGGGTCGGCGCCGAGCGCTTCCCCCACCTGCGCCATCTCGGCGAAGTAGCGGTCCTGGTCGGCCATCGACATCCACGGCTCGGCATAGCGGACCCAGGCGCGGAGAAAGCTGACCGTCTCGGTCACGTGCACCCAGGCCAGCAGCGCCGGGTCGTTGGCGGCGTAGGGCGTGCCGTCGGGCAGCACGCCGCGGACATGGTCGTGGATGCCGCGGACGCGGGCGATGATCGCCTCCGCATCCGTCCGGCTCCCATAGGTGGTGAGCGCGATGAAGCGCGCGGTGCGCCGCAGCCGGCCATGCATGTCGGCCCGGAACTTGGAATGGTCCCACACCCCTGCCAGCACGGCGGGATGCAGCATCTGCAACAGCAGCCCGGCCACGCCGCCCACCATCATGGAAGCGACGTCGCCATGAACGCGCCAGGCGACCGCGTTGGGGCCAAACAACCCATCGGTGGCCCGCTGGACCGGCTTCTCGCCGCGGGACCGGTCGTTGAACACCGCGACGACGCTGGTGGTGATCGCGTCCTTTATGGGCTGCGTCAGCCCTCCGAACGTGAAGGGCGGAAAGGACGGCGCTGATGGGGAAACTGCCATAGACAAAGCTAGTTGGGTTGACGCGGACGACTGGGAAGGTGCCAGACCGAAGGCTTCGAGCTCACCGCCCCCCTGCCCGTGTTCCCGGCCCATGCCGGCGGGCACGGCAGCCCGCCGGCATGGCTGGTTCGTTTACTGGACGCCCGCGCCCGCTCCCGCTCCGGAGTTGGCGGCGCCGGGTGCGCCTCCAACGCCCGCGCCGCCCAGGCCAGCGCCGGCGCCAGCTCCGAGGCCGCCCGCGCTTGGGCCGCCCGCGCTTGGGCCGCCGCCCAAGGAACCACCCGCGTTGCCGCCGGCCGCGCCGCTGCCGCCCACGTCGCCCGAGGTGACGCCGGGTATCGCGCCGGGCGAGCCGCCGGTTCCC
>CAXTLC010000077.1:0-21673 GCA_964245075.1 uncultured Acetobacteraceae bacterium
GGCTCTCGTTCTTCTTCGCGATCGGCATGAACTTCTTCATGGAGGCGGCCAAGCTGCGTGCCGCCCGGCTGCTTTGGACGCGGATCATGCGCGAGTTCCAGCCGAGAAATGCCGGCTCGCTCATGCTTCGCACCCATTGCCAGACGTCCGGCGTGTCGTTGCAGGAGCAAGATCCGTACAACAACATCATCCGCACCGCCTTCGAGGCGATGTCGGCGGTGCTGGGCGGCACACAATCCCTGCACACCAATTCGTTCGACGAGGCCATCGCGCTGCCGACCGAGTTCTCCGCCCGGATCGCTCGGAATACGCAGCTTATCCTGCAACACGAGACGGGAGTGACAAAGGTCGTCGACCCGTTGGCCGGGTCGTACTATGTCGAGAGCCTGACGGCAGAGCTGGCCGACAAGGCCTGGACGCTGATCGAGGAGATCGAGACGCGCGGCGGCATGACGCGCGCCGTGGCCGAGGGTTTCCCCAAGCGCCTTATCGAGGAAGCGGCGACGCGGCGCCAAGCCGCCGTCGACAAGGGCGACGAGGTCGTCGTCGGCGTCAACCGCTATCGTCTGGAGGACGAGGACCCGATCGACATCCGCGACATCGACAACGTCGCCGTCCGGACTGGACAGATCTCACGGCTGAAGCAGTTGCGTGACTACCGCAACGCCGGCGAGGTCGAGCGCCGGCTGGGTGCGCTGGTTGCCATCGCACGGACCGGCTCGGGCAATATTCTCGAGGCCGCGGTGGAGGCGGCACGGGCGCGGGCGACGGTGGGTGAGATCTCCGACGCGCTGCGCAGCGTGTTCGGCGACCATTCCGCGACGCCGCAGGTGGTCCGCGGAGTTTATGGTTCAGCCTATGACGGCGATCCGGAATTCAGCACGCTGGTCACGCGCCTGCGTGACTACAGCACTGGCGCCGGACACACCCCCAAGATCATGATCGCCAAGCTGGGACAGGACGGGCATGACCGGGGCGCCAAGGTCATCGCTTCGGCGTTTGGCGACATCGGTTTCGACGTGGTGACCGGCCCATTGTTCCAGCTCCCAGACGAGGCGGCTGAGATGGCTGTCACCCACAAGGTGCAGGTAATAGGCATCTCGTCGCTCGCCGCCGGGCATCGGACGCTTGCGCCGGAACTGGTCGCGGCTCTCAAGGCACGTGCCGCCAATGACATCATCGTCATCATCGGAGGGGTGATCCCACGCCAGGACTACGATTTCCTGTTGCAGAGCGGCATCGCTGGCGTGTTCGGTCCTGGAACAAACATACTCGATGCCGCCAACGACGTGATCAGTTTGCTGGAAGGACGTCGGACCAACCATCCGGACTGACGAGAGTGGGCATCGAGGCGTCAGTCGAATCACAGGCTTGACTGAGTTCGGTCAAAGGCACCGCTGTAGAACTGGGGTAGCCGCGCCTTTTCCGCCCATTGCAGGAGACGGCTGAGTTATTTTGCAGGTGGAGGGGTAATCACAATGATCCCCGCGGGCGCGCCGCTGTCATTCACGACTGCTCGCGCCTCGCCCGCGGGGACGAATATGCTGTCCCACTGTTGCAGGCTGTGCCGAACACCGTCTGCTTGGTCGATGGATATAGCCCCTTCCACAACGACGTAGATCTTGCCGATCGGCGCCGCTTCCATTGCCACGATCGCGTTGGGCGGAAATTGCGAGTGGCCAACCACCGCGAAATCAGCGTTGGTTGCTCCGCCCCCCTGAAGCCGTCTTGCCGTGATGTCGTCGTGATTGGCCGCGGTGTAAACGGCAGCATCGGCGAACCGCACTATTTCCATGACACTTCTTCCGTAGCGGCTGAGCGCCGTTCGCTCGGCGACTCAGACTGTCGTCAATCGGTTGCGAAAGCGCATGGTAACGGAAAAGGTGGTTTAATCAACGATGATCCAGATGGGAGCGACTCCTCCCGCACTCCCGGCCGACAGCAGAGAGCTACACTTGAACCGTCCCATCTGCCGTTCTCGTTCCCGCGTCGGCTGGTGCGAGTTCGGGGATCTCGGCCGAGAACCGATAGAGTGACGTCTATCTGGGCCGTAACAATCCCACGGCGTCCCACCCCGCCGCAACTGGAGAACGTAGTGCCTGGTTTGCCAGAAACGTGGGGCAGGAAGTTGCGAATGGCTGCAACGCCATCATGTCGAGGAGACAGGCCCGGTTTCCTCAATGTGGCCCAAAGCTCTGGGCCGTCGTTTCCTGTGTCCCTCCACCCTTTCCTCATTCGCGCGAAGAATTTGCCGCGCTTCCGCGGAAGCCATTCCCAGGATGCGCAACTGATACTCTGCTGCACGTATCGCGACGTCCGGACCGCCTCCAGCAAGACGGGCGCTGACGCCTGCGCGAAGGATGGCAAGATGGGAGTCAATCACGAATTCGTCGATCGGCTCGGGAAAACGGCCTTGCTGGACCCCCAGCGCGACGTCTAGGCGCATATACCGGGAAATGTCTTCTTTGATCGCTTCGAACTCAGTGAAGGCTGAAACAATCAGGTGGCCCCAGTCTGGTTCAGCGGCGGCGATCTCTATGAATTGATAGGTTCCGAACGCGACCCGGACTGCGCCGTCATTCAAGGATGCGCTGGTGGTGCTCATCTCGTTGTGCATGGCGAGCGTGACTGCCTGGCACACCGCCGCGACGATCTCGGTTTTGTCCTTGAAGTAAAGATAGAAGGTCCCGTTCGCAAGCTCAGCAGCAGCAGCGATCTCGCTGACCGATGTGGCTTTGATCCCACGCTCGGACATCAGCTTGAGTGCGGCGTTGGTCAGGCGGGCGCGCGTGCGACCACGCTTTCCATCTTGCTGCGTGAAATTCAGAGAGCGTGACGGCATGGGTATTTATTAGCCCGGCCAGTCCATTCAGGCAATTTGTTAGGGGATCAATTAATGACAGCTCATCAAACCAGTGCATGGGTCGATTTGCCCTGAACGCCCGGCCATCAACTCGACGCCGCCCTGGTGCGGGTAAGTTGCCGCCCGCAACGGGCGCGACATCACCGCACGCCGGGCGAGTCTCTGGATATCCCGTCACGGCCACTCCGACACCTGACGTGAATGTTGGCCAGGTGAAGTCTCCTAAGCTTTAACTTGCCGGACCATATCAGCCAGAATGTTGATCAAGTCGGGGTTTGACAGGTTAAGCGCGCGCAAGTTCTTGTCCTGCTTGAACCGAGCGCGTTGTGCTTCGAAGTAGCCATCCATCGCTTGACGAGCGACCTGCGGGTCACCGGACTTCAATCCTTGCAGTATTGCCACCCGGTGAACTTGAAACTCTAGCGCTCGCGCGCACCAGAAGTGCGGCCCGCGATTCACAAGTGACTTAATTTGCACTTCGTTCAGCAAACCTAGCAGAAACTCCTCCAGTGAATGGAGTAGAGGGCGGTGAGAGGCAACTGACACGGCGCGCTGAAAAGCAAGAACATACGCATTCACTTGATCGTCTTTTAGTTCCTCGAGATGTTCAAAGCGGGAGCATGCCAGCTCAATTGTTTCAAGATCCCTGTCGGTCGCGTTGAGTGCCGCGACTTCGATCGAGTAACGTCCGAGCACTTGCCGCACGTCGAGAACTTCCATGATCCCGACGCCCTCCAGTTGCAGCAGTGTTTGGAGCGCGGATGCCAGGCCATAATCGCCCTGGCTGCGTATGAATGAGCCGTTTCCGTGAAAGACATCGACCAGCCCAAGTGTTTCCAGGGCGCGAATCGCCTCTCTCACCGTCGGCTGGCTGACGCCAAACCGATCCGACAGATCCTTCTCGCTCGGAAGACGATCTCCATGCCGCAATCGGCGCGTAACAATGTCCTGGCGCAGAGATTCGATGATTTCGTCGACCACCTTCACCCTTCGGCGGCGCAGCCTGCTGACTTCCGAGGTTGGAGGGTTGGTCTGCAAACGGACAGGTTCCAGGTCACGTGGTCATTAGTTCTCCCCTTGTTTGTTGCAGCCTTTTCCCAGCCAGGCAACACCGGTGCGTCGGACCTATTGCGGAGGTGGTTGGCCGATGGCCAAGGATGCGGGCTGTGGCGCGCTTGCATGATCCTGGGCCTGTCTGATGCCCTGTGCGGGGGAAGCTGGCTTGATGAGCCAGCCGTTTTCTGCCACCCGCCCGCGCCATGGCGCATCACCCGGGCAAGAGGAAGCCCCGTCCCATTCATCTAGAACGGCAACAACGCGTCCAGAACCTGCTGCCCGTAGCGCGGCTGCTGCAAGTCCGTCAGCGTGCCGCGGCCGCCATAGGCGATGCGAGCTTCCGCCATCCGGTCGTGCACCACTGTGTTGTCGCTGCCGATATCCTGCGGGCGGACCACGCCGCTCACCTGAAGCTGCCGCAGCTCGTTGTTGACCCGCACCTCCTGCCGGGCCACCACGACTAGGTTGCCGGTCGGCAGCACCTGCGTCACCACCCCGGCCAGCCGCAGGGTGACCGTCTCGTTGCGCTTGATCGTTCCGGTGCCGGTGTTGCCGTTGGTGCTGTTGGTGTTCACCAGGTTCTTCACGTCCAAGCTCTTGCTGATCAGGTTCGGCAACTGCGTTTCCAGGCCGAGGAAGTTGGGCACCCCCGCCGTTTCGGACCCGGTGCGGGTGGTGCCGGTGGCGTTGGCCAGGTTGGCGGTGTCGGCGATGTTCACCAGCACCGTCAGCACGTCCCCCACCTGCGCCGCCCGCTGATCCTTGAAGAAGGCGCGGCTGCCGGACCGCCACAGGCTGCTGGCCTGCGTCGGCGCCAGATCGGGGCGGGGCGAGGGCATCGTCACCGGCCGCCATGCCGGGTCCCGCGTCGGGTCGCTCGGCGGCGTCATGGAAGGTGGGCGGCCCACCTCGGACAGCCGGGACAGCGTGCCGCAGCCCGACACCGCGAGCATGGAGGCCAGCACGCTCGCCAGGCAAAGGGCGGCCCTCACCGTGCGGCGACCCGCAGCGGCACGGTGGCGCCCGGCGGCAGCAGCACCGGCACCGTGCCGCTGATCCGCACGCGGCCGGCGCCAAGCACCTCCGCGTCCATCACCGCGCGCGAGGCGGTGTTCAACACCCGCACCCGCTCCCCGGCCGCGCCGCTCTCCATGGCGATCCCCTGCGCGCTGACCGCGATGCCCGGCGAGTTCAGCTCCATCTGCACCGGCTCGCCCTTCTGCACTGACAGCGGGTGGCCCATGTCGGCCAGCACCAGCGGCGCGCCCGGCCCAACCGGGTGCCGCATCGCCAACCCGATCGCCTGCGCCGGAACCTGCGCCACCTCGCCGTGGACGGCGCTGGCGCGCAGGCGCCCGGGCTGGATGTCCTGCGGGCCGATGATGTCGCCGGGCATCATGCGGTGCGCGGCGACCGGGATCTCCACCATCTCCGTCACCCGGCCGGACAGGCGGGCATGGGCCGGCGCCATGCCGGCGGCGGTCACCGACAGCATGGCAGTGAACCGGCCAGTGGCGGCATCGTAATCGAGCTGCCCCACCTCCGCGCGGGCTGCCGCCTCGGCCGGCACCGTCGGCGGCACGAAGCCCGGCATCTCGACATCCGCGTCCCCGGCAACGCCGGCCACGGCCAGCGCGGTGCGCAGCGCGGCCGTCGCGTCCCCCCGCGGGAACGGCCGGCCGGGGCGCTCCAACACGATCCGGTCAGTCTGCCCGGAGGATCGCCAGTCCACGTTGAACTGCCGCGCAATGGCCGCGAGCTGCGCCGCTTCCACGATGATGCGTCCGCCGGGCTCGGGGCCGGGGCCGATCGCGCGATCCTCCACCACGCCGTCGAACAGGTCCGACAAGCGCACCGCCGGGTCCGACAGCACCGTGCCGCCGCGCAGGGTGGCGGCATGCGCCGGCCCCGCCAGGACCGCCAGGACCATGAGGGAAAGATGCCGCATCGCGCTCACCGCAGGTTGGTCAGGGTGGAAAGCATCTGGTCGGAGGTCGTGATCACCTTGCTGTTCATCTCGTATGCGCGCTGGGCCGTGATCAGGTTGGAGATCTCCGTCACCACGTTGACGTTGGAACCTTCCACGAAGCCCTGCTGCACGCTGCCGATGCCCGGCGTGCCCGCCGCGCCCGTGGTCGCATTGCCGGACGCGCCGCTTTGCAGGAACAGGTTGTCGCCCTGCGCATCCAGCCCGGCCTCGTTCGGGAACACCGCCAGTTGCAGCGTTCCCACCGTTTGCGCCGCGGTCTGCCCGTCCTGGCTGACCTGCACGATGCCGCCGGGGCTGATGGTGACGGAGGTGGCATTGGGCGGGACGGTGATGCCGCCCGAGACCGGGTAGCCGTCCGCCGTCACGATGGTGCCGTCCGGCGACAGGCCGAACGTGCCGTCCCGCGTGTACGCCGTCTCGCCGGACGGCAGGGTGACCGGAAAATACCCGTTGCCGCGGATCGCCAGGTCCAGGCTGTTGGACGTCTGTTGCAGCGTGCCCTGCTCGTTGATGCGGTAGATCGCGGCCGTGCGCACGCCCAGGCCCACCTGCGCGCCCGCCGGCACCACCGTGCCGCTGTCCGACGTGTTGGCGCCGACCCGGCGCATCGACTGATACATCAGGTCCTGGAACTCCGCCCGGCGGCGCTTGAACCCGGTCGTCGTCATGTTGGCCAGGTTGTTGGAGATGACGTCAACGTTGGTCTGCTGCGCCTGCATCCCGGTGGAAGCGATATCGAGCGAACGCATGAGGGCTCTCCTTAACTCTGGTGTTGGGTGAGCTTGTCGATGGCGGATTGCTGCCGCTCGCTCTCGCCCTGGACGAATTGGGTGACGAACTGGAACTCCCGCAGTTCGTTCATCATGCGCGTGGTTTCGGCGACCGCCTGGACGTTGCTGTCTTCCAGCGCACCCCCCGTGATCTTCGGCTGCGGCACGGCCGCCGTCGGCGTGTCGGCGCTCAGCAGGTGGTCCCCTTGCGCCTGCATGCGGTTGAGGTCTGCCGGCGCCACGATGCCGATGCGTCCCAGTTGGCCGTTCTGGCTGCTGAGCGTGCCGTCCCCGGAGACCTGCAACTGCGTGTCGGCGGCCGCGACGTGGATGGGCTTGCCCGCGGTGTCCAGCAGTGCGTTGCCGTCCGCATCCGCCACCGTGCCGTCGGATTGCAGGTCGAACCGGCCAGCGCGGGTCAGCATGGGGCCGGCCTTGGTCTGCACGGTGAAGAAGCCGGCGCCGGAGATGGCCAGGTCCAGCGGGTTCGCCGTCTGGGTCAGCGCGCCTTCCGCCTGTTCACGGTAGGTGGCGCGGTCCTGCGTGAAGGCCATGGTACGGCCGCCGGGCACCGCGTCCACGCCGGATTGGCGGTGCAGCCAATCGGCGAACAGGGTGCGCTCGCTCTTGAAGCCGGGCGTGTTGGCGTTGGCCAGGTTGGTGGCGGTCACGTCCATGGCGCGTTGCTGCGCGACCAGGCGGGACAGGGCGATGGTGGTGGCGTTCTGCATCGGGAAAGGCGGTCCGTCTCGTTCGCTCTGCCAAGCGCAAGCCTCGTGCCAGGCTCGCAGCCCCGTTTTGCTTGACGTCGCCGCCATTTGGAGGGGCCTCCGCGTGCCGGCCCGGCAAATCATGCCCGGTCAGACCCGCCGGGTGCCCAGCCAGCGCCGTGCCGGTTCTGGCGGCGTTATCACGATCTTAACCTTTTCCGCCCATGGTGCCGCGGCAGTCACAGGGGCGTGCGATGAGTACGGCGGTCGCAGCGGCGTCCGGCAATATGCCGGCAACAGGTTCGAAGCAGGGCGGCAAGAAGAAGCTGATGCTGATTGCCGCCCCGGTGCTGCTGCTCACCGTGCTGGCCGGGTTGTGGTTCACCGGGGTCCTGCCGGGCCTGCTCGGGATGGGGCACAAGCCGGCCGAGGAAGCCAAGACGGCTGCCGAACGTGCAGCGCCGGTGTTCGTCGAATTGCCGGAGATGATCGCCAACCTCAATGCGCCGGGCCGCCGCCCGTCTTTCGTCAAGCTCAAGGCCCGCCTCGAGCTGTCACGGGCGCAGGACCAGGCCGCTTTCGCCGCCGCCCAGCCCCGCGTCGTCGACCTGTTCCAGACCTACCTGCGTGAGATGCGGCCCGAGGAGCTGCGCGGTTCCGCCGGCACATACCGTTTGCGGGAGGAGCTCATCGCCCGCGCCAGCCTGGCCGTCGCCCCCGCGCAGGTGACGGACGTGCTATTCAGCGAATTGCTCGTCCAGTGAGCGTCACCACGGCGGGCGCAAACAACGACTCGCTCGCTGACTGGGGCGCGATGGAGGGTGGTGCATCGGCCCCCGCCCGGGTGCTCAACCAGGCAGAGATCGACAGCCTGCTCGGCTTCGGTGACGGCCCGGCGGAGGAAGACAGCCGGTCCGGCATGCACCGGATCATCTCCTCCGGCTTGGTGTCATATGAACGCCTGCCCATGCTGGAGATCGTGTTCGACCGCCTGGTGCGCATCATGTCCACCAGCCTGCGGAACTTCACCTCCGACAACGTGGAGGTGTCGATCGACAACATCCTCTCGCTCCGTTTCGGCGACTACCTGAATTCCATCCCATTGCCGGCCATGCTCGCGGTGTTCAAGGCGGAGGAGTGGGACAACTACGGGCTGATGGTCGTGGACTCCGCCATGATCTACTCCATCGTGGACGTGCTTCTGGGTGGCCGGCGCGGCACTGCGGCCATGCGTATCGAGGGCCGCCCGTACACCACCATCGAGCGCACTCTCGTGGAGCGGCTGATCCAAGTGGTGCTGACCGATCTGTCCGCTTCGTTCGACCCGCTCTGCCCCGTGAACTTCAAGTTCGAGCGGCTGGAGGTGAACCCGCGCTTTGCCACCATCAGCAGGCTGTCCAATGCCGCCGTCCTGGCGCGGCTGCGCGTGGACATGGAGGATCGCGGCGGCCGGCTGGAGCTGTTGCTGCCTTATGCGACGCTGGAGCCGGTGCGCGAGCTTCTGCTGCAGCAGTTCATGGGCGAGAAGTTCGGCCGCGACAGCATCTGGGAAACCCACCTCGCGGAGGAGCTATGGGCCACGGACGTTGACTTGGACGTGGTGCTGGATGAGCAGGTCATGAGCCTGGCGGACGTGATGGCGCTGCGCCCGGGCAGCCAGATCGTGCTTGCCTGCGGCCCCGGCAGCACCGTGCAGTTGCGCTGCGGCGCCGTGACCCTGTTCGAGGGACGGGTGGGACGCCGCAAGAACCGCGTCGCGGTGCGGATCGAGCACGAGGTCGTCGCGCAACCCCCCCGCGAGGCCTGAGAGGAGAGAGTCAATGGCAGGTTGGCAGTTGCTCCTGGAGATCGCGCTGATGGCGCTGCTGGGCGCCACCCTGTTCCACGCGTTGCGGCTGGAACGCGCGCTGGGCGTCGTGCGGCGGGACCGGGCCGAGCTGGATGCCCTCTTGCGAGGCTTCAATGAGAGCACGCGCGCAGCAGAGAACGGCGTGGAGCGGTTGCGGAGCGCCGCGGACGGTGCTGGTCGGCACATCGCCCGGCAGATCGAGGCGGCTGCCAACCTGAAGGATGACCTGATGACCCTGATCGAGCGGGGCGAACGCCTGGCGGATCGCCTGGACGGACAAGTTCGATCTGCCCGCGACGTAGAACCGCCGCCCCGGCGCTACCCGGTTGCCGAAGCTCTGGCACCTGAGCCCGCTGGCAGCGCCCGCGTGCGCAGCCAAGCCGAGCGGGACCTGTTGCGCGCCTTGCGGGTGACACGCTGATGCGTCCGCGGCTGCTGCCCGCGACGGTCGTCGTCGCCGCGGCGCTGCTGGCAAGCAAGCTGGTGGGTCTTGGCCTTGCCTTCTTGCCGTACGGCGCGGCGGTCGTGACTTCCGCCGAGGCGGCACCCGCGCCCGAACCCAGCCGTCCGGCCTTGCCAGAGCCCGCCGCATCGCGGCTGCCGGAGGCATCCCAAACGCCTCCGCACGCACCCAGCGCCCCGCCGCCGCCCGTCGTCAGCGATGGTGAGCGGCAGTTATTGCAGGATCTGCGGGCTCGCCGTCAGGAACTCGACTCTCGGGAGCGAACCTTGGCGCAGCGCGAGGGTGTGCTTGACGCGGCAGAACAGCGGCTGAACGCGCGGGTCAGCCAGCTCGCGGCATTGCAGGCCCGGCTGGAACAACTCGATCAGGAACGCCGGGATCGTGACGAGGCCAATTGGACAGGTTTGGTGAAAGTGTACGAGATGATGAAGCCACGCGAAGCTGCCGCAATCTTCAACGACATGGACATGCCGGTGCTGCTGAACGTGCTGGACCGCATGAAGGAGGCGAAGGCAGCGACCGTGCTGGGCGCGATGCAGCCTGATCGCGCGCGTGTCGCCACCGCGCAACTCGCCGCCCAGAGGACGCGGGGCGTTACCGTCCCGCCGTCTCGGCAGGACGCCGGTTGATGAGCACTGTCATGGACACGTCCGTGGGCGTGCTGATCGTTGATGATTACAAGACGATGCTCCGCATCATGCGCAACCTGCTGCGGCAGATCGATTTCCGCAACGTCGACGAGGCAGGCGACGGGAGCGAGGCGTTGGAGAAGCTGCGTCAGGGCCGGTTCAGCCTGATCATCAGCGATTGGAACATGCAGCCGATGACCGGGCTCGAACTGCTCCAGGCAGTCCGAGCTGACCCCATCCTGCGTTCTACGCCGTTCATTATGGTGACGGCAGAAAGCAAGACCGAGAACGTGACCACTGCCCTGCAAGCAGGCGTCAGCGGCTACATCATCAAGCCGTTCAACGCTGGAACCTTGCAGTCCAAGATCGAGCGAGTGCTGGCCGGTGTCTAACCGTTCATCGTCCCCGCCAAACCAAGTGCATCACCCGGACAGCTCGTCGCTGGTGGGTCATCTGAGGACATTGGCAGATAGCCTGAATGCCGCTTTGAAAGACATGGCGGCACTGGGGCTGGATGATGTGCTGTGCCGGCAAGTTCCCGATGCGACTATCGAGCTGGACGCTCTCGCACAGGCCACGGCGGCGGCAACAGGCACAATCCTTGACGAATGTGAGAAGCTGGAAGCGGCATTGGCAGGCACATCTTGCAGTTCGGCGGTGAGCGCCATGGCTACCCGCGTTTACGAGGCATGCTCGTTCCAGGACATCGTTGGCCAGCGTCTGGCCAAGGTCATCCGCACGTTGCAGGCCATCGAGGCGAATACTGCCGAGATCCTTCGCGTGTTCGCCCCGATAGCTGCCGAGATGCCTGCATTGCCGAAGGCGATAAGGCTGGAAGGTCCCCAACTCAATGGGGCAGGCTTGGACCAGGGCGCGGTGGACGCCCTGCTGGGCGGCGTGTGATGAGGTTTGCCCCGTCTTTCGCAGCCTCTTCTCTCGCAGCCGTGTCTCTCGCAGCCGTGGCGCTGCTAGCTGGCCCCGCGTTTGCCGAAGATGCCGTGGGCGTGCGGCTTAGCGTTCATGACGGCTATGGGCGCGTGGTGTTCGAATTCCCAAGCCCGGTGGAATTCACGTCGGAGCGCACGGGCGACTCGGTTGTGCTGCACTTCCCCGCCGGCAGCGTGATCCCGACTGCGCCGGGCGGCACGCGCAACGTGTCTGCTGTCGAGGGAGGCCAGGCCGTGGCGACGCTGACCGTGGCGCCTGGTGCGCGGCTGCGGACCATGCGGTTCCGCAATCATGTCATCGTGGATGTCGTGAACCCGCCGCCCACCGCTCTCTCGCCCAACCGCCGAGCGGCCCATCCGCCCGCTGCTTCCTTGCCGCCCGCCTCAACACCTGCGGCGCCGGTCGCATCGACGGCCGCGCCAGTGCCAGTGCCAATGCCAGCGCCCGTGCCAGTCGCGGCGCCGGCCCCGGCCTCTGCGGTCCCGGTGCGGCCGGCCGTGGAGCCTGGCGCTCAACCTGAGCCGCGTTCAACTACAGCCCCGCTGGCGTCTGAACCGGTGGTGCTGGCTGCGACTCACGTGCCATCTCCACCCGGCACGAGCGGCAGCACCGCGCTGTTGCCGTTCAATGCCACGGTTTCTGCCGCTGCTTTCCCCCACGGCCGGGAGGCGTGGCTCGTATTTGACGAGCGCCGCCCATTGGACCTGGCCGCGCTGAGCGACGACCCGGTCCTGTCAACCGCCACCGTGCACCTGCTGCCAGCCGCCACCCTGCTGCGCCTTCCCATTCCGCCCAACCGGACTTTGCGGTTGAGCCGGCAAACCGAAGGTTGGTCTCTGACGCTGGCCGACGCGCCTGGCGCGCTCGGCCCAGTGGTGCCGCAGATCAGTTCGCAGCGCTTGGTCTTGCCGGTGACATCGCCTGGCCAAATCGTCACCGTGACGGACCCGGACACCGGCCAGAATCTCTTGGTCGGCACTTTGCGCGATTCGGGGCCGGGTGTGCCGGCGGCTTACCGTTTACCGGAATTCACCGTTCGCCCGAGTTGGCAAGGCATTGTCGTCGAACCGTTTTCCGATCGCACGGTGCTGCACACCGTTGCTGACGGATTCGCAATCGAGACCGGCGACGCTCTGCCCCCTGCGCTCGATGCCGCTTCTTTGCTGGAGCGGGCTGCCGTGCTTACTCGGCGTTTCGACTTGCCTGCCAGTCCTGTCGTTGATCTGCTGCGCCGGTTGCAGGTTCAGGTCGCGGACCAAGGCAAGGCGCCGCCGCAATCCCGCCTGCTGCCTCGGCTTGCCGCAGCACAGACGATGATCGCGCTCGGCCTGGGTGCCGAAGCGCAGTCCTTGCTCCGGCTGGCTGTGGCCGAGGACCCGCGCGCAGCCGACAACCCAGACCTTGCCGGCCTGACCGCGGTGGCTGCCCTGCTAAGCGGCCGTTTGAATGAGGCGGACGGGCTGCTCAACCCCGCGCTGGGTGGCAGCGACGAGGTGGCGCTGTGGCGCGCCATCCGCACGGCTAGTCTGCAACCGGGCTCACCGCAGGCCGCTCCCGTGTTCGCCGCCACCATCGGCTTGGTCCTGTCCTATCCGTCCACCCTGCGCAACCGGCTCCTGCCGCTCGCCGCCGAAACGATGGCCGCCGGTGGCGCTGCCGATGCGGTGGATGCATTGCTCGCCAAACTGCCGGATGAGAAGCCGCTTGACCTTGTCCGCGCCATGCGTCTGGAGGCCAAGGGCGACGCGCCCGCCGCGCTTACTCTCTACGACGCGTTGACGGCCGGGCAAGACCGGCTTGTCAGCGCCCGTGCTGGCATGCGCGCTGCCATGTTGCGGCTGAGCAACGGCACAACCAGTCCCGCGGAAGCGGCCGACACGCTCGATCGTGGCTTGTTTGCTTGGCGAGGGGACAACCGGGAGCGCGATCTCCGGCTTCAGGTTGCTACGCTCCGCGCCCAGGCAGGCCAGTGGCGTCCCGCTTTCACTGTGCTGCGCGAAACCGCTGCGCTGTTTCCGGACAGTGTATCGCTGATCCAGGCGCGCACCGCCTCGCTGGTGACCGATCTGCTCCGTGACTCGAATGCCAAGCAGATTGCGCCGCTGGATTTGGTTGCCTTAGCCGAAGAGAACGCAGATGCCATGACGCAAGCCCACGGCAGCGCGGCATTGCTGGCCGACAAGCTCGCCGCGCTGGATCTGCCCCGCCGGGCTGATCCGATCATCGAGAGAATGGCGGCGGCGCTTCCTCCAGGTGCAGAGCGGGCGACCATAGGCGCCCGGCTGGCGGCCATGCGGCTGGATGAAGGCGAGGCGGCTGCCGCTGCTGCTGCTGCTGCTCTCAGCACCACCGACGCAGCGGGCCTGCCTGCTCCTTTGATGGAGGAGCGTGGGTTGCTTGATGCCCGTATCCATGCGTCAGCCCATGATTTGGGTGCTGCCGTCGCCATCCTGTCCCGCCTGGGCACGCCCGCTGCCGACGACCTGCGGGCCACGGTTTTAGGAGAAACGGGAGATTGGCACGGCTCGGCGGCCGCGTTGACGTCCTACGCTGCTCGCACGGTTCCGCAGGACGGTGCCTTGAGTTCCGGGGAACAGGACACGCTCATCCGGCTTGCCTCCGCCCAGGCCCATGACGGCAACGACGCGGCATTACACGCCCTGGGCATCAAGGAAGCGGCCCGTATGACAGGTCCTCGTGCCGACATGTTTCGGCTGTTGACTGCGGCCCCAATCGGCAGCGTCGGTGACCTGCACAGATCATCGGGCGAGATGGCGCTGGCCCGGGCAATCCCTGCCGGCTTGGCCGCAGTCGGCGTACATTGAAGCGGGTTGCACGGGCATTTCCATGTGGGCGGGCTTTCTTTTGCATGAGGCGATTTCCATAGGCCTGGGAACGGGGCGGTGCTCCAAAGCGACGAGTTGACCGCTTCAACGCCGGAAACCACTTGCGCACCCTCTCTCATAGCCCTATCTGCAACCGCCTTGGCCCAAGAGGACGTCTTTCGTCCAACAGGCCGTCTACTGGTTTGGGGGTACGTGATGAACGCACTTGCTCAACTGGGGATGGTCTCGGAACTTCCGAGCGAGAACCAGACGACGATCGCTACTCTTCCCATGTTTGAGGGAGAGGAACGGAAGGATTACTTTGTCGAAAAGGACGGCATCAGGTTTGCTGGCACGCATCTTCTTGCCGACCTTTGGGATGCGGAGAACTTGTCTGATCCAGTGCATATCGATAATGCCCTGCGCGCTGCCGCGATGAAGGCGGGTGCGACTATCTTGCACAGCCATTTCCATCATTTTTCGCCAAACGGTGGCGTATCTGGTGTCGTTGTGCTGGCGGAGAGTCACATCTCGATCCACACTTGGCCAGAACGTCACTTCGCGGCAATCGACATTTTCATGTGTGGCGATTGTAACCCGCACGACGCGATTCCGGTGTTGCAGGAGGCATTTCTGCCAGGACGTGTCGATCTTGACGAGCAGCGTCGCGGCCGGTTCTGAGCAGCCGCGTTAACCGCAGTCGTCGCATGACTTGGTTTACCGAAACACTCTACCCGAGTTGGGGGCAAAGCTTCCGTGTCACGCGCGAGCTGGCACGGGAGCAGTCTGCCTTTCAGGAAATCGTGGTGCTGGAAACGGCATCCCATGGGCGCGTTCTGCTGCTTGATGGGGTGGTCCAAGTAACCGAGATCGACGAGTTCATATACCAGGAAATGGTTGCGCACGTTCCGTTGATGCAGCATGGGGCAGCGGAGCGAGTTCTGATCATCGGTGCCGGCGATGGTGGAGTGCTGCGAAGGGTGCTGCAACATCGTGGCGTCAGGCATGTCGTGATGGTCGAGATCGACGACATGGTCATGCGTCTGGCGCGTAAGCATCTGCCGGACGTTGCAGGCGAAGCTTGGAACGACTCAAGAGCCGAAATCATTGTGGGCGACGGTGTCGCCCACATGGCTGCTATGCCGTCCAGAACAGTTGACATAATTATTGTGGACAGCACGGACCCCGCTGGACCTGGAGAGGTGCTTTTCACGGAAGATTTCTACCGCGACTGTGCTCGGGTACTGCGAACGGGCGGCCTGCTGGTCAACCAATCTGGTGTGCCGCTCATGCAGCCGGATGAGTTGCGTGACACGAGTGTGCTGCGAGCATCGGCTTTTCCTTACGTATCCGCCTACGTTGTTGCGGTGCCAACTTACGTGGGTGGTTTCATGGCTCTAGGGATCGCATCTGACCAACCTGTCGAACCTGTCGCCCCCGATGTCATTGAGGAACGCGCGCGTGCGGCGGGCATAATGGGTATGACACGCTACTGGTCTCCTGCGATCCATGCCGCGGCATTCTGCTTGCCGCCTTACGTTTTGCGACTTCTACCTTCTCAAGGGTGACCGAGGACTGATTTCACCTTCCGATTTGTTGCTTGTTCCCGATACCTAGAGATCGCATTTCTGATTATCTTCCCAGCAACTTCGCCTGATACTGCCGTATCGGCAAAGCCTTGCATCAAGCACCCTACGTGTCTGGTCGTGCCTTTGCTCGGCAGTTTCAGCAATGAAGCGTGCGCCGGCAATGTCGTCCGGCCTGGCGCCCCTTTCCGGTCTGCCACAGGCAAGCTGAGGTGGCGTCCGCGTTCGTGGTTCTTCCGCTGAACCGCCTCAAGATGATGGAGCGGCAAAGCTGTGGACGTGCCGGCTTTGACCTGCTGCGCCGGCACGTTCTGCTCGCATCACGAGCCACGCAAGATGCGGGGAAACCACGAAACTGGGCCGATCCCAATCTCCGTTTCAGAACGGGCCCGTGTCGGCCACCGAGGAACGCTGACCCGGGTATGGTCAATTGGTTTCCTAAGGACTTCGCCGACAATGCCTGCGAAAGCGCTCTGGCAACTTCTTTCCGCACTGGTCTCCTTGCCGGCGGCCGCACCCTCATCCTGGCGGCGGTGCGTCCCATTGCACCACGCGGAACAGTCGGCCTGTCCGGTCCGCCCCCGTTTCCACCACCGCGTGGCGGACGAAGCGGCTGCCGTCGCCGCCTTGGGCGTCGGCGGTGATCTCCAGCACGGCCGGGCGGGCGCCGGGGGCCGGGGGCGGCTGGCCGCCGTTCAAGCCCAGCACGGCGTTGCGGATCACCGGGTCGGCCTGTGCGAAGTCCAGCGCGCCCCGGGCATAGACGGAGAAGTGCGGGCGTAGGCGGTCAAGCAGCGCAGGGGTCATGCCCAGCACCAAGCCAAGCTCGTCCACGCTGCGGAATGGCTGGCCGGTGGGAGCGGCGGAAAGGCCGGCAGTGCGGTACAGGATGTCCGTCGCGTCCCGGTTGCCCGGGGCGTGCCACTGGCCGATCGCCCCGGCGATGGCCGCGGCCTGCGTCGGATCGGCGCCAGACGCGGTGAGCACGGCGGCGAGCAGGGCAGGGGGAGTGTAGTTCGGGTTCAGCTTGCGGCTCTCGTCGGCGACCGTCAGGGTGAGGGTGTAGGGGCCGAACCGCTCCTCCCGCCGCGTGCCGTCGACGGGCCAGGCGCGGGCGGGGGCGTCCTCGGCGTGGAACACGGCAGCGAAGACGCCGCCGTCAGCCGCCTGCTGGGCGGCGGCGGCACGGCGGATGTTGGCGGCGAGCTGCGCGTCGCTCCGCCCGGCGGCGGCGATGCCGGTGGCCAGCAGCGCCAGCAGCACCACGGACCAGAGCACGATGAGCAGCGCGAAGCCGCGCGGGTGGACGGGGCGCATCAGTGCGGGAAGGTGCTCGGGCGCGGGTTGAAATCTGCGGGGACCGGCGCGCGGTAGTTCTGCTGCCTGTCCACCGTGGTGATGCCGAGTGCGCGGCAGCCCTGCCCGCCGTAATGCGGCAGGGCGGCCACCGTGGCGTCCGGGATCTCCGCGTAGCTGCCCGGCATCGGCGGCGCCTGCCCCAGCAAGCGCGCCGGGTCGAAGCCGGACAGGAGGTCGCCGGTGCCGGGCGTCGCGTCGTCATGCGGGCCGAGGTTGAGCTGGGGCGTGCCCGGCGCGGTCAGCTTGCCGTCCGTGAAGCCGCCGCCGCCGGTGGCGAAGGGGGGCGCCTGGCCGGCCACGCGGGCTTGCAGCTCGTCCGGCAGGGTGGCCAGGGGGGGCAGGTCGAACACGGCGTTGACCAGGCGGATGACCGAGTTGTGGTCGCCTTCCTCGCGTGAGGTCGCGTGGGCGCGGGCATAGGGGGAGATGAGGATCAGCGGGATGCGCGGACCGCGGGACAGCGGCAGGCCGGCCGGATCGAAGGACAGGATGCGCGGGGGAACGTGGTCGTAGTCGCCCTCGCTCTCGTCGTAGGTGATGATGATGGCGCTTTGGCTCCAGTACGGGCTGCGGGCGATGGCGTTCACCTCGCGGGCGACCAGCGCTTCGGCGATCTCGGAGTCGGAATAGGCGGGGTGGTCGTCGTCGCCGATGAATTGCGCCTGGACCAGGGCGGCTTCGGGGTTGCCGGGGAAGGCGGCCGTGTTGAAGGCGGGCTGGAGGCTGGAAAGGTTGCCGTAGCCGCCGCGGACGAAGATCAGGCCGCCATCGGCGGGCAGGGCGCGGGCTTCCATGTCGGTGAAGAAGTCGCCCAGGCCGTGGAGGTTCTGCGACATCCGCGGGTTGTTGGACACGTAGCCGAAGTATTGCGCGCCGTTGTGGTGGCCGACGTAGCTGGCGTGGGAAGCGGCGCCGGGCGCGTCGGTCGGCTCGTGGTCGTAGCCTTCCTCGTACCAGCGCCACGCGTAGGGCTTGCGGGCCAGCTTGCCGATGAACGGGATGTCCTGCGCCACGTCGGCCAGGTCGGACGCGGCTTGCGTGTCGGCGCCGGCCACCGCGGGGAGCGACTGGCCGGCGAGGGTGAGCGGCAGGCTGGCGAAGGTCAGGTTCTGCGCGGTGTTGGCGCCGCCCGGGCCACTGGTTTCGCGCGCCGGGTTGGCGGGCTGGCGCTGCGGGCTCCCGGCGGGGGTGGGGTCCCCGGCGGCGCCCCAGAAAGGGATGGGGTCGGTGGTGACGGGGATGTTGGCGCCGATGCGGTCCGGATGCTTCACCCACTGCGTTTCGCCCACCTGGCCCGCGATCATGGCGATGGCGTTCGGGGTGGAAGGGCCGACCGTGGTTTGGAAGATGTTGTCGAACAGGGTGAAGCGGGCGGCGTAGTTCCACAGGAACGGGACGGTGTCGCAATCCTCGTAGGCCATCGCCAGCTCGCCGAACTGCTTGGCCTTCAGCGTGGGCCTGGCGGCGCCGGCAGGGGTGTACTTGGCCTCCTCCACGCGGGAGAACATGTCCATCCGGGGCGTGCCGGTGCCGCCGGGCAGGTCCATCTTCAGGGCCGTGCGGGCGTGGCCGTGGTCGATGTCGTCGAGGTCGGCGGCGTGCTGCGCCGGGCCGATCAGGAAAGGCGGCTGGATGCCCGTGCTGCCGTCCAGCTCCGTGACCGGCTGGTCGAAGCCGGGGGTGTCGGCGGGGGAGCGGGGATGCAAACCGTCCGAGAACAGGCCGTTGGCGCCGGGGAAGCTGCCGAAGTAGCTGTCGAAGGAGCGGTTCTCCTGGAACAGCACGAACACATAGCGCACGCGCTGCCGCAGGGCGGCGACCAGGTCGGCCTGCGAAGGGAGGGGGGCGGCGGCAGGATCGCGGTAAAAGGCGGCATAGGGGCTGCCGGGCGCCTGCAAGGGCTGGCCGATCACCAAGGGGGGCACCAGCGGAACGGGCGCTGGCTGGGCGCTGGCGGCGAGGGGGAACCCGGCGGCGAGGGCGGAGCAGGCGGCGAGGATGGAGCGGCGCATGGTGGTTCCGGCCAGTGAGGTGGGCGTCATTGCGAAACCGTTCTACTCGCTGAACGGCGGGCAGAAGAGGCCGTCCGGCCACAGGGCGTTGAGGCCGCGCGAAAGGTCCAGCGGCGAGCCGGCGCCGAGGTTGCGGCGGTGGATGTCGCCGTAGGACCCGACGGCTCCGAGCACGGCGTCCTGCCAGCCGGGGGCCAGGCCGAGCGCCGCCCCGGCCAGCGGCAGCGGCTCCCGCCCGCCGCCGGGGCCTTCGGCGCCGAGCGTCTCGCTCCGCAGCAGGGTAGCCACGGTCCAGGATACGACCGCGGCCCAGTCCGCGTCGGCGCGGGGCGTCACGGCCAGGACCGGCACGGCGGCGAGCGGCTCCGGCAGGATGCGGGCGGGGTGGCCGTCGGCGGCCGATTGCAGGCGGAGGGCGGCCAGGCTGGTGGTCTCGTGCGCGACCGCCTCGCAGCGTCCAGCGCCGAAGGCGTCCAGCATCTCGTCGGATTCCTGGAACATGAAGAAGTGGATGGGGATGCGCCGGGACGCGAACCAGGCGTTGAGGCTTCGCTCCGGCCCGGTGCCCGGCTCGGCGCAGACCCGGCGCCCCTGGAGGTCGGCGAGGCGGCGGGCGGGGACGGCGTCCGGCACCATGACGCCCGACGTGGCGTAGAACACCGGCGGGCCGGGCAGCACGTTCGGGAGCAGGCCCGCGGCCAGCATCTCGGAGGCGGTCAGGAAGGACAGCTCGACCTCCCCGGAGCGGATGGCGTCGTAGCTGCGGGGTTGCAGGGTGGCGGCGCCGAACGCGATCTGGGCACCGGGGCCAGCCGCAGCGACGGCCACGGCGCGGCAGATGTCCACTTCCAGCCCGTGCCAGGCGCCGTCGGCGCCGGGGAAGGCCAGGCCGGGGCGGACGGCGGCAGCGCAATGCAGCACGCGGGTGGCGCGGACGTGGTCGAGCACGCTGCCGGCGGCGGCGGGGAGGGCGCAGAGCAGGGTGGCGAGCAGGGCGGGCAGGTTCGGCACGCCGCGAGGTTATCACGGCAGCAGCAGCCGCGCCGCCCAGGTTCCGGCGGCCAGGCAGGTGCCGAGCGGGATCACCGTGGTCGCGCGCAGCCTGCCGCCGCGCAGCACCGCCACCGCGAGCCCCGCGGCGGATGCCGCCAGCAGGACCGGGCCGAGCCCCGCCAGCCCGACCCAGGCGCCCGAAGCGGCCAGCAGCTTGGCGTCCCCGGCGCCCAGGCCTTCCCGGCCGCGCCACGCGCGGTAGCCGAGCGCCAACGCGCGCAGCGCCGCGTAGCCGAGGGCGGCGGCCAGCGCATGGCCCGGCGCTTCCGCCGGGTCGAGCAGCGCCGTGGCGGCCAGGCCGGCCAGCAGCAGGGGCAGGGTGAGCACGTCCGGCAAGCGCAGGTGCGTCCAGTCGATCCAGCCGAGCGCCAGCAAGCCCCAGCCCAGCACGCAATCCGCCCAAAGCCAGGCGGCGTCCGGCTCCGCCAGCGCGGCCGACCCGGCGACGGCGACGGCGGCCAGCTCGATCAGCAGGTGCGCGGGTGCGATCGGCGCGCCGCACCGCCGGCAACGGCCGCGTTGCAGCAGGAAGCTGGCGACCGGCACCAGCTCGCCCGGCCCGAGCGCGTGGCCGCAGGACTCGCAGCGGGAGCGGTCCAGGGCCACGGGACGGCCGGCCGGGATGCGGCGGACCCAGACGCCGAGCACGCTGCCGGCGAAAGGTGCTAGAAGAAGCGGGAGGACGAACGGCGGCATCGCCGGGCATTGGCAGCGAGCCGGTGCAACCACAAGGTATAGCTATGGACCAGTCGCTCCCGCTCAGCTTCGACACGCCGGAAGACGCGGCGGACGCCGTGGTGGCGCTGCTGGCTTCGCAGGGGCAATGCGACGCCCGCACCGTCGAGCGCGGCCGGCGGGTGGCGGCGGAGAACGGGCAGCGGCTGGACCGCGTGCTGCTGCAACTCGGCCTGGTGAACGAGCGGGACCTGGCGCGCGCCTTCGCCACCCTGCTGAACCTGCCGCTCGCGGGCGCGGAAAGCTACCCGGCCGAACCGCTCTGCCCGGACCAGTTGGCGCCCCGCTTCCTGCGCCAGGCCCGTGCGCTGCCGTTGCAGCGCGACGGGGACGCGCTGCTGCTCGCCGTGGCCGACCCGCTCGACGGGTTCACCCCGGCCGCGGTCGCCGCCGCCACGGGCTGCCGCGTCAGCGTCGCGGCGGCGGTGCCGATCGAGCTGGAAGCGGCGTTCGACCGGCTCTACCCGGACAAGGACGCGGCGGCGGCCCAGCCTGACCATCCCGAAGGCGGCGAGCGCCTGGAGGAGGACGCGGAGCGGCTGAAGGACCTGGCCAGCGAGGCGCCGGTGATCCGCATGGTGAACGGCATCATCAACCGCGCGGTGGAGACGCAGGCGTCCGACATCCACATCGAGCCGTTCGAGGACCGGCTGCGCGTGCGCTACCGCTATGACGGCGTGCTGCACGAGGCGGACAGCCCGCCGGTGCGGCTGACGGCGGCGATCATCTCGCGCATCAAGATCATGTCCCGGCTGGACATCGCGGAGCGCCGGCTGCCGCAGGACGGCCGCATCAAGCTGGCGGTGCGGGGCAGCGAGGTGGACT
>CAXTLC010000078.1:0-21066 GCA_964245075.1 uncultured Acetobacteraceae bacterium
AAACAAACTGGAGCGGGCGAAGGGATTCGAACCCTCGACCCCAACCTTGGCAAGGTTGTGCTCTACCCCTGAGCTACGCCCGCACTCCGGCCGCGCTTGGTAGTCGGGTTCACACAGGAATGCAAGCACCGCACCGGTCATAAAGGCTGGACGCTCGCGCGCCCTGGCGGCATGGTCCGGGCGTGGTGACCGCCACCCGCTTGCGACACCCCGCGACGGCTACATGTAACAGTTGCTGCCGGTATGAATCGGCACGAAGGAAGCAAGGGTATGGACGCGATCATCGGACAGCAGCAGCCACGGACGGCCGCCACCATTGTCGACGCTGACCAGGCCAGCTTCGTTCGCGAGGTGATCGAAGCTTCCCGCACTGTGCCAGTTCTCGTTGATTTCTGGGCCACTTGGTGTGGCCCGTGCAAACAGCTCACCCCAACGCTGGAGCGTGTCGTCGGCGCAGCCGCCGGGCGAGTGAAGCTGGTCAAGGTGGATGTGGACAAGAATCGCGCTCTGGTTGAGCAGCTTGCCCGCATAGGGTTGCCCATGCAGTCCATCCCCACCGTGGCGGCGTTCTGGCAAGGCCAGATCGCCGACATGTTCCAGGGCGCCCTGCCCGAAAGTGAGGTCAAGCGGTTCGTGGAGCAGCTACTCAAGCTGGCGGGCGAGGTCATGCCGGCTGCGGAGGTGTTGGCGCAAGCGCAAGCTGCACTGGAAGAAGGTGAGGCGCAGGAAGCTGGCGAACTATTCAGCGCCGTCATTGCCGAGGAGCCGGAGAACGCCGACGCCTGGGGTGGCCTAGTGCGCGCCCTGCTGGCCCTTGATCAGCCGGAGCAGGCGCGCGATGCTTTGGACCAAGTGCCAATCAAGATTGCGGAGCACGCGTCCGTTTCTGGCGCTCGCAGCGCGCTCGCCTTGGCGGACGAGGGACGGCACGCGGCCGGCAGGCTCGCCGCCCTACAAGCCCGGGTCGCGGCGGACTCGGCCGACCACGAGGCGCGCTACGAGATGGCCACGGCGCTGAATGCGACTGGGAACCGGGCCGACGCGGCGGCAGCCCTACTGGAGATTGTGCGGCGGGACCGTGGCTGGAACGAGGATGCAGCCCGTCTTCAGTTGCTCAAGTTCTTCGAGGCTTGGGGGCACGCCGATCCGGCGACCCTTGCCGCGCGCCGCAAACTATCTGCATTGCTGTTCAGCTAATTATGGATGGGTGGCATCCCGTTCCGGGCGAGCTGCCGACGGACATACCAGTGTTTCCGCTCGCGGGTGCGCTGTTGCTGCCGCATGGAAAACTGCCCTTGAACATCTTCGAACCACGTTACAAGGCGATGGTGGAGGATGCTTTGGCAGACCAGCGGCTGATTGGGATGATCCAGCCGGACGGTTCCGATAGCTCCGAGGAAGCTCGGCCCGCTCTGTTCGCGGTCGGCTGTGTCGGGCGCCTGTCTTCGTTCAGCGAGACGGGGGACGGACGCTATCTGATCGCGCTGTCCGGCGTCATCCGCTTTGACGTTCGGGCGGAACTGGCAGACCGGCGAGGCTATCGCCGGCTTGCGGTGGATTTCTCGCGTTTCCTGCATGACTTGGATTCGCCCCCGGACAGCCTGCCGCAACGCACCGCGCTGTTGGCGGCCTTGCGCGCCTATTTCACCGCCAACGGCTTCGACGCGAATTGGGAGGCGATCGACGAGATGGAGGATGACTCATTGGTCGTCACGCTATGCATGGTCTGCCCGTTCGATCCCCTGGAGAAACAGGCGTTGCTGGAGGCGACGACGCCGAACGAGCGGGCGGATACGCTGGTGACCCTGCTGAGGATGGGCGCGCATGGCAACAGCGGCGACACTCGCGCAGTGAGTTGAGCAGGAAGGACCCGAGATGCCGCAATCCGAGCCAGATCTGGATCCGAAGTTGCTGGAAATACTGGTCTGCCCGGTGACGAAAGGTCCGCTCATATATGACCGGGCTGCTAGGGAGCTCGTCAGCCGGACTGCACGATTGGCCTTTCCAGTCCGTGACGGCATTCCGATCATGCTGCCAGACGAAGCTCGGGTTCTAGAATGACCGCCGCCCCGGTCGAGATTCGCATCCGCCGGGCGTCACGTCAGTTGGAGGTGGAGTTCGCTGGCGAGGGGCGGTTCAGCTACCCGGCGGAATATCTGCGGGTCGAAAGCCCAAGCGCCGAAGTGCAAGGTCATTCACCGGCCGAGCGGGTGACGGTTCCGGGCAAGCAGGAGGTGGGCATCACCGCCGTCGATCCAATCGGGCACTACGCAGTCCGGATTCATTTCGACGACGGGCATGACACTGGGATTTACACCTGGGACTACCTCCTGCAACTTGGGCAGCAACACGCCTGGCGCTGGCAAGCCTACTTGGATGCACTCGTCGCCAAGGGGCTTAGCCGTGCGGCCCGTACCGGGTCCTGATCGCCGTTACCCCGGCCGCGAGGATCGCGGCGAGGTCACGCATCGCCATGGCGATGCAGCCTTCCGTAGCGGCGTAATCCGGACGGGCCACGTGCAGGAAAATAGCTGATCCTGCGCCCGGCCGCACTGGCGCATCGTTCCATCCCAGCACGCCCACAAGGTCATAAAGCGCGTCGTTGCGCCAAAGCGCCTCGTGCCGACCGGGGTACGGGAGGCGGACGGCCCGATTGTAACGCGCATCAGTCACGTCGTCGCACCAGCCGTCATCGGGCGCAATAGGCTCGGTCGGCACGGGCGTTGCCGGGGCAGGGAGGCGATCGGCGCGGAACAGCACGCGGCGCAGCAACAGGAGTCCAGCCGGGGTGGCGCCGTCGCCTTCCTCTTTATACTGCCGGATGCCGCCACGGCCGACGCAGCATCGCCACGCACCCCCGCCCATGCGGATGAAGCCGTCCGAACCGACCTCTGCCTCCATCAGCCATGCCCCGTCATGGTGCCAGCCTCATAAGCGGCGATGGCATGTTGGACGGGTGTTCCGTCCGACCCCCGCTGCACCCCGCCCAGGAAGTCCGGCAGCACTGTCGCGAGTGTCGTGTACCCTCCCGGTGCCGTGATGCTGCCGGGCGTCACGGGCCGCATCGCCGCCTCGCTTCCGGTCACGTCCATGCCTTCCGGCACCGGTGGGCGAGAGGTGTCAGGGCCGAGGCGAACCAACTCCATCGCGAGATTCATCACGACGGAGCCTAGGATGCCGAGTGGGCCGCCAAACAGTGCGCCGCTCACCACCGACCCGGCGATGGAGAGTGGCGGCGGCACACTCTCACCGGTCACCTGCCGGTAGATCATGCCGATGATCGGCAGATGTTGCAGGGGGTTGAGGGCATGAAGTGCCTCCTCATCAGAGAACGCCGCGGGGCCTGGCAGTTGGCCCTGCGGACAGGTCTCGCTGCCGGTATCGAAAACAGTCAACCTGGGCGGCGCGTATGGCATCGTGGGGGCAATCGCGGCATCATTGACCATGGCGTGCTTCCGGGAGGAACGGGAAGTTGGGAGCAAGCACTGTGCCGCAGCTATTCGGGCAGGTGCCCAAACCGGGTCCGCTTAGTTTCCAGATAGTGGTCGTCCACCCCATTCGCCGCGATGAGCAAGCTAGCCCGGGCAACAACCTCGATGCCATAAGCCGAGAGCGCAGCAATCTTGTCCGGATTGTTGGTAAGCAGGCGAATCCGGCGCAGCCCGAGGTGACGCAGCATGGATGCGGCGGTGCGGAAGTCCCGCTCATCCGCGGCGAAACCCAGGGTCCGGTTGGCGTCCAGCGTGTCCAGCCCGCGATCCTGGAGCACATAGGCGCGCAACTTGCTGGGCAGGCCGATACCACGGCCCTCCTGCGCCAAATAGAGTAGCGCGCCCGCACCTTCTGCGGCCATGCGGCGGATCGCAGATCGAAGCTGGGCGCCGCAGTCGCAGCGCAGGCTGCCTAACAGGTCGCCGGTGAAGCACTCCGAGTGCACGCGGACCAACGGCGCTGGCTGCTCCTCTGGCCGGCCGATAAGAACCGCATACTGATCCAAGCCTGAACCTGGCGAACGGAACGCGACTAGGCGCGCGTCGGCGGCATCCTCCAACGGGACGGCTGCCTCACTTACCCGCACCAGGGCAGCGGCGCTCAAGGCGGCGTAGTCCGCGATGTCAGCCGGAGAGACGCCGACGCGGTTCGGCGCGGACGCGGCTAGCAAAGCAGGCAGCAGGCGTGCTGCCACGGCCAATCTCAGGGCCGTAACCGCGTCCATGGGAACTGCGGCACTCACCGGGCAATCAGCCAAAGCGGGCCGGGTCGGGTCGGCCAGCGCAGATAATGCATCCAGGCCTAAACCACTCGGATCCAGCGACACCACTGAGCTTTCCGCCACTATGCCCAGCGTCACAGCCCGGGTGGAAGATAACAGGAGTACCGGGGCCGCAGCCGCAATTCGGTTGAAGGCCTCCAGCCCAGCATTGTCGGCAACTTCAACTGCAAGAAGGACAAGCGGCATTCCGCCACCGAGCACCACGGGCAGTCCGCGCCGAAGCGTGGAAATCGCGGCTTCGACCGCTTGAAGCCGCTCAGACGCGTCTGCTGTCGGAGAAGGGTGGTCAGGCATGCTGGGCGGATCGATCCCCGGGGAGAACGGCATGGCAGAAAGCCGGCGGCCCGTCGAGGCGTCTGCGTCGATTATCGGCATATGGGAGATGGACCGGTTATAGAACGAGCGATCTCACGGGATTGTGTGCTATCTATGTGTGATTGACCCGCTTCGCTTGTCAGATGGCGCGTTGTGGTGGCGACGGAGACGTCACGAAGCGTTGGCCACGATATTGTGCTCAGGTTGAGACGGAGTGTGATTCGTTGCCGGGCAACCCGGGAGCGAACCAACGCCGGGTAAGATCGAACGGATGAAGGAAGTTGCTGATGGCGGGCGAGCGCCCAATCCTGATCGTTGATGATGACCTATCCCTCCGTGAGACGCTCGTCGAGCAGTTGCAGTTCGATGGAGAATTCATGGCGGAGGAAGCGGCATCGATCGGCGAGGCGGAAACCAAAGTCACTGCACGAGACGCTAGATTCGATGCGGTGATCCTGGATGTCGGCCTGCCGGATGGGGACGGGCGGGACCTCTGTGCAAGCCTGCGCAGGCAAGGCATGCGCATGCCGATCATCATGCTGACAGGATCGGATGACGAGGCAGACGTGGTACGCGGCCTTGATTCAGGCGCCAACGACTACATTGCCAAGCCATTCCGCTTGGCCGAATTGCTTGCTCGGTTGCGCGCCCAGTTGCGCATCTTCGAAAACAGCGAGGATGCTGTTTTCACCATCGGGCCATACACTTTCCGACCTTCGGCCAAGCTGCTGCAGGAGCCGGTCAAGAACCGTCGCATCCGATTGACGGAAAAAGAAGCGGCAATCCTGAAATTCCTGTATCGCGCCGGCACCAGGCCGGTCGCGCGCCAGATATTGCTGAACGAGGTGTGGGGCTACAACGCCGCGGTCACCACCCACACGCTGGAAACCCACATCTACCGGCTGCGGCAGAAGATCGAGCCAGACCCAAGCAACGCAAAGCTGCTGGTGACCGAGGGAGGAGGCTACCGATTGGACCCTCAAGGAGTCCCACCAGTGGCGTGAGCGGGTCAATGCTTGCCGACGAAGCGCTCCAGCCAATGGATGTCGTAATTCCCGCTTATGAAGTCTGGATCCTCCACAATTCGCTGGTGGAGGGGGAGCGTGGTCTTGATTCCTCCAACTACGAACTCACTCAGTGCGCGGCGTAACCGCGCCAATGCGGCTGGCCGGTCCGGCGCGTGCACAATAAGCTTGCCAACCATGCTGTCGTACTGTGGCGGCACCACGTATCCAGCATACAGCGCAGAATCGACTCTCACGCCGAGCCCGCCTGGGGCATGGAAAACGTCTACCCGGCCGGGAGAGGGTGCGAAACTCTCCGGGTCTTCTGCCGTAATCCGCACCTCAATGGCGTGACCGCTAAACCGGATATCCGGTTGACTGAACCCTAGTGTGTGCCCGGCTGCGATGCGGATTTGCTCGCGAACGATGTCAATGGCGGTGATCATCTCCGTTACGGGGTGTTCGACCTGCAATCGGGTGTTCATTTCAATGAAGGCGAATTGCTTGTCCTGATATAGAAACTCGAGTGTGCCGGCGTTGCGGTAGCCAAGCTTTGACAAGCCGGCCGTAACGGTCGCGCCCAGCGCGTCCCGTTCATCCGGCGATAGTGCAGGGGAGCCGGCCTCTTCCAGCAGCTTCTGATGCCGCCGTTGCAGTGAGCAGTCGCGTTCACCCAGATGCACGACAGTGCCATACGCATCGGCCAGCACCTGCAATTCGATGTGGCGCGGCCGATCGAGATACTTCTCGATATAAACGGCGTCGTTGCCAAAAGCAGCGCGCGCTTCAGCTCGGGCGACGCGCCAGGCTTCGTCCAGCTCGTCCGCGGTGTGGGCCACCTTCATGCCGCGTCCCCCGCCGCCTGCGGCCGCCTTGATCAGCACCGGGTAGCCGATCCGGCTGGCGACCAGGGCCGCCTCGGCCAGGTCCGCAACGGCGCCGTCGCTGCCGGGCACCAGCGGCACGCCGAGCGAGGCCATGGCGGCCTTGGCGGTGATTTTGTCGCCCATCATACGAATGTGCCCGGCAGATGGACCTATGAAGGTCAGGCCGTGATCCTCCACCATCTCGGCAAAGCCGGCGTTCTCCGACAAGAAGCCGTAGCCAGGATGGATCGCGTCCGCCCCCGTGACGCTGGCGGCGGTCAGGATGGCCGGAATGTTGAGATAACTGTCACGGGCGGCGGCGGGACCGATGCACACGCTTTCATCCGCCAGGCGCACATGCATCGCGTGAGCATCAACGGTGGAGTGAACGGCGACGGTAGGGATGCCAAGTTCACGGCAGGCGCGCTGGATCCGCAACGCGATCTCGCCGCGATTGGCGATGAGGATTTTGCCGAACATCACTCCACCACCATCAGCACCTCGCCATATTCGACCGGCTGGCCGGACGCGACCAGGACGCGGGTGAGAGTGCCAGCGCGAGGCGCCTTGATCTGATTGAATGTCTTCATCGCTTCGATCAGAAGCAGGGTTTGCCCCGTTGCGACTGACTGCCCGGCGTGGACGAAGGGCGGAGTGCCCGGTTCGGCCGACAAGTAAATGATGCCGACCATGGGGCTGGTGACGGCACCTGGGTGATCGGCCAAGTCTGGCTCGGCCGCCAAGCCCGGCCCGGATGGGGCGGGAACAGCCACCGTCATGGCGGGCGCGGACGCAACCGGCGCGGGCATGCGGGCGACCCGGACACGGCTGTCGCCCTCAGAAACCTCGATCTCAGTCAAGCCGCTATCAGCCAGGATCTCAGCCAGAACACGGATTTCAGCGACATCGATCGGCAAGCGGCTCATGACGCGTCCTTTTCTGCTGCCGCGCGGTCCTGCAACAGCGCGGCCATAGCGGTCAACGCGAAGGCGTAACCCCGGATGCCAAACCCGCAGATCACCCCGACCGCGACGCGAGACACGTAAGAATGCTGCCGAAACTCCTCCCGCGCGTGGATATTCGTGATGTGCACCTCAATCACCGGAAGCTCGCTGGCGAGCAGCGCATCCATCAAGGCGATGGATGTCGTGGTGTAGCCGGCCGGGTTGATGACAATGCCGGCGGCGCGCGTGCGGAACTCCTGCACCCAGGAGATGATTTCGCCCTCGTGATTGGATTGGCGGAAATCGATTGCCACTTCGAGCGCCTCGGCCGTCTCGGCGCAGAGGGTCTCCACGTCGTCCAGCGTGTCGGCGCCATAAATCTGAGGCTGCCGCATCCCAAGCATGTTCATATTCGGACCGTTCAGCACAGCAACCAACGGCGGATGGCGGAGTGACATACGTGGTGGCCGTAGCATGCGCCACTCCGCCCGTCCAACTCGCTCTGTTTTGGCAGATGCGGCGTCGTTGACAGTGCAAAAACATTCTGGAACCCGACCCGCGCAGGTTCACGATCACATTTTTCGTGAGAATGGCCGAGCCGCAACAGATGGTGTGGCGGCTGGGGTACGAATTTATCGCTGATCTTTGTTCTTGCCGACTAGTGTTAGATGTCCTCCAAAATAGGTCGAGTCATCCCCCTTTATTTACAGCGAAGCTAATTCCAACCATCAATCAGTGAAACACCAAAATGATAATGATGCGTAAACGTGACCGTTCGCTCACTTGTAGTGTGCTTTTGACAGCACAGGTTCGGCCATAGCCGGTAACGGATTGCGTGATTGCGGGCCGGTCGCGGGTTGATCTTGGGCCGCCATTCGAGTGACTGATTGTTGCAGTTTGGGCCGGGCATCTTGGGAGACCACAGAAAGTGCCAAAACACCGTCCGTTGATTACAGCCTGCGGGTTGGCCGCACTGCTTCCTATTGGCGCAGCAGCGGACACCGTGGGGGTCGCGACTTGGTATGGTGCGCGGCACTCTGGCAAGCACACGAGCAACGGTGACGTGTTCAACGAGGATGGGATGACGGCCGCCAGCAACCACTTTGCCATGGGATCGCGCGTTCGAGTTACCCTGCGGGATACCGGTGAGTCTGTCGTCGTGCGGGTGAACGACCGGATGGGCAGCAACGGATCCACCATCGATTTGACGAAGGGCGCCGCGCGACAGATCGGCATGCTTGGCCGCGGCCGGGCCGCTGTGTCCATCACGCGAGCGGAAAACGAGCCGGTCGAGGTTGCCGAGGCAAGTGGGAGTGGGACGCCGGACCTGATTACCGCCGTGCCACGTGGTCCGCGACATATGCACCCCGGCGTCCGCTAGGCCGTGGTGGCCCGTCCGTGCTGTCGCGCGCTGTCTGCAACTCAAGCTCGGCGTTCAGTTCAGCCCCGAGCAGCACGACGTAAACCGTGACGTAGAACCACATCATCACGCCCACCACCGCACCGAGCGGGCCGTAGGTCACGTCGTATGTCGCCAGGTGCGCGACGTAGAAGCTGAACAGCGCCGAGGCCGCAACCCACAGCACCGTGGCCAGCGTGGAGCCCGGCGTAATCCAACGCCACCGCGCCGCTTGGCGGCACGGGCCGAAGCGGTACAGCAGCGACAGCGATCCCATCACGAACGTGACGAGCAGCACCAGGCTGGCGGCACGCGCCAGCGCTGCTGCGTTGCCACCGTATCCCAGGAAGGCGAGTGCCGGTGGGAGCGCCACCACGAAACCGAGGCCCAGGACCGCTCCCACCAGCCCTATCAAAGTCATCACGAAGGCGGTCGCCTGGTAACGCAGGAAGGACCGGCGTTCGCGTTCCTCGTAGGCGAGGTTGAGGGCGGCGATGATGGATTTAGTACCGGTCGCCGAGGACCAGAGCGTCACCCCGATGCTGACCAGCAGCCGCGCCGTGAGCGTCGCCGGCGGTTTGCTCACCAGCAGGTGCACACGCTGGGAAATGAGGTCGAAGGCGGTGGGCGGCAGCAGATCCTGCAAAGTCGCGAGCTGCGGTTCGACGGTGACCGGGTCGAATGCCAGGCCATAGATGGACACCAGCATGGAAATCGCCGGAAACAGCGCCAGGGTGCCGTAGAACGCACAGCCGGCCGCGACGAGGGAAATCCGGTCGGAGATCAGCTCCCCCCAAGTGCGGCGCATCACGCGTTTCCAGCCCTTCCAAGGGATGTCGGCTGGACTGTCGGCCAAGCGGCCGAGCGACGCTGCCTCCGGGGCAGCGACGGCCCGCGCCGGGTCGATGACGTCGGCGCGGCCAGGCAGTGGGGGCGAGTCGTGCATCTCGGGCATGGCGGCCATGGCGCTGGTTCGTTCCGTGAAAAGCCACAAACACCCTGCATTTACACAGAGTTAATGCAGAATAGGATTTTCTCTGGCCCCAGGTGAAATTACCGCTTGCGTGGGGACCCAGCCCACCTTAATTGCGCGGTCCACGCAGCAACGCACGTGCCTCTGGCCCTAGGGTTACGCAACGACGTCAAGCGTTCTGGCAATCGACTACCTATTCGCTGGTTCGTTCGACCGTTTCGTCAACTCTCGCCCGTCGCCTTTAGAAGGCGGGCGCCCTAATCTGGAAGGACCCCGTGCGATGACACCGAAGGTCGCGCAGTTTCTGGCTGACCATAATCCAGCCACGCCGTGCCTAGTGCTGGACGTCGATCGCGTGGAGGAGAACTTCCGCGCCATCGGTCGGGCCCTGCCGCTCGCGCGCATCTACTATGCCGTGAAGGCTAATCCGGCTACACCTATCCTGCAACGCCTCGTGGGCCTGGGCAGTGCGTTTGACGCCGCCTCCTTCGAGGAAGTCGGCATGTGCCTGGAAGCGGGCGCCATGCCGGCCGCGATCTCCTTCGGCAACACCATCAAGAAAGTGTCGGCGATTCAGCGCGCCTTCGCGGCTGGTGTGTCCATGTTCGCCTTCGACTCGCTCGAGGAACTGGAAAAGCTGGCCCGGCACGCACCCGGCAGCCGCGTTTATTGCCGCCTGCTGGTGGAGAACAAGGGTGCGGACTGGCCGTTGTCCCGCAAATTCGGCACGACCGTGGAGTGCGCGCGGGAGTTGATGATCTGCGCCGGGCAGATGGGATTGGACCCATACGGGCTGTCATTCCACGTGGGGAGCCAGCAAATGGACACCGCAGCCTACGAGGCCGCGGTCGGCCAGGTCGGCATGCTGTTCACTGATTTGCGCCACGCCGGGGTGAACCTGCGCATGGTGAATTTGGGCGGTGGTTTTCCGGTGCGCTACCGCGAAGAGGTGCCGGCCCTGGACCGCTTCGCCCATGCCATCATGCACGCCATGACGGAGCATTTCGGCAACGACCTGCCAGAGATCCTGGTTGAACCGGGCCGTTCCATGGTGGGTGACGCGGGGGTGATCCGCTCGGAGGTGGTGCTGGTCAGCCAGCGTGTTCCGGACGACCCGACCCGTTGGGTTTACCTGGATATCGGCCGTTTTGGCGGGCTGGCGGAAACGGAAGGCGAGTCGATCAAGTATCGCATCGCTACCGCGCATGATGGTGAGGCAACCGGTCCGGTGTGCGTCGCCGGGCCGACCTGCGACGGCGCGGACATTTTGTACGAGAGAAGCAACTACCGGCTTCCACTTTCGCTCTTGACCGGGGAAACGGTCGACATCCTCTCGACCGGAGCTTACACGACGACCTACGCCAGCCAGCGTTTCAATGGTTTCGCGCCGCTGGCGGAGCACTACATCTGAGCTACGATCTATACTACTGGCCGAACATCCAAGGCCGGGGCGAGTTTATCCGCCTGGCCCTCGAAGCCGCCTCCACCCCCTACCGCGATGTGGCGCGGGAAGAAGGCGTCGCAGCGCTGACCCGGCAAATGGCGAGTGGCAGCACCCCGCCGTTTGCACCGCCTTTCCTGGTGCATGACGGCATAACGGTTGCTCAGGTCGCTGCAATTCTACTCTACCTCGGGCCACGTCTCGGTCTGGTGCCGGAGAACGAGGCCGGACGGCTCTGGTGCCACCAGATCCAGCTCACCATCACTGATCTAGTGGCAGAAGTGCATGATACGCATCACCCAATCAGCAAGGGTTTGTATTACGAAGATCAAAAGCTCGAGGCGCGCCGCCGGACGGAGGCATTCGTCACCGAGAGGATACCGAAATATCTAGGCTGGTTGGACGGGGTGGCTGAGCGGAACCCGAGTGGTCCGGCACACATGGTCGGCAATGCGTTGAGCACAGCCGACTTGTCCGTGTTCCAGGTTGTGGAGGGCCTGCATTACGCGTTTCCCAAGGCGATGCGTAGCTTCGGACAAACTCACCTCCGGCTCGCGGCGATCCACGCATCGGTGCAGGGGCAGCCTGGGGTGACTGCCTATCTCGCGTCTGAGCGGCGAATCCCATTCAATGAGAATGGCATCTTCCGAGCATATCCTGAACTTGATGTATGAGCAGGCTGTTTTCCTTTCCTGAAAAGGGAGGAATAGCCATCGCTGCCCGCTGTCACACCAGTTCGCGAACGCGAAGCTCCGACAGGATCGCGCCGATTTCCGGCCGGCAAGACCCGCAATTGGTCCCCGCGGTCGTTGCCCTGCCCACCGCCTCTACGCTCGTGCAACCGCCCATGATGGCAGCTCGGATCGCACCCGCGCCGATACCCATGCAGACGCAGATAGACGGTTCGGGCGCCGCACCGTCGGCCCGGCGCCCCGCCAGCAAGGACCGGCGCTCCGACGGCCCGATCACATCGTGGGTGAAAAGCTCCATCAACCAGTCGCGGGGGGGCAATGCGTGATTTGGGCCGGTGAACACGCAAGCCTGCAAGCGCCCGTTCTCCAGCAGCGCCGCGCGAAACACGCCAGCCGCCGGATCACGCAGCGCCATCCAGTTGGATGGGCCACCCAAGGAGGCGACTAGCTGCTCGTGCGCTGCGGCGGCGTTGCCTAGCCCAGCCATTTCGTGCCGCCACACTCGGCCCTCCAATGGAATTACGGCGCACCACGGGGCAGCCTTGGGGCCGAGCGACCGGCGGGCCAACGCGAAGCCATGCCAATCCATCGCCGCCCGGCGCACCCGCACCGGGGTATGCTTGAACTCCGGCTGCCCGCTCACCGGATCGGCGGCCGGGTTCACGGCGCTGTTCACCCGTCCAGCGGCGCAGAACTCGGCCGTCCAGTGCATCGGCGCGAACACGGTGCCACGGCGCAGGCCGCGGTCATGGCGCATCCGAAGGGTGCCTGCTCCCCAGGCGCTCTCCACAACGGCCAAGTCGCCGTCGATCAATTCCGGCAGATCGTCCGGGTGGACTGACAGCACCGGCTCCGGAATATGCCGGAACAGCCGCGCAGCTTTCCCAGTGCGCGTCATGGTATGCCACTGATCCCGTATCCGCCCAGTGATCAGCACCAGCGGCCACGTTTCCGAAACCGGATTGGCAGGCGGGCGCGGCGTCGTCGGCACCATGCGGGCTCGGCCGGTGGACGTCGGGAAGCCGCCGCGGCCGAACAAGCGGGACACCGCGATCCGCTTGGCCGGACGCGGCCAGCGCGACGGCGGCATGGCGTCATACTCGGCGTCGGACAAGCGGGAAAGCGCGCCGATGTCGAACACGCGGGACCCGTCGTTGCCGGTGCCGGACAGGGCTGCGTGCTCGCGAAAAATGTCGGCCGCGTTGCGCCAGGCAAAGGCGTGGCCATGGCCCAACCGTGCCGCCACCTGGGCGAGTGCCCACCAATCCGGTCTCGCCTCGCCAGGCGGCGGCAGGAACGCCCGCTGCCGGCTGATCACCCGTTCGCTGTTGGTGACGGTGCCGTCCTTTTCCCCCCAGCCGAGCGCAGGCAGCCGAACATGCGCATAGCCTACGGTGTCATTGAGGGCGGAACATTCGGACACGGCGAGAAACTCGCATCGCTCAAGCGCCTGGCGTGCGCGCATCCCGTTCGGCAGGGACACGGCCGGGTTGGTGCCGATGATCCACAATGCCCGAACCTGCTTTTCGGCAACCGCCTCGAACAAGGGCACGGCCTTCAGCCCGGGCGATTTGGCCAGGTTGGGCGCGTTCCAGAACTCCTGCAGCAGGGCGTGGTCAGCAGGGCGGCCGAGTTCAAGGTGGGCGGCCAACAAATTGGACAGGGCGCCCACCTCGCGCCCTCCCATCGCATTTGGCTGGCCGGTGACGCTGAACGGCCCGGCGCCGGGCTTGCCGATGCGTCCAGTCAGCAGATGGACGTTGATGATGGCGTTGACCTTATCCACGCCGGAGCTGGATTGGTTCACGCCCTGGCTGAACATGGTCACCGTCTTGGCCGTGCGGGCGAACAGCTCGAAGAACGCCGTCACCTCCCGTTGCCGCAGCCCGCAGGCTTCGGCCGTCTCCGCAACAGTCCCGCCGGTTGCCACTGCGTCCTCCAGATCCTCCACGTGGGCGGTGAAGGCGCGGTCGGTCCGGCCGCTGCGATGCAGGTAGCGCAGCAACCCGGCGAACAGTGCTACGTCCGAGCCTGGCCGGAGCGGCAGGTGCATGTCCGCCCCCTCGCAGGTAGCAGTGCGTCGTGGGTCAACCACGACGACCCGCATGTCGGGCCGCGCAGCCCGGGCGGCGGCGATGCGCTGGAACAGCACCGGGTGGCACCAGGCGGTGTTGCTGCCAACCAGCACGAGCAGGTCGGCAAGTTCCATGTCCTCATAGATACCTGGCACGACGTCCTCGCCGAACGCGCGGCGGTGACCGGCCACGGGGGTGGACATGCAGAGGCGGGAATTGCTGTCTATGTTGCAGGTGCTGAGAAAACCCTTCGCCAGTTTATTCGCAGCGTAGTAATCTTCAGTCAGCAATTGACCAGACACGTAGAGTGCCACGCTGTCCGGGCCATGGGCGGCCATGCTGTCGCGGAACGCTGCCGCGACCCGGTCAATTGCAGCATCCCAGGTGGTGCGGGCGCCGTCCATCTCCGGGTACAGCAGCCGATTCTGCAATGACAGCGTCTCGCCGAGTGCTGTGCCCTTCACGCAGAGACGGCCGAAATTGGCCGGATGCGTGGGATCGCCAGCGACGGTTGCGGCTTCACGCCCCGCAGGCGTCGCGAGCACGCCGCAACCGACGCCGCAATAAGGACAGGTGGTGCGAGTTGGTTGGAGTTCGTGGGTTTGGTTCACCCGATCCTCTCCCGGAATGCCTCTTTCCCTGCTGGCAAACGCCGCACTTGCAGGGCGAACAAGCTCAGTGTTGTCGGCCTTCCAGAAGCGGCACGAAAGCGGCGGATGACGCCTCGCTTATCTGCCCTGCCACACCGCCTCGGCGAATACCTTTCAGGGTGATGGTAAGCCAGTACGGCCGGAGCCAGGACGGTCAATACACGTCCCGCAAATAGCGCCCTTGCCGGGCCAGCGCCACGACCCACTCCTTGGCCTGCGCCTCGTTCAGCCCGCCTTGCATGCTGGCCACGGCGCGCAAGGCGGTGTCCACATCCTTCGCCATGCGGGAAGCGTCGCCGCAGACGTAGAAATGCGCTCCGTCCTGCAGCCAACGCCATAACTGGGCGCCATGCTCGCGCATACGGTCCTGCACATACACCTTCTTGGCCTGATCACGGGACCAGGCAGTGTCCAAGCGGGACAGCGTGCCGTCCGCCAAATAGGCGCGAAGCTGGCCGGCAAACAGGAAATCCGTTGCCTCGTGCTGGTCGCCGAAGAACAGCCAGGTCTTGCCCGGGTGCTTCTGTGCCGCGCGCTCCTGCAAGAAGGCCCGGAACGGCGCGATGCCGGTGCCGGGGCCAACCATGATGACAGGAACCGCCGGGTCGGCTGGAAGACGGAAATGGCTTGGTTGGATGTTGGCCAAGATCTGCCCATGCACGGCTGCCCGGTGCGCCAGGAAGGATGATGCGATGCCGTGGCGCACCCGGCCCCGTCGTTCCGCCCGCACCACGCCGACGCACAGATGCACCTCGCCCGGTTCGGCTCGCAAGGAAGACGCGATCGAGTACAGCCGCGGCTTCAGCGACGGAAGCGACTTCACCAGATCGAACAACCGGGGCCGGGCGGAGGGGAACGCCTCCAACAGATCCAGCAGGTCCGCGTCGGTCGGCTCGGCGCCGTCCTCGCCATCAGCCAGGCGGCGAAGCGCCGCGGCTTCGGCCGGGCTGCCGGCCGACATGGCGAGCAAATCCAGGGTGCGGTCCAGCGGACGGGCGATGTCCACCTGCCAGGCAAGCGTATCCCGGACGGTTCGCATGGTGCCATCCGGACAAGGCACCAACTCGTCACCGCCGGCGTCCAGGGCAGACAGGCAGAAATCCACCAGTTCTGGGTCATTCGGGGCGTAGATGCCGATCGAGTCGCCGGGCTCGTAGGTCAGGCCGGAAGGCGACAGGTCGACGCGGACGTGACGCACATCCTTTGCCGAGCCTTCGCCGGTCAGCCGGTCAGCCGCGAGCACGCGCACGGGCATGCCGAGCGGGACAACGGGCGGCGGCCCCTCGGCGGTGGCCGGGGATGCCACCGCATCGGCTGGACGGGCGGCGAGCAACTCCTTGACCTTCTTGCTGGTTGGCTTGGCGCCGGGCACGCACAGCGAGGCGCTCGTCTCCTTGCCGCTCGCCAGCGCCTCGGCATAGGTCTGGCAAAGATAGCCGCATTGGCCACAGTCCAACTGCGCCATGGCTGCCATGACCTGGCGCTCGAACGGGCGGTTCTCGGCCAGGGCGAGACGCTCGTCCATCTCCAGTGCCGGGTCATGCCAAGGAAACTCCTCCTCGGCTTCTGCCGGGCCAGGGACGGACATGCCCGCGTTCCCGATCGCCACGCCGCCATACAGCCCGGCTAGGAACCCGTTCAGCCAGGCGCGCTGAGCCGGCGAGAACGGAGCATTCTCCGGAATCACCGGGGTGACCGGCACGGAAATGATGGCGTTCATGCGTTCCCCTTCACGCATCCCTTTGGGCGAGGGCGGCCAGCGCTTCGTCGCTCTTGGCAGCGGACCAGGCTTGGAAACCCTGGCCTTCCGTTCGATCTGCCATCCAGGCGGATAGCAGGCCCAGCACCACTGGCGGCAGCTCGTCGGCGGCGATAGCAGGGCGGATCAGGCGGCCTATTGCCTGGTGCGCGCCAGCGCCGCCGCCGATGTGAAGGTCGTAGCCTTCCACCATGTCCTCGCCGCGCTCCACCTTGGCGCCCAGCAAGCCGATATCGGCTATGTAGTGCTGTGCACAGGAGTTGTGGCAGCCGGTCAGGTGGATGTTCACTGGGCTGTCCACCGTGATGCGGGCTTCCAGCCACTCCACCAGGCTCTGGGCATGGCCCTTCGTGTTGGATGCAGCGAACTTGCAGCCAGCGTTGCCGGTGCAGGCGACAAGCCCGGTCCGCAACGGCCCGGCAGCGTGGCCCAGGCCCAATGCCTCGACCGCCGCCAGCGCTTCCGCGACCCGCGCGCTCGGAACATCGGAGATCAGCAGATTTTGCCATACGGTCAGCCGGATAGTGCCAGAACCGAAGCGGTCTGCGACATCAGCCAGTCCACGCATCTGTGCGGTCGTCATGCGGCCGACCGGCAGAACTACGCCGACGTAGCACAGGCCCGGCTGCACCTGCTGGTGGATGCCGATATGGGCAGTACGGGACTGCGGCGGGGTGGGGCCGAGAGCCTCGGGCGGAACGCGGGTGAGCGGACGGCCCATCTCCTCCTCCACCGCGAGCAAGAATTTGTCGAAACCCCACATATCCAGCACGTATTTCAACCGTGCCTTGCTACGGTCGGTACGGCTTCCGTGGGCGATGAAGACGCGCAGGATCGCGTCGCACACGGGGGTAGTGTCGGCAGGTGTCACGATCACGCCGGTGCTGCGCGCGAAATCCTTGTGCCCGGTGATCCCGCCCAGCGCCAACCGGTAGTAGACGCCCGGCGGCGCCCCGAAACCGTCCAGCACCGGGACAGCGGTGAAGGCGATGTCGTTGGTGTCCTCCAGCACAGGCACCGTGCCGCTGCCGTCGAATGCGATGTTGAACTTGCGTGGCAGACCGTACAGCTCGCGATGGTTCAGGATGTGATGGTGGATTCGCCGCGCGTCCGTTCTCGTGTCGATCAGCTCCTGCGCGTCGATCCCCGCCGTCGGGCTGCCAGTCACGTTGCGGACGTTGTCAGCGCCCGACCCTTGTGAGGTCAGACCCAGATCGGCCAGCCGGGTCAACACTTCCGGCGCGTAGGCGGCGCCAATCTCGCGGATTTGCAGGTTGGCGCGCGTGGTGACGTCGGCGTAGCCGCCGCCCATCTCGTCGGCGATGGCGGCTACCCCGCGGAATTGCAGGGTGTTGAGGATGCCCCCCGGCATGCGCAGGCGGCACATGAAGCTGTTCTGCGCAGGCGCTACAAAGAACAGGCCCTTGTACTTGGTCAGGAAAACGTCCGTGCCCTTGGGGAACTTGCCTTCTGCGGCAAGCGCTCTGACCTCGCCGAAACGATCTAGCGGGTTTTTCTTGCGCTTGGCTTCCTCCTCCGGCACCAGTTTGCCGCCAGCGGCGATCTGCCTGTCCTGCGCGGCACGTTGCAAGTCGCTCGGGTCAGCGGCAGGCGCTCCGCCATTGCGGAGCGAGAGCGGGCCTTGCTTGGCCTCCACCCCGGCCATGAAGCCTTTGAGGTATTCTTGCTGCTCGGCCGAGAATGCGACGTCGTTCATGCTGCCCACTCTGCAGGCTGGAAAGCTGGGCCGAACGGCAAGGTCGTGCGGGCCAAACCGATCGGGCGGCGCTCCGTGATCAGGCGAAGGAACCAAGGCGCATCGCCCACCTCGCCGTAAAGCACTGCGCCCACCAGATGATCATCGCGGATAACCAGGCGGCGGTATTGGCCGCTCTCGGCATCGTCCAGCACGATTGGATTCTCGCCCTCGATGTCGCCAGCCGACCAGACACCGGCGCCGGCCACCTTGAGCGCGGTCGCGTCCGAGACGGGAACATAGCGGGCGTCACCGCCGAGAATCGCCGATGCCGCCACTTCAGCCTGGGCGATGGAAGGCTTTACCAAGCCCACGCACTGCCCGGCATGCTCCGCGCACTCGCCGATCGCCCAGATTGCCGGATCCGCCGTGCGCATCGTGTCGTCCACCAGCACGCCGCGGTTGCAGGGCAGTTCGGCTGCCCGGGCGAGTTCGGCGTGCGGGCGGATGCCGACCGCCAGCACAACGATGCGGGCCGGGATACGCCTTTCGTCCGCCAATACGACGGCATCGGGTTCGATCGCGACCGTGCGGGCCTGCTTGACCACGGCAATGCCCAGGTCTCCCAGGCGCCGCTCCAACAGCAACGCAGCGCCGGCGTCCAACTGCCGTTCCATCAAGCGGTCCGAACCGTGCAGCACGGTGACGCTCATGCCGCGCCGGGCAAGCCCGGCCGCAGCCTCCAGCCCCAGCAACCCGCCGCCGATCACCACGGCGTCGCCACCCTGCGCGGCGTGGGCGATCATGCGCTGCACGTCGTCCAGCGTGCGGTAAAGCAACACCTGCGGGCCGTCGGCACCCGGCAATGGCAACCGGACCGGCTGCGCGCCAGTGGCCAGCACCAGCGCGTCATACGGGATGCGCTCGCCGGATGGTAGAACGGCCTGGCGCTCTGTCCGGTCCAAAGCTGCGACCAGCGTGTCCGGCCGCCAAGTGATGTTGGCGCTACGGAGACGATCTGGATGGTGGGTGATGAGGTCGACATCCTGGAGGTCGCCGGCCAGAAGCTGGCTAAGCGCCACACGGTTGTAAGGGTGGGTGGGTTCGGCGCCGATCAGCGTCACGCCCATGCCGCCCTCGGCCAGCTTCTCGGCACATCGGGCTCCAGCAGGGCCAGCGCCAACCACGACCACGTGCTGATTGCGGTTGAGTGTCATCCCTCCGTTATAGGGATGCGTTGTGCGGCAGGAAACCCAATCGACCACACATCAGGCACAGCTTACAGCAGATCTGACTACGGTGTAGGCAGTTCTGAAAGCATGTGCCCGCTAAGTCAGCAGTGTTTGTCCAGTCATCTCAGGCGGCTTTTGAATCTGCATCAACGCCAGCAGGGTCGGCGCCAAGTCTGCCAATCTTCCATCCCGCAACCCGGCCCTATCCTGGCCCGCCAGCAGCAGCGGTACGCGATTGGTGGTGTGTGCAGTATGCGGCTCGCCGGTCACGGGATTGCGCATCAGCTCGGCGTTGCCATGATCGGCAGTGACCAGCAGTGCGCCGCCGGCCGCAATCACGGCGTCTGCAATCGCACCCAGGCCTGCGTCGACCGCTTCCACCGCCGCGATGGCGGCGGGCAGGCTGCCGGTGTGCCCAACCATGTCCGGATTGGCGAAGTTGAGCACGAGAAGGTCGAATTGGCTGCTTCGGATTGCTTCCACCGCGCGCCGGGTCAGCTCGGGGGCGCTCATCTCCGGCTGCAAATCATAGGTGGCGACCTTGGGGGAGGGCACCATCATCCGTTCCTCGCCCGGGAAGGGCTGCTCGCGGCCACCGTTGAGGAAGTAGGTGACGTGAGGATATTTCTCCGTCTCCGCCAAGCGGAGCTGCCGCTTGCCGGCACGGCTCACCGTCTCGCCCAGGATCGCGTCCATGGCTTGCGGCGGGAACACTGTTTCCATTAGCGGCGCTAATTGGTCGCTGTAGCGGGTCAGGCCGACCGCGGCGGCGAGCTTCGGCACGGTGCGGGCAAAACCGGTGAAGCAGGGGTCAAGCAAAGCCATCAGCAGTTCGCGGATGCGGTCGGCGCGGAAGTTGAACGACAACAGGCCGTCGCCCTCCGCCATCCCGGAGTAGCCGCCGACAGCGGCTGGCGAGATGAACTCGTCCGTGATGTCGGCGGCGTAGGCATCGGCCACGGCGGCGGCGGCGGTCGGGAAACGGGCGCCCTCGCCGTGCACCACGGCCGCGAAGGCGCGGCTGACACGGTCCCACCGGTTGTCCCGGTCCAGCGCGTAGTAACGGCCGCAGATGCTGGCGACCTTGGCGCCTTCCGGCAACGCGGCTTCCAAGGTCGCGAGGTACTCCGCGGCGGAACGGGGCGGCGTGTCACGCCCGTCGGTAAACGCGTGCAGCCGTACTGCAATGCCCTCGGCCGCCACGATGCGGGCGAGGGCGGCGGCGTGGTCCTGGTGCGCGTGCACCCCGCCGGGCGAGATCAAGCCTAGCAAGTGGCAAGCCCCGCCAGTCTGGCGCAGCGTGTCGATCAGGCCGCGCACGGCCGGCGCCTGCGCCAGCGAGCCATCGGAAATTGACCGGCCGATGCGCGGCAACTCCTGCATGACGACCCGGCCGGCGCCGATATTGAGGTGGCCCACCTCGGAATTGCCCATCTGCCCGTCCGGCAAACCGACATCCTCGCCGCAGGTGCGCAGGAACGCTCGGGGTCCGGCAGCCCAGAGGCGGTCGAAGTTGGGTGTGCGCGCCTGCCGGACGGCGTTGTCCGCATCTGTCTCGCTCCATCCCCAGCCGTCAAGGATCACCAGCATGGCAGGACGCGGCGGGGGTGCGGGCATGGGCGGCGGCTCCGGTTGGGCCGGCCGGGCGTGCACCGGTTCGGCGGACCTGTCCAGGGAAAGCTGCGAGTAGTCCGGACCTAACACTTGGTCCCTGAGCAGTCAGGTGATTCGGCCCGCCAGGAAAGGC
>CAXTLC010000079.1:0-14836 GCA_964245075.1 uncultured Acetobacteraceae bacterium
TTCAGCGCCGGGTCGGTGCTGGGGTTAGACGGTTCTGCCCGGGTTGGGTGCTTGCATGGTCCTGAAGGGTGGCCGGTGTTCGATGTTGCCGGCGCGTGCGCACGGTCGGTGGTGGCGCATGGAGGGTTAGCCTGCTGGTCAGTTCACGCTCTCAAATAGGCCGATCGTCGGCTAATCAGGCAATCCCGAAAGCAGCCATTCGCTAAAAACACCAGGCGACAGCTCTGCCCAAAACTCATTATCGTAGCCTGCAACGTAGAGTCTAGAAAGACGCCGATTCGTCTTGTCGGCGGGATGAAGCCCTGTCCAACCAGCTAAACTGGTGGGCTTGCGCCTACACGTACATGCTACAGTATCAAAGGAAATAACGCTAAGGGTGTATCGGATTGACTATCATTTCAAACTCGACGATCGAGCGCGTAGCTGCGCGCCTTCACCAAATTTTTGACAGCTTGATAGTGATTCCAAACTCGCAGGCGAGTGACCCAGAGAAAACTGAGCGGCTTTTTAGATCGCGAGCGTATATGGCGTTGTCTTTGCTTGACCTAACCGAAGCCAACCCGGTCGACGCCGCTGCCGCTATCACCGATGGCGGCGAGGACGGAGGAGTTGACTGCATTTATGTCAGCGAGAAGCACAAGAAACTGGTTCTTGGGCAAAGCAAGTTTCTGTCTAATGTAGACAGAGGCGTAGAACTTGCAGAGTTCAACCGATTTAGAGATGGTGTAAAAGACGTACTTAACCAGAGCTGGAAATTAACCAACGCCATTTTACATAGATTTAAGTTGCCCGTACAGACAATGCTCAACGATATTGATGCTCAGGTCGTTATGTTACTTGCTCATACGAGCGCGCAGGGCTTGTCCGATCATATTGTTGCCTCCCGCGACACCTTCCTTGGCGAGATGAACCGATTTGAGCAGTTTATTGAGTTCCAGGAGTTTACATTAGATAAAGCAGCCTCTGTTGCTCGCAAACGCGCGAGACCGGAAAACATCAACGTTCAAATAATGCTGAAAAGTTGGGGGTTGCGCCGTGAGCCCTATCGAGCGGTTTATGGTGCAGTTCCTGCCGAGGATATTGTCCGCATATTCAACAACTACGGCACGAGATTATTTAGCGAGAACCTACGATTCGCCATAGAAAAATCGGAGGTAAATGACGGCATTAGGCAAACTGCTAGAGCCGAACCTCACAATTCTTGGTACTTTAATAATGGTATCACGGCAATTTGCGAAGATTTTAAGAAAGCGCCAGTTGGTGGACAAACAACCGAAACGGGTATTTTTGATGTTGTCAGAATTAGCATTATAAATGGTGCCCAGACGGTGAGTTCGTTAGCAAGATCGGCTGGAGAGGGCTCAAGTCTAAAAGACGCAGACGTTCATCTGCGGATTATATCCCTCAATGAAACACCTGAAGATTTGGCTGTAGACATAACGACAGCCAATAACACTCAAAATGATTTAAGCCCAGTCGACTTCGTAGCTGCAGATCCGAATCAAGATCGTCTGCGCCGAGAAGCCGCCATTATCGGTAAAGTTTATACGTACCGGCGTGGAGAGGGCGATCCTAACCTCGCTGACGGTTTTACTATTAGAGACGCTACTGTGGCTGCCGCTTGCGCTAGCGGAGATCTTCGACTCGCCGTCGCGGCAAAACGGTATATCAGTGGGCTGTGGGAAAACACAGCTAAAGAACCTTACACAAAACTATTTAATGAAGAAACAACAGCAGAGCGTCTTTGGAAAGCGGTTCTGATCATGCGCTGTGTGGATGATCAGCTCGCAGAGGAAGCTAAGGCTCTCGACGGGCGAGATCGACTGATATCTGTTCATGCAAATCGATTTATTCTTTTTACTGTGTTCCGTAAACTGTCCGGAAGGTGGGAAACAGGCAATGACTTGACTAACTCTCTTCTTAAAGAGGTACGTGATATCACCCGAAAGCACCTTGCCGCCGTAACTCCCTTGGTAATTCCGGACGGTTACCCAGAAAATGTGTTTAAAAACCGAGAACGGCAGGAAGAGATGCTTACCCGTCTCGACCGTGTTTTAGCTAGCGGCAACAGGGAGTGATCTATCGCGGGCATGGTGGGGTTCTCTTTCTCGCCCAACGACACGGATGCCGAAGCCGAAGGGTTGTCCGTTTTCAGCCCGGCCCGAGAACACACCTCACATCTTGCTAATTTGCCCGCGTCCCACCGCGTGGACCCATCGGCTGTGTAGAAGCTTCACAAGACCGGTTGCCGACCATGTGTCGAGCAGGAAGGGCGGTCGTTGGGCGTTAGCATCATGAAATACAAGAAAGTATCCTTCCCCAAGTCGGATGTCCGCGACGAAGCGCGACCGCTCCAAAGCCGACGGTCTGCTCCCCAACCCTAAGGGATCATAGCCTCGTCTGGGCAGGCCCAACTGTCGCGGCGGCTTGAACCCTTTCGAGCGTGCCAGCACCGCGTAACTTTGCCGCTCGAAACCGCCCCAGCCAACGCCCTAAAACCCAACCGCCACATCGCGCCCCAGCCGCTCGACACGCCCCGCCGGAGCGGATAGCACCGCGCCATGCCGGCCCCCTCCGCCCCCCCGCCGCCCGCAGCGCCGTTCGACCCGGCGGCGACCGCGTCCGACGTCCTCGCCTGCTTCCGGCTGATCCTGGGCCGCAACCCGAGCCCGGAGGAAATGGCGGGCCACATGGCGAACGTCGGGCGGCCCTTGGCGGACGTCGTCGCCACCTACGTCGGCAGCGCCGAGTTCAGCCGCCGGAAGCTGCTGCAACGCCCACAAGGCGAGATCAGGCTGGTCAGCCTGCCCGGCTACCGCATCTATACGCCGGTCACGGACGAGGCAGTTGGCCGGCACGTGGCGGACGGGGTGTATGACCCGCACATCGCGGCCGTGCTGCGCCGGGTGCTGCGGCCCGGGATGGGGATGCTGGACCTCGGCGCCAACATCGGCGTGTTCGCCTTGCTGGCGGCTTCCTTGGTTGGCCCAAATGGCAGCGTGCTGGCGATGGAGCCGAACCCGGCCAACGCCCGGCTGCTGGAAGCGAGCAGGCTGGCCAACGAGTTCTCCCACCTCACCGTCTGCCAGGCTGCGGCATCGCGGTCTGCCGGCGTCCTGGCGCTGCATTGCGCCGGGTCCAACGGCACCGCCACGGAAGCGGCGGAGCAGGCGCTGCTGACGGCGCAGACCGTTGCCGCGTTGCGCGTGGACGACCTGGTGGGCGCCGGGCAGCCGGTGGACCTGATCAAGATCGACGTGGAAGGCGCCGAGCATCTCGCCTTGACAGGCGCCGAAGCGGTTCTGCGCCGGTGCCGCCCCACGATCGTCAGCGAATTCAGCCCGGGCCTGCTCCGGCACGTGTCCGGCATCGACGGCGCTAGTTACCTTCGCTTCCTCCAAGCATTCGGCTACCAGCTTGCCGTGCTTGGACGAGACGGCAGTTTCGTGCCGGGCGCGAGCGTGGACGCGATCGTGGCGGCCTATGGGGCGGCGGGGACGGACCACATCGACATCGTCGCCGTCCCCTGAGATGCCGCCCCGTCCGCGAGCGCTACGCGGACGCCATCGAGGCTGTGCCCCCACTGGAAACACGGGAAGCGTCGAGCAGGTCGGCGCCGTCCCTTGCAGGGGCCACGCCAGGCCGCTTCAGCGGCCAGTTGTCCAGCAGGTCGTTGGCGGCCGACTGGTTGACCCACTTGCCGGTGATCGAGAGGGTCGCGACGAAGATCACGGCCCCCGTGTGGTCCCGCACATGGGTCGTGAGGTCATACTGGCCGCTGGGCGGCAGCTCGCCCCGCGCGATTTCCGGAAGGGCTTCGAGCGCCTCCGTGCGGGCCGCCTCGACGTCAGGAAGATCACATCCGAGCGCGTCACGAATTGTGCGCTTGCCATCGATCATGTCGAAGAAATATCTTGCCATGGGACTGTCTCACTCCGCAGTGTCTTAGCATGTGGCATACATACATATGTGTGCAACGTTTTTCTTTGACACTGATCTGCCTTGCACAACGTCCAGTCAGGCGGTGCGGTTGTTACGTCCCTCCAACGGATAGGCCGGGTCGTTGTAGCCCGGAGTGGACGGGTGCCCCGGGGCCACCAGCCGGTTCACCACCGCCTCGTCCTCCACGGTGAAACGGTGATCGAGCGCGCCCATGTAGTCCTCCCACTGCTCCAATGTCCGCGGCCCGGCGATGGCTCCCGTGACCAGGCGGTTGTTCAGCACCCAGGCGAAGGCGAACTGGCCGGGCGAGATGCCGCGCGCGCGGGCGTGTTCGGCCAGGGTCTGCGCGGCCCGGAGGCTCTCGGGGCGGAACTCGGTTTCCATGATCCGCTTGTCCTGCCGCCCGGCGCGCGTGCCGCCCTCGGGCGGCGCGTCCGGCCGGTACTTGCCCGTCAGCACGCCGCGGGCGAGCGGGCTGTAGGGGAACACGCCCAGGCCGAGATGCGCGCAGGCCGGCAGGTGCTCCACCTCCGCCATCCGGTTCAGCGCGTTGTAGAGCGGCTGGCTGACCACCGGGCGATCGATGCCCGCGGCGTCGCAAAGGCGGCACAGCTCCGCCACCCGCCAGGCCCGGTGGTTGGACACGCCGAAGTGGCGGATGCGTCCGCTGCGGACGGCGTCGGCGACCCAGTGCACCACCTCCTCCAACGGCGTCGCGTGGTCCTCCTTGTGCAGGTAGAGCACGTCGATCGTGTCCACGCCGAGGCGCCGCAGGCTGGCATCCACCGCCACGAAGGCCTGCCGGCGGGACAGGCCTTGCGCGTTGGGGCCTTCGCCGGTCGGGTTGCCCAGCTTGGTGGCCAGCACCCACCAGTGGCGCGCCGCCTTGATGGCGCGGCCGGTGATGCGCTCGCTTTCGCCGCCGGTGTAAACGTCCGCGGTGTCGATGAAGTTGACGCCGCCGTCCCGCGCGCGGTCGATGATGCGGACGGAGTCCGCCTCGTCCGTGGCGCCGCCGAACATCATGGCGCCGAGGCAGAGCGGCGAGACCTGGAGGCCGGAGCGGCCGAGGTTGCGGTAGATCATTGCGCCGCCACCCTCTGCTCGTCCGCCGCGTGCCACAGCGCGCCGCCGACCACCACGCTGTCCAGGGCGAAACGCTGGCGTCCCTGCCTGGTGTTGCCCGTCACGTCCGTGAAGGTGAACCGGCCGTCCTCCACCCGCATCACCGTCGCGTCCCCGGTGCTGCCCACCGACAGGTCGGCCAGGTCCGGGCGGTTGAGCACGCGGGCGGGCGTTGCGGTCACGGCGCGCACGATGTCCGGCAGCTCCATGCCGAGGTAGAGGAACTTGCTCATCGTCTCCATGTTGTCGAACGCCGGGCCGTCGATGCACAGCACGTGCACGTCCGAGCTGATGATGTCCGGCTGGAACCCGCCGCGCAGCATGGCTTCCGCCACGTCGAAGTCGAACGAGCCGGCGCCGTGGGCGATGTCGAACAGGACCCCGCGCTCGCGCGCTTCCCACACGCCGTCCTTGATGCGGCCGTCGGCGTGCACGGGGGCGTTGGGGAACGGCTTGAAGCAGTGCGTCAGCGTGTCGCCGGGCCGCAGCTCGCGCAGCACGTCGGTGTAGCGCGGCGGCGGGCGGTCGATGTGGCACATCACCGGCAGCCCGGCGCGGTCGGCCGCTTCGAGCGCGTGGAACAGCGGGTTGATGCCGTTGGTGCCGCTCGCGATGGCGCCCACGCGCACCTTGATGCCGCGGATCAGGTCCGGGTTGGCGCGGGCGACGGCGGCGCAGGTTACCGGGTCCATCAGCCGCATGTCGCTGCTTTCCCCCACCATGACGGAGGGCGCGAAGGCGAAGATGCCGGCGTGGCTGACGTGCAGGTAGGCCAGGATGCGGGTCTGGCTCACCTCCATGACGTGCTTGCGGAAGCCGGGGAAGTTGCCCGGCCCGGCGGAGCCGACGTCCAGCCAGGTGGTGGTGCCGCAGCGGCGGGCGAGCGCGTCCGCGTCGATGCTGATGGAGGTGCCGCCCCAGTAGACGTGGGTGTGGAAGTCGATGTTGCCGGGCATGACGACGCAGCCGGCCACGTCCCGCTCCGCCCGGCCGCGGTGGCCCTGCTTTCCGAGGTCGGGGCCGACGGCCGCCACCTTGCCCGCGGCGAAGGCGACGTCGGCCACCTCGTCCCGGCCGGTGCCCCCATGAGCACCTGGGTCGATCACCCGGCCGTTGCGCAGGATCAGGTCATGGTCCATCGGTGGCTTTCCTTTTGCCGGCGGGGCAGTCTGGTCCCTGGGCGGCGTGGCGACAACCGGCCTTTGGCGGAGACCCCGGACCCACTATGTTGCACCGCAGCATGACAGGAGACCGCCCCCTTGCCGCGAGCCGCTTCGAGCCGGAGCGCATGTTCCGCCCGCGCTCGCTCGCGGTGCTGGGCGGCGAGGGGCGGCTCGGGCGGCAGGTGCTGGCCAACTTGGCGGCGTCCGGCTTCGCGGGGGACGTCACCGCCGTGGAGCCCGGACGGGACCCGCCGCCGGCGGACCTGGCGGTGTTCGCCACGGACGGCCTGCCGCTGGCCCCGTTGCTGCCCGGGCTGGCGCGGGCCGGCATCTTCGCCGCGGTGGCGCTGGGGCTGGTGCCGGACATCGCGCGCGGGCAGGCGGAGACGGGGGTGCGCGTGCTGGGGCCGGGCTCGTTCGGCATCGCCTGCCCGGCGTTGCGGCTGAACGCCACGCTGTCCCACCTGCAGCCGGGGGCGGGGCGGGTGGCGCTGGTGTCGCAGTCGGCGGCGCTGTGCCGGGCGGTGCTGGATTGGGCGGAGCCGAACGGGGTCGGGTTCAGCCACGTGGTGGGCATCGGCGGCAATGCCGGCACCGGGTTCGTCCAGGTGGTGGATTTCCTGTCCCGCGAGGCGGATGTCGGGCCGATCCTGCTGGACATCCGCCGCATCCGCAACCCGCGCGCCTTCCTGTCCGCCGCCCGCGCCGCCGCCCGGCTGCGCCCCGTGGTGGCGCTGCGCGCCGGCAGCCGCCTGCTGGACCCGAGCGGGCGGGCGGAAACCGTGTTCGACGCGGCGCTCAACCGGGCCGGCGTGCTGACCGTGTCCCGGCTGGAGGACCTGCTGGCCGCGCTGGAAACGCTGAGCCGTGCGCCGGTGCCGCTCAGCGAAGGGCTGGTGATCGTCACCAACGCGATCGGCCCCGGGCGGATGGCGGCGGATGCGGCGCTGGGCAGCGGGGTCGGGCTGGCGGCGCTGTCGCCGGAAACGCAGGAGGTGCTGCGGCTGCGCTTTCCCGGCGGCGAGGCGGAGGGGCTGATCTATGCCGGCGTCGAAGCGCCCACCCGGCTGGCGGATGCGGCGGCCATGCTGGGCGGCGCGCGGGAGGTCGGCGGCATCCTCGCGGTGCTGGCGCCGACCGGCCCGGACGATGCGGCGGGGGTGGAAGCGCTGCTCGCGGTGCCGCGCGGCCGGGCGCCGCTGCTGGTCTGCGCGATGGGCGAGACGACGGGGGCGGCGCATCGCCGGCGGCTGGCCGGGGCGGGGGTGCCGGCCTTCGCCTTGCCGGAAGCGGCGGTGAGGGGGTTCCGCCACCTGCTGCAACTGCGCCGCGCCCGCGCCGCGGCGCAGGAGCTGCCGCCCAGCGACGTGCTCCACCTGCTGCCGAACCGTGACGCGGTGCGGCAGTTGCTGGCCCGCGCGCGGGCCGATGGCCGGCGCACGCTGACGGGGGTGGAAGTGGCCGAACTGCTGGCCGCCTACGGGCTGCGGCGCCCGGCGCTGACGGTGACGGTCGCCGACGACCCGCTGTTCGGCCCGGCGATCGGCGTCGGGGGGGCGGTGGACCTGCCGCCGCTGAACCTGCCGCTGGCGCACGGGCTGGTGGCGCACGCCCCGCTGGCGCGCGGCCTGCTCCCGGCGCAGGCGGACGCGCTGGCCGACGCGCTGGTCCGCACCAGCCAGCTGGTGGTGGACACGCCGGAGCTGCTGTCCCTCTCGTTTGGGCCAGGGGGTGGGCCAGGGAGCGGACCAGGGAGCGGACCGGAGGGCGCGGCGGAGGCCGTGCTGCGGCTGCCGGGAGAGGCCGGGTCCCTGGCGATCCCGCCCTACCCGGCCGAGTTGACGGAGCAGTGGCAGGCCGGCACCGAGACGCTGACCATCCGCCCGATCCGCCCGGAAGACGCCACCGCCCACGCCGCCCTGTTCAGCCGCATCAGCCCGGAGGACGTGCGGTTCCGCTTCTTCTCCACCCTGCGCACCCTGTCGCCGGAGCGGATCGTCCGCATGACGCAGGTGGATTACGACCGGGAGATGGCCTTCGTCGCCGTGCGCGCGAACGGCGACACGGTGGGGGTCAGCCGCCTGGTGCGGGACGCGCCGGGGGAGGGGGGCGAGTTCGCGGTCCTGGTGCAATCCGACATGAAGGGCCGCGGCCTGGCCCGGCGGCTGATGGAGCGGCTGCTTGATTGGGCGCGCAGCCAGGGCATGGCGGCGGTGGTGGGCCAGGTGCTGGCGGAGAACGCGCCCATGCTGGCCTTCGTGCGCCGGCTCGGCTTCACCCTGCGCCGCTTGCCGGACGAGCCGGACGTGGTGGAAGCGCGGATCGCGCTCGTGCCTTGAGCGTCGTGCAGGGGCCGTCATCGACGTACGGGCATTTCGACGGCATGGACCGGTTCACCGTGGCCGCCGGGGCAGGAGGAGCCGTCAAGCCGATGGCGCCGCCCGACGGCTCAGCCGCAGCATGGCAGTGTTGGCGCCCACGGCGAACAGGACGATCACCAGCACCACGGCCGTGCTGAGCGCCACGTTGTGCTGCGCCATGCCGCTCACCAGCAGGAAGCCCAGGCCGCGCTGGGAGCTGAACATCTCGCCGATGAGCACCCCCAGCAGCGTCAGCGAGAAGCCCAGCCGCAGCCCAGCCACGATCTGCGGCAGGCAGGCCGGCAGCAGCACCCACCGCATCGTCTGGCCCGGTGACAGGCGCAGTGCGCGGGCAGTGCGCGGCAAGGCTGGCGGCAAGGTGCGGATCGCAGCGATGGTGAACAGCGTGACCGGCACCAGGCCGTGCATCACGCCAAACGCCACCTTGGCGCCCATGCCCAGGCCGAACAGCAGCAGCACGACGGGGTAAAGCGTCACCTTCGGGATGGTGTAGAATCCGGCCAGCACCGGCTCCATCACGTCGCCGGCGAAGCGGCGGAGGCCCAGCAGCAGGCCGAGCAGCAGGCCGCACGCCGCCGACAGCGCGTAGGCCAGCAGGAAGGCCGCCATCGTCGCCCAGACCTGGCCCCAAAACCCGGCCGTCACCGTCAACTGGCCAAGGTAGGCGAGGGTGGCCAACGGCCCCGTGACGGCCATGCCCCCCGTCCAGCTTCCGACGAACTGCCACAGCAGCAGCAACGCCGCGAGCAGCGCCAGCAGGTCGATGGCGTAGCCGCGCGTCCGGGCAGGCGGCGGCGCGGCTGCCGCGCTCATTGCCGCATCCGGCGGCGGGCGAGCCGGCCTTCCCAGGCGTAAAGCACCCCGTTCGCGGCGACCGCGACCAGCAGCACGAACAGCATCAGCCCATACATCGTCCGCGTCTCGAACGCCTGGTAGGCGTAGGAGATCGCGTAGCCGAGGCCGCTGCCCGACAGGATGAACTCGCCCGCGATCACGCCGATCAAGGCGTAGCTCAGCGCCAGCTTGAAGCCGCCGAACAGCGACGGCATGGCGGCGGGCAGCACGACGGAAAGGAAGGTGCGCGCCGGGCCAAGCCGCTGCACCCGGGCCACGCGCCGCAGCACGGGGGTGACGCTGTCCAGCCCGGCCAGCGTGCTGATCATCATCGCCGGCACGGCCGACAACACGCCCAGCACCACCAGCGGCGCCATGCTCAGCCCCAGCAGCGCCACCAGGAGGGGATAGAACACGAAGGTCGGCACCGAGTAATACGACGCGAGCAGCGGACCCGCCGCCCGGCGCAAGCGCGGCGCAGCGTGCAGCAGGGCGCCCAGCACCGTGCCGGCGGACACGCCGCACGCCCAGGCCAGGGCCACGGTGCTGAAGGTTTGCAGCGTCGGCCCGGTCGCGTCACCGGACCACAGCGCATCCACCATGGCCGCCACCATCTCGCTCGGCGGCAGCACGGCCTGCGTGTCGACCACCCCGGCCCGGCACAACGCTTCCAGCAGCAGCACCGAACCGGCCAGCAGCGCCACCCGCACGAGCAGGACGGCCAGCCCCCGACTCATGCAAGGCGGCCCATGGTGCGGAGCGACTCCGCCCGCAGCGACGTCCAGAGCCGCGCCGTCAACGCGCCGAAACGCGGGTCGGACACCACGCGGCTGTCGCGGTCGCGCGGCCAGCCGGTCTGCACGAGGTCGATGAACGTGCCGGGCCGGGCCGACATCACGCCGACCCGGTCGGACAGCATCGCCGCCTCGTCCAGCGCGTGGGTGATCAGCAGCACCGTGGCGCCGGTTTGCCGCCATAGCCGGAGCAGCTCGTCGCCCATCAGCAGCCTGGTCTGCTGATCGAGCGCGCCGAACGGCTCGTCCAGCAGGATCAGCCGCGGCTGCTGCACCAGCGTGCGGGCGATGCACACGCGCTGCCGCATGCCGCCGGACAGTTGCGCGGGGTAGTGCCCCGCGAACTGCGTGAGGCCCATGAACGCGACGGCTTCTTCCACCCGGCGGTCGGCTTCGCGGCGGGGCAGGCCCGAGCGGCGCAGCCCGAAGCCGACATTGTCGCGCACCGTCAGCCAGGCGAAGCTCGAATCCTCCTGGAACACCACGCCGACGCCGTCCGGCACGGCGCCGCGCACCGGCTTGCCTTCGAAGCTGACGGTGCCCTCGCTGGGCAGCCCCAAGCCGGACAGCACGTCCAGCAGGGTGGATTTGCCGCAGCCCGAGGGGCCGACGACCGAGAAGAACTCCCCGGGCGCCAGATCCAGGTCGATCGGGCCGAGCGCGTGGATGGGCTGCTTGCCGCCGTAACGCCGGGTCACCCCGCGGAGGATGGCGTGGGACGCGGCCATCGTCAGCGCGCGGCGCGCTGGTCCGGCGGCAGGAACGAGGTGTCCACCATCTTGGACCAGTCCGGCGCATCCTTGAGCTGCCCGGTGATTTGCAGGCCTTCCACCATGTGGTTCATGCCTTCGTAGTCGAAGCGCCCGTCACTCCAATACTCGTCGGCGACGAGCTCCTTCATGTGGGCGCGGTACGACGCCGCGTCCGGGTTGTTGTACGCCTTGGCCAGGATGTTGGCGGCCTCCTCCGGGTGCGCCCGGACGTAATCCAGCCCTTCCTTGCGGGCGGCGATGATCCCGCGAACCGTGTCCGGGTGGTCGTGCGCGAAAGCCACGGTGGTGACGCACACGGTCTGCATCATGCGGGGGGACATGACGTCCTTCACCCAGAACACCGGCTGGATCGCGGCCGGGTTCTGCGCGTAGGTCAAGGTGTCGGTGAAGCCCGCGTCCACCGCGCCGCCGACGATGGCCGACAGGTTGGAGCCGAGATCGCCGGCGGGGACGAGGCGGACCTGCTGCGCCGCCATGCCGTTGGCCTTCAGCGCCATCAGGATGATCATGTTGGACACCGAGTTGGGTGCGGTGAAGGCGATGCGCTTGCCGGCGAGGTCCTTGATGCCGTGCAAGGCGGAACCCTGCCTCGCCGCCCACATCTGGTCGGCGACGCTCTGCGTTCCCGCCGAGACGATCACCAGCTTCTGCCCGGCATTGATCGCCTGCACCGCGGCGGCCAGCGACACCTCGCCGAACGGGATGTCGCCGGCCGTGGTGTTGCGCACGGCCGTGCCGCCGCCGGGCGCGGTCAGGATGCCGGTGATGTTCACGCCGTGCTGCGTGAAGAACCCCTTCTCCATGGCGACAGCGTAGGGCGCGCCGTAGAACTGTCCGCCCCAGTGGGTGACGGTGATGGTGTCCGCGGAAGCGGAAGCGCTGGCCAACAGGCCCAGTGCGAACGCGGCGGCGGCGGCTTGCCGGCCCAGTCCTCCTGGCATCATCCGTTTTCCCCCAATGTCGACGGGTTGTTCTATCCGGCCCCGTTCACCGTCACGGTAGCACGACGTCCGGAACGGCGGAAACGCTCTCCGGGGCCTCGCCGGCGATCGCTTCCAGGCTGCGCCCGTTGGTTTCCTCCCGGAACAGCGCCACCAGGGCGGCCTGCACCAGCAGCGCCGCGGCCACGCCGGCCAGCACGAAGGACAGGCCGCCCGCGGTGAACAGCCCCACCACCGCGAACGGCACCAGGATGGCGGCTACCCGGCCGGCGACGCTGGTGACGGCGGTGCCGCGCATGCGGATGGCGGTCGGGAACAATTCCGGCACGTAGCCGGCCACCACCACCGACACCTGGAAGTAGATCAGGCTGAACATCGCGAACCCCAGCAAGACCGCCATCCCCTGGCTGGACGCGTGGGCGAAGGCGATCCCGCAGGCGGCGCCGAGCAGCGACGAGACGATGATGGCCGGGCGGCGGCCGACCCGGTCGCTCAGCAGCCAGCCGAGGGCCGCTCCCGCCGGCCCGCCCAGCGACATCAGCACCGCTTGGCCCAGCGACCGGCTGATCGCCATGCCGTGCTGCACCAGGAAGGTCGGCACCCAGGCGACGAAGCCGTAGATCGAGACGCTGCTGACCGCCTGTAGGACGCTGCCCATGGCCGCGCGGCGCAGGAAGGTGCCGCGCGACAGGCCTGCCGCCGCGGCCGTGGCGTGCAGGACAGGAGCGGGGAGCGCATCCGGCATCTGCGCCTCCGCCCCGGCGACCACCGCCTCGGCCGCCGCCACCTGCCCCGCGGAGGCGAGCCAGCGCGGGGACTCCGGCATGCTCTTGCGCAGCCACAAGACGAAAAAGGCGCCGAACGCCGCGATGGCGAACATCGGCCGCCAGCCGAAGGCGGGGATCACCAGCCAGCTCACCAGCGTGGAGGCGAACAGGCCGAGATTGGTCAGCAGCGACAGCAGCGCCCCCCAGCGGCCGCGATGGGCGGGCGGGATGAACTCCAGCAGCGTCGCGTAGCCGATGACGATCTCCGCCCCGAGGCCGATCCCGGCGGCGAAGCGGGCGGCGATCAGCCACCCCATGCTGGGCGCCAGCGCGCAGGCGAGGGAAGCGGTGCCGAACACCGCCAGGTTGAACTGGTAGGTGAAGCGGCGGCCGTAGCGGTCGCCAAGCCACCCAGCGCCGGCCGCGCCGATCACCATGCCCGCGAAGGTGGCCGAGATGAACCGCCCGTTGGTCGCCAGGTCCGACCAGCCTTCGTGCACCAGCTCCCCCAGGACGGAGCCGGCGAGATAGATGTCGAAACTGTCGAAGAACATGCCGGCGCCGATCAGGCCGAGGATGCGCCGGTGGAACGGCAGGATCGGCAGCCGGTCCAGCCGCGCCGCGATCTGGCGCTCGGCACCCGTCATGCGCGGGCGTCGGCGCTGCCGTGCCGCCGCTCGAATTCATGCACCGCCGGGAAGCCCATCAGCGTGTTCATCTCGGAAAAGGGGAGCAGCTTCGTGCCGCCGCCGGTGGCGATGCCCGCCTGCTTGATGTGGGCGTAGACGTCCTTCAGCGCCGCCGCCGCCGCGAGGAAGCCGCTGGCAGGGAACAGGGCGACCGCGAAGCCGAGGCCCGCAAGTTCCTCGGCGCCGAGATAGGGTGTGCGCCCCCCCTCCACCATGTTGGCGAGCAGCAGCGCACCCTTGAACGTTTCACCGACCCGGCGCAGCTCCTCCAGCGATTCCGGGCTCTCGATGAACAGGATGTCGGCCCCCGCATGGAGGAAGGCTTCGCCGCGGCGGAGCGCCTCGTCCATGCCGTGGGCGTAGCGGGCGTCGGTGCGGGCGACGATCAGGAAATCACTGCTGGGCCGGGCCTCCACCGCGACGCGCACCTTCTGCACGGCGTCCGCCATCGGGATGACCCGGCGGAACTCGGTGTGGCCGCATTTCTTAGGAAACTCCTGGTCCTCGAGCTGGATCGCGGCGGCGCCCGCGGCGGCATAGCCGCGCACGGTGCGGTCCACGTTCAGCAGGCCGCCGTAGCCCGTGTCCCCATCGGCCAGGAACGGCACGGACACGGCGCCCGCGATGCAGCGCACCCGGTCCAGCATCTCGCTGTAGCTGGCCGTGCCGGCGTCGGCCGCGCCCAGGGCGGAGGCCACGCTGCCATAGCCGGTCATGTACAGGGCGTCGAAGCCGAGGCTGTCGGCGACGCGCGCCGAGATGCCGTCGAACACGCCCGGCATGGCCAGGCAGCGTCCGGGCGACAGCAGCGCGCGCAAGGTCTTCTTCTCCGTCATCGCTTCCTCTCCTTTGCTTGCCACCATGGCGCTCAGCCGCCAGGGAGGGAAGCGGCAACCACTCCGTCCGGAACGCGGCCTTGGCGGATGTGCCGATGAGCGATGCTGGCATCCGACCCTTGCGATCCGGGTGCGGATAACCGCTGTTCGCCACAGGCAGGAGCACGACGTCCGATCTGGCGCGGATGGCCAGGCCTAGGATAGCCTGCGCGGCCATGCAGACCAGCCAATTCGCCGAGGGCGCCGCCTATCTGCGCGGCCGCTTCGTTCCCATCCAGGAAGCGGCCATCCCCGTCACCGACTGGGGCTTCACCCGGTCGGACGCCGTGTATGACGTGGTGCATGTGTTCCAGGGCGGCTTCTTCCGCCTGGACGATCACCTGGCGCGGTTCGCCCGCTCGATGGCCGCCCGCCGCCTGGCCCCGGCCGAGGACCTGTCGCAGATGAACACGGTCCTGCACCGCTGCGTGGCGCTGACCGGGCTGGCGGATGCATACGTCGCCATGGTGGCGTTGCGCGGGCGCCCCCGCCCCGCCGGGGGCCGCCCGCCGGCCGCGTGGGGCACCCACGTCGTCGGCCACGCGCGGCCCG
>CAXTLC010000079.1:14846-19483 GCA_964245075.1 uncultured Acetobacteraceae bacterium
GGGGCCTCCCCGGGGGGGGGGGGGGGCGGGGGGGGGCGTATGCATCGGTGGCGTGGGGGGGGGGGGGGGGGCCCCCGCCCAACGCCGGGTCCCGCCGGCCGGCGGATTGCGACAACCACTTCGTCGCCTACGCGCTGCCCTGGATCGACGTCATCCCGCCCGAGGTGCAGGCGCGCGGCGCGCACCTGTGGATCGCGACGGTGCCCCGCGTGCCGGATGCCAGCGTGGACCCGACAGTGAAGAACTACCAATGGGGCGACCTGACCACGGGGCTCATGGAAGCGCACGACCACGGCTACGACACCGCCGTGTTGTGCGATGCCGCGGGGTACGTCACGGAAGGACCGGGCTTCAACATCTTCCTCGTCCGCGACGGCCGCGTGCTGACGCCGGACCGCGGCAGCCTGCACGGCATCACCCGCCAGTCGGTGCTGGAGCTGTGCGAGGGCATGGGCCTGCCGTCCGCGGTGGCGCCGATCACCCGGGACGAGCTGGAGAACGCCGACGAGGTGTTCGCCGCCACCACTGCCGGCGGCGTGATGCCGGTGGCGCGCATCGGCGGACGCATCCTGGGCAACGACCGGCCCGGCCCGCTGTCTGCCCGGCTGCGGCAAGCCTATTGGGACCGCCACGCCCAGGGCTGGCACCGCACCCCGGTCCACGCGCTGGAGCCCTGAGTCGCGCATGGGCCGGGCAGGGCCGGGGACGACGCGCGGGGGAACTACCGGGTCGCGCGCGCGGAAAGCCGGCGGCGATAGGAATCCAGGATAACGGCGAGGATGATCACGAGGCCGGTGACGATCTGGCGGACGAAATCCGTGATGCCCATGAGGATCAGCCCATTGGCGAGCACGCCGATGATCGCCGCCCCGAGCAGGGTGCCGACGAGGGAGCCGCGTCCGCCGGACAAGCTGGTGCCGCCAATGATCACCGCCGCGATCGCGTTCAGTTCGAAGCCGATGCCCAGGATGGGATTGGCTATGGTCAGCCGTGCCATGTAGACGACCGCAGCGATGCCCACGCACAGCCCGGTGACAACGAAGGCGAGCAGCTTGGTGACGAAGGGGCGGTGCCCGGACAGGCGCACCGCTTCCTCGTTGTTGCCGATTGCGTAGATCATCCGGCCGAACACGGTGCGCGTCAGCACGATCCAGCCGACGCCCAGCAGGAGCAGGGCCAATACGAACATCACCGGCACGCCAAGCACGGTTTCGGTCCCGAATGCGGTGAATGCATCGGGAAAGTCGTAGATGGTGCGAGCGTTCGTCACCTCGAGCGCGGCGCCACGGGCAACGTTGAGCATTCCCAAGGTGACGATGAAGGACGGTATGCCCCAGAACGAGGCGACGAAGCCGTTCAAGGCGCCGCAGGCCATGCCCACGACGAGGCTCGTCAGGATGCCGAGACCGATCACCACGGCGTCGGGCAGGGCGTCGAGCTTGAGCACGCTGCCAGCCACCACGGCGCAGAGCGCCATCACCGCGCCCACGGACAGGTCGATGCCGCCGATCAGGATGGCGAACGTCATGCCGGTGGCGAGGATCAGGTTGATGGTGATCTGGGTGAGGATGTTGGCGACGTTCTCCTGGGTGGTGAAGTCGGGAGCCACCGCCACGAAGAACAGCACCAGCGCCAGCAGGGCGAAGCCAACGCTCGCTTCGCGCAGCACGTGCCGACTCCAGGCGCCCGCACGCGACTGCGCTTTCGGTGCGGCGGGCGGCGGCGTGGTCGAGGCGTCAGGCATGGGGTTACCCTAGGCGGTTCGCAGGAACTGGCTGTATGCCAGCGACAGGATGTGTTCCTCGCTGAAGTCCTCGCGCGCGACCTGGCCGGCGATGCGGCCACGCGAGAGCACCAGGATGCGGTTGCACAGATGCATCAGTTCCGGCAGCTCGGACGACACGACGATGATCGCGCGGCCCTCGGCGGCGAGGCGGCCCAGCAGCGCGTAGATCTCCGCCTTGGCGCCGACATCGATTCCCCGGGTCGGTTCGTCGAGCATCAGCACGCGGGCCTCGCCGCCGAACAGCCACTTCGCCAGCACCACCTTCTGCTGGTTGCCGCCCGACAACTGCACGACCGGCTGTTCCGGCCCGCTGACACGGATCGACAGCTCGCCGGCAAGCCGCAGGGTCGCCGCGCGCTCGGCGCGGCGCCGGAGGAAGCCGGCGCGCGCGACGCGTCCGAGCCGGGCCAGCGAGACGTTCACCCGCGTCGCCATCGGCAGCACGAGTCCTTCCTCCTTGCGGTTCTCCGTCAACAGGCAGATGCCGTGGCGCTTGGCGTCGCCCGGGCTGCCGATCGCGACCGGCACGCCGTCGCGCAGGATGCGGCCGCCACGGCGGGGGTCCGCCCCGAAGATCGCGCGCACCGTTTCGGTGCGGCCGGCGCCGACCAGGCCGGCGAGGCCGAGGATCTCGCCGTAGCGTACGCCGAAATCCAGGCCCGCGCCCGGCGGGCCCGCCATCGGGCGCAGCCCTTCGACGCGCAGCGCCTCGCGGCCCAGCTTCGCGCCGGCGAGGGGCGGCTGCGCGGCCAGGGTGCGGCCGATCATCTGGCGCACCAGGTCCGCGGGACCGGTCTCCGCCGTGTGCCAGGTGCCGACCTTGGCGCCGTTGCGCAGCACCGTCACCCGGTCGCACAAGGAGAATATCTCGCCCAGGTGGTGCGAGACGTAGATCATGGTCATGCCCTCGGCCTTGAGGGCGTGGATCTGCTCGAACAGCCGGCCGGCTTCGCGCGGCGTGAGGGTCGCGGTCGGCTCGTCCAGCACCAGCACGCGGCCGCGGCTGGAAAGCGCGCGGGCAATCTCCAGCAGCTGCATCTGCGCGATGCCGAGCCGTTCCACCTTCAGCCGGGGGGAAACCTCGCTCAAGCCGACGCGGGCGAGCAGCCTTTCCGCCTCGCGATCGAGCGCGCGACGGTTGACGAAGCCGAGGCGGTGGCGCGGCAGATGCTCGAACAGCAGGTTCTCGGCAACCGACAGCGCCGGCAACAGGTTGAATTCCTGGTGCACCACGCGCAGGCCGGCCCGGATGGCGTCGAGCGGCCTCGTGGGCGCGTAAGGCTGGCCTGCCAGCGTCATCCCTCCGGCGTCGGGACGCTGGATGCCGCCGAGCAGCCGGATCAAGCTGGACTTTCCCGCGCCGTTCTCCCCGGCGAGCGCGTGCATCTCGCCGTTCTCGACCGCAAGATCGATGCGGTCCAGCGCCAGGACGCCGGGGAAGCGCTTGCTCACTCCCTCCAGCGTCAGGATCGGCGACGGCACGGGCTGTGCCTGCCCCAGCTCAGCCCGTCGTTGCCGTGACCAGCTTCAGCGGCGTCTTGATCCACCCGGTCAAGCTCTGGCCGGAAACCTCCCTCATGGCATTGTCGATGCCGAGAGCCGCCAGTTCCGCGCCGAACTGGTCGACCGTGGCCAGTACCTTGCCATCCCTGAGCAGGGGCTGGATCGCCGGGATGTTGTCGAAACTGACCACCTTGATCTTGCCTGACCGCCCGGCCGCGTCGATCGCCTTGACGACGCCGAGCGCCATCGAGTCGTTCGCCGCCATGACGCCCTGGATGTCCTGGTGCGCGGTCAGCATGTTGGAGAACACCGTGTTGGCTTCCTCGGTCTCCCAATGCGCGGTGCGGCTGTCGAGCAGGTTCAGGCCGCCGTCCTTGACCGCGTCCATGTAGCCGAGCCTTCGCTGCACGCCGTTCTCGGCTCCCGGGTTGCCCTCGATGATCACGACCTTGCCGCCCCGCCCCAGCGCCTTGGCGAGTACGTCGCCCGACATCTTCGCGCCGGCGCGGTTGTCAGGCCCGACGAAAGCGATGTCGACGCCGCGCTTCTTCATCGATTCCGGATCGAACGCGACGTCGATGTTGATGACCTTGACGCCGGCCTTGATCGCCCGGGCCACGGGCGGGAGCAGCGCGCGGCTGTCGGCGGGCGCGATGACGATGGCCGCGACCTTGCGGGTAATGAGGTTCTCCACCAACGCGATCTGCCCGTCGATGTCGGTCTCGGACTGGATGCCGACCGGAAGCAGCGTCAAGTCGCCGCGATCCTGCGCATGCTTCACGGCCCCTTCTTGCATGTTCTTAAAGAACTCGTTGGCAAGCGACTTCATCACCAGGCCAACGACGGGCTTCTTGTCCGTTTGCGCCAGGGCGAACGGTGAGGCGAAAGCCAGGCCGCCCACAGCCGCGGCAGAGACCATGAACTCGCGACGTTCCATCCTGCTTTCCTCCAAAGGGCAGAGGTTGCGTTCCTCTGCTCCGGGGCGAAGCTACCCGGTCCGCACCCAGGTCGAAAGAGCGTTGCACAGCATGGTTGCGCGGATCGGGCCCAGAGCGGCACGGAACAGTTGGCCACCTCCGACGGAAGCGGCGGCCGCCTTACGCCGATGTGCCAGTCGATACTGGAAGGAGCCTCTTCCATGCTGGGACGGCGGCTCGTTCCCAAGCGCCAGCAACAACCTGCGGTTGCGCGGACCCGTGCACAGAGCGGCTACCTGGTAAGCTGCGGCGCTTGTTCCAAATCTCGGCGGGAGTGCGCTCACAGCAGACGGAGATGGCGTGTCGTCACGGGACAGCAAAGACTTCGCGGACCGAATCCAAGGAAGGCTCGACCGGCTGGGTTTGACACC
>CAXTLC010000079.1:19583-20916 GCA_964245075.1 uncultured Acetobacteraceae bacterium
CTCTACCCACCCTTCGCCAACGCGTCGAACGCCTTCAGCCGCGCGACCAGCGCCGGCATCTCCCGCAACGGGATCATGGCCGGCCCGTCGCTGGGGGCGGCGTCCGGGTCCGGGTGGCACTCGATGAACACGGCGGCCACGCCCACCGCCACCGCGGCCCGGGCCAGCACGGGGGCGAACTCCCGCTGTCCGCCGCTGCTGCCGCCCTGGCCGCCCGGCTGCTGCACCGAATGGGTGGCGTCGAACACCACCGGGTAGCCGGTGCGCGCCATGACCGGCAGCGAGCGCATGTCCGACACCAGCGTGTTGTAGCCGAAGGAGGCCCCCCGCTCGGTCAGCAGGATGCGCTGGTTGCCGGTCGCGGCGATCTTGGCGGCGACGTTCGGCATGTCCCACGGGGCAAGGAACTGGCCCTTCTTCACGTTGACCGCGGCGCCGGTCTCCCCGGCCGCGATCAGCAGGTCGGTCTGGCGGCACAGGAAGGCGGGGATCTGCAACACGTCCACCGCCTGCGCCGCCGGGGCGCACTGCGCCGCGTCGTGCACGTCCGTCAGCACCGGGATGCCGAAGCGCTCCCGCACGGCGGCCAGGATGGCGAGGCCGCGGTCCAGCCCGATGCCGCGGGCGGCGCCGGCGCTGGTGCGGTTGGCCTTGTCGAAGCTGCTCTTGTAGATGAGCGGCACCCCGGCCGCGCGCGCGATGGCGGCCAGCGCCCCGGCGACCTCGAAGGCGTGCGCCTCGCTCTCGATCTGGCAGGGTCCGGCGATCAGCGTGAGCGGGAGGGCGTTGCCCACGGCGAGGCCGCGGATGAGGACAGGCTGCATCAGACCAGCCGGGCCTGCTTCACCGCGGCGGCGATGAAGCCGCGGAACAGCGGGTGGGGGTCCAGCGGCTTGCTCTTCAGCTCCGGATGGTACTGCACGCCCACGAACCAGGGATGCCGCGGCAGCTCCACCGTTTCCGGCAGCACCCCGTCCGGCGACAGCCCGCCGAACAGCATCCCGGCGGCTTCCAGCCGGTCGCGGTAGTGGATGTTCACCTCGTAGCGGTGGCGGTGCCGTTCGGAGATCTGCGCCGCCCCACCGTAGAGCCGGCGCACCAGCGTGCCGTCCGCCAGCACCGCCGGGTAGGCGCCCAGCCGCATGGTGCCGCCCAGGTCGCCGCCCGCTTCCCGCTTCTCCAGCTCGCCGCCGCGCGCCCATTCGGTCAGCAGGCCGACCACGGGCTCCTCGCAGGGGCCGAACTCGGTGGAGGAGGCGTGCGGCAGGCCGGCCAGGTGGCGGGCGGCCTCGATCACCGCCATCTGCATGCCGAAGCAGATGCCGAAGAACGG
>CAXTLC010000080.1:0-20452 GCA_964245075.1 uncultured Acetobacteraceae bacterium
CGCATCAAACTGCTGAAGCGGCAAAGCCACGGCCGCGCCAGTTTCGACCTGCTGCAACGGCGCGTTCTGATGGCGGCATGATCCACGCAAAGTGCGGAAGAGCCCAAACCGGGGCAGCTTCAGATCGCCACTTGGGCGAGAGCGTTGCCGACCGATGAACCTGGTCACGACTGAACCTTGCTCGACCAGGCTCCTGGCAAGAACGCCGCCCACACGCAGGCTGTCAGTGCTGCAAGGCTGCGAATGCCGCAACCAGGCTCGCGGCCGGAACACAGGCGGCGAGTTCGGTTGAACTCACCTGTCCGGCAAATACCAGGTAAGCCCCTGCCGACAGCAGGAACATGCTTGCGGCCAAGCCGAGTGACACGCCGTTCCTTCTCGCCCCCATGCCCAGATGCCGGCACAATGGCTCCGCTGCAACCTGCCAGCGGCTGAACCAAACTGGCTGCCAGGCTCCATCAGACGGCTGGCCTGGCTGGCGGACTGCCTCCGGTGTATGGAACATAGCGGCCGAGCCGTGCGGAGTACGTCACAAGATGCGGTATGAGACACCTGACCTAGCGCAGACCCGTGAATGATTCTGCTCTACGCCATTCCTGTTCTAGCCGGCATACTCAATGCAATTCATTCCGGCACCAACGCTCAGCTTACAAAGAGCCTCGCCCGCCCTTGGTGGGCGGCAATATTTGTCTGCTTGATCTCGGCGGTTGCGGTGATACCAGGCATCCTGATCACGCGCGAAACCTTCCCAAGCCTGAGCGGGCTGGGGAAAACGCCCTGGTGGGCCTGGCTCGGGACGGCAATCGCAGCCGTTCCGGTCATCACGACCCTTCTATTCGCCGGCAGGCTTGGCGGCGCCGCGTTCAACGGCCTCGTCGTCACCGCCACCATGGTCGCCTCCATCCTGCTGGACAATTTCGGCCTGCTTGGATTCGACGTGCACGCCGTCAACCTTTGGCGCGTGATCGGCGCGGTGCTGATGATCTCGGGTGTAGCCCTGATGTGCCTGTTCTAGCATCGAAGGGCCGGGCGGGCTGTTCCCACCGGTCAGAGCAGGTGCTCCATCCGGATCGGCAGTTGCCGAATCCGGCGGCCTGTCGCGTGGTGGACGGCATTGGCGATGGCCGCGTTCACGCTCACGGCGCCGATCTCGCCGATGCCCTTGATGCCGAGCAGGTTCACCTTGTCGTCCACCTCCGGGACCATCACCACCTCGACGCTGCGGATGTCGGCGCTCACCGGGATCAGGTACTCTGAAAGGTTGTCGTTGACGTAGCGCGCCGCCGTGAGGTCGATCTCGGTTTCCTCATGCAGGGCCGAAGACAAGCCCCAGATCATGCCGCCCATGTACTGGCTGTGCGCCGTCCGCGGGTTGATGATGGTGCCGCCCGCAAACGCACCGACCATCCGCGGCACCCGGACCTCCCGCGTGCGGCTATGCACCCTCACCTCGACGAACTGCGCGCCGTAGGCGAAGGCTTTCGCGTCCTCGCGCTTCTGCCCGCGCAGGATCGGGTTCTGGCCGCTGTAGAGCTTCTCCATCGAGCCTGGCATCGCTCCCTCGGGAACGTTCTCGGCATAGAACTCCAACGCGCCGCCGCTCACCCGCTTGACCGCGTCGGCGAGCGGCTCGGACCCGCCATCCGGCGCCTTCAGCATGCCGCCATGCAGCCGCACGGAAGCCGGGTTCCGCCCGGCGAGCGGGCCGCCATTGCTGGTCACGGCCGCCTGCGCCAACCGCTCCCGCAGGCCTTCGCAGGCCAGCGCGACGGCATTGCCGATGCTGGCCGTGTGGCTCGACCCGGCGGCGAGCGGCGCCGGCGGGAGTTCCGTGTCACCCATCTCGACCGTGATGTTGTCCATCGGCAATCCGAGCCGGTCACCGGCCACGATGGCGACGACCGTGTATGCGCCCGTGCCGATGTCGCAGCCCGCGAGCTGCACCCGCGCCCGGCCGTCCGGCCGGAGGATCACCCGCGCGCTGGATGCGGAAATATTCGAGGGGTAGCAGGCGGCCGCGCAGCCCCAGCCGACCAGCCACTCGCCGTCCCGCATGCTGCCGGGCGTGCCGTCGCGGCGGTCCCAGCCGAAGCGTTTCGCGCCTTCCTCAAGGCACGTGATCATGTGGCGGCTGGAGAACGGAATCCCGCTCACCGGGTCCCGCTCCGGTTCGTTGCGCCGCCGCAGCTCGATCGGGTCCATGCCGAGCTGGACTGCCAGTTCGTCCATCGCCGATTCCAGCGGGAACATGTATGGCAGGTCCGGCGGTGCGCGCATGAAGCCCGGCGTGTTGCGGTCGGCATGCACGATGTTCACCCGCGTCAGGATGTTCGGGCAGGCATAAACGCGCGCGGTGCTTTCCGTCCCCGACACGTTGTAGGTGCTCGGCCGCGACGTGACCTCCCACCCCTCGTGGCTCAACGAGACCAGGCGGCCATCCACCGTCGCGCCAAGCTTCACGTGGTGCCGGGTTTCGGCCCGGTAGGTGGCGATGGTGAAACCCTGGTCGCGGGTGGCGACGAGCTTCACCGGCCGGCCCAGGCGGCGGGCGGCGAGCGCGATCCAGGCCGTGCGCGACGTGGCGCCGCCCTTGGAGCCGAACGCGCCGCCGACGAACTTCGACACCACCCGGATGTTGCCGGGCTCGATCCCGAGCTGCTTCGCCACGGCGCCGCGCAGGCCCCAGACGAACTGGCTCGGCTCCCAGATGGTGAGATGGCCGCCATTCCAGGCGCAGGTGGTGGTAAACAGCTCGATGGGGTTGTGGTGCTGCGTGGGCGTGCCGTACTCGGCATCCACCTTGACGGCCGCCGCGGCGAAGGCGGCGTCCGCATCGCCGATCTCGAAATCCTCGTGCTCGCCGTCCTCGCGCTTCTCCTCTTTCACGCCGGGGCTGCCGAAGGTGGCGGAGGGAGTCTCGGCGGCGTACGAGACCTTCGCCCGGTGGGCCGCCTCGCGTGCCGCCTCGAACGTGTCGGCGACGACGATGCCGAGGATCTGGCCGTCATGCCAGACCTGGTCGCTTTCCATGGTCGTCGTCGTCTCGCCCCCGGTGGACTGTGGCGGCGACTTGGCCTGGCCGCCCACATTCTCGTGCGTGAGGATGTCCATCACGCCAGGCACGGCGCGCGCTTCCGCCAGGTCGATGGCCGTGATACGGCCGCGCGCGATGGCGCTGGTGATCAGGAACGCGTAGGCTGGGCCTGGCACCGGCTCGTCCGAGGCGTAGAGCGCGCGGCCCGTGACCTTCGCGCGGCCGTCGATGCGGGCGGCAGGCTTGCCGATCAGGGTGAAATCTCCGTCCATCTCAGATCTCCTTGCCGGCTGCCGTGAGCAGCGCGCGCACCAGCGTCCGCCGGCCTAGTTCAGGTTTGAAATCGTTGCCGCCGTGAGTGGCCGCGCCGGTGAAGGCCGCCTCCGCCGCTTCCTGCGCGGACGCTTCCGTGAGCGGCTTTCCGGTCAGCGCCGCTTCGGCGCCGTGCGAGCGCCAGGGCGTGGTCGCGACCCCGCCGAGGCCGATGCGGACCGCGGCCACGCTGCCATCCGCCGCGAGATCGAGGCCGACCGCGGCGGACGTGACCGCGAAGGCGTAGCTCTCGCGATCACGCACCTTCAAGTATAGCGAGCGGCGGGTCCACGGCCCGGCGGGCACCCGGAACGCGGTGATCAGCTCGCCGGGCCGCAGCGTGGTCTCGATCTCGGGCGTGTCGCCGGGCGGACGGTGCAGGTCCTCGAAGGGAATGCTGCGGCGAGCCCCTTCGGCTCCAAGCAGATCCACTTCGGCGCCGAACGCCGCGAGCGCCACCGCGAAATCACCGGGGTAGGAGGCGATGCAATGCTCGCTGGTGCCCAGCACCGCCAAGTTCCGGTTGACGCCGGAGATCGCGGCACAGCCGGAGCCGGGAACGCGCTTGTTGCACGCGGACCAGGTCACGTCACGGAAGTAGTTGCAGCGGGTGCGCTGCAACACGGTGCCGGCCAGGCTCGCCATGTTGCGCAGTTGCTGGCTCGCCGCCTGCCGCAGGGCGTCCGACAGCGCCGGGTAGTCCTGCCGGATGACGGGATGCTCGGCCGCCGCCGACATCCGCGCCAACGCGCCTAGGCGGAGGCCGTCCGTTCCCGCCCCGATGTCGCCGTGCTCCCCGCGCAGCGCGTCGATGTCGATCATGGCGCGTGGGCGCATCACGTCCAGCTTCATCAAGTCCAGCAGGACGGTGCCGCCCGCGAAATAGTGACCGCCGGCGTCGGCCATCGCGAGCTGCACCGCCGACCCGGCGGTGTCGGCGCGCTCCAGGGTGAACGGGCGCATCAGGCGGGCTCCTGCATCAGCGCGGCCGCCTGGCTGACCGCCGCGACGATCTTCGGGTAGGCGGCGCAACGGCACAGGTTGCCGCTCATGTACTCGCGGATCTCGTCCTCGCTGCGGGCGTGTCCCTCCTCCACGCAGGCGATGGCGCTCATGATCTGGCCCGGCGTGCAGTAGCCGCACTGGTAGGCGTCGCAGTCCAGGAATGCCTGCTGCATCGGATGCAAGGCGCCGCCCTCGTCCGCGAGGCCCTCGATCGTCGTCACCTCGCCCCGCACTGCTCCCGCCAGCACGAAGCACGCCAGCACGCGCGTCCCGTCGACCAGCACGGTGCAGGCGCCGCACTGGCCCTGGTCGCAGCCCTTCTTGGTGCCGGTCAGGGCCATGACCTCGCGCAACGCGTCCAGCAGCGTGACGCGCGGGTCAAGGCTCAGCCGATGCTCCCGCCCGTTCACCTTCAGCACCGTGTCCATTCGCACCCTCCGACAATCGCCTAACCGGTGGGTGGCCAACGCAGGGCGGCGCGCCAAGGCGTTCCGGCGGGGTGTCACAAGGTCGTGGACAAACCACGGCCGGAGCGGAACGTTCCACTGCTCATCGACAGGAGCGACCCATGCCGCAGCACGAGTTCGAGGCAGCACGGCTCGACGAACTGGACGCGGGCGGCATGCATCCGGCCGAGATGGACGGGGACAAGATACTCCTGCTGCGGGACGGCGATACCGTGCATGCCGTGGCGGCGACGTGCCCGCATGCCGGCGGCCCGCTGGCCCAGGGCGTGCGCCACGGCGACCGGATCGTCTGCCCCTGGCACAAGGCGGCGTTCTGCGTCCGGACCGGCGCCGTGCTGGACCCGCCGGCGCTGGACGCGCTGCCGCGGTACCAGGTGCGCCTCGACGGCAACCGCGTCCTGGTGGCGCGGGCCGCCCCGCCGCCACCCGCGCCTGCGCCGAGTGTGGACCCGCGCCGCTTCGTCATCGTCGGCGCGGGCGCCGCGGGAGCCGTTGCGGCGCAGACGTTGCGCCAAACCGGCTTCACGGGCCAGGTCGTCATGCTCGACCCGGCGAACCGCGTCCCTTACGACCGCACGATCCTCAGCAAGTACGCCCTGTCCGGCCAGAAAGGCGCAGAGAAGTCACCCTTGCAGAGCCAGTCCTACTACCGGGAGCACGGTATCGAACGGCGCACCGCGGCCGTGGCCCGCATCGACGTGGCGGGGCGGCGCATCGTGTGCGCCGACGGCTCCGTGCTGGACTATCACGCGGCCCTGCTGGCGACCGGCGGCGCACCTACCCGCCCCGAGCTGCCCGGGGCCGACCTCCGCCACGTCTACACCCTGCGCAGCCGCGCCGACGCGGACGCCATCCTGGCGCAAGCGGAACGCAGCGAGCGCGCCGCCATTCTCGGCGCGAGCTTCATCGGCATGGAGGTCGCGGCGAGCCTGCGCGAGCGCGGGCTGGACGTAACCGTCATCGGCAAGGAAGCGGCGCCGTTCGCCAAGCAGCTCGGCCCGGAGGTCGGCGGCGCTTTCGTCGGCCTGCACCGGCGGCACGGCGTGGCGTTCCGGCTCGGCAGCGAGATCGAGAGGCTGGAAGGCGCCGGGCAGGTGTCCGGCGTCACGCTGAAGACGGGCGAGACCGTGGCGGCCGACCTCGTCGTGATCGGGTTCGGGGTCAAGCCCGCCACGGCCTATGCCGACGGCTTGGAGCGGAACGAGGACGGCGGGATCATCGTCGATGCCCATCTGCGCGCGGCGGAGGGGCTCTATGCGGCCGGGGACATCGCCAGCTTTCCCCATCGCGGCGACGGCGCGCCGATCCGGGTCGAGCACTGGCGGGTGGCGGAGCAGCAGGGCCGGGTGGCGGCGCTCAACATGCTGGGTCAGCCAACCCCCTACGATGCGGTGCCGTTCTTCTGGACGATCCAGTACATGAAGCGCCTCGACTACGTTGGGCACGCGGCGGAGTGGGACAGCGTCGCGCTGCACGGCGACCTCGGCAAGCCGGAGTTCCTGGCCTACTACGTGAAGGACGGGAACGTCGTCGCCGCCGCAGGGCTGGGCCGTGACCGGGACACCGCCGCCTTGATCGAGCTGTTCACGGCCCGGCGGAATTGGCGGCCGGACGAACTGGGCGAGAGCCCGGCTGCCGTGCTGGCTCGCCTGTAGTCCCGATGCGGCGGATGCCGCTCCGCTCGTTCGCCATCGCGTCCTACACCTGCGATCCTTGCAGCGCCTTCCAAACCCGCTCGGGCGTCGCGGGCATGTCGATATGCCGCACGCCCATCGGCCGCAGCGCGTCCACCACCGCGTTCATCACCGCGGGCAGCGCGCCCGCGCAGCCGGCCTCGCCGCAGCCCTTCACGCCCAGCCCGTTGGTGCGCGCCGGGACCGGGTGGCTCCGGAACGAGAAGCCCGGCACCTGGTCGGCATGCGGCAGCGCGTAGTCCATCAGGCTGCCGGTGAGGGTCTGCCCGTTCTCGTCGTAAACCATGTTCTCGAACAGCGCCTGCCCGATCCCCTGCACCACGCCGCCGTGCGCCTGCCCCTCGACCAGCAACGGGTTGATCAGCACGCCGAAGTCGTTGACCATGCTGTAGCGGTCCACCGACACCACGCCCGTCTCCGGGTCGATTTCCACCTCCGCCACGTGGCAGCCGTTCGGGAAGGTGGAGGGCGGGGTGACGTAGTCGTGCGACACGTCCAGCGTCCTGTCCATGCCGTCCGGCAGGTCCGCGCCCCCGTGCAGCCTGGCCGCCAGGTCCAGCAGGCCGATCCCGAGATCCGTGCCGGCGACGCTGAACCGCCCGCCCGAGAATTCCACGTCCTCGGCCGCAGCTTCCAGCATGTGCGCCGCGATGGCCCGGCCGCGGTCGATCACCATGCCGCTCGCCACCGCGATCGCGTTGCCGCTCGCCATGATCGAGCGCGAGCCGCCCGTGCCGCCGCCGACGATCAGCTCGTCGCTGTCGCCCTGCACCAGCCGGATCCGCTTGAACGGGATGCCGAGCCGGTCCGCCAGCACCTGGGCGAACGGTGCCGCGTGGCCCTGCCCGTAGTCGAGCGTCCCCGTGATGATGGTGACGTCGCCATTCGGCTCGAACCGGATGCCGCCCATCTCATGCCCGGTATCCGCCGTCACTTCGAGGTACTGGCCGATGCCACGGCCGCGCAGCCTGCCCCGCCGCCGGCTTTCAGCACGGCGGGCGGCGAAGTTGTCCCAGTCGGCGAAGCCCAGCGCCTTGTCCAGCACCATCGGAAAATCGCCGCTGTCGTAGTTCATGCGGGATGCTGCCTTGAACGGCATCTCGTCCGGCTGGATGTGGTTGCGCCGGCGCAGCTCGACCGGGTCGATGCCCATCTCGTTGGCGGCGGTCTCGATCAAGCGCTCGATGTAGTAGTTGCCCTCCGGACGCCCGGCGCCGCGATACGGACCCACCGGCGTCGTGTTGGTGTAGGCGCACTTCACGGAGCATTCGAGCAGCGGCGTCCGGTAAACGCCGATGACGTTCTTCACCAGGTTGACCGTGGGGATGAACGTGTTGAAGCCGCCCAGGTAGGCGCCCATGTTGGCCCGCCCGGTGATCCGGAGGGCCAGGATGCGCCCGTCCGCATCCAGGCCCAGTTCCGCTTCCATGGTGTGGTCGCGGCCATGCGTGTCGGACACGAAGCTGCCGCTGCGGTCATCCGTCCAATGCACCGGGCGGCCGAGCGCCCTGGCGGCGTGCAGGATGGCGACGTACTCCGGATAAACGGACGCCTTCATGCCGAACGAACCGCCGACGTGGCCAGTCTTCACCCGGACGCGCCCGTGCGGCAGGCCCATGATGGAAGCGATGCCGCTGCGCATCCCGAACACGCCCTGGCTGCACACGTGCAGGGTGAGGCGCCCGTCCGCCGCATCGTACTCGGCGGTGGCCGAACGCGGCTCCAGCGCGCAGACGGAGATGCGGTTGCTGTGCAGCCCCAGCCGGCAGACATGGGCCGAGCGCGCCAACGCCTCGCCCACGGCGGCGGAGTCGCCGTAATGGAAGTCGAGCGCCAGGTTGCCCGGTATGTCGTCGTGCACCAGCGGCGCACCGGGCAGCAGGGCGGCCGCGTCGCCGACGATGGCAGGGAGCGGCTCGAAGTCCGGCATCACCGCTTCGGCCGCGTTCTGCGCCCCCTTGGCCGTTTCCGCGATGACGACCGCGAGCGGCTCGCCGACGTAGCGGACGCGGCTGGCCGCGAGCGGCGGGTGGCTCGGGCAACGGTTGGCGGAGCCGTCCCGGTTCTTCATCCCCGTGTTGCCCGGCAGGTCGCTGTACCCGGCCAGGTCCGCGGCGGTGACGACGGCCTTCACGCCGGGCATCGCGAGCGCATCGGCGCAGTCCAGGCTGCGCAGGACCGCATGGGGATAGGCACTGCGGACAACCACGGCATGGAGTTGGCCGGGAAGGTGAAGGTCGTCGCTGTAGCGGCCCTCGCCGCGCAGCAGGATTGGGTCCTCCGTCCGGGGAACGGACTGGCCGATGGCGAACTTGTTGAGCGCAACGTTCAAGGCGGTGCATCCTTCGAGTGCCGGGGCCTGACCGGGACCCGGCTGTATTCCATGGATAAGATCAGGACATTCTTCTGCTGACGCCGCTCGGTTTCGATGGCCTCCCGCGCGGCGTGCTCGGTGGGGTCGCCGAGAAGGCCCATCCAGATCGCCGGATGGGACGCTCCCTCGTCCTCGGCCAGGCTGAACAGGTAGTTGACCAGTGCCTCGACCATCCAGCCGCCAGGCTAGGCGGCGACCCGGGCCGTGTCGGCCGCCCTGAGCGCGCTCCACACCTTCTCCGGCGTCGCGGGCATGTCGAGGCTGGTGACGCCCCGCTCCCCCAACGCGTTCAGGATGGCGTTCATGACCGCCGGCGGGCTGCCCACCGCCCCCGCCTCGCCCGCGCCCTTGACGCCGAGCGGGTTGGACTGGCACGGCACCTCGACCAGGCTGACGTCGATGTCCGGCAGGTTGGCCGCCCGCGGCAGGGCGTAATCCATGAAGCTGCCGGCGAGGAGCTGGCCGCTGTCCGGGTCGTAGGCCGTGTGCTCGAACAGCGCCTGGCCGATGCCCTGCGCGACGCCGCCATGCACCTGGCCATAGACGATCATCGGGTTGATGGTGCGGCCCACGTCGTCGCACACGGCATAGCGCACGACGTCGACGGTGCCCGTTTCCGGATCGACCTCGACCTCCGCCAGGTGGCAGCCGTTCGGGTAGGTGTGGGAAGCGACGTCGGCCACCTCCGCCGTGTCCAGGGGGGTTGCCGCCTCGCCGCGCGCCGCCTTGTCCCGCTGCCCGGCGGCGAGCGTGATGATGTCCACCCGGCGGTCCGTGCCGGCAACGCTGAACACGCCGTCCTCGAACGCGATGTCCGCTTCCGCCGTTTCGAACAGGTCGGATGCGGCCTGCTTGCCCTTGCGGATGATGCTTCCGGCGGTGAGCAGGATGGCTTGCCCTTCGGAGTAGAGGCTGCGCGCGCCGCTGGTGCCGCCGCCGGTGGGGATCGCGTCGCTGTCGCCCTGCAACACGCGGATGCGGTCCTCGGGGATGCCCAGCTCCGCGGCCGTGAGCTGGGTGTAGGCCGTCTCGTGCCCCTGCCCGGTCGATTGCGTGCCGACCAGCACGTCCACGAAGCCGTCGGGCGCGAAGCGGATCTCGGCGCGCTCGGTGGGGGTGCCTCCCGTCGCTTCGAGGTAGTACGCGATGCCGAAGCCGGACAGCTTGCCGCGGGACGCCGCCGCTTGCCGCCGGGCCGCGAACCCGGCGTGGTCCACGCGGACCAGCCCGGCATCCAGCACGCGGGCGAACTCGCCGCTGTCGTACAGCTCGCCCATCGCCGAACGGAACGGCATGGCGGCGGGCGGGATGAGGTTGGCCCGCCGGAACGCGATCGGGTCCTGCCCGAGTTCCACAGCGGCGGCGTCCATCAGGCGCTCGACCAGGTAGTTGCTTTCGGGGCGGCCGGCGCCGCGGTAGGCGTCCACGGGGACCGTGTTGGTGAACACGCCGATCACGTTGAGGTAGATCGCCTTGAACGCGTACACCCCGCCCAGCACCTTGGACCCGGCGACGGTCGGGATGGCCGGCCCGAACGTGGACAGGTAGCCGCCCATGTTGGCGACGTTGCGCGAGCGCAGCGCCAGCACGTGCCCGTCCGCGTCGATCGCCAGCTCGCCCAGCGTGATGTTGTCGCGGCCGTGCGTGTCCGAGACGAACGCCTCGCTGCGGTCGGACGTCCACTTCACCGGGCGGCCGAGCTTCTGCGCCGCGTAGCAGGCCAGCACCTGCTCCGGATACAGGAAGATCTTCATGCCGAACCCGCCGCCCACGTCGTTGGTCACGACGCGGAAGCGCTCCGGGTCCACCTTGAAGATGTTCTGGCCGAGCTGGGTCTTCAGCAGCCACACGCCCTGCGTGTTGGTGTGCAGCGTCCAGCGCTCGGTGGCGGCGTCATACTCGGCCAGGGCGACGCGCGCCTCCATGCTGGCGACGACGATGCGGTTGTTGACGATCTCAAGCCGGGTGACGTGCGCGGCCGAGGCGAACAGCGCGTCCACCTGGGCCTTGTCGCCGGTGTGCCAGTCGAACGCGACGTTGTCCGCCTTGTCAGGCCACACCAGCGGGGCGCCGGGCTGGGCGGCGGCGCGCAGGTCGGTGACGGACCGGGTCACGTGGTAATCGACGGTGATCGCTTCGGCGGCGTCACGCGCCGCCTCGTGCGTTTCGGCCACCACGAAGGCGACCGGGTCGCCCGCGAACCGCACCGCGTCCAGCGCAAGCGCGGGCCGCGGCGTGTCTTGCCGGGCGGACCCGTCGCGGCTTCGGAGCGGCACGGCGCAGGGTAGGTCACCAAGGCCGTCGCTTTGCAGGTCCCGCCCGGTATAGACTGCGACCACGCCGGGCATGGCCTGGGCCGCGGCGGTGTCGATCGACAGGATGCGGGCGGCCGCGTGCGGGCTGCGCAGCACCGCGCCGGCCAGCGTGCCGGGCGGCGTGATGTCATCGCTGTAGCGCCCTTGCCCGCGCAGCAGGCGGGTGTCCTCGACGCGTCGAACCGGTTGTGCAGCGCCGAACTTCATCGCCGTCCTCCTGTGCGAAGCCCTCCGTTGTCCGGAGATGGCGCGTGCAGCATACCTCTCAAGCCCGGATGTTGCGCAACCCCGCTGATCAGGCCGCCCCCGTAAGCCTCACCCCCTCGTCACAGCGTGGGAGCGCCCCCGGTGACCGGCGTGAGCGCGCCGCAGCGGGGTTGGATGCCGGAACGAGCCCGGAAGCGGACCCGGAAGCGGGCCTGGGAGCGGGCCTGGGAGCGGGCATTGACAGCGCATGGCGGATGCCGCGCTGATGCGGGCCGTGGAGTGACCAGGGCCGAGGCGGGATGATGCTGAAACCAGATGGCAGGGTCGTGATGGTGTCCGGCGCCGCGCGCGGGATCGGCCGCGCCGTGGTGGAGCGGCTGCTGCTGGACGGGTTCACCGTGTCAGCCGGAGTGCGCACCTCGGACCTGACGCCGTCGGACCGGCTGCTGGTGCATCGCTACGACGCGGAAAGCCTGCCGGGCGCGGAAGCCTGGCGGGACGCGACCCTCGCCCGGTTCGGCGCGCTGCACGGCCTGGTCAACGCGGCCGGCGTGTCGCTGCCCGGCGCCACCCTGGCCGACGCGGACGAGACGGCGCTCGACACGCTGTGGCTGGTCAACGTGAAAGCGCCGCTGCGGCTGATCCGGCTGGCGCTGCCGGCGCTGCGGGCGGGCGGCGACGGCCGGGTGATCAACGTGTCCTCGTTGTCCGGCAAGCGCGTGGCCAACGCCAACGCCGGCTACGCGATGAGCAAGTTCGCCCTGACGGCGCTGACCCACGCGGTGCGCCGCGAGGCCTGGGACGACGGGGTGCGGGCCACCGCGATCTGCCCCGGCTTCGTCGCGACCGACATGACGGCCAACGTCACCGCCCTGCCGCGGGAAGCGATGACGAAGCCGGAGGACGTCGCGGCCTTGATCGCGATGGCGCTGCTCCTGCCAGGGACGGCCAACGTGGCCGAGCTGCTGGTCAACTGCCGGCTGGAAAGCAGCTTCTGAGACTCCCGAACGCCCCCATGGGCGTTTCCGAACCTGCCGGGTGGCACCGGCCTCTCCTGCAGAGGAGGCTTTCGGCCCGAAGCAGCGGCACGTTTCTTGATTGCCCTGTCTCGACACGGCAGGGACTTGCCTTGATGAACAGTGTTGCACGGAGGTTCGCACCTGGATGACCGGCTTCGTCCTGCGCCGGGTCGTGCAGAGCCTGGTCCTGCTGGTGCTTGTCTCCATCATCGGCTTCGCCCTGCTGCACCTGGTGCCGGGCGGGCCTTTGGCCCAATTCGCGCTCACGCCGGGCATGTCGCAGCAATCGATGGCGCTGATCGCCCACCAGATGGGGCTCGACCAGCCGCTTCCGGTGCAATACCTGCAATGGGCGCGCCGCCTGCTGGCCGGGGATTGGGGCCGTTCCTACCGTGACAGCCAGCCGGTGCTCTGGGTGATCGGCACCCACGCGGGCGCCACGCTGGAGCTGATGGCCAGCTCCACCCTGCTGGCGGTCATCCTCGGCACGGCGGTCGGCGTGCTGGGCGCGATCCGCCGCTACTCCCTGGCCGACTACGCCGCGACCGTGGGCGCCATGATCGCGCTCTCCATCCCGACCTTCTGGTTCGGGCTGGTGATGATCTACGTGTTCTCCGTGCGCCTCGCCTGGCTGCCGGCCGGCAACATCGCCACCGTGGGGGACGGCTCGCTGCTGGACTACGCGCGCCACCTGATCGAGCCCTGCGTCGTGCTGGCGCTGGTCACGGTGGCGACGTGGAGCCGCTACATGCGCGCCGCCATGCTGGAGGTGGCGGGCCAGGACTACGTCCGCACCGCCCGCGCCAAGGGGCTGCGCCGGTTGCAGGTGCTGCTGCACCACAGCCTGCGCAACGCGCTGCTGCCGATGATCACGGTGGCCGGGCTGCAACTGCCGACCCTGCTGAGCGGCGCGCTGGTGACGGAAACGGTGTTCACCTGGCCCGGCATGGGCCGGCTCTTCCTGGATTCGCTGGGCTACCGCGATTACCCGGTGGTCATGGGCCTGCTGATGGTTTCGGCGGTGCTCGTGCTGCTCGGCAACCTGCTGGCGGACCTGCTTTACGTGGTGGCCGACCCGCGGGTGCGCCTGGCGTGAGCGCCGCCGCCGGAACTGGCCTGGCCGTGTTCGGCCCCGCCCGGCGGGCCGCCGGCCTGTCCCGCTTCCTGCGCCACCGCCTGGCCGCGGCGGGGCTGGCCGCCATCGTGCTGCTGGCCGCAGCCTGCGCGTTCGGCCCGATGCTGAGCCCTTGGGGGCCGCTCGCCATCGACCTGCGCCACCGCTTCCAGGCGCCGCTCGCCGGGCCGCACCTGCTGGGCAGCGACCAGTTGGGGCGGGACCTGCTGGTGCGCCTGCTGATGGCCGGGCGCATCTCGCTGTTCGTCGGCTTCGTGGCCATGGGGATCAGCACGGTGGTCGGCGTGGCCGTGGGCCTGCTCGCCGGGTTCTACCGCGGCGCGGCCGGCGCGGCGCTGATGCGGCTGGTGGACGCGGTGCTGTGCTTCCCCTCGATCTTCCTGCTGCTGACCCTGGCCGCGCTGACCAGCCCGAGCCTGCTCACGATCACCTTGATCATCGCGCTGACGGCGTGGATGGAGGTGGCCCGGGTGGTGCAGGGCCAGGTGATCTCCTTGCGCGAGCAGGATTTCGCCGTCGCCGCCGAAGCGATCGGCGCCAGCGACGGCGCCATCATGCTGCGCGAACTGCTGCCCAACATCATGGCGCCGATCATCGTGGCGGCGACGCTGAACGTGGCGCGGGCCATCCTCGCCGAGTCCTACGTCAGCTACCTGGGCTACGGCATCCAGCCGCCGACCGCGAGCTGGGGCAACATGCTGAACAACGCGCAGGAGTACCTGGAAAGCGCGCCCTGGCTGGCGCTGCTGCCCGGCGCGGTCATCACCCTCGCCGTCACCAGCTTCAACTTCGTCGGCGACGGCCTGCGTGACGCGCTGGACCCTCGGCTGGACCGCTCGGCATGACCCTGCTGCAAGTCGAGGGCCTTTCGGTGCGGTTCGGCGGCGTGCCCGCGATCGAGGACGTGTCGTTCTCGCTGCGGGAAGGCGAGACGCTGGCGATCGTGGGCGAATCCAGCTCGGGCAAGAGCGTCACCGCCTTGGCCATCATGCGCCTGCTCGATCCGCGGAGCTGCCGCGTGACCGGCCGGGTGGTGCTGCGCGGCGCCAGCGGACCGTCCGACCTGCTCGCCCTGCCCGAGCGCGCGATGGCCGACCTGCGCGGCGCTGCGCTCGGCATGATCTTCCAGGAGCCGATGACCTCGCTCAACCCGGTGCACAGGGTGGGCGATCAGATCGCCGAGTCGCTGATCCGGCACGAGCGGCTGTCGTCCCGGGCGGCGGCGGCGCGGGCGGTGGACCTGCTGGCCGAAGTCGGCATTCCGGAGCCGAAGCGGCGGGCGGGCGCCTTCCCGCACCAGCTTTCCGGCGGCATGCGGCAGCGCGCGATGATCGCCACCGCCTTGGCCTGCCGCCCGCGCATCCTGATCGCCGACGAGCCGACCACGGCGCTCGACGTCACCATCCAGGCGCAGATCCTCGACCTGCTGCGGCGGCTGCAACGCGAGACCGGGATGGCGGTGGTCTTCATCACCCACAACCTCGGGGTGGTCGCGGAGGTCGCGGACCGCGTGGTGGTGATGTACGCCGGGCAGGTGGTGGAGGATGCGCCGGCGGGAAGCCTGCTGCGCCGGCCGGCCATGCCCTACACCGCCGGGCTGATGCGCTCGGTGCCGCGTCTGGATGCGGCTCTGCACCCCGGGCGGCGGCTGGCCGGCATCCCTGGCAACGTGCCGGACCCGCGCCACCGCCCGCCGGGCTGCACCTTCCACCCCCGCTGCTGCCACGCGCTCCCCGACCCGTGCGAGCGGGCGCGGCCGGCGCTGGAGCAGAGCGCCGCGGACCACCGGGTGCGCTGCGCCCGCTGGCGGGACATCGCGGCGTGAGCGGGGCGACGTGAGCGGGGCGCTGGTGGAGGTGCGCGGGCTGTGCAAGTGGTATCCCCTGCCCCGCCGCAACCCGTTGCGCCCCCGCGAGCAACTGCGCGCGCTGGACGGCGTGTCGTTCGACATCCGGCGTGGCGAGGTGCTGGGCCTGGTGGGCGAGTCCGGCTCCGGCAAGACCACCGTGGGCCGCACGCTGATGCGCCTGACGGAACCGACGCACGGCACGATCCGCTTCCGCGGGCAGGACATCACCCGCCTGCCGCGCCGCGAGCTGCGCCCGGTGCGCCGCCACATGCAGTTGGTGTTCCAGGACCCGTACGGCTCCCTGAACCCGCGCATGACCGTCGAGCGCATCCTGTCCACGCCGCTGCTGGTGCACGAGCCCGCGCTGAGCCGCCAGCAGCGGCGGGTACGGATCGAGGCGGCGCTCGACCTCGTGGGCCTGTTCCCGGCGGTGGCGGACCGCTACCCGCACGAGTTCTCCGGCGGCCAGCGCCAGCGCATCGGCATCGCCCGCGCGCTGATGGCCGGCCCGGAGCTGCTGGTGGCGGACGAGCCGGTCTCGGCGCTGGACGTTTCGGTGCAGGCGCAAGTGGTGAACCTGCTGCTGGACCTGCGCGGGCGGCTCGGGCTGACGATCCTGTTCGTGGCGCACGACCTGGCCGTCGTGGGCACCATCTCCGACCGGGTCGCGGTCATGTACCTCGGCCGCATCGTCGAGCTGGCGGACACCGCCGCGCTGTTCACCGGCCCGCGCCATCCCTACACGGAAGCGCTGTTCTCCGCCGTGCCGTCCATCGACCCGGCGGACCGGCGCACCCGCATCCTGCTGCAAGGGGACGTGCCGAGCCCGGTGGCGCCCCCTTCCGGCTGCACGTTCCGCACCCGCTGCCGCCACGCCCAGCCGCGCTGCGCCGAGCAGCCTCCGGAACTGCGGGAGGTGGCATCCGGGCACTGGAAAGCCTGCGTCCGGGACGACCTGGCGTTGTCCGCCCCTATCGCGGCGCGCACCCCGCAACCTGCTTAGGAGAGTTCCCTTGGGACCGCAGATCGACTCGTTCGCCGCCGATGGCCGGCAGCCCGCCCGCACCGGCATCGTGGTCATCGGCGGGGGCATCGTCGGCATCTCCGCCGCGCTGGCGCTGGCGCAGGCCGGGGTCGCGGTGACGCTGTGCGAGAAGGGCGAGCTGGTGGGCGAGCAGTCCAGCCGGAACTGGGGCTGGGTGCGCAAGACCGGGCGCGACCAGCGGGAGATCCCGCTGATCATCGAGGCGCTGCGGCTGTGGAAGGACATGAACCGCACCGTCGGCGCCGAAACCGGGTTCCGCGAGTGCGGCGTGCTCTACGTGAGCGAGGACGCGAAGGCGCGGGCGGGGCACGAGGCCTGGCTGGAGCGCGCGCAGCCCTACCAGATGAGCTCGCGCATGGTCGAAGGCGAGGACCTCGCGGCGCTGATGCCCGGCGCCGCGCAGCGCTACGCGGCCGGGCTGTACACGCCGGATGACGGCCGGGCGGAGCCGCAGAAGGCCGGCCCGGCGATTGCCCGCGCGGCGCAGGCGCAGGGCGCGGTGATCCTGACGCACTGCGCCGTGCGCGGGCTGGACATGGCTGGCGGGCGGGTGGCCGGCGTGGTCACCGAGCACGGGCGCATCGCCTGCGACGGCGTGGTGCTCGCGGGCGGCGCCTGGTCGCGGCTGTTCTGCGGCAACCTCGGGCTGCGGCTGCCGCAGCTCAAGGTGCGCTCCTCCGTGCTGCGCACCGCGCCGCTGGCCGGCGCGCCGGACGTGTCCGCCTGGACCAGCAAGTTCGCCTACCGCAAGCGGATGGACGGCGGCTACACCATCGCCAACGGCTCGGCCAACGTGGTGCCGCTGGTGCCGGACTCGTTCCGTTTCCTGCGCGAGTTCATCCCGGCGATCCGGGTCACCAGCCGCGCGCTGCGGCCGCGGCTGGACGGCCGCTTCATGACGGAAGCGCGCACGCCGCGGACATGGGCGCTGGACGGCAAGAGCCCGTTCGAGGACGTCCGGATGCTTGACCCGGCGCCGGTGCCGGGCATCAACAACGCCGCCGTGGCCTCGCTCAAGCAGGCGTTCCCCGCCTTCCGCGCCATGACGGTGACACAGGAATGGGCGGGCCTGATCGACGTGACGCCGGACGCCGTGCCGGTGATCAGTCCGGTGGACACGGTGCCGGGCCTGGTGATCGCGACCGGGTTCTCGGGCCACGGCTTCGGCATCGGCCCCGCCGCCGGGCGGCTCGCCGCCGACCTCGCCATCGGCGCGCCGCCGGTCGTCGATCCCACCCCGTTCCGCTTCTCCCGCTTCAGCGACGGATCGCCGATCGTGGTGGAAGCGCCGGCATGACCCACGCGAAGGAGCCCGCCATGACGAACACGATCCGGCTGCCCAGGCGTTCCGTCCTCCAATGGGCCTTGGCGGGCAGCGCCGTCCCGCTGCTGGGCACCGGCGCGCGGGCGCAGGGCAAGCCGAAGCCGTCCGGCCAGGTGATCATCGGCATCTCGCAGGAGCCGACGGTGTTCAACCCGCTGCTGCCGCATATCGAGGTGGATGACGGCGTGTACATGTCCCTGTTCAGCCCGCTCTGGGCGGTGGACCCGGCCGGCAACTTCCTGCCCCGCCTGGCCGCCGAGATCCCGAGTGTCGCCAACGGCGGCGTTTCGGCGGACGGGCTGACGTGGAAGGTCAAGCTGCGGGACGGGGTGACCTGGCATGACGGCAAGCCCTTCACCGCGGAAGACGTGAAGTTCACCCTCGACCTCCTCAACGACCCGAACTTCCCCGCCGGCAGCCGCTCCGGCCACGAGTTGGTGCGGGACCTGAGCGTGACCGCGCCGAACGAGATCTCGTGGCGGATGGAGAAGCCGTTCTCGCCCTATGCGTCCATCCTGGCGTGGACGTTCATCGTGCCGAAGCACCTGCTTGCCGGCCAGGCCGACCCGCGCGACTCCCCGTTCCTGCGCGCGCCCGTCGGCACCGGGCCGTTCAGGTGGAGCGAGCGGGTGCCAGGCGACCACGTCACGCTCGCCGCCAACGAGGCGTATTTCGGCGACGGCCCGCTGCTGGAGCGCGTCACCTTCAAGTACATCCCGGACCTCACCGTCCTCTACACGCAGTTCCGCACCGGCGACATCGACTACATCAGCCTGCAAGGCATCTCAGCGGACCATTACGGGGAAGCCAAGGCGTTGCCCAACCGCAACGTGGTGCAGATCCCCACGGCGAGCATCGAGAACTTCTACTTCAACCTCGGCTTGCCGCAGTTCAAGGAGCAGGCGGTGCGCCAGGCGCTGTATGACAGCCTGGACAAGAAGAGCATCATCGACGAGCTGTACTACGGCCTGCCGCGCCCGTCCGAGTCCTACCTGCCGCCGGCATCCTGGGCGTTCGACCCGGGCTTGCCGAAGCAGAGCTACGACCCGGACAAGGCGAAATCGGACCTGGACCGCGCCGGCTGGAAGATCGGCGGCGGCGGCATCCGCGAGAAGGACGGGGTGCGGCTGCAATTCACCAACTCCACCACGTCCGGCAACCACCTGCGCGAGCAGGCGCAGCAATTGCTACAGCAGAACTGGCAGGACATCGGCGTCGGCATGACGATCAAGAACCTGCCGGCTGCCGTGATGTGGGCCGACTACTGGATCCAGTCCCACTTCGAGACGGCGATCGTGGGCATCAACTTCATGACCGGGCCGGACCCGGCCGCCGCCGACTACTTCAGCAGCAAGGCGATCGCGGCGCAGGGCGGCTCCGGCTTGAACACGATGCAGTACGCCAACCCGCAACTGGACGCCTTGCAGCAACAAGGGGCCACGACGCTCGACCGGGCCGAACGCATCACGGCGTACCGCGGGGTGCAGAGCCTGCTGCGCCAGAACCTGCCGTTCCTGCCGATCTTCGAGTACGTCACGGTCGAAGGCACCAAGGCGGGCCTCGCCGGCTACCAACCCAACATCAACGTCCGGGTCAACTCGTGGAACGTCAACACTTGGCACTGGGCGTAGGAGGGCCGTGGCAGGCCCGCGACATGAAGCCACGCGGGTTCCCGCCAGCTTGGCGTTGCGATCCCGGCACCTGATGCCAAGCGCCCTGTCTGCTGGACTGTTCGCGCCCTGGTTCGGTGGGTGACGGATGCGAGGCGCCCGGACATGTTCATCAGCTTGTTCCAAGCGTCGCAGCGGGGTCGACGATGGCGTCGTCGCTGTTCCAGACCCGGTGGCCAGGGAATTGGCCCGCAGGTGGCCGGCGTGCCGGCGGCCGTCACAGCCGCCGCCGCCATAGCCGGTCAGCGAGAAAGGGCTTTTCTGCGCGAAGACCAGGATCGCGTCGAACTCGCGCTCGGCCAGCGCCGCCTGCCGGGCCAGCGGTTAATTCACAAACCGGCCGACTCGTCCTATGGTGGAACCGTGCCGTCGATCTCACGCCGGACTGAACGAGCATATCGGCCAATCCCCGGAAGGACAGGCATGAGCACCACGACGAGGGACGCGCCGGTCGCTGCCGGCACGCACCGCTACACGCTGACGGCGCAGGCCCTGCACTGGGTCGTTGCCGTACTGATGTTCATCACGATCGCGCTGGCCTGGGTGATGGTCAACATGGCGGCGGCCATGCCCTCGCGCGAATGGATCTACACGCTGCACAAATCCTTCGGGATGACGATCCTGGCGCTGGTCGCCGTGCGGCTCGCGTGGCGGGCCGCCAACCCGGCGCCGCCGCTTCCCGGCAAGATGGCGCAGTGGGAAAAGGCGACCGCCTTCGCATCCCACTGGCTGCTGTACATCATCCTGGTGGGCATGCCGGTCAGCGGCTACGTGCTTTCGGCGACGAGCCACGGAAAGAGCGTGCCGTATTTCGACCTGTTCACCTTCCCCAACCTGCCGCAGAACCAGGCCGCGAACGATGCCGCCCGCTGGGTCCACTATGCGGTCGGCCAGTGGCTCGTGTACGGGCTGATCGTGCTCCACCTGGCTGCCACGGTGTGGCACGCCGCGGTCCGCCGCGACGGCGTGCTGGACCGGATGCTTCCAGAGCAGCGGCCCTAG
>CAXTLC010000081.1:0-20391 GCA_964245075.1 uncultured Acetobacteraceae bacterium
GTTCACCCATCCTGCCGCTCGGCCATGAACCTCTTGACGCTGGCTTCGACGAGTTCGTCGCTTTCCGTGAGTTCCCACGGGTCAGCCCCGACGGCGTAGCCCATTGCAATGGCGGCGTCGTGGGTGATGCCATCCCACCAGAGCTGGGTCATGCCCGGGGGGCGGGGCGTCGTAGAACTCGTCGCCGACGTCGGGCGGCGCCCATCGGATCAGGAGTTGCGCCAGGTCGCGGTCCCGGTGATCCTTGAGGTGCAGTCCGGCTGCGGGAGCGCCCCGGTGGGAAGCTCCCTTTTCGGGTCCCCATCGAAGCCAGGCTCGACCGCTTCCAGGATGTAGGCCCTGAACCGCTCGCCCTGGCCGAGCCAGCAAAGCGTCCAGAGCGCCCGCTTTGCAAACTCGATGTCCTGCCTGTAGAGGTAAGGCTCGACCCAGGGGACATTGGCAGAGTCATTGATCTGCCTAAAGCATCCCATGATGTCTAGTATGGCATCAGGACAACGGCATGTTTCCATGTGCTCCCGCAGGAAGGACGATTCCTGCTCGCTCAAGGTGTCGCCTTGTTTGAGGCGGATACTGAACTGCCGGACCTGACTTGTGATGTTGTCCATTGCTGCCTCGCCTCTTTGCCAACCTATACTCTTCGAGACCAGGAGGCCGCGCATCCAGGTGTGTTATCGCTTTCTGAAGCTGCTCTAGCACAGCCTGAGCTTCTTCTATGCTACTAGTGGGGCATGGCTTTGCATGCAGCTGATCATGTTCGATTTTATCGTCAAGACGTTTGATGTTGTTACGAACACCTTTCGCGCTCTCGGCCATCTTCAGTCGATGATCATATTCTTTTCCGTTGATGATAACAGAATTTTCGAGCCGGTCGTTCTCGGCGGCCTGACGGTGTTCCTCGTTGAGTGAGTCAGCAAGACGCTTCTCCAGATCCTGGTTCGCCTGGGCAGCCAGCGCGTCAAGGTCGGGGCTCCGGGCCTTTGGCGGCTCCGCTTCCTCGTGGCGGACAATGGGACCAGGCGGGTCGTCCACCTCGGCCGGGAACGGCGCGCCCAACAGCAGGTGCCCGGCCGCGCCGGCGTAGTCGCCGTCCTCGGCTTCCTTGCGCGCGAACCGCGCCCGGCGGCGCGCCCGCTCTATGCCGCCCCGGATGTCCTCGGCCGACGGGAACGGGATGTAGCGTGGGTCCGGCCACGGCCCGAGCAACCAGCGGCGCCGCTCCGCCAAGTCCTCCGCCGCCGACGCGTCGCGGAACAGGCCCTGGCGCCTGAACCAGCCCGGGTCGTCGAAGCTGGGATGGTAGGTGTCGCCTAAGTTCCACCGGCCGGAGCGTGGCGGCGGCCTCGGATCGGGAATGGTGAACGTGATTGGGATCCTGACCGGATCGGAATAGTTGTCAGCGCTCACGGCACACCCTTGAAGTCAAGTTAGCTTAACTAACATGCCCGCCCGCCGAGTTTCGACGGCTCCGTCACAGCTGCCTTGATGACACCGAGTTGCGCGCCGCCGCCGCCCGGCATAGCGTGCCGGCAGAAGCCGGATCGGGACGAAGCGCCACCTGCGGGCGGGCGCAATCAACGAATGGTGGGACCGTGAGCCAGAGCGGGACGAGCGAGCTGAGGCAGCGCGGACGGGCGCTGTACGACTACGGTAGGACGATCCTATACGCGAGCCAGGTGGACGCGCGTTTCCCGTTCTGCCTCTACGTCCCGCCGGACATTCACGAGCCGGGGCCGGCGCCGCACCTAGTGGTGTGCATGCACGGCACCGGCCGCAACGTGGCGGAGTATCGCGACTGGTTCGCGGAGTTCGGCCGCTGGAACCGCTGCGTCATCCTGGCGCCGCTGTTCCCGGCCGGCCCCCTCGGCGACCGCGACCGCGACGGATACAAGTACATCCTCGAGGGCGGCATCCGCTACGACCGCGTCCTGCTCGGGATGGTGGCGGAGGTCGAGGCGCTGTACGGCCTGCGCCTTCCCCGCTTCGCCTTGTGGGGCTTCTCCGGCGGCGGGCACTTCACCCACCGCTTCCTGCTGCTGCACCCCGGCCGGCTCTGGGCCGCGTGCATCGGCGCTCCCGGCTCGGTCACGCAGATCGACCCGGGCCGGGATTGGTGGGTTGGCACGCGCGACATGGAGCGCGTCTTCGGCGTCGCCTTGGACCTCCCCGCCCTGCGCCAGGTCGCGGTGCACATGATCGTCGGCGGCGCGGATCGCGAGACGTGGGAGATCACGCACAAGCCCGGCGCCCGGCGCTGGATGGAAGGGGCCAACGATGCGGGGGCGACCCGGCCGGACCGGTTGGAAACGCTGCGGCGCAACTTCGTGGAGCACGGCATCGACGCCCGGATCGAGGTCGTGCCCGGCGTGTCGCACGACGCGGCCCGCGTCGTGCCCCGCGTGCAGACCTTCCTCGCCCGCGCGCTCGGCCAGTTGCGCGCAAGCGAGGCGGCGCCGGCGCAGTGACGGGCGCTTCGCCAGCACCGAACGGTGATCGCCGGGCAACGGCCGCCGCGACCTAGGCCGGTCCGCTACGCCTGGCGCGCCGCGGCCAGCCTCGAGTTCGGCTGCCGCCCGACAGCGGCCGAGATCAGCCGTCCGGCCGCCACCACCTTGCCGAGATCCACGCCCGTGAGCACGCCCATGCCGTCCAGCATGTACACCAAGTCCTCGGTCGCGACATTGCCGCTGGCGCCCGCCGCGTAGGGGCAGCCGCCCAGCCCCGCTGCCGCGCTGTCGACCACCGACACGCCCGTTTGCAGGCAGGCCAGGATGTTGGCCAGGGCTTGCCCGTGCGTGTCGTGGAAATGCACCGCCAGGGCCGGCATCGGCACTTGCCGGGCCACCGCTTCCAGCATCGCGCGTGCCTTCAGCGGCGTGCCGGTCCCGATCGTGTCGCCAAGCGACACCTCGTAGCAGCCAAGCGCCATGAGTTCGGACGCGACCCTGGCTACGGCGGACGGCGCCACCTCCCCCTCGTAGGGACAGCCCAGCACGCAGGAAACGTAGCCGCGCACCCGCATGCCGGCGGCGAGCGCCGCGCCGCACACCGGGCGGAACCGGTCCAGGCTTTCCGCGATCGAGCAGTTGATGTTGCGCCGGGAAAAGCTCTCGGACGCAGCGCCGAACACGGCGACCTCCCCCGCGCCGGCCGCCCGGGCAGCTTCCAACCCGGTCATGTTCGGCACCAGCACCGGGTAGGACACGCCGGCCCTGGGCTTCAGCCGCTTCAGGACCTCGGCGGTGCCGGCCATCTGCGGCACCCACTTCGGGGAAACGAAGCTGCCCGCCTCGATCGCCTGCAAGCCGGCGTCCGCCAGCGCCTCGATGAAGGCGACGCGGGCGTCCACCGGAACGGAGGCGGCCTCGTTCTGCAGCCCGTCGCGCGGGCCGACCTCGACGATGCGGACGCGGCCCGGGATCATCGCGTCAGCTATGCGCCAGCGCGCAGCCGCCGGCGCCCAGCGGGCGGAACGCCCCGTCGGCGGGGGTGGTCGCCACCAGGCGCATCAGGTCCCACGCGCCCTTGCTTTCGGACGGCTTCTTCGCCTCGAACAGGTACGCGGGGTGCAGCTTGCGGCCATCCGCGCGGATGCTGCCGGCGCCGAAGCAGTCATCGTCGGTCGGCATCGCCTTCATGCGCTCGACCGTGGCGGCCCCGCTCGCCTTGGCCTGTGGCGCGCCCATGTCGGCGGCGGCCTTCATCCAGTGCAGCGCCCCGGCGTAGCACCCGGCGTGCACCATGTTCGGCATGTTCTTCGGCGTCTTCGGCAGCACGCGCTGGGCGAAGGCGCGGGTGCGGTCGTTCAGGTCCCAGTAGAACGTCTCGGTCAGCGACAGGCCCTGCGCCGCGTCCAGCCCCAGCGCGTGCACGTCGGTCACGTACATCAGCAGCGCGGCCAGGCGGATCGACGGCGTCAGCCCGAACTCGGCCGCCTGCTTGATGCAGTTGATGGTTTCCGCGCCCGAGTTGGCGAAGCCCACCACGTTGGCGCCGCCGGACTGCGCTTGCAGCAGCAGGGAGGAGAAGTCCGTGGTGCCGGGCGAAGGATAGAACGCGCTGCCCGTGACCTTGCCGCCGGCGGCCGTCACCACGGCGGCGGCGTCCTGCGCCAGGGTGTGGCCGAAGGTGTAGTCGGCGCCGATGAAGAACCAGTCGGTGCCGCCGGCCTTCACCAGCGCGCCGCCGGTCGAATGCGCCAGCATGTAGGTGTCGTAGGTCCACTGCACCGTGTTGGGGGAGCACTGGTCCCCGGTCAGCGACGTGGTGGCGGAACCGGACGCGACGAACACCTTGTTCTTCTCCCGCGCCACGCCGTTCACCGCGAGCGCCACGGCGGAGTTCGGCACGTCCAGGATCAGGTCCACGCCGTCGCGGTCGAACCACTGCCGGGCGATGCCGGCCCCGATATCGGCCTTGTTCTGATGATCGGCGGAGACGACCTCCACCGTCAGGCCGCGGCTGCTGGCGAAGTCCTGCACGGCCTGCTGCGCGCACACCACGCCGGTGCGCCCGGTGGTGTCCTGGTAAGGCCCGGACAGGTCGGTCAGCACGCCGATCTTAAGCGCGGGCTGCTGCGCGCGGGCGCGCAGCGCGGGAAGGATCGCGGCGGCGGACGCCGCCCCGAGCAAGGCGCGGCGGGAAACAGGCATGGACGGTTCCTTTTCTTGCTTGGACGTTCGGGTCAGGCCTGGCCGCGCAGCTTGGCAAGCTCGGTTGCGGCGACGTCCTGCCGCACCTGGCGCAGCCTCACCAGGACGGCCGCAAGCTGCTCCACCTCCGGCCCGATGGCGCCGGCAACGATGGCGACGTTGTGGGCGTGCAGCGCCATGTGGCCCTGCTGGATGCCGACGGTCGCCAGCGCCTTCATCGCGCCGAAGTTCTGCGCCAGGCCGACCGCGGCGATGATGCAGGCAAGCTGCGCCGCGGTGGTCACGCCCAGGATCTTGAGGCAGGCCTGCGCCGTGGGATGCACCTTGGTGGCGCCGCCCACCAGGCCGACCGGCATCGGCACCTCGATCGTGCCGGTCAGCGCGCCGTCCGCCGAGGCTTCCCAGGTGGTGAGGCTGGTGTAGCGGCCGGACCGGGCGGCATAGGCGTGCGCCCCGGCCTCCACCGCGCGGGTGTCGTTGCCGGTGGCCAGCACCACGGCGGAGATGCCGTTCATGATGCCCTTGTTGTGCGTGGCCGCGCGGTACGGGTCGGCCGCGGCGAAGCGGTAGGCGGAGATCATGCCGTCGCGGACGGCACCGCCGCCGATCGCCGCCGACGGCCAGGTGGCGCGGGCGCGGGTCAGCCGGCGGTCCGCCAGGTTGGACAGGATGCGCAAGTAAACCTTGCCGCCGGTCCACTCCTCGATGCTCGGCGCCAGGCGCTCGGCCATGGTGTTGACCGTGTTGGCGCCCATCGCGTCCCGCGTGTCGACGATGATGTGGGTGATCACCATGGGGCCGCCTTCCGCGTCGATCACCCGCACTTCCAAGTCGCGGAAGCCGCCGCCCAGCCGCACCAGCAGCGGGTCGCACCCGTCGCACGCCGCGCCGATCTCCGCCTTGCGTTCCAGGATGCGGATGCGTGCCGCCTGCGGGTCGCTGACGCCCACCAACTGGATCTGCGCGATCATCTCCGTCCCGGAAACGGAGGTGGCGAAGCCGCCGGACTCGTAGCATTGCCGGGCGGAGTTGCAGACTGCGGCCACGACCGAGGACTCCTCCGTCGCCATCGGCACCAGCACGTCGCGCCCGTCCACCTTCACGTTGGTGGCGATGCCGATCGGGATGGACAGGGTGGACACCACGTTCTCGATCATGTGGTCCGCGGTGTGCGGGTCGAGGTTGCCGGGCCGCGCCAGTTGCGCCACCGCCTCCGCGTCCAGCCCGGCGAAGCTCTCGACCGCAGCCAGCCGGTCCGCCGGAGTCATCTTGTGGAAGCCGCTGATGCGCGATGACGTGATGCTGTTGGACATGCCTCTTCCCCCGGCGTGGCCCGCCGTTGCGGGCCGGTGTTGCGGCGAAACTGTCCCAGGCTCACATGGCACGGCAAGGGACAGTTGGCTAAAGGCCAGGGCAGGCTGTGCCAGGCCAGGCAAGGGGACACTCCGTGGCGAATGGGCGTATGAGCCGGACGGACGCGCTCGTCGCGCATTACCTGGCCCTGATGGACCAGGGGCGCCTGCAACCCGGGCAGCGCGTCGCGTCCATCCGCAAGGCGGCGGGCGAGCACGCGGTGTCGAAGAACACCATGGCCGGCGTTTACGACCGGCTGGTGGCGCTGGCCCGGCTGGAAGCGCGCGCCGGCTCCGGCTACACGGTGAACACCCCCGTCCGGCCGCCGGCCGGACGTGCCCGGCCGCACATCGCGGAGGCGATCGACCTCGTTTCCCTGTTGCGGGAGCAGCTCGACCAGCATTACGAGGTGCGGCCGGGGGACGGCCGTCCCCCGGCCTCGTGGATGGAAGGGTCCGAGCTCAGCGCCCAGTTCAACGCCATGCGCCTGCCGCCCGGCATGGGGGTGGAGCACGGCTACGGCAGCTCCTGGGGCTACCTGCCCTTGCGGGAGCGCATCTGCCTGTCCCTGGCGGAGCGAGCCATCCAGTGCATGCCGGACCAGGTGCTGATGACCCATGGCGCCAACCACGCCATGGACCTGATCATGCGCGACATGCTGGAGCCGGGGGACGCGGTGCTGGTGGACGACCCCGGCTACTACCCGCTCTACGGCAAGCTGCGGCTGGCGAAGGCCCGGGTGGTGGGCATCCGCCGCACCCCGGACGGCCCCGACCTGGACGACCTGGCGGCCAAGGCTGCGGCGCTGCGGCCCAAGCTGTTCTTCACCCAATCCTTGGCGCACAACCCGACTGGCGGGTCCTTGTCGCTGCCCGTGGCGCACGGGCTGCTGCAACTGGCCGAGCGCCACGACTTCCACGTCGTGGAGGACGACCCGTTCGCCGACATGCTGGCGCCGTCCAGCCCACGCCTGGCCGCGCTCGATCAGCTTCGGCGAGTGCTCTACGTCGGCACCTTCTCCAAGACCCTTTCGGCGTCGCTGCGGGTCGGCTACGTCGCGGCGCATCCGAAGGCCGCCGCCTCGCTGGCCGACATCAAGCTGCTGACCTCCGTCGCGACGTCGGACGGGACGGAGCGGTTCGTGTTCCGGCTGATGTCCGCCGGGCACTACCTGCGCCACCTGCGGCGGCTGCGCGGCCGGGTGGCGGAAGCGACGTCGCGGGCGGTGGCCGACCTCGCCGCGATCGGACTGGGCGTGGCGCGGCGGCGGGAAGGCGGGTTCTACCTGTGGGCGGAGCTGCCGGGCTGGGTCGACGAGGTGGAGCTGTGCCGGCAGGCGGCGGCGCGCAGCATCTTCCTGGTGCCGGGCCGGGTGTTCCGGCCGGACCGGCAGGCGCACGCCCCTTCCCTCCGCATCAACGTTGCCCATGCCAGCGACCCGCGGTTCCTGGCCTTCATGCAGGGGGCGCTGACGCCCGGCTGAACGACGTGGCGCTATTCGACGAAGCGCAGCAGCACGTTCCCGAATGCCTCGAAGTCGCGCACGGCGATGCCCTTGGGCGAGTCCGCCGTCCGAACGTCCGCGGCGCGGAGGATCGCGGCGGCGGCGCGCAGGTCGCGCACCTGCACGTCGATGCCGATGCATGCGGCGGCGGCGACCCCGATGTCCGGCTCCCCGTCCACCCCGACCTCGCGGGCCCAGGCCCCGGGCGGCACGACGCTGACCGTCCCCTTGCCGGTGGCTGCCTGGTAGCCGATCGCCGTCCGGCGGACCGCATCCTCGCCGAACAGGCGGCGCAGGCGCTGAACGAGCGGCATCGGGTCCGCCGCGGCGTAGGTGATGCCGGCGAAGCCCAGCGCGCCGTTCGGATGCGACATCCATTCCGGCACCCAGACCAGCTCGGGCCTGTGCTGCTGGGCAAGGAAGTTGGACGCCCGCGGCAACGCCGGGTCGACCAGGATCTCGAGCGTGACGACGGCCTCGTCCCAATCCTTGCCGGGAACCTTGACCCGGCGCCGGAAATCCACCCGGCCCTGGGCGGGGATGCCCTGGGCCTCGACCCGCGCGCGGTCGCCGGGCGCATCCTCGCTGTAAAGGGCGACGAGCGAAACGCCTTCGCGCTCGGCCAATGCGTCGGCCATGTGGCGCCCGAAACGAAAGCCGCCGATGGCGTGGCTGTCGAGCAGGGTCCGGTCATGCACCCCCATGATCTCCAGCGCGGAGCGCTGGAGGACGATGAGGCTGGTGCTTGTGCCCCAAGGATGGAACCCCCTAGGGGCGGTGTTGAAGCCCAGCCTGCGATACCGGGCCGCAGCCGCCTCTATGTCCCTGACAAGGACCAGCGGGTGATCAATGCCGAGCCTCGCCGCCATGGAGCGCCCTTCCGTGTCGCAGCCGCCGCGGCCCATTCCCGGCCGACAGCCTCCGGGCTGTGGTCTTCCAGTCCGTCGCCCCGGAAGCAACTGCCCGTTTGCGGACAACCGTTGCCGGCAAGGCAACGTCATGCCTGGCGCGGCCCAAGCTAGCGCCCCTGGAAGGCGCGCATGCCTTCGACCAGGCCCGTCACCAGCCGGTCCACCGTTCCCGGCAACCGGCGACGCGCGCGAACCACCAGGTGCGCGCTCGCTTCGGTCAGCAGCGTGTCGGTGAGCGGCACGGCCAGCAGCTGCCCGCTCGCGATCTCCGGGGCCGCGGCGAACTCCGGCAGGAAGGTCATCAGCGAACCGCCGATGGCCAGCCGGCGGACCATGTCGATGGACCCCGCTTCGGCATGCACCAACAGGTGGAAGCCCTCGTCCGCCTCGACGCGGCCGATCAGTTGGCGGATGCCGTGCGACGGGGTGAGCAAGGCGGCAGGGTGCCGCGCCAGCGCCGCGAGCGGCACCGGGGCAGCGGGCCTGCACGGGTGGCCCGGCGCCATCACCGCGCAGAGCGGCTGCCGGGCGATGGCGGCGGAGCGCAGGCCGCCATGGGCCTGCGGGTTGTAGGCCAGCCCGACATCGGTCCGGCCCTCGGCGACCGACGCAAGTATCTCGCCGGTTCCTCCCAGCGTCATCTGCAACCGCACGTTGGGGCAGGCGCGGAGGAACGGCGGCAATCCGTTCTCCACCAGGTCGCCGACGAACCCCTCCCCGCAGGCGATCCGGACGGCGCCCTGCCGAAGGCCATGGAGCTGCTTCAGGTAGTCAACGAGCCGCTCGCCGTCCTCGACCTGCTGCCGGGCATGCGCAGCGACGGCATGCCCGGCTTCCGTGGGGGCCACCCCCCGGGGCAGGCGTTCGAGCAGCGGGAGGCCCAGGCGCGCTTCCAGCTCGGAAACCTGGCGGCTGATCGCGGACGCAGCCACGTTCTGGCTTTGCGCGGCCTTCCGGATCGATCCTTCCCGGACAACGGCGAGGAAATACCGGAGCAGCCGGCTGTCGAGGTCGGCAAGGGTGACGCTGGTGGGACGCGCTTCGGCGGACGATGGCATGCGCGGCAGCCTATTCGGTGACTGATGCCGCCGAACGATAGCGTTTCCGCCAGCGCAGGTCGCTCCGTCCGTTGCCTCCCGGGCAACACGGCATGATGAAATCCTGCTTGCGGCGGCGCCCGGCACGGTGGCCTTGTCCAAGCCTTGGGCAGGAGCAGACGGTCATGGACATCCGCAGGGTCGGCGTTGTCGGCCTGGGCAACATGGGGGTCGGCATGGCCGGTTCCCTGGTCCGCAAGGGCTTCCCGGTGAGCGGGTTCGACCTCAGCGGCGCGCGCAAGGCCCCAGCCGAGGCCGCCGGGGCAAGGTTCGTTCCCGCGCTGGCGGACGTTCTGCGGGACTCCGACGCCCTGGTGTTCTCCCTGCCCTATGCCAAGGACGTCGAGGCCGTGGTGACGGCCGAAGGCGGCCTGCTGTCGCGCCGGGACCGCAAGGTGATCGTGATCGACACCTCCACGTCCGACCCGGCGACCACGCGCCGCCTGGCGAGCCGCCTGGCCGAGGCCGGGCACGCGATGCTCGACGCGCCGGTCAGCGGAGGCCCGTCCGGCGCGGCCGAGGGCACGCTGACCATGATGGTCGGCGGCGCCGAGGCCGATTTCGAGGAGGCCCGTCCCGTCCTGGACGCGATGTCCAGCCAGGCAATCCATGTCGGCCCGTCCGGTGCGGGCAACATCGCCAAGCTGGTGAACAACCTGCTGGTCGCGGCGCACCTGGTGACGACCGGCGAGGCCATGCGCTTGTCGGAGGCCGCCGGCCTTTCAGCCGAGGATGCGCTGAAGGTCGTCAACAGCGCCACCGGGCGGAGCGCCATCAGCGAGGTGATGTTTCCCCGCTGGATCCTGCCGGGCACGTTCAACAGCGGCTTCTCCGCCGGGCTGATGCGCAAGGATCTGCGCCTCGCCCTGGAGATGGCGCAGCAGGTCGGGGCCGGCGGCCCGCTCAGCGCGCATGTGGGGCGGATCTGGGACGCATCGCGCGAGGCCATCCCCGATACCGCCGACTTCACCCGAATGGCTGACCACCGCACGGTCGAGGAGACACGCTGATGCCCGACGGAACCGTCCTGACCGACGCCGCGCCCCGCGTGACGGCGCTGCTGTCGGGCTTCCTGCCCGGCGGCGCCGTCGGCAGCGTGGTGGCCGGCGAGGTGGTTGCGGGCGGCGGCGCCCCCCTGTACCTGGTCAACCCTGCCGACGGACGCGTGATCCTGGAGTACCAGGACGCCGCACCCGGCGTGGTCGATGCCGCGATGGATGCCGCCCGCGCCGCACAGCCGAAATGGTGGGCCATGACCGCCGCGGCGCGCGGCCGTGCCATGTTCGAGGTCGCGAGGCTGGTCCGTCAGCACGCCGGCGAGCTTGCCGAGCTGGAGATGCTGTCCGCCGGCAAGCCGATCCGCGACACGCGCGGCGAGGTCCTCAAGGTGGCCGAGATGTTCGAGTACTACGGCGGGTGGGCCGACAAGCTCCACGGCGAGGTCATTCCCGTTCCCTCGGGCCACCTGAACTACACCCGTCCCGAGCCCTTCGGCACGGTCGTGCAGATCACGCCGTGGAACGCGCCCGTCTTCACCGCCGGATGGCAGGTCGCTCCCGCGATCTGCGCGGGGAACGCGGTCGTGCTGAAGCCTTCGGAGCTGACGCCGTTGACCAGCCTCGCGTTGGGGATGCTCTGCGAAAGGGCCGAGGGCATTCCGAGCGGCCTGGTGAACGTGCTCGCCGGCGCGGGACCGACGGCGGGCGCAGCCGCTGTGGCCCACGCCGGCACCCGCCTGGTGGTGTTCGTCGGGTCGGCGGAAGCAGGCGCCCAGATCGCCGCAGCGGCGGCCCGCAACATCGTCCCGAGCGTGCTGGAACTCGGCGGCAAGTCCGCCAACATCGTCTTCGGCGACGCCGACCTGTCGCGTGCCGTCCTCGGTGCCCAGGCCGCGATCTTCGGCGGCGCCGGCCAGAGCTGCGTGGCCGGGTCGCGTCTCCTGGTCCAGCGGTCGGTCCACGCGGAACTGGTGGGGAGGCTGGCGCGGGCTGCCGGCCGCATCCCGTTCGGCCTGCCGAGCGACCCGGCGACGCAGATCGGCCCCATCAACAACCGCCGCCAGTTCGACAAGGTCGCCGCGATGGTGGGAAGCGCCGTTGCCGCCGGGTCGCACCTGGCGGCGGGCGGCGGCTGCCCCAGTTCGCTCGAGGCAACAGGCGGGTTCTTCTACGCCCCCACGGTCCTGGACGGGGTGGCGCCGGACTCCGCCATCGCCCGGGAGGAGGTGTTCGGGCCAGTCCTCGCAGTGCTGCCTTTCGACACCGAGGACGAGGCCGTCGCCTTGGCCAACGCCACGCCGTACGGCCTGGCGGGAGCCGTCTGGACGGGCGACGTGGGCCGCGCGCACCGGGTGGCGGCGTCGGTCCGGGCCGGCACGTTCTGGATCAACGGCTACAAGACGATCAACGTCGCCTCGCCATTCGGAGGCTTCGGCCGCTCCGGCTTCGGCCGGTCCTCCGGCCGGGAAGCGTTGATGGCCTACAGCCAAACAAAGAGCGTGTGGGTCGAAACGGCTGCCCAGCCGGGCGTCACGTTCGGCTACGTAGGCTGATCCTCCCTGGCGCGGAACCCGCGCCGGATCGATCGTGCGAGTGAGGAAAACATTGGCATGACGGATTCGACGGCGGACCGCTCCGGTTCGCGGGCGGCCGGGCGGCAGCCGGGCGGGCTGTTGCGGGACGCTCGGGCGCTGCTTGTCCGGGAGCCTGGCATGGCGGGTCTCCTGGGGCTCGACCTCGATCATGTGAGCGACGATGCCGGCCTTCTCGCCGCGGTGCTGGCCGGGCTGCTCCCCACGCCGGATGCCCGGGCCACCGTCGCTGCGATCGCGGCCACCGCGTTCGCGCAGGGCACGGCCGCCGCAGAGGCGGCGTTCGCGGATCTGGACGTGACCTGGCGGAAGGACTTCCAACCCGGCGGTGCGGCCACGGCACTGCTGTTCAACCGCGGGCTTCACGCGTTGCTGTCCTACCGCCTTACCCGTTTCCTATGGGTGGCGGGGCGGACCGAGCTGGCCATGGCGCTCAAGACGGCGCTCGAACGGGTGCTCTGCGTCGACATCCATCCGGCGGCGGACATCGCCAAAGGTGTCTGGCTCGACCACGGATTGGGCTTCGTGGCCGGTGAAACCACCGTTGTCGAGGAGGGCGTATCCATCTGGCACGCCGTCACGCTGGGAAGCAGCCTCAAGCAGGCCGGAGGCAACCGTCACCCCCGCATCCGGCAAGGAGCGACGCTGGGCGCGGGTGCCGTGATTCTCGGGGCGATCGAGGTCGGGCGCGGAGCGGTCGTCGCGGCGGGTTCCGTTGTCCTGCGGGACGTTGCGCCGGACACAACGGTCGCCGGCGTTCCGGCGCAGGCCAAGCTGCGCGGAGTCGCGTCGTTCAAGGGTCTCTGACATCGCCGGCCGGGCACGGGACCGGACGGGACGAGGCCCGGAGCAGCGACGGCGAGACTTCGGCCATGGCACGGAAATTGGAAGCACACGATAAGGTGTTCGCGGCATCTGTGCCAATGCGCTCGCAGCGCTCCGGCCCACATGACGCAACGCTGACGTAGACCCCGCGCGCGCTTGGCGATGAGACGCGACCTGCTTCCCGCCCCTGACTGGCCGCCCCGCGGCAAGGAGCTGCGATGATCGATCCAAAGCAAGAAGCCGTGCAGACCCTGGTCGATCAGGCATCGCGAGGCGCGCTCGACCGCCGCCCCCTGCTGTCGCTTGCCGCCGCCTTGGGGGTGGCGAACCTCCTTGGCCCCGGCCTGATCGACGACGCGCTTGCCGCTGGCGCCAACCAGGCCGGCAACCGCGAAGCGCTGAAGCAGGCCTATGACTACGTGGTGGTCGGCGCCGGCGCCGCCGGCTGCATCATCGCATCGCGCCTCGCCCAGGCGGGGGCGAGCGTGCTGGTCGTGGAAGCGGGCGGGGATGACGAAGCGGCCGGCGCCAAGGTGGACGACCCGGCGATCTGGTTCACCAACATCACGGGGGCGCTCGACTGGGCCTATCCCACCGTGCCCACCTCCTTCCTGAACGGCCGCAGCATCCCGATCAGCGCGGGCCGCGTGCTCGGAGGCGGAACCAGCGTCAACGCCTCGCTGTGGGTTCACGGCGTTGCGCAGGACTTCGATAGCTGGGCCTACAACGGCTGCACGGGCTGGAGCTTCGCGGACGTGCTGCCGGTGTACAAGGACCTGGAGAACTGGACCGGAGGCGCCAGCGAGTGGCGCGGCGCCGGCGGCCCGATGGACGTGTGCCTGCCTGCGCGCCCGCATCCCACGGCCGTCGCCTGGCTCGAAGCGTCGCGCGAGATGGGCGTGCCAGTCCTTGAGGACATGAACGCGCCGATGCGGGAGGGCGCCGGCTACACCAACATGACGATCCGGCCGGATGGGTCACGCGCCAGCGCTTCGCGTGCCTACCTGCGGCCCGCGCTCGGGCTGCCGAACCTGACGCTGCTGACCGCGGCGCATGTCGTCTCGCTGACGGTGGAAGGCACGCGGTGCAGCGGCGTGCGCCTGATGTCCGGCGGCGTGCAGCAAGCCATCCAGGCGACCAGGGAGGTCATCGTCGCGGCCGGCGGCGTCGGCAGCGCGAAGCTGCTCATGCTGTCTGGCATCGGGCGTGCGGAGGACCTGCGCCGGCTGGGCATCGCCGCCGTGGCCGACCTTCCCGGCGTCGGCGAGAACTACCAGGACCATCCGCTGCTGGAAGGCGTCATCTTCCGCTACAAGGGACCCATGCCGCCTCGCAGCGCCGGCAGCAACGCGGTCGAGGCGACAAGCTTCATCCGCAGCACGCCCGACCGGACCGGCCCCGATCTGCAACCGGTGCTGATCCAGCTTCCCGTTCTGACCCCCGCCTTGGCGAAGACGTATGGCGCCATGCCGCCCGACGCGTTCACGATCGCCCCCGGCCTCGTGCGGCCCTCGTCGCGGGGCACGGTCAAGCTTGGGAGCGCGGACTGGCGCGCGAACCCGCTGCTCGACTCCGGCTTCCTGTCCACGGACGCCGACCTGGCGGCCACCGTCCGCTGCATCGAGCATTGCCGCGAGCTTGGCCGCCAGAAGGCATTCGCCGAGATCAGCGGCGGGGAACTGGTGCCGGGCACCCCCCTGACGGCCGCCGAGCTGGCGGACTTCGCCCGCAACTCGGCCACCAGCTACTTCCATCCGGTCGGCACCTGCAAGATGGGCACCGATGCGCTCGCCGTCGTCGATCCCGCACTGCGCGTCCGCGGGATCAGCGGCCTGCGCGTGTGCGACAGCTCGGTGATGCCGACGATCGTGACCGGCAACACCAACGCGGCGTCGCAGATGATCGGCGCCAAAGCCGTCCGCATGATACTCGCCTCCGCCTAGAGCGTCAGCCGTGCTGATAGACGCACGGCTGACGCTCTAGCCATTTGTTTCCATGAGCATCTTTATCCGACGGGTGATCCCGCTCGGTCGGACGATGCTCCAGCCTGCATCGGGGCGCCGGGAGTTAGGCTGGGGCAAACGCCCGGTTTGCCTTGCCCGGAAAATGCCCGGCAGCCGAGTGGCCGGGCATCATGAGGCCTGCGGGAACACGTTGCCCACGAACCCGCCCGGGTGACCCGGCAGCATCTCGGCGATGCGCGCGATCTTCGGATCATCCTTATAGATTGACAGCACGGTGTTCGCCTGTTCGCGCCCGCCTCCAGCGCGTGGACACCACCATGCGCCCAGGCTCGGTGAAACCGTGGATCACCTCGTGACCCAGGTAGCCATCCAGCGGCTTCGTGTCGTGTTCCACAGCCGTCGCGAGGCGAAGCCCCTCTTCCTGCACCAAGTTGGGAAACCCGAATTCGAGGATCGACCTGATGCTCGTCGCGCATCTCCGATGCCATTGGTTGCTCCATCACGGCATGAGGCGATCAGTGTGAAGGGGCAACGCGGGCGTAGTATCGTCGTCCGTTAGCGGAAACCACGGAGGGACCGGCTGGCCGCGATGCAGGGCCTCGTGCGCACGGTGGAGCGGGGCGGCTTCGCGACCGCCAGCGGGACATCTCCCGCCATGGTCGGATAGCAAGATGACGGCTGCCCCGGCGCCCGCTGCGCCGGGGCAGCCGTGTCCTTGCGACGGGAGGCTGGCTATCGCCCCCAACCACGCCTACAGGCGCAGCAGCGCCTCGGCGTTGCCATGGCAGACCTTCGCCTTCTCGGCCTCGCCGAGCGGCAAGGTGTCGGCCCAGGCACCTGATTCCGCACTCTTCTCGAACGGGTAGTCGATCGAGAACATCACCCGGTCCGCACCCAAGTTCTCCAAGCTGCACCGAAGGGGTGCGTCGTCGCAAACGCCCGCAGTCGTGATCGCGACGTTGCGGCGGATGTAGAAGCTCGGCAACTGCGGCAGGGTGTTGTCGTCCTGGCCGACCATCGCGTAGCGGCTGTCGAAGCGCCACAGATGGAAAGGCAAGCACTCGCCCATGTGGCCGAGGATGAGCTGCGCCTCCGGATGCCGCTCGAACACCCCGGCAACGACAAGGCGCAGCGCGTGGCTCGACGTTTCGGTGGTCCAGCCCCACACCGCGGCCTGCAACACGTCGTGGCCCTTGAGGACAGCCGGTTCCACCGCCGGGTATGCCGGATGCAGGTAGACAGGCGCCTTGAGCTCTCCAACGGCAGCCCAGAACTCCTCGTAGCGCGGGTCGTCGAGGTAAACGCCGCCCGTCTGGCCGTTGATCATGGCGCCGCGGAAGCCGAGGTCCCGCACGCAGCGGGCCAGCTCCGCCACGGCCGCATCGGCGTCCTGCATGGCAAGGTGCGCGAAACCCGCGTAGCGATCGGGCCGGCGGGCGATCTGCCCGGCGAGCTGGTCATTGCAGCGGCGGGCGAGCGTCACGGCCTTGGGCGCGTCAGGCTCGGCCTGCACGCCTGGACCAGCAAGCGCGAGCACTGCCTTCGCAACCCCGGCGGCGTCCATCACGTCGAGCCGGTCCTGGTCGAAAGCCTTGAGCGCCTTCAGGCCGCGCACGGCTATATCCTTGTTGAGCTTGGCGAGGGTGGCCCCGAAATAGGGCTGCATCTCGTCAGTCATGAAATGTTCTTCGAGCGCGACCTTGCGCATATGTCGGTCTCCTAAAAAGACGTTGCCAAGCATTGGCAGGAGCGGCTGAAGGCGTCGCGTCAACCAGGATGGGAAAGGGCGGCCGAACGGGACGCAGGTTGTCGCTGGCAGGCGGGTTGGCAAGCTCCAACCGAAGCCGGGCTTGCTCAGCCAAGCCGAAATCATGAGGAAGTGTACAGGATTCACGCAGCGGCTGCCGGCCGGCGCTGGCCAGATCATCGTTGGCCAGCCCTCGCCGGGATGCTTCGCAACGGTTGCAACAGGCGAGTGGGGCTGCACCACTGCGAGCGCGGCCTGGGTTCCCAGATCAGCCTGGGATACCTCACGGGCTTGGGACGGGGCACCCGCCATGGCGAGCGTCGGAATGGCCCTACTTCCCGGCGTGCAAGCCAGGTCGAACCGCCGCGCGGCGCCGGGTCGCGCGATAGCTCATCATGTCAGCCATCGTGCCCAGTGCGCAGGCAGTCAGCAGGACCAGCGTGGCAACGGCGTTGATCTCGGGCGTCAACCCGGAACGCAGGCGCCCGAACACCAGGACGGGAAGCGTGGCCTGGTAGCCGCCCAGGAAGAACGATCGAATGAAATCGTCGAAGCTGGCCAGCCCGGCGAGCGCCCCGGCGCCGAGCAGCGCCGGCCGTAGCCAGGGCACGACGACGTGTAGGAACGTCCTCACGGGTCCGGCACCCAGGTCGCGAGCGGCATCGACCAGGCCAGGCGGCAAGCTCGCCCGCCTCGCCCCGACCATGATCGCCGCGTAAGGCGTGGCATGGATCGTGTGGCCGAGTAGGATGGCAAAGGCGCCTCCGTCGATGCCGGCCGTCTGCATAGCCGTCCGCAGGGCAATGGCATGGACCAGTCCCGGCGTGACCAGCGGGACCAGCGCGCCGCCGATCAGCGCAGCGCGCACCCCCCGCGATGGGGACGCCGCCGCCGCGAGGGCGATCCAAGTTCCCGCGGCGACCGCCAGCACGGCCGAGCCCCCTGCGAGCCAGGCCGACAAGGCGGCGGCTTGCCGAAAAGCCGGGTCCGTCAGCGCGGCGGCGTACCAGCGCAGCGTCGGCGTCCCCCAGGAAAACCCGACGGCGCCGCGGTCGGAAAGACTCGTGAGGGCGAGGAGGCCGAGCGGCAGCGCAAGCAGGGCGACCACGCACCAGTACATCCCGCCCAGCACCCGCCGGGGCATCAGGTGGGCTGCACCCGCCGCAACCCCGGCACCAAGGCAGCCAGGCCGATGGCGCAAGCGGTGCCGGCGACGAGCAGGATGAAGCTGAACGCCGCGCCCATCGGCCAGCGCCCGCTCGCGGCCCCGAACAGGCCGGCAACCGTGGCGGCGAACACCGTGCTCCGTGGGCCGCCCAGCAGGGCCGGCGCGGCGAACACACCGAGGCAGGCGAGGAACGTCAACATGACCCCAGACGCCACCCCGCGGGCCGTCAACGGCAGCGCCACATGCCAAAGCCGGGACCACGCACCGGCGCCAAGGTCGGACGCGGCTTCCAGCAAATCGGCCGGCAGCCGGTCGAGCGCCGCATAAAGCGGCAGCAGCATCGTCAGCAGAACCGTGTAAACCAGTCCGGCCAGCACGGCGCCGCCTCCGTACAGCATCGCGACCGGCGCCCGCGTCAGCCCCGCCCATTGCAGGAGCGCGTTCAACGCGCCGCGATTGGCGAGCAGCAGCACGAGGGCGAACATCCGCAGGACCTCGCTGCCCCAGAACGGCGCCACCAGCAGCATGAGCCGTCGCCCGCGCCGGGCTGGAGCGACACGCAACGCGACGTGGTAGGCCAGTGGATAGGCCAGCAGCAGCGAGACGAGCGTGGCCGCCGCGGCGAAGCCGAGGCTGCGGGCCAAGGAGGCTTGATAGCCGGACCCGCCGAGGAAGGCGGCATAAGCGGCCGTGCTCCAACTCGGGGGCGTGCCCGGCGCCGTCGGGTAGGCCGCAAAGCCGCTGATGCGGGCCATCGACAGCAGCGGCCCGACATGCGCCACCGCAACCCACAGCAGCGGCACGGCCAGGAAAGCCCGGCGCGGCCAGCGCCTCACCCCGCCTTGACCTGCTCCACGGCGGCGTCGACCAGGGCTGAGCTGAGCGCCTGCCCCTCGAAGCGCGAGAAGCGAAGCCGGCCGAGCGCGTCTTCCGGAACGCCGTAGGCAGCCTGCTCGATCGCCGTCAGCCCGGCGCCGGCATCCCTGAAGCCCGTCATGTACCCGGCCGACCGGGTGAGTGCCGCCGCGATCCCCGGCGTGCCCAGCATGGCGTCGAGGAAGCGGTAGGCGGCGTCCCGGTTGGGAGCGCCTTTGCTGATCGCGAAATCGTAAACGAAGGCCATGCTGCCTTCTTTCGGAACCACCCGGCGATACGGTTGGCCGGCGAGGATCATCTTGCCCGGAGTGCTGGCGTAGGTCTGCGCCAGCACGGCGTCCCCGCCGGCAAGGAGAAGCTGCAATTCGCTGCCCTCGTCGAAGTAGCGGACCACCTGGGACTTGGTGCGGACCAGGGTATCCCGCGCGGCATCCACCGCCCGAACCGCCGCCGCCGGGTCAGCAAGATAGGACACGAAGGTCGGGTCGGCGCCTTGCAGCGCCATGGTGCAGAGCAGGAAATCCTCGATGTCGTAGGTTACGCGGCCCCGGTATTTCGAGTCGAACATCACGTCCCAACTGTCCGGCGCCGGCGAAACCTCGCCCGTGTCGGAAACGAGGACATTGGCGCCGATCACGAGCGGAACGCCCATCGTCGCGCCATCGACGCGGTTCCACTCCGCTTCCCCGTAGAGCGGGTTGATCCGGTCCCAATTCTTCAGACGGGACGTGTCCAAGGGCTCGATGATCCCGTTGGCGACGAACTGGTGCAGCCGCCCTCCCACCACGGTGCAGATGTCGGTCAGCGGATGGTCGCGCTCGGTCACGAGAAGGGTCAGCTCGGGCGCCTGGCTGGCGGCGAGCCGGACGCGGACGGGCGTTCCCGTATCGGCCTGGAACTGCCGGGCGACAGCCGGGGGCACGAAGCCGTCGTAGGCCGTGATGTTCAATCCGCCCGCGGCGGAGGCGGCGCGTGCCCGCAGGATGGCGGGTGCGGACAGCACGCTGCCGAGCATGGCAGCCCGGCGTGTGATAGGCCTGCCTACGCCATCGGACGACAACCGCATCGCGGCCCCCTCGTGTATGATCTTTCGGCAGGGAGATCATACTGAGGTCTGGATCGCTGAACAGGGGCTTGCGTGGAACGGGTCACGATCACCATCGAGGAGAGCCTGCTGGCGGAGGTGGACGCGCTGGTTTCCCGCCGCGGCTACCAGAACCGGTCGGAGGCGCTGCGGGACCTCGCCCGGGCAGGGCTGCACCGGGCTGAACCGCCTGGGCCGGACGTGCCTTGCGTGGCGGCGCTGGTTTACGTGTACGACCATGCCCGCCGCGACCTGCCCAACCGGCTCGCGCATGAGTTCCATGGCCACCACGACCTCGCCGTGTCCACGCTCCACGTGCACCTTGATGCGGGAAGCTGCCTGGAGATCGCGGTGCTCAGGGGGCCTGCGGGCGATCTTCAGCACATGGCTGACCACGTCATCGCCGAGCGGGGCGTGCGGTACGGACAACTCGTGGTGCTGCCTCCCTGACCGAGGCCGGTGTTCGGAGGCGGAGCCTGGTGGCCGGGCCGCGTGGCTCGACAGGACGCAGCAGGCCCTTTCCCTCCGGCCTTCCGTCCGTCACAAGGCGCCCATGACATCCGTCCCCGCCATGCTGCTCGCGGCGTTGTTCGCCATGCCCTGCCTCGCCCGGGCGCAGC
>CAXTLC010000082.1:0-20337 GCA_964245075.1 uncultured Acetobacteraceae bacterium
AACCCTCGGCGCACGAGCATGGGCACAGGTCACTGCATAACACCGGGCGTATAAGTGCCTCACTAACCGGTGGAAACCGTGAAGAGCGGCAGATTCATGCCAGTCCGCGAGTGGGCTGGCATGATGATTGCGTGCCTTGCGGTGACATTGGAGGTCGGTCATGCAAGTCCAGGCATCGGGTTGCTTCAACGTTAGGCAAGCCGCCTCGTCTTGCCGATTAGATGCCCACGCTCGACTTGCAACGTTACTTGCTGGATCCCGACATGCATTTTCGGATTTGCGACACCGCGTCGCGTCCGGCTTCAGGAAGTCTCCTTGATGAGCGCCACACTATCGCCCACCGCATCCACATCCTCGCCTGCGGAAAGCCAAGAACTGCTTCGCCTCGACGCCATCTGCAAGAGCTTCGGCTCTTACGCAGTGCTACATGATGTGAATCTGAGCATGCGCGCGGGTGAGGTGGTGGCGATCATCGGCCCCAGCGGCTCCGGCAAGAGCACCCTGCTGCGTTGCACCAACTTCCTGGAAGCCCCCACCTCCGGCCGGGTGACGCTCGGCGGCGTGGCGCTGGAGGCCGGGCGGCCGGTGCTGCGCAAGAACTTGGTGCAGCTCCGCCGGGGCGTGGGCATGGTGTTCCAGTCGTTCAACCTGTTCCCGCACCTGACCGTGCTGCGCAACGTCTGCCTGGCGCAGGAGCGCACCATGGGCCGCAAGCGCGAGCACGCGGAGGAGGTGGCTATGGGGCTGCTGAAACGCGTGGGCCTGGCGGACAAGGCCAGCCAGTATCCGGCCCGCTGCTCCGGCGGGCAGCAGCAGCGTATCGCCATCGCCCGCGCCCTCGCGCTGGAGCCGCAGTTGATGCTGTTCGACGAGCCGACCTCCGCCCTGGACCCCGAGCTGGGGTTGGAGGTGCTGGCGGTGATGCGCGAGCTGGCGGAAGGCGGCATGACCATGATCGTCGTCACGCACGAGATGCACTTCGCCGAGCACGTGTCCGACCGGGTGCTCATCATGGCCGACGGCCGGGTGATGGAGGAAGGGCCGAGCGCCGCCGTGATGCGCGACCCACAGAGCGAGCGGGCACGGCGCTTCCTCCGCGCGGTGCGGGACCGATGATGGGGGAGAACCTGTCTGCCGTCCTAGCGGGGGTGCCGTTCACGATCGCCCTGACGGTCGTGTCGTTCGTGCTCGGCGCGGCGCTGGGGTTGCCGCTCTGCGCGCTTCGGGTATCGCGGTCGGCGCTGCCCCGGTTCGTGGCGGTAATGGTCATCCTGACGTTCAGGTCGATCCCACCTATCGTCTGGCTGTTCATCATCTTCTTCGGCATTGGGCTGGGCTACGTCCACCTCAGCCCGTTCGCCTCCGCCGCCCTCGGCCTGGGCCTGATCACAGCCGCCAACATGGCCGAGATCTACCGCGGCGCGCTGGCGGCGATCCATCCAGGGCAGTGGGAAGCGGCCAGCGTGCTCAACCTGTCCGCAGCACACAGGCTCGTGGACGTGATCGGGCCGCAGCTGATGCGGGTCGCCCTGCCCTCGGCCACCACCTATGCCATCGGGCTGATGAAGGACACCGCCGTCGCCTCCGCGGTGGGGGTGCAGGACATCGCCTACCAGGCGTTCCACCTGTCGCAGCAGACGTTCCGTGGTTTGGACATCTACGCCACCGCCGGGCTGCTTTACATCGTGATGAGCGTACCGGTCGCGTGGCTCGCGCGCTGGACCGACTTCCGGTTGCGGTCGGCGGTGGCGCGATGAGCGACGTCCTGGAGTTCTGGGGCGAGTGGTTTCCGGACCTGCTGGGCGGATTCGCGATTAGCCTGCAGGTAACGGCTGCGTGCCTCGTACTCGGCATTCCGTTCGGCCTGTTGCTGGCGCTGGGCGTGCAGGCGAAGCTCACACCCCTGCGCTGGCTGTGCCTAGTCGTGGTGGAGGTCGGCCGGGGCACTCCGGCGCTGATCCTGTTGCAATTCGCGTATTTCGGCCTGCCCTCCACTGGCATCACCCTGTCTCCCTTCATGGCCGCAACCCTGGCACTGGCCTGGTGCACGGGCGCATACACCAGCGAGATCATCCGGGCTGGGCTGCAGGCGGTGCCGCGCGGGCAGCAGGAGGCCGCGGACGCGATCGGGCTGACGGGGCTGGACGCGCTGCGCTACGTGATCCTGCCGCAGGCGCTGCGTGTGTCGGTGCCCGCCCTGCTCGGATTCTCGATCATCATGCTGCAGGCCAGCTCGCTTTGCTTTACCATCGCGCTGCCGGAAATCGTGAGCCAGGCGTACATCGTGGGCTCCAACACCTTCCGCTACCTGCCGATCTTCATCCTGACCGCGCTGCTGTTCGCGTCCGTCTGCATCCCTGCGACGATCCTGGTCTCGTTGCTGGAGCGGCGCCTGGGCCGCCATGCCTGACCACGAATCCCTGACGAAAGGACACCCTCAATGAAGCGTTCCCAGTTCCTGGCGCTCGCCCTGGCCACCGGCCTCGCAGCGGCGCCCGCCATGGCCCAGACCTGCACGCCCACGCACACCGTCACCCAGCTGGTCGCTCCCGGCAAGCTGACGGTGGCGATCTACGAGTACCCGCCATTCGCGGTGACCTCAGCTGGCGAGATCGGCGGCGTGGACGGCGAGGTGATCAAGGCGATCGCCAAGGCGACTTGCCTGCAGCTCACCACCCTCGTCGTCGACCCAGCCGCCACCATCCAGTACGTGATCAGCGGCAAGGCGGACATCGCCGCCGGCGACTGGTACCGCACCTCCGAGCGGGCCAAGGTGCTTGGCCTGTCTTACCCAACCTACCTCGATCAGATGGGCATCTACTCCAAGACCGGGGTGTCCAAGGTGTCGGACCTAGTCGGCAAGCAGGTCGGCAGTGTGTCCGGCTTCCTATGGGTCACAGACCTGCAGAAGCTGCTGGGCACCAACCTGCGGCTTTACCCCAGCCCGGTCGCGCTGGCACAGGACCTGGCCGTGGGGCGCGTCGAGATCGGCGTGGACAGCTACGGCACCGGCGTCTACGCCCAGGGGAAGGGCGGCTATCCCGGGATCCAGATCAAGGTGGCGGAGCCCGACCCACGGGTGCGGGCCTCGGCGGAGGCGGCGCAGTCGAACCTGCTTTACACCAAGGACAACAAGTCCCTGGGCAGCGCGATGGACGCCATCATCGCCGACCTGCACAGGGACAGCTCCATCGCCAAGTACCTGGCCTCCTTCGGCCTTTCGCCGTCGGGGGCCGACACGGGCGAGCCCCGCCTCGTACAGTAGGCGGAGTCCGCACGCGTCAGGCACTTGGCCCCACCAAGGTGGGGACCCTCTCACCTGTCTTGCCCGCGTTGATGTCGCATAACGCATAGAACCGGTCGCAAAACGGATAGCGCGGCAAGCCTGAACGACGCACTCTGCCTCGTGTGAACCGAGGCCGCGCGATGTCCGACTTGCCCGCTCTTTTGCTGCGCCGCTTGCCAGGCCATAGCCTGGAGGCGGCGTTCTACACCGACGACGCCGTGTTCCGCGCCGACATGTCGATGATCTTCGGCCGCCACTGGATCTTCGTCGGCCAGGAGCCGGACGTGCCGCAGCCCGGCGACGTGCTGGCGTTCCGGGTCGGCGCCGTGCCGGTGCTGGTGCTTCGTGACAACGACGGCGCCATACGCGCCTTCCATAACGTGTGCCGCCATCGCGGCGCCCAGCTGGTGCCGGACGGCTGCGGCCAAGTGGGCAACCTGGTGTGCCGCTACCACACCTGGACCTACGGCCTGGACGGCGCGCTGCTGTTCGCCGACCACATGGGCGAGGGCTTCGACCCGGCCTGTCGCGGCTTGAAGCCCGTGGCCGTGCGCTCCGTTGGCGGGCTGCTGTTCATTTGCCTGGCCGACAATCCGCCCGCCGACATTGAAGACATGGCGGCGGCCATGGATCCCTACCTCGCCCCGCACGGGCTCTGCGACGCCCGCGTCGCCCGGCAGGTGGACATGGTGGAGGACGGCAACTGGAAGCTGGTGATGGAGAACAACCGCGAGTGCTACCACTGCGGCGCCAACCATCCCGAGCTGACCGTGCCGCTGTTTGCTTACGGCTTCGGCTTCGCGCCGGAGTCAGCAGACGACGAGGAGATGGCGCTGGCCCGGCAGTACGACAGATTGGTGGAGGACGCGCACGCGAACTGGGAACGGGCGGGCCTGCCGTCCCGCCGCATCGAGAAGCTGACCGGCCGGGCCACCGGCTTCCGCACGGAACGGCTGCCGCTGGACCGGGCTGGGGAAAGCCACACCGCCGACACCCGCTCTGCCTGCCGACGCCTGCTCGGGCAGTTGACCGACCCCAGGCTCGGAGGCCTGAGCTTCTGGACCCAGCCCAACTCCTGGCACCACTTCATGGCCGACCATACCGTGACCTTCTGCGTGCTGCCGCTGGCGCCGGACCGCACCCTGGTGCGGACCACCTGGCTGGTCCACAAGGATGCCGTGGAGGGCGTGGATTACGACCCCGCCAACCTGACCGCCGTGTGGGACGCCACCAATCGCCAGGACCGCGAGCTGGTGGAGATGACGCAGGCCGGGGTGCAGAGTCCGGCCTACCAGCCCGGCCCGTACTCGCCCTACACCGAGGGCTTGGTCGAGCGGTTCTGCGAGTGGTACGTGCAGCGGCTGTCGGCGGGGCTGCGCGGATGATGGGGACGCTGCCGCCCGCCTGGAACCCGGACCACGACGACCACCTGGTCTGCGTCGCCATCCGGCCGGAGACGGCGGACGTGTCCACCTTCGTGTTCGCCGCGCCCGAGCCGCGGCTGTTCCGGTTCCTGCCCGGCCAGTTCATAATGCTGAACCTGCGGGCGGCCGGGGTGCAGCGGTGCTACACCATCGCCTCGCCTCCGACCCGTCCCTGGCGAATCGAGGTCACGGCCAAGCGCGCGGCCACCGGCCTCGGCTCGGGCTGGCTGCACGGGTCGCTGCGTCCCGGGATGCGCGTGGCGGCCAGCGGCCCGATGGGAGACTTCACACTCGAGCCGCGTGCGGGCCAGAAGCTGCTCCTGCTGTCCGCCGGTTCGGGCATCACGCCGCTGATGAGCATGGCGCGCACCGCGCAGGACCTGGGTATCGAGGCGGACATCCTGTTCGTCCACAGCGCCCGCATCCCCGCTGACCTGATCTTTGACGCTGAGCTGGCGGCCATGGCTCGGCACCCCGGCTTTCGCCGCGTGTCCGTGGTGGAGGCGGTGCCGCAGGGCATGGCCTGGGACGGGCACACCGGCCGCCTGTCGCCGGAGCTGCTGCGGTTGCTGGCGCCTGATCTCGCCGCGCGCGAGGTGTTCTGCTGCGGCCCGGCGCCCTACATGGCCGCGGCGCGGAGCATGCTGGACGCGCTCGGCTTCGACCGGTCGCGCTACCACGAGGAGAGCTTCGATTTCGCGGCGGGCGGCGAGGAAGAGGCGGCCGCCCCGCCGCCGGACCTCCTGGCGGGGTTGGGTGGGCAGGCGAAGCCCGGGACGGACTTCACCGTGCGGTTCGCCCGGACAGGTTGCAGCGTGTCCTGCCCCGCGGGCACCACCGTGCTCGCCGCCGCCCGTGCGGCCGGGATCCGCCTTCCGGCCGCCTGCAACAGGGGCGTGTGCGGCACATGCAAGAGCAGGCTCGTTTCCGGCGCGGTGGCGCTGAAGCACGGTGGCGGCATCCGCCCCGCCGAGATCGAGGCGGGGCTGACGTTGCTCTGCTGCGCCCGGCCGACGGCTGACCTAGTCGTGGACCGCTGAACCGTGCTGCTGTCCTCCCTCGGGCGCTTCGCCTTCCTGACCCTGCCCAACTTCTCCATGATCGCCTGCGCCAACGCCATCGAGGTGCTGCGCATGGCCAACCGGCTGAGCGGCACCGAGGCGTTCGCGTGGGAGATCGTGACGGTTGGCGAGAGGTCCGCGGCTGCCAGCAACGGACTGTCGTTAGGGCCCGCGCTGGCGCTGGAAGCGGCGTCGCGCCCCGACCTGCTGCTCGCCTGCGGCGGGATAGACGTGCGCGCGGCGGTGGACCGGCGCACGATCGCCGCCCTGCGCCGCCTGGCGCGGGACGGGGTGGCGCTGGGAGGGTTGTGCACCGGCGCCTTCGCCCTGGCCGAGGCGGGCCTGCTGCGCGGGCGGCGTTGCGCCATCCATTGGGAAAATCTCCACGCAATCGAGGAGGAGTTCCCCGACATCGAGTTCACCGACGACCTCTACGTTGTGGACCGCGACCGGATCACTTGCACGGGCGGCGTGGCGCCCCTGAGCATGATGCTGGCGGTGGTGGAGGCTCGGCTCGGCTCGGCTTGCTCGGCGGCCGTGGCAGCGCAGTTCATGGTGGACCGGGTGCGCCCGCCGACGGACCGGCAGCGCGTCCTACCCGGCCCCGGTGGCCAGGGCCGCCTCGGCGAGGCGGTGCGGATGATGCAGCAGATGGTGTCCACCCCCTTGCCGATGGCTGACGTGGCGCGCGGGGCGGGCCTGTCGGTGCGGCAGATGGAGCGCATGTTCCAACGCGAGCTCGGCCAGTCGCCCGCGGCCTTCGCCGCCGGGCTGCGCCTGGACCGTGCCCGCTCGATGCTTGGCGAGACCGCGATGCCTGTCACGGCGGTCGCGACCGCGTGCGGCTACGCCACCCCCTCCCGTTTTAGCGTCGCCTACCGCAGCCGGTTCGGGCGGACCCCTAGCGACGAACGGCGCGACGGCGGCGCCTCCCTCCGCAGGAGCAACAGACATGCACGTCAGCCCCACCCCACCTAGCCGCGATCCGCTGCTGCAACCGTATCAGCTGCGCCACCTGACTCTGCGCAACCGGCTGATGAGTACCTCGCACGAGCCGTTCTATTCCGAGAACGGCATGCCGAAGGACCGCTACCGCCTCTACCACCTGGAAAAGGCCCGGGGCGGCATCGCGCTGACCATGGTTGGGGGCTCCGCGACCGTGTCGCCGGACAGCCCGCCCGTGTTCGGCAACCTGCTGGCCTACAAGGACGAGATCGTCCCCTGGCTGCGGCGCCTGTCCGACGATTGCCACGCCGAGGGCGCGGCCGTGATGATCCAGCTCACCCACCTGGGCCGCCGCACCGCCTGGAACAAGGCGGACTGGCTGCCCATCGTGGCGCCGTCGCGGGTGCGGGAAGCCGCCCACCGCGGCTTTCCCAAGACGGCGGAAGCGTGGGACCTGGACCGGATCGTGGCGGACTACGCCGCCGCGGCCCAGCGAGTGAAGGAAGCTGGGCTGGACGGGTTCGAGATCGACGCCTATGGCCACCTGCCCGACCAGTTCTGGTCCCCCGCCACCAACCGGCGCGACGACGAGTACGGCGCCCGGACCCTAGAGGACCGCATGCGCTTCTCCGTGCGCGTGCTGCGGGCGATGCGGGACGCGGTGGGGCCGGACATGCTCATCGGCGCCCGCATGGTGGCCGACGAGGACTGGGACGTCGGCCTGTCGCGCGAGGACGGGATGGAGATCGCCCGGCGCCTGGCCGGGGGCGGCATGGTAGACTTCCTGAACATCGTGCGCGGGCACATGGACACGGACAACGCCCTGTCGCACGTCATCCCGATCCACGGCATGGGTACGGCGCAGCACCTGGACTTCGCGGGCGAGGTCCGGGCGGTGACCCGCTTCCCAGTATTCCACGCCGCCCGCATCAACGACGTCGCCACAGCCCGGCACGCCATCGCCGAGGGCAAGCTGGACATGGTGGGCATGACCCGCGCCCACATCGCCGAACCCCACATCACCCGCAAGGTGACGGCCGGGAAGGAGCACCTGATCCGCCCCTGCGTGGGCGCCACCTACTGCCTAGACCGCATCTACGAGGGCAACGAGGCCTTATGCGTGCACAACGCCGCCACGGGGCGTGAAGGCTCCATGCCGCACGAGATCCCGCGGCGGGACGGGCCGGAGCGGCACGTCGTGGTGGTGGGCGCCGGGCCTGCTGGGCTGGAGGCGGCCCGGGTGGCCGCGGAACGCGGCCACCGCGTCACGGTGCTGGAAGCGACCGAGAAGCCCGGCGGCCAGGTGCTGCTGGCCGCGCGGACGGCACGTCGGCGGGAGCTCATCGGCATCGTGGACTGGCGAGTGTCGGAGCTGGAGCGGATGGGCGCTTCCATACGCTTCAACACTTACGTGGACGCCGGCGACCTCGGGCCGCTGCAGCCGGACGTGGTATTCGTCGCCACCGGCGGCATGCCGGACACGGAGGTGCTGGAGGACGGCAATGACTTGGTGGTCTCCAGCTGGGACGTGGTGGGCGGTGCGGCCAGCCCCGCCGGACGGGTGCTTGTTTACGACGACAACGGCGCCCACCCCGGGATGCAGGCCACCGAGGTCCTAGCCGAGGCTGGGTCGGAGGTGGAGCTGGTGGTGCCGGAACGGATGCTAGCGCCGGAGATCGGTGGGCTGAACCACGCCGCATATGCCCGCATCTTCCAGCGTCGAGGGGTTCGGGTGACGATGAACACGCGCCTGCTGTCCGTGCGGCGCGCAGGCAACGAGCTGGTGGCGGTTCTGGGTAGCGACTACGGCGACCGCACGGAGGAGCGCCGGGTGGACCAAGTGGTGATCGAGCACGGCACCCTGCCGGTGGACGAGCTGTACGAGGCGCTGAGGCCGGAGTCACGCAACGGCGGCGCTGTGGACCACGCGGCGCTGCTGGCAGGGCGGCCGCAGGCGGTCGTTACCAACCCGAACGGCGCCTACCAACTGTTTCGCATCGGGGACGCGGTGGCGAGCCGGAACATCCACGCCGCAATCTTCGACGCGCTGCGCCTGGCGAAGGACCTGTGATCCCGATGGACGGCATTGTCGGTGGAGAAGCGCGGATGGGCGACGGCAGCTCCTGGGACGTGATCGTGGTGGATTATGGAGAAGATTTGTGCTGGGTCCCCACACATGAAACGCCAGCGAGTTATACCGCTGAGCAGATTTTCTGACTCATACGCCCGGTGTCATGCAGTGACCTGTGCCTATGCTCGTGCGCCGAGAGTTATGATGCGGTCTGTCTGCTGGTCGAGCCACTTCCAGGCATCACAGCACGCATCGACGATGACGTTGTAGGAGTTGAACACGCGGGTGCTGAGCTTATTGCCGCGTAGAAAGGCCCAGACGTTTTCGACCGGGTTCAGTTCGGGGCTGTAGGGCGGCAAGTGCCGCAGGTGATGTTGTCCGGCACGCGGGGTTTATCGCCGGTCTGGTGCCAGCCTGCGCCGTCCATGACCAGCACGGCATGCGCGCCGGAACTGATCGCTGTGCTGATCTCGATCAGGTGCAGGTTCATCATGGCGACGTTAGAGCGGTATCCGATCATGCTGGGAGAGTTCTAACCAAAGGTAGTAGTGATCTGGTTGGCGTAGCTGGCGAAGGCTGCGGGGTGTTGCAGGTGGTGCAGCAGGCGCAATGACAGGCCCACCATGGTGCGGCACTTGGACACCACCTTGGTGCGGCGCCGGAAGCGTGCCAGGCAGTGCCGGATGTTGCTGTTGTCCTGCTCGATGGGGAACGTCAGGTCCTTGCCGGTGAACAACTGAGCTTGCGGGATCACCCGGTGGTAGCCTTCCCAGTTGTCGGTGACGAACGTCTTGCCTTTCACGCCGACCTTGTCGAGGAGCTTGCGGCAGGTCGCATCATCACCCCTGCGGCACTATTCCAACGGCTGCGCCGCCGGAACCTTGAAGTGCCTCCGCCCACCCAGCACCCAGGCCACGGTTCGCCGCTGATCCAGGTCATAGGCCCGCCACACCCGGAGATTGGCAGACTTTTTTTCAGGAAGTGCCACATCTCGTCCACCTCCAGCGTGACCACGGCGGCCCCCACCTCCGGCTCCGGCAGGCTTGCCGCTTCGGCGCGCACCCACTTCAGCACCGCCACATCGCTCACCCTCAGCACACGGCCGATTATGCTGAAGCTCATGCTGCCCATGCGATACAGCAGCACGGCCAAGGCCTTCATCGCAGGCGGCTTGCCCCGCAAGGGAGTGTCAGTGAAATAGCACCCGCACCCGCGGCAACGGTAGCGCTGGTGCCCCCGCGCCATCCCGCTCTTGGCATAGTCCACGCTTCCGCACCGCTTGCAGTGCAACCCACCCAAAGCCACCAGCAGCCCCACCCGCAAAAACCGCCAACATGCCCAAAGCCGGAAGCTACCTCAGGTTAGAACTCTCGCTTTGCGAAACAAGATGAGGTTGGCCGTCTTTGGGTCTGCGAGGTGATTGGGCCAGTACGGCGGTGCTGTGGTGGGACACCGGGACGATCGCGGCGCGGATGCAGGCCAACCGCGACAGATGGGTGAACGCGGGCAAGCTGAAGCAGTGCAAGCCGAAGTCGCGCCCGTGTGTCCGAGTGGATGAGAACGCAGGGCCGTTCGGGGAGCAAAGCGGCTACCGGTTATTTTGGGGTACTAGGCGGCCGGTTCGACTCAGCTTCGATCTTGCACTTCTCCGTCAGGCGCAGCCTGCCACAGAATTCTCGAAAACCACATACAGCGTCAACCGAATTTGTTGGTACGCGGACTGCATTAGGTCTAGACCCTGGCGCGGCGGCATGCTTGTCAAGACTTCCGGACTAGCCACTTCAGAACGGTCTGATCGGAGCGATCACAATGGCACGAACCGGCCGTCCGCGCGGTTTCGACAAGGACCAGGCGCTACAGCAGGCGATGCACCTGTTCTGGGAGCATGGCTACGAAGCGACTTCCCTGTCGCAGCTCAAGGCGGCGATGGGCGACATCTCGGCATCCAGCTTCTTCGCTGCCTTCGGGTCCAAGGAAGCCCTGTTCCGGGCGGCGCTCGACCGCTACGGGCAGACGCATGGGCAAGTGACCGCGCCTTTGCACGATCCCGCCGTGCGGCCGCGCGATGCCGTGGAGCACGTGCTGCGCGCCTCCGCCCAAATGCAAACGGACCCGGCCCACCCGCTCGGCTGTCTTGTCGTGCTGTCCACGGTGAACAGCTCGCCCGAGAACCGGCACCTGCAGGCGTTGCTGGCGGCCGAACGCCAGCACAACCGAGACGGCCTGCGAGCCTGCGTGGAACGGGCGGTCAAGCGGGGCGAGTTGCGGGCCGACACGGACGCGAGCGCCCTGGCGACGCTGTTCGACACCGTGCTGATGGGCCTGGCGATTCAGGCGCGCGATGGGGTGCTGCTCGCGGCGCTCGATGCCGGCATCATGGCTTGCTTGGAAGTGTGGGACGCCCATGCCGCGCACCCAGTGTCACGTAGGCGCAAAGCCGCCTGAAAAACGGTGGAAACGAGCAGCACGCGCTGGGTTTCGCGGATCGCAACGAAAAACTGCAAAGCGACTTGTTGTGAACCGAAAGGTCCATATATGTTGTGCGGTCGGGCGGACCTGACTCTTTGGTTGCAGACAAAGCATGAGGTGGCCCGAAATATCTGGTTTCGAAAGGAGCTGCGTATGCTGAACTCACCGCTGGATGTCGTGCAGGCGATCCTTGCCGACCCCACCAACCCGGACGTTGTCCGGGCGCTTGTGGCGCCCGATGCCATCTACGTCTCGCTCAATCACGACAACCCGCAGCTGAAGCGCATCATGCCCTGGGCCGGCACGCAGACCGGGCCGGAGGCGGTCAGCAGCACCTACGGCGATGTCAGCCGCTATTGGAAGAACGAGGGCTTCCAGATCGAGGACACGTTCGAGGGTGAGAACCGCGCCGCCGTGTTCGGCCGCTTCACCTATCGCTCGGCGACACTGGGCAAAGCGGTTACGTCACCGTTCGCAATCCTGGCCCACGTGCGGGATGGGCAGGTGACCTACATGCAGTTCATGGAGGACACCTTCGGCACGGCGCAAACGTTCCGCAGCGGCGGCACGGCCACCTACCGAAGCGATCCCGACGGTGGCGAGGTGAGTGTGTGAGCGCGGGTTGCGCCTCCCGCAGCGGCGGATCGGCCAGACCGAACGCACACGACAAAGGCATGGCCGATGAATGAACGTGAGCACGCTGCGTCGTCACCCATGGATGTGATCCAGCGGTTCTACCAAGCAGAAAACGCCTACATGAATGCAGGCGGCCCGAATGGCAGCGCCAGCTTCGGGGCCATGGCGGACACGCTCGACCCTGGAGTGGTGCTGCACCAGACTCCCGACCTGCCGTGGGGCGGGGAGTTCCATGGCCACGTGGGATACGAGGAGTGGGCGCGGCAGATGAGCGCTGCGTTCGACCGGCTCGAGGTGAAGGATACGCGGTTCCTGACCGAGGGCGACACGGTAGTGATCCTGTGCCGGCTCGTCACCCGGTCGCGCAAGACGGGGCAGACCTTGGACCTGCCCATGGCGCAGGAGGTCCGGGTCAAGGACGGCCGCATCACCGAGTTCCGCCCGTTCTACTGGAACGTGCCCGCCTACCAGGCTTGCGTCGGGGAAGCCGCGGCATGACGCGCGTGTTCGTCACCTACCCGGGCCACGCCGGCACGCGGTTCGACCGTGACTACTACGTGCGGACCCACCTGCCTCTCGTGCTGGAGGCATGGCGGCCGTACGGGCTCGAAACGCTGGCGGCGTTCTTCCCGTCCGGCGACGGCCTCGGCACGATCTGCATCTGCGAATGCGTGTTCCGTGACGACGCGGCGGTGCAAGCGTCGTTGGCGGCGCCGCAGACCGGCGCGGTGATGGCCGACGTGCAGAACTTCACCGACGCCACCCCGGCCCAACTGCACGTCGTGCCGCTCTGAAGGAGATTGCGATGACGAAAACCTGGCTTATCACCGGCTGCTCGACCGGGTTCGGGAAGGTGCTGGCGGAGGCGGTGCTGGGGCGCGGCGACCAGGTCGTCGCCACCGCGCGCGACCCGGCCTCGCTGGCTGGTTTGCTCGACCGGTATCCCGTCACGTCCCGGACCGCCGCGCTCGACGTGACGAAGCCGGACACGGCGGCGGCCGCGGTTGCGCTGGCAGAGGAGGCGTTCGGCGGCCTCGACGTCCTGGTGAACAACGCCGGCCACGGTTTCCTGGCGGCGGTCGAGGAGGGGACGCCCGACGAATACCGGCCGATGTTCGAAACCAACGTGTTCGGGGTGATCGAAACGACGCGGGCCGCCTTGCCGGCGCTGCGCCGGGCGGCGGGCAGGACGGGCGCGGGGCGCATCGTCAACTTCTCCTCGCTGGGCGGCCTTGTCGGCCGTGCCGGGTCCGGTTTCTACAACAGCACGAAGTTCGCCGTCGAAGGCTTGTCGGAGGCGCTGGCGCAGGAGGTGGCGCCGCTCGGCATCGCGGTGATTCTCGCCGAGCCCGGCCCGTTCCGGACCGAGTTCCTGGGCCGCTCCATCAATGTGGGCAGGCTTGAGCTGCCCGCCTATGCCGAGACGGCCGGCACCATGCGCCGCACCCAGAAGAACAACGACGGCAAGCAGGCCGGCGACCCGGCGAAGGCGGTCGCGGTCATCCTCAAGGCGGTCGACGCCGCCGAGCCACCGCTGCACCTGCCGCTGGGCGAGGCGGCCTATGCCGGGGCGCGCGCAAAATTCGCGGCATTCGCGAAGACGATGGACGCCTGGGAGGCGGACGCCAGGGCGACCGGCTTCTGACGCAGCGATGAAGGACACGATCATGGACCAGCACACGCCCGCGACCCAGCCATTCTGGGCGGACACCAAGGTGCGGACATCGCGCCGCGGCCATTTCTGGGTCACGGCCGAGCGCATTTCCCAGGGAGGCAGCGACTACCAGCGCGGCCCCATGTTCGTGGAATGGGAGGCGCCGGAACAGGTCACCCAGCCCTATCCCGTCGTGCTCGTGCATGGCGGCACGCTACAGGGCACCGAGTGGGGCGACACGCCCGACGGGCGTCCGGGCTGGGCGCAGCGCCTGGTCGAGGCCGGCTACGCAGTGCTCCTGGTGGACCGCCCAGGGCATGGCCGCTCGCCCTACCATGCCGAGATTCTCGGACCGATGGGGCCGCCCTTCTCCTACGACCGTTGCCGGCAGGTCTATTTCGGCGGTGGCGAGACGCAATGGCCGTTCGACCCGGCCGACGATGCGGCGTTCGACGCCTTCCTCGCCCCCTACGGCCCCATTCCGGCCGACCTGGCCTTGTCGCAGGACCTCGACGCCGACCGCCTCGCGCGCCTGCTCGACCGCATCGGCCCTGCGTTCATCATCACGCACTCGGCTTCCGGCCCGGATGGCTGGCTCGTTGCCGACCGTCGTCCCGGCCTGGTCCGCGCCATCGTCGCGATCGAGCCGATGGGGCCGGCGTGGAGCCAGACGCCGGGATTCGGGTCTCTGCAATGGGGGCTGACGGCCGCGCCCGTCACCTACGACCCGCCGCGTGCCACTCCCGAGGAGGCGCGTGCGGCCGAACCGGCGACGTTACGGATGCCGGCGCTGGCCGGCCTGCCTGTCGCGGTCGTGACCGGAGAAACATCGAGCTTCGCCAAGGTGGCGCCTGCCATCGTCGAGTTCCTGGCCACGGCCGGCGCCGCGGTCGAGCGCATCCACCTGCCCGACCACGGCATCCACGGCAACGGGCATGGGTTGATCTACGAGAAGAACTCGGACGAGGCGTTGCAACCCGTCCTGCGCTGGCTGGCGGCGCGCAACGAGGGAGGCGCCGCATGACCGAGCCCGAGTGGACCCGACGCGACCTCATGGCCACCTCGCTCGTTGCGGGCGGCGCGTTGACGATGGGCGCTGCCGGGCCGGCTCCGCAGCCGGGGCCACAGGGCAGCCTCCATGTCACGCTGACCGTCAACGGCGCGCAGCACCATCTGCCCGCGCTTGACGCCCATACGACGCTGCTCGACGCGCTGCGCGACCACCTGCATCTGTTTGGCAGCAAGAAGGGCTGCGGCCTCGGCCAATGCGGCGCCTGCACGGTGCTGGTGGATGGGCGGCGGGTGAACTCGTGCCTGACGCTTGCGGTCATGCAGCAGGGGCGGGCGGTCACGACGATCGAGGGCCTGGCGCAAGGCGACGCGCTGCATCCGGTGCAGGCTGCGTTCGTGGAGCATGACGCGTTCCAGTGTGGCTACTGCACGCCCGGGCAGATCATGAGCGCGGTCGCCTGCATCGCGGAAGGTCACGCCGGGTCGGATGACGAGGTGCGGCAGTGGATGAGCGGCAACATCTGCCGCTGCGGCGCCTACAGCAACATCGTCGCCGCCGTGCGCCAGGCGGCGGGCGAGATGGCGAAGCGGGACGCCTGAGCATGGTTCCGTTCGCCTATAACCGGGTGGCCGACACCGGGGCGGCCGTGAGGAGCCTGGCGCGGCACAGTTCGGACGGCGCGGCCGATTTCGGCGCCGACTTCATGGCCGGCGGAACGGACATGATCCAGCTTATACGCGAGCGCGTCCGCAACCCCGGGGAGGTCGTGGACATCACCGCGCTGCCTGGCTTGGCGACGATCGAGGCCGGGCCGGACGGCGCCCGGCTTGGCGCGCTGGTCCGCATGAGCGACGCGGCGGCGCATCCCACTATCCGGGCGCAGTATCCCGTCATCGCCGAAGCGCTCGAGGCCAGTGCGTCGGCCCAGGTGCGCAACCTGGCCACCCTGGGCGGCAACCTGCTGCAACGTACCCGCTGCGGCTACTTCCGCGACGTCGCCACCCCCTGCAACAAGCGCGAACCCGGCACGGGCTGCCCGGCGCTGGACGGCAGCAACCGCCTGCACGCCATCCTGGGCACCAGCGAGCATTGCATCGCCACCTATGCCGGGGATTTTGCCAACGCGCTGCTGGTGCTGGACGCGACGCTCCGCCTCCACGGGCCAGACGGGGAGCGCACGGTCGCGCTGGCTGACCTGCATCGACCGCCCGGCGACACGCCGCACATCGAAACCCAGTTGCGGCCAGGCGAGTTGATCGTGGCCATCGACCTCCCGCCCGTGCCGGCCACGCGCCGCTCGCACTACCTCAAGGTCATGGACCGGGCCAAGTTCGAGTGGTCCATCGCCTCGGCTGCGGTGGCGCTCGACCTCGGCAATGACGGCACGGTGCAGGACGCGAGGGTGGCCGTGGGCGGAGTGGCAACCAGGCCGTGGCAATTGCCGCAGGTCGAGGACGCGCTGAGGGGCCGCCGACTGGACGCCGCCCTATGCCGCAACGCAGGCGCGCTGGCGGCCGAGGGCGCCGTGGTCCATGGCGCCAATGCCTACAAGGCGAAGCTGATCCAGAACACGGTCGCCCGTGCGCTGGAAGAAACGGGAGGCTTCGCATGAGCGCCAGCATCGGGATGCCGGTCCGCCGGGTGGACGGCCCCGCCAAGGTCACGGGCGGCGCACGCTATGCGGCGGAGTTCGCGCCGCCCGGCCTCGCCTATGCCGCGGTGGTGGAGGCGACCATCCCCGCCGGGCGCATCACCGCCATCGACACGGCGGCGGCCGAGGCCGCGCCCGGGGTGCTGCTGGTGCTGACGCACCTGAACGCGGACAGGCTGGCCTACGCGGACCCGCCGGCGCGCCCGGCCGTCGACCCCGTGTCAGGCGACCAGCTCCGCATGCTGCAGGACGGCCGCGTCCGCTTCAGCGGCCAGCCGGCCGGCGTGGTCGTGGCACGGACGCAGACGCAGGCGGAGCACGCCGCCGGCCTCGTCCGCATCACCTACGAGCGCGACCCGGCCCTGCGCACCGTGTTCGACCCGGCGTTGGCCCGCCCCACGTCGGACGCCGCCGCCAAGAAGGGCCGCGGCCCCGCCATGCGGCAGGGCGACCCGGACGCGGCACTCGCCGCGGCGCCGGTGCGGGTGGAGGGCGCCTACGTGCAGGCACGCGAGCAGCACAACGCCATGGAGCCGCACGCGACGGTGGCGGCCTGGGACGGCGACCGGCTGACGCTGTGGAGCAAGACGCAGTGGGTGGACAACGAGCGCGACGCGATCGCCCTCGTATTCGGCATCCCCTCCGCGAACGTGCGCGTGGTCAACCCGTTCGTGGGCGGCGCGTTCGGCTCGGCGCTGCGGACGTGGCCGCACGTGACGCTGGCGGCGCAGGCGGCGCGCCGGGCCGGATGCCCGGTGCGGCTGGAGCTGACGCGGCGGCAGTTGTCCACCTCCGTCGGTTTCCGACCGCGCACGGAGCAACGCGCGGCACTCGGTGCCAACCAGAGCGGTCAGCTCACGGCGCTGATCCAGGAGGCGGTGGCGCAGACTTCCACCTATGAGGAGTTCGCGGAGCCGCTGCTGGCGGCGCCGGCGGCGACCTACGCCACGCCCAACCGCCGCACCAGCTACCGCCTCGTTGCGATGGACACCAACACGCCCTGCCCGATGCGCGGGCCGGGGTGGGCGACGGGCCTGATCGCCCAGGAGATCGTGATGGACGAGCTGGCCGTGGCGCTGGGCATGGACCCGATCGCGCTGCGGCTGCGCAACTTCGCCGAGCGAGACCCGCGCAAGGACGTGCCCTGGTCCAGCAACGGGCTGCGCGAGGCCTACCGGCTGGGCGCGGAACGGTTTGGCTGGAACAAGCGCGACCCGGCGCCGGGCTCGATTCGGGCTGGTCGGGAGCTGGTCGGCATGGGCATGGCGACGGCGGTGTACCACGCAGGCCGCTACCCCGCGGAAGCTTCCGCGACCCTGTTCGCCAATGGCAGCGCCGTCGTCCGTAGCGCAACCTCCGACATGGGGGCGGGCACCTACACGTCGATCACGCAGGTCGCCGCCGACGCGCTTGGCTTGCCCGTGGAGCGGGTGCGGTTCGAGTTGGGCGACTCCGATCTGCCGAAAGCGCCGGAACATGGTGGCTCGACCACGTTGGCGACAATCGGCCCGGCCGTGGCCGACGCCTGTCGCCGCTTGCTGAGCAAGCTCGCAGAATTGGCGGGGGAGGGCGACTCCACCGATGCCGTGGCCGTGCTGCGCCGGGCCGGGCTGGACCGGCTGGACGCGGACGGAGGTACGGCGCCCGGTGACGAGGCGAAGACCTACGCGAGCATGGGGTTCGGCGCGGTGTTCGCGGAGGTGCGGGTGGACCCGGATTTTGGCACCGTCCGCGTGGCGCGCATCATCGGCGCCTACGACGCCGGGCGCATCGTCAACCCCAAGCTCGCGCACAGCCAGTGCATCGGCGGCATGGTGGGCGGCATCGGCATGGCGCTGCTGGAAGAGGCAGAATGGGACCCGCGATACGGCCGGGTGGTGAACGCGAACCTGGCCGAGTACCTCGTCCCCGTGTGCGCCGACATCCAGGAACTGGACGCGGTGTTCGTGCCGGGCGAGGACACGATCTTGAACCCGCTCGGCGTCAAGGGCATCGCCGAGCTGGGCCTGTGCGGCGTGGCGCCGGCCATCGCCAACGCGGTCTGGCACGCGACCGGCAAGCGGATGCGCGACCTGCCAATCACCCCGGACAAGGTGCTGATGGCATGACCGAAAACCTTGGCGGGCGGCTAAGCCTAGCCGACCCCTCGACCCTGAACGGGCCGCAGAGGGATATTTACGAGTACCTCGCTGGATCGAAGCTTCCTTGGGCCAAGGCGGCGGGCTTTCAGGCGCGTCTCGCCGACGGCCGGCTGATCGGGCCGTTCAACGCGTTCCTGCACGCGCCCGAGATGGCGCGGGCGTTCAACGCCTGGATCGACGCTGAAGCGGGGCACTCCACCCTCGGCAAGCCTGTCAGGCAAGCCGTGATCCTGGCGGTCGGCGTCGCGTGGCAAGCCGCCTACGAGGTCTATGCCCACACCGCGGTCGCCCGGCAGGACGGCCTTGATGAGGAGACAATCCGGTGCATCCTTGGCGGGCAGCACCCACAAGGCGCCTCGCCGGACATTGGAGCCGCATGGGCCTTCAGCAACGCCTTGGCCCGCGACCGAGCGGTCCCGCAACCGCTCTATGACGCCGCCGTCGCCTGTCTGGGTGAGCAGGGCGTGGTCGACATGGTCAACCTGGTCGGGCTGTACCTAGCGACGTCCGCGTTGCTGAATGCCTTTGACATACCGGCCCCGGCAACGCCTGCGGCCTGATCCGGCATTTATCATCATGGCCCGGGCAGCCTGCTCGACCCTGGCCAGGAACTTGGAGGCGACATCTTGAGTGATCAGACTGCTGTTTCGTCGATGAACAAAGTCGATCGTCCATCGACGACGTTCGACAGCTACAAGGACCGCTACCGGACAATCAGGATGGAGCGCCGGGATGGCGTCCTGGAAATGCACCTGCATACCGAGGGTGGGCCGCTGCAATGGAGCTTGCAGGCGCACAGCGATTGTGAAAGCGCATTCCTGGAAGTTGGGCGCGACCCGGCAAACGATGTCGTGATCCTGACCGGCACAGGCGACGCTTTCAGCGGGCCGCCCATCAAGCCGGGCGAACACCCCAACCGTAACACAATGACGCCAGAAAGCTATGACCCCGTGTTCTGGGAAGGGCGGCGGCTACTGCCCAACCTGCTCGCGATCGAGGCGCCGGTCATTGCCGCCATCAACGGCCCAGCCGTCCGCCACGCGGAGATCCCGCTCGTGTCGGACATCGTCCTCGCCTCGGACGACACGTTTTTTCAGGATACCGCCCACTTCGCAGGCGGGATGATCCCCGGTGATGGCATGCACATTGTGATGCCGCTGCTTATGGGGCTGAACCGTGGCCGCTATTTCCTCCTCACCGGCCAGAAACTGACGGCGGCGGAGGCGCAGGCCATGGGCGTCGTGAACGAGGTCCTACCCAGGGATCGGCTTATGGACCGGGCACGCGAGCTCGCCTCGCTGCTCCTTCAGCAACCCCGGCTGGTAAGGCGTTACACGCGCTCTTTGCTCACGGAGGAGCTGAGGAGCCGCTTGAATGGGCTACTCGGCTACGGCTTGGCTCTCGAAGGCATGGCTCGGATGAAGGCTGGGTGAGGCCTGCAAACGGAGAACTGATTCGGTTGCGCCGGGAGTTCCTATCCTTGGCCGCACAAGCGACCATTGCCGCGATCCCGGCGCGCACGTTGTTGCCTACTATCCGGTGCAACCGATCTAGTATCTGGACGTGCCACTCTGTCAAATAATCGTAGGATCGACGCTCTACACGACCGTCCATTCTTGGCGTAACTGCGCTAGGCATATCATTGCGGCCGGCATCGGCGAGGTCGTCTATATCCAGCCCTACAAGAAAAGCTTGGCCACCAAGCTCCATGGCGATGCCATCGCCGAGGAGCCGCGCGGGGACGGCAAGACCGTGTTCAAGCAATACGGCGGGGTCGCTCCGAAACACTTTGCTAGAGCGTCAGCCGTGCTGATAGACGCACGGCTGACGCTCTAGCCATTTGTTTCCATGAGCATCTTTATCCGACGGGTGATCCCGCTCGGTCGGATGATGCTCTAGGCTATTCAGGCAAAGGACAGAACGGAAATTATCGGTCAAGGTCAAGACCGACGATCCCATGACGGCGGAACCGGTCTTCCAGCAGCCG
>CAXTLC010000083.1:0-1577 GCA_964245075.1 uncultured Acetobacteraceae bacterium
CCCGGCTGTTGATCGGCTCGATGACCACCAGCACGCCGGCCGCGGCCGCGCGCTCGCAAGCCCAGGCGAGGTTGGCCGCGTACAGGCTTGCCGCCGTGCCCGGCGCCGTGCCCGCGGGCACCAACCCGGCCATGCAGTGCAGGCGCTTCGTGCCGAGGGCCGCCGCATAGTCCAACGCGCGCTCCACCCCGTCGCGGAACTCCGCCTGCCGTCCGGGAAGGCAGGCCAGGCCGCGCTCCCCCATCCCCCAGTCGCCCGGCGGCATGTTGAACAGCACCTGTTCCAGCCCGTGATCGTCCAACCGGGCGCGGATGTCGGCCGCCTTGTGCTCGTAGGGGAACAGGAACTCGACCGCGTGGAACCCCGCCTTTGCCGCGGCGGCGAACCGGTCCAGGAACGGGTGCTCGTTGAACATCAGCGTCAGGTTGGCGCAGAAGCGGGGCATTGCGGGTCCTTTTGCATTGGCATGGAGCGGGTTGCAGGATAACCCACGCGCCATGCTTGCAGAACGGCTGTTGATGGGGTTGCTGCTGGCGGGCATCGCGATCGGGTGCGCCCTCGTCCTCCAGCCGTTCACCTCCGCCCTCCTGTGGGGCGCCATCCTGGTGTTCACCACCTGGCCGGTGTTCGAGTGGGTGCGCGCCCGGGCGCATCTCGGCCGCACCGGGGCCGCCTTGCTGATGGTGGGGTTGACGGCGCTGCTGCTGGTCATGCCGCTCGCCGCCGCCGCGCCCGCCGGGTCCGATGACGTGGCGGAGCTGCGCGCCTCGCTGGGCCGGCTGTTCGCCAGCGGCCTGCCGTCGTCGCCCCCGTGGCTGCACGCGCTGCCGTTGGCGGGGCCGACGCTGGCGGCCTACTGGAATAGCTGGGCGGCGGATCTGTCCGTCATGGCCGAGTTCTTCCGGCCTTACTTCGGCATGATCGTGGAGGACGGCCTGACCCTGTTGCTGGGCGTCGCGTCCGGCGTGCTGCAATTCCTGCTGGCCCTGTTCGTGGCGTTCTTCTTCTGGGTTTACGGCGACCGGATCGCGGTGCACGGGCGCGCCATCCTGCGCCGGATCGCGGGCGCCTACGCGGACCGCCTGATCGCCGTGACCGGCCAGGTGGTGCGCGGGACGGTGTACGGCCTGCTCGGCACCGCCTTGGTGCAGGGCATGCTGACCGCATTCGGCCTGTGGCTGGCGGGCGTGCCGCGGCCGGTGCTGCTGGGGGCAATCGCCGGGATCGTGTCCGTGCTGCCGATCGGGGCGCCGATGGTCTGGATCCCAGCCTCGATCTGGCTGCTCGGCACCGGGCATACCGGCTGGGCGGTTTTCCTGGCGATCTACGGCGTGGTCGCCATCTCGGGCGCCGACAGTGTGATCCGGCCGTTCTTCATCTCGCGAGGGGCGCAGCTTCCGTTTCTCCTGACGGTGCTGGGCGTGCTGGGCGGCGCGCTGGCGTTCGGGCTGCTGGGCATCTTCCTCGGCCCGGTGCTGCTGGGCGTCGGCTTCACCCTGGTGGCGGAGTTCGCGGGCGTGGAGGGGCGGGTCCATTGACGGTGCCCTCCGCTGAGGCGGTGCGGCCGGGCGAGCTTG
>CAXTLC010000083.1:1677-2969 GCA_964245075.1 uncultured Acetobacteraceae bacterium
GCTGCTGCTGGCGGCTGCGTGCGGGCTGATCGTGGCCAACATCTACTACGCGCAGCCGCTGGCCGGGCCGATCAGCGCGGCGCTCGGGATGTCGCCGCATGCGGCCGGGCTGATCGTGACGATGTCGCAGGTCGGCTACGGGCTCGGCCTGCTGTTCGTCGTGCCGTTGGGGGACCTGGTCGAGAACCGGCTCCTGGTGCTGCTGATCACCGGCATGTCAGCGGTGGCGCTGCTCGCGGCGGCCTTGTCGGCCTCGGCCGTGCAGTTCCTGGCGGCGGCGGGCGCCATCGGCGTCGGCTCGGTGGCGGCACAGGTGCTGGTGCCATACGCCACCTACCTGGCGCCCGAGGCTTCGCGCGGGCGGGTGGTGGGCAACGTGATGAGCGGGCTGATGCTCGGCATCATGCTGGCGCGGCCGGCGGCGAGCTTCGTGACGGCGGCGCTGTCCTGGCAGGCGGTGTTCGCCATCGCGGCGGCTGCCATGGCCGGGCTGGTCGTCGTGCTGCGGCTGGCGCTGCCGGTGCGGCGGCCGGAACCTGGCCCGCAGTACGGCGCGCTGCTGGCGTCCATGGGCCGCCTGGCCGGGCGCACGCCGGTGCTGCGCCGCCGGGCCATCTACCAGGCGTTCCTGTTCGGCGCGTTCAGCCTGTTCTGGACCGCGGTGCCGCTGCAACTGGCGGCGGTGTTCCACCTGTCGCAGAACGGCATCGCCTTGTTCGCGCTGGCCGGGGTGGCGGGCGCGGTGTCCGCCCCCATCGCGGGCCGGGTGGCGGACCGGGGATGGAGCCGCCCGGCCACCGGCCTCGCCATGGCGGCGGTTGCCTGCTCCTTCGCGCTGGGCGCGGTCGGCCAAGGCAACTCCCGTCTTGCGCTCGGCATCCTGGTTCTCGAGGCGATCGTGCTGGATTTCGGGGTGACGGCCAGCATGGTGCTCGGCCAGCGGGCGATCTTCTCGCTCGGCGCCGCCCATCGCAGCCGGCTCAACGGGCTGTTCATCGCAACCCTGTTCATCGGCGGCGCGATCGGCTCGGCGGCGAGCGGCTGGACGTTCGCGCAGGGCGGCTGGACGCTGACGTCCCTGGCCGGGATGGCGCTGCCGCTGCTCGCCTTGGCGTATTGGGCAACCGAGCGGTAGGACGGCGGACCATCATGCAGACCATCATGCAGACCCTGGCGATCATGGCTGGCGCGGTAGCGTTCGGAAACGCGGTTCAGGCCGCCCCGGCGGTGCTGGTGCTGACCGGCACGGGCCAGCAGGTGTACGTGTGCGGCCAGGGCGGCGGCCAGGGCGG
>CAXTLC010000083.1:3069-19749 GCA_964245075.1 uncultured Acetobacteraceae bacterium
GGCGGCCAGGGCGCCGGCGCTCCGGCCTGGAGCCTCAAAGCGCCTGACGCCGTGCTGACGGATGCGTCCGGCAAGGCGGTCGGGCGCCATTTCGCCGGGCCGAGCTGGCAGGCCACGGACGGCAGCACGGTCGTCGGCGAGGTGGAGGCGACCGGCGCCGCGCCGCAGCCCGGCGACGTCCCATGGCTGGTCCTGCGCGCGAAAGCCCATTCCGGGAGCGGAGTCCTCGCCGCGGTGACCTTCGTGGTGCGCAGCGCCACGCAGGGCGGGGCAGCACCCGCGACCGGGTGCGACGCGGCGCATGCGGGCGCCGAAGCCCGGATCGACTACCACGCCACCTATATGTTCTTCAGCAGTTGACCCCCTATCTGGACCGGAACTTGCTTCCCATAGCCTAGCGCCCGCTGACGGAGACCGCACGCCATCCCCGCTTTCATCCTTTCGCGCATCCTGCAAGCCATTCCCGTACTGCTCGTCGTGGCGTTCGTCGCTTTCGCCCTGTTCGCCTTCGTGGGCGACCCGGTGAACATCATGCTCGGCACCTCCTACACGGAAGCGGACCGGGTGCGGGTGACGCATGAACTCGGGCTCGACCAGTCGTTCCTGGTCCAGTACGGCAAGTTCCTTTGGGCTGTGCTGCACGGGGAGTTCGGCGTCAGCTACCGCCTGGCGCGCCCGGTTTCCGCCCTCATCGCCGAGCGGCTGCCCGCCACGGCGGAGCTGTCGGCCGCCGCCGCCCTGTTCGCGCTTCTGGTGGGCGTGCCGGCGGGGGTTTACACCGGCATCCACCGCACCGCCGCCGCGTCCCGCGTGTTCATGGCGCTGAGCCTGCTGGGCGTTTCCCTTCCCACCTTCCTGATCGGCATCCTGCTGATCCTGGTGTTCAGCGTGCTGCTGGGCTGGCTGCCTTCCTATGGGCGGGGCGCCACGGTCGACCTCGGCGGCTGGACCACGGGATTGCTGAGCCTGTCCGGGCTGAAGGCGCTGGTGCTGCCGTCCGTGACACTCGGGCTGTTCCAGATGACGCTGATCATGCGGCTGGTGCGCGCGGAGATGCTGGAAGTGCTGCGGTCGGACTACATCAAGTTCGCCCGCGCCCGCGGCCTGCCGGACCGGACGATCCATTTCGGCCACGCGCTGAAGAACACGCTGGTGCCGGTGATCACGGTCGCCGGGCTGCAACTGGGCGGCATCGTCGCCTTCTCCATCGTGACGGAGACGGTGTTCCAATGGCCCGGCATGGGGCTGCTGCTGGTGCAGTCGATCCAGGTCGGGGACATCCCGGTGATGTCCACCTACCTGCTGCTGGTGGCCGTGCTGTTCGTGTGCATCAACATGATCGTGGACCTGCTGTACTTCGCGGTGGACCCGCGGCTGCGGGTGCGGCGGTGATCCCGGCGGTGGCGCGGGCGTGGGACAGCGACGTCCTTTACGCGTTCCGCCGCTCCCCGGTGGCGCTCGGCTCCGCCCTGGTCGTCCTGCTGTGCGTCGGCGCCGCGGCACTGGCGCCGCTGGTTTCGCCGTACGACCCGTTCGACCTGGCCAGCCTGAACCTGATGGACAGCTTCATCCCGCCCGCCTTCCTGCCCGAAGGCAGCGCCGCGCACCTGCTCGGAACGGACAACCAGGGGCGGGATCTGCTGTCCGCGATGATCTACGGCGCCCGCATCAGCCTGGAGGTGGGGCTGTCCGCCGTGGTGTTCGCGACCGCCGTGGGCGTGGTGGCGGGGCTGGTCGCCGGCTATGCGGGCGGCTGGGTGGATGCGCTGCTGATGCGGGTGGCCGACGTGCAGCTGACCTTTCCCGCCATCCTGATCGCGCTGCTGGTGGACGGCGTGGTGAGCGTCGCGCTGCCGTCCGGCCTGCACGAGGCGCTGGAGATCTACGTGCTGATCTTCGCCATCGGCATCAGCCGCTGGCCGCAATTCGCCCGCACCGTCCGCGGCTCGGCGCTGGTGGAGCGGGGGCGGGACTACGTGCTCGCGGCCCGGGTGATCGGGCTGTCCGGCCCGCGGATCATGTTCACCCACATCCTGCCCAACGCCTGGGGGCCGGTGGTGGTGATCGCCACCATCAACATCGGCCTGTCGATCCTGGACGAGGCGACGCTTTCCTTCCTGGGTGTGGGACTGCCGGCGACGCAGCCCTCGCTGGGCACTCTGATCCGGATCGGCAACGACTACCTGTACAGCGGCGAGTGGTGGATCACCATCTTCCCCGGCGCCTTCCTGGCGGTGACCGTGCTGGCGGTCAACCTGCTGGGCGACTGGCTGCGCGACGCGCTGAATCCCAGGCTGAGATGAGGCCGCTGAGATGAGGCCGCTGGGATGAGCGCGTTGCTGGAGGTGGCGGGGCTGTCCGTCGATTTCCCGACGCGGCGCGGCCTGCTGCACGCGCTGGACCGCGTTTCCTTCACCCTCGATGCGGGCGAGATCCTGGGCGTGGTGGGCGAGAGCGGTGCAGGAAAATCGCTGACCGGCGCCGCGATCATCGGCTTGCTGGAGCCGCCGGGACGCATCGTGGGCGGCCAGGTGACCCTCGCGGGCCGGCGCATCGACCGGCTGCCGCCCGGGCAGATGCGCCGGGTGCGCGGCAAGCAGATCGGCGCGGTGTTCCAGGACCCGCTGACCACGCTCAACCCGCTCTACACGGTCGGGCGGCAGTTGGTGGAAACGATGCAGACCCACCTGGGCCTGTCCGACCGGGAAGCGCAGGCCCGCGCGGTGCGCTGGTTGCAGGACGTCGGCATCCCCGGCGCGGCCGAGCGCATCGGCGCCCATCCGCACGAGTTCAGCGGCGGCATGCGGCAGCGCGTGGTGATCGCGCTCGCCCTGTGCGCGGAGCCGCAGGTGGTGATCGCCGACGAGCCGACCACCGCGCTGGACGTCTCGATCCAGGCGCAGGTGATCGCCCTGCTGCGCCGCCTGGCGCGGGAGCACGGCACGGCGGTACTCCTGGTGACGCACGACATGGGCGTGATCGCCGAGACCTGCGACCGGGTGGCGGTGATGTATGCCGGCCGGGTGATCGAGGTGGGAAGCGTGGGCGCCGTGGTGCACCGCCCGGCGCACCCGTACACGGCCGGGCTGATGGCCTCCATCCCGGTGCTTGGCACGAGGGTGGACCGGCTGGCGCAGATCGACGGCGCCATGCCGCGGCTGTCGGCGATCCCGCCCGGCTGCCCCTATAACCCGCGCTGCCCGAAGGTGTTCGGCCGCTGCCGGGTGGAACGGCCGGAGCTGATGCCGGCGCGGGAAAACCTGGCCGCCTGCTGGCTCTACGCCGATGGCTGACGTGCTGGAAGCGGTCGCGGTCAGCCGCAGCTTCGACGTGTCGCGGCCCTGGCTGCAACGCGTGCTGTCCGGCAGCGGCCGGCGCACGCTGCGCGCGGTGGACGAGGTGAGCTTCGCCATCCCGAAGGGCACCACGCTGTCGCTGGTGGGGGAGAGCGGCTGCGGCAAGAGCACGGTGGCCCGGCTCGCGGTGGGCCTCTACCCGCCCAGCGCCGGGGAGATGCGGTTCGAAGGGCAGCCGCTCTCGGCCGCCCGCGCGCAGCCGGCGCTGCGGCGGCGCATGAACATGATCTTCCAGGACCCGTACGCCTCGCTCAACCCGCGCTGGCGGGTCAGCGACATCGTGGCGGAGCCGCTGCGCGCGTTCGGCATGCTGCGCGGCGCCGCGGTCGGCGAGCGGGTGGCGGCGCTGCTGACGGAGGTGGGGCTGTCCGCGGCCGATGGCGCCAAGTACCCGCACGAGTTCAGCGGCGGGCAGCGGCAGCGCATCTCCATCGCCCGCGCGCTGTCCTCGGCGCCGGATTTCCTGGTCTGCGACGAGCCGACCAGCGCGCTGGACGTTTCGGTGCAGGCGCAGATCCTCAACCTGATGCGGGACCTGCAGCGCCGCTTAGGGCTGACCTACCTGTTCATCAGCCACAACCTGGCGGTGATCCGCCACATGTCGGACCAGTTGGGTGTCATGTACCTGGGCCGCATCGTGGAGCACGGCCCGGGCGAGGCGATCTTCACCCGCCCGCTGCACCCCTACACGCGCCTGCTGCTCGAAGCGATCCCGGACCTGGCGGCCGCGGGCGGCCCGGTGAAGCTGCGGCCCGGGATCGGCGGCGAGGTGCCGAGCCCGATCGCGCCGCCGCCGGGCTGCACGTTCCATCCGCGCTGCCCGCTCGCCAACGAACGGTGCCGGGTCGAACGGCCGGGCTACACGCAGGCGGGTGCGGTGCGGGTGGCATGCCACGCGGTGGAAGAAGGGCGGGAATGAGCGTCATTTTCCATTGAAGATGCAGCAAAGACGCAATTCCAGGCAATCAGCAGGAAAATGATCTGTTTCTCGAAATGCGAGGCAATTTTCCAGGTGGATACGTCATAAGTTGTAGCTTCAGCGCTCACACGCGATGAAACGCTTGGGCTGCACAAGCGGCCCGGACACGTGACTTGACCCATGAATCTGCCTTCCTCAATGGTGCGCCGGCCATCACGGGCCCATGACAGGAAATAAGATTATGAGGCATTGGCGGACGGCGCTCTTGACCACCACGCTGGCAGCGGGGCCGCTCGTGGCCCAGGCACAATCCGCACCGCCCGCGCCCCCGTTGGAAGGGCCTTACGTCAGCCTCGGCGCAGGCTACAACCTGTTGCAGGACGAGTTTGCCCAGCCACGGCGCCAGGTGTTTGATTTTCCGAACACGCGCTACCGGTTCGGCCCAGGCTACGTGGTTGCGGTTTCCGGAGGCTGGGGGTTCGGCAACGGCTTGCGGGTCGAGCTCGAAGGCACGTACGCCAACACCGGCTTCAACGGAAACGTGCGCACGCCGTTGCCCGGCAGGCCTTCGGGGCGCCAGGAGAGCTATGGAGGGTTCGTCAACGCCGTCTATGACGTCGACCTGACCAAGTTCGGCCTCGATGTTTCCTGGGTTCAGCCATACCTGGGCGTGGGCGCCGGCGCGCTCTGGACGCGCAACTCCCCATTGAGGAGCGCCTTTGCGGACGGAAGCTCCTTCAGCCTCGGCGGAAATGCCGTGAACTTCGCCTACCAGCCCATTGTCGGCCTCGGCTTCCCGGTGGAGGGCGTTCCAGGCCTCAAGGCCACGCTCGACTATCGGATGGTAGGCGTCATACCGAACTCTGGCGCGATCGGCACGTACATCACCCGGGCGGGAACGAGCAGGGGCACCGTCGGCCTTTCGGATGTCTTCAACCACCAGTTCACCGTCGGTCTGTCCTACGCCCTGTTCACGCCGCCGCCCTCACCACCTGCGCCGGTCCAGGCCGCCCCGGCGCCTGCGCCGGCGCGGACCTACCTGGTGTTCTTCGATTGGGACCGCGCCACCCTGTCCGACCGCGCCCGGCAGATCGTCGCCGAAGCCGCGCAGGCCAGCACCCGCGTCCAGACGACCCGCATCGAGGTGAACGGTTACACGGACCTGTCGGGCACCGCCCGCTACAACCAGGCGCTTTCCATGCGCCGAGCGCGGACCGTTCAAGCGGAACTCATGCGCGACGGGGTGCCGGCCGGCGAGATCTCGATCCACGGCTACGGCGAAAGCAACCCTCTGGTGCCGACGGCCGACGGCGTGCGGGAGCCGCAGAACCGGCGCGTGCAAATTGTCCTGCGCTGACAGGACGGCGTGCTGGAAGGCTATACGGGCTGATCGGCTTGATGAGGGGGGCGGCAATTGGCTGCCGTGTAGCTAGGCCCTTCACGCTCCAAAGTGTCTGCAAGCCCGGTCGCCGTTTCCGCGGCGCCTAGGTAAAGCAGTCCGCCTGGCGCCATCTGTCTTAGGATGGTGGTCAAGATTCGGGATCTTGTTGGCATGTCAAAGTAGAACAACACGTTGCGGCAGAACACGACGTCGAAGCGGCCGAGCGGCGCCAAATCATCCAGCAGGTTCAACTCGCGGAAGGAGCACAGGCCGCGGACGTTCGGGTTCACGCGCCATTGATGGCCCTGACGGCTGAAATGCCGCAGGAGGCGATGCACCGACAGTCCGCGCTGAACCTCGTATTGGGTGTAGCAGCCAGCCTGCGCCCGATTGAGGGGGTCCCGGGCGAAGTCGGTTCCCAACACTTCCACCCGGTAGCGCTCCGCCACTCCGCTTTCCAAGGCGGCCATCGCCATGGAATAAGCCTCCTGACCGCTCGACGCGGCAGCCGACCACATCCTCAGGGTTGCGCCGGGCGGGCGGTCATGCAGGAGGGTGGGCAGCCCCGTCGCGAGGAGATGCTCGAACGGCTTCGCATCGCGGAAGAACATCGTCTCGTGCGTTGCCATAGCCTCCGCAACGTCCCTCTCCAATTCGGCGCAGCCGCCGCTTCCCAAACGGCTCGCGAGTGCGTCAAGGTCCGTCAAGCCTTCCCGCTGGATGAGCGGGGCCAGACGGCTTTCCAGCAAGTACAGCTTATCGGGACCGACCACGAGGCCAGACCGCCGGTGCAGCAACTCGGCCAAGATCGTCAAGGCAGACAAGCCGGCGGCTCAGAGCAAGCCGATCTGGGCAAGCTTGCCGGTCAGGATGGCTTCGTCAAACGGCTTCATGATGTATTCCTGCGCCCCGCTCTCGATGGCGGCGGCCATCTGGGTGATCTCGTTCTCGGTCGTGCAGAACACGACCTTTGGCTCGCCCTCGCCGAACTCAGCCCGCAATGCGCGGAGAAACGCGAGCCCGTTCATCACCGGCATGTTCCAATCCAGCAGCACGCAGCGGGGCAGGCTGCGGCGGCACTGGGTCAATGCTTCCTGGCCGTTCTCCGCTTCAACGACTTCGAACCCATGGGCTTCCAAGATCCGCCGGGCTACCTTGCGGACCACCCGGCTGTCGTCCACCACCAGGCAGGTTGCGACCGCCGTTCCCATCATGGTTCTGCCGACAATGCCAGTACGCGAGGCAAGTCCAGCACGATCATGAGGGCGTTCTCCAGCCGATACAGGCCGGTGCTGAACCGGGCCCACAGGACCGGCAGGGTGGAAGGATTGGCTTCGAAGCAATCCGGGTCCGGAGTCAGCACCTCGGACACATGGTCGACCAGCAAGGCGTAGAGCTCACCCTCGTTCTCGGTGACCAATGCCATCGGATGCAGGCCCGCGGCGACGGGAAGGCGCAGGCGGCAACGCAGGTCGATGGCGGTGACGATGCGGCCGCGCAGGTTCAGGTTGCCGGCGATCTCCGGCGGCGCCAGCGGGACGGGTGCGACCGGCTGCAACCGCAGCACGTCACGCACCGCCGATACTGCCACGCCGCAAAGCTGCCCAGCCAAGGTCAAGGTGACGAACGGGGTGGATATGGGTTGAACCGTCCTGGCAAGCTCCATCGTGCGCTCTTTCATGCGGCCTGGCGCTCGGGCGCGTCGAGGTGTTGACGCAAGGCGGACAGGAGCGTTTCCCGGTCGAACTTGCCGATGTACTCGCAGAAGCCGGCGGAAAGCCCTCTCCTCACATCGATCGGGTTGCAGCGGCTGCTGAGCGCCAACATCGGCGTGTCAACCCAAGGGCCGCTTGACTTGGCGGCCCGGGCAAATTCCAGCCCGTTCATGCCCGGCATCTCGACATCCGAGATGATGGCCTCGAACGCGCCCTTCCCACTACCCTGGCCATCGCCGTCCCGCAGTGCGAGCGCTTTGGCCGCCCCGTCCACGGCGGTCACGTGATAGCCGGCAGCGGAAAGCGTCGGGATGAGGAGCTGGCGGAAGAACGCGCTGTCCTCGACCACCAGAACGCGGCGGCGCTGGCCGCCCTCCTGTGCGCGTTCGTCGCTGAACCAGTCGGACATGCTCTGCTGCAACAGGTGGCTGGTGTCGATCACCTCTGTCACCCGTCCGGCGATCAGCGCAGTGCCGAGCAGGCCCGGCCGGGAAGAGGACAGCTCGATGACGAGCTGATCTTCTACCACGTCCACGATCTTTTCCGTCATCAGGCCCACCGTCCTGCCGCGGTCGGAGAACACGAGCACCGGCACGTGGTCGGCCGCCAACGGATCGCCGTCCAAGGCGAGCAAGGGCATCAGGCGCCCGCGATATTGCGTCACCCAGCGTCCGGAGGCGCGTTCGATCTTTTCGCGGGGGATCGACTCGATGCGGGCGATCAGGCCGAGCGGGATCGCCACCGGGCTGCTCGCTGCCGCAAGGTGCACCAGCAGCATGGCCGAGGGGTCACCGGTGCGTTCGGCCATGTCCTGGACGTGGTCCAGCGCCTGCCCGGATGCAGCCGCCTGCGGCTGGCCGACAGCGTGGGCGATGCCGTTCGGGTCGAGGATCATGATGACGGAGCCGTCACCCAGGATCGTATTGCCGCCGAACATGGCGATATCGCGCAACAGCGGCGACACCGGCTTGACCACGATCTCCTCCGTGTCAAACACCTGGTCCACGACCAGGCCCAGGGTGGCCCCGCCCACCGTGGCCACCACGACGGTGAAGGCAGCTTGCTGCGCCGCGTTCGGCGCTTCCGGAAGCCGCAGCAACTCGCGCAGCGTCACGAGCGGCAGCAGCCGTTCGCGCAGCCGCAGCACGGGAACCCCGTCGAGGTGTTCCACCACGAGCCGGCCGTTCCCCAGCGGGCCGTGCGCTTCTGCCCGCACCAGCTCGGCCACGCAGATTTGCGGCAGTGCGAAGCGTTGACCTCCCGCGGCCACGATCAAGGCCGAGATGATGGCAAGCGTCAGCGGAATCTTGATCGTCAACGTGGTGCCGCCGGCGGCGGCGCTGGCTACGTTCACCGAGCCGCCGAGCCGTTCCACGTTGGCCTTGACGACATCCATGCCGACCCCGCGCCCCGATACGGAGGTGACGCTGGCGGCGGTGGAGAAGCCTGCGCGGAAGATGAACAGGTGGATCTGGTGGTCCGGCATGGCCGCCAGCTCCGCCGCGGAAGCCAACCCGCGGGACAACGCGCGGGCGCGGATGGCGTCCGTGGCAAGCCCGGCGCCGTCATCGCCGATCTCAATGACGATATGGCCGCCCTCGTGGTAGCTGCGCAGGGTGATGCGTCCGGTTGCGGGCTTGCCGGCCGCAAGCCGCTCCGCAGGCCGCTCCAGCCCATGGTCGAGGCTGTTGCGCACGATGTGCATCAGCGGGTCTTGGATCAGTTCAAGCACTTGACGGTCGAGTTCGGTTTCTCCGCCTTTCATCGACAGCTCGACCTGCTTGCCCAGCTCCGCCCCCAGCTCGCGCACCAAACGGGGAAGCTTGCGCCAAGCGTGCATGATCGGCTGCATCCGCGTTTTCACCACGCCTTCCTGCAGGTCCGACGTCAGGTGCGACAAGCGCTGCAAGGGCGCTGTGAACCGGCTGTCCGTGTGCGAACGGGCGAGCTGCATCAATTGGTTGCGGGTCAGCACAAGCTCACTGACCAGGGTCATGAGATTTTCCAGCACATCCACACCGAGCCGGATGGTCTGGCCCTGCGCGCCATGTCCTGCGCCCGCCGGGTCCGCAAAGGGGGCAGGACCGTCCGGGACAGTCTCGGCCGCCTCGTCCGGCGTGACGCTCGGGGTTTCCACGGCGCGTAGCTTGGCCAGCAAGGGAGCGTCGTCACCTTCCGGTTCCACGCCGCTTGCCGCCAGGCCATCCACGATCAGCCGGATGCGGTCCAGCGCCGCCAGCACCACCGTGATGACCGCCGCCGTCCCCTGGCGCTCACCGCTTCTGATGGCGGACAGCACGTTCTCGGCCGCATGGGCGACGCGCTCAAGCCGGGGCAGGGACAGGAAGCCGCAGGTTCCCTTGATGGTGTGCACGAGCCGGAACACCAGCGCGACCGTCGCAGGATCGCCCGGCAAACGCTCCAGCGTCAGGACCGCTTCGTCCAAGGCAGCAAGGTTCTCCGCAGTCTCGCTCAGGAAGTCGGCCAGCAACTCGTCCATACGGCACACGCTCCGCGATGCCGGCACCATGTCATGAAGAACCGAAGATTAGGTTAACCGCGCCAGCAACAGGGGCGGCACGGCGGCGGCGGGACCCGACGGCATCAGCATGGACAGGCGCAAGCCGGCGGCGCGGGCCAGCAGCGCGGACAACGGCGCTTGCACGGTGCGGGGGTCATCGAACGGCCCGGCTCCGCCGTCTGCCAGTGCCGCCGGCAGGATGGTGGGCCAGCGTGCGGACGGCCCGGCCACCGTGGCCAGGACGTCACCGCCGGGCTCCCCGGACAGCGCCACGATGCCGCCCTTCGGCAGCGCTTCCGCTCCCAGCAGCAGCAGGTTGACCAGCACCCGCGCCACCGCCGGCGGGAATGGGCCGCCGCGCAGCCCATCCAAGTCCGCCCGCACCCGGCGGGGCAGCCCGTGCGCCAGGCTTGCAAGCTGGTCCGGGCCGAGCGGACCGCAGTCACCCGTCCATGCCGCACGCAGCAGGCGCAGGCGTGCGCCGAGTTCCGCCGCCGCTTCGCCGCCCAGCGCCAAGGCTTCCGCCGCAGCCCCGGCCTCCTCGACCGCAAGCTCCAACGTGCCGATCAAGGTGCCGAGCGGGCTGCTGAGGTCGTGGCAGAGCCGGGCGCATAGCGTCTCGGCAATCAGCAGTCGGTCAGCGTGGGGTTCGGAGAACGTGCCGGGCATCTGCGTTCGCTCACAGGCTCTTTCGTTTCACTATGAGGTTGTCCTGCCCGAACGCCATATAAATCGCGCGCCAATAATCAAGAGTGATAGGTTTCCCGGCCATGCCGCCCTTCACGTCCCATATCGAGCCCGGCCAGCGTGTCCGCCATCCCGGGCAGCCGGACTGGGGAATCGGCCAGGTGCAGTCCGTGATCGGCGAACGGGTCACGGTGAATTTCCCCGAAGCCGGCAAGGTGCTCATCAACGCGCGCCTCGTCATGCTGGACGTGGTGGAGGCGGCGCCGCGCGAGTGACTGCCGCCGTCGGCAAGGGGTTGAACCGGCGGGCATTCCTGCCGACAATACTCCCATGCCCCATGGCGAAGCCCCGGCCGTGATCGACCCGTTCGGCCGGTCCATCAGCTACTTGCGCGTTTCGGTGACGGACCGGTGCGACCTTCGCTGCGTTTACTGCATGGCGGAGGACATGACCTTCCTGCCCCGCGCGGACGTGCTTTCGCTGGAGGAGCTGGAGCGCCTGTGCGGCGCGTTCGTCCGCCTGGGCGTGCGCAAGCTGCGCATCACCGGCGGCGAGCCGCTGGTGCGGCGGGACGTGATGACGCTGTTCCGCTCTCTCGGCGCCCGGCTGGGCCAGGAAGGCGGGCTGGAGGAGCTGACGCTCACCACCAACGGCACCCAGCTCGTGCGTTTCGCCGAGGAGCTGCGGGAAGCCGGGGTGCGGCGGGTGAACGTGAGCCTGGATACGCTGGACCCGGAAACCTTCACGCAGGTGACGCGCTGGGGCCGGATCGAGAAAACGCTGGCGGGCATCCGGGCGGCGCGCTCCGCCGGGCTCGCGGTCAAGATCAATGCCGTGGCCTTGCGCGGGGTCAACGAGGACTCGTTCGACGACATGCTGGCCTGGTGCGGCCAGGAAGGGCTGGACCTGACCCTGATCGAGACCATGCCGATGGGCGAGGTGGGTGACCGTACGGCACAGTACCTGCCGCTTTCCGTGGTGCGGGCGCGCCTTCGCCGGCGCTGGACCCTCACGGAAACCGAATACCGCACGGGCGGCCCGGCACGGTACTTCGACGTGGCCGAGACGGGACGGCGGATCGGGTTCATCACCCCGATGACCCACAACTTCTGCGAGAGCTGCAACCGGGTCCGGCTCACGTGCACGGGGACGCTCTACATGTGCCTTGGCCAGGATGACGCCGCCGACCTGCGCCGGGTGTTGCGGTCCGGCACGGACGAAGCGGGACTCGAGAGCGTCATACGCGAGGCGATCAGCCGCAAGCCCCGCGGCCATGATTTCGTGATCGATCGCCGCCGCCCCGCGGCGTCCGTCTCCCGGACGATGAGCCTGACGGGCGGCTGAGCCGCTGACGCAGCCGTCTTGGGCATGGAAAAGGGGCCGGCCCTTGCGAGCCGGCCCCTTTTCCAGCCGACCGGTGAGGGTTATCCGTTCGGCTGAGCGTGGCGCACCGCCGCGAAGCGATGCTGCTCTTGCTGGGCGAAATACTGGTTCACCGATTGCGTGTACATGTACTGGGCCGTCCCGACCATCGCGTCTGTGGGGAGCGAGTTGGCGCTCTCAACCGCGCCTTCGGAGCCGTTTGGAGCTACGATGGCGTTGTTCAAGGCCGTCACTTCCCCAATCACGCTCGGGGCCGGGTACTGCTGCGAACCCGTGTCAGCCGTTGGCGCTGCGTAGGTTGTCTGCCCCGGGACGCGGAACGCGTCCTGGCTCTCGCCCTGCGCGAACGCGGTGGTGGCGAGGCTGAGTGCCGCGACCGTTGCGGCAATGATAAGCTTCGTGTTCATAGTCGTAAGTCCTATCGAAAGGGCTCGCCGGTGCTGGGCGGACCGTTCGGCGGGGGAGGGCGGGACGTCCGCTGCCATCCGTCTGACGGCAAAATGCTCCTTCGCTCCCCCGGAGGGTATGCCTGCCGCCCTCCTATGACTCATGCCCGTTGGTATGAGCCCAGATCAGGGCTCGCGCAGTACGTCTGCAAGGCTTGCATTGGCGCTGCCGCGTGCCGCCGGCTTCGGCTGGTCTGGTCCAGGCGCCCAGCCCGTCATCATGGCCAGCCGCAAGCTGGCCGCGACCCGTCCGTCCTGCGTGGGCATGGCGGCAAGCGCTGCTGGGAACAGCGCGCGCGGCGGGATGCGGCGGTTCCGCAACGCGATGGCGTTGGCCTCCCCCGCGGCGCGAAGCTCATGCAGCAGGGCAAGCGGGTCGGCATAAAGCAGGGTGAGGTTGTCGCTATCCACCACCGGCAGCCGGAACCCGGCCCGTTGCAGCAGCGCGGCGCAGTCTGGCAGCCCGGCGAACGGCGCCACGCGCGGGCTGGCCCCGCCAGTCAACCCCGCTTCGGCCTCGGTCAAGGCGGCCCGCAGTTCCGCCAAGGTGCCCAGCACCGGCATGCTGGCCAGCAGCAATCCGTCCGGCCGCAAGGCGGTGCGGAGCTGCACCAGCGCGCCGGGCAGGTCGTTCACCAGATGCAGCGACAGGTTGGCCACCACAAGGTCGAAGCTTTCCGGCGCGAAGGGCAGCCACTCCGGATCGCCCGCCACCGCGCCGTGGCGCCGGGCCATGACGGGCGACAGCTCGCAACTGACGGTGTCGATCCCGCGGGCGCGCAGGAGGGGGCCGACCACGCCGCGCCCGCCCAGGTCGAGCGCGTGCGTGAAGCGCCGGGTGATGTCGTCCAACCGGTCGATCAGCCGGTCCGCCACCTCGCCCAGCACTGGCGCGACCAGCGAAAGCGTGGGAGCGGCGCGGTCGTGGTGGCGGCGAACGGCGAGGCGGTCGAATACGGTCTCGGTCATGGCGTGGATGTGCGATGCGGGCGGGACAGTGCCAAGTAGAGCCAGGCAAGTAGAAGCGGGCAAGTGGACGCGGGTGGGTACGATCCCGTAACGTCTCGCCATGCCCGGCCCCACCTTCCCGCTTTCCGTCGGCCGCGTCTGGCTCGGCGCCCGGCTCGGCGCCTTGGCGCGGGCCGGGCTGGACCTGGCGCTGCCCCCGCGCTGCCTGACCTGCGATGCTGGCGTGGAAGCGACCGGCCGGCTGTGCGCGGCCTGCTTCCGGCTCACCTTCTTCGTGACGCAGCCCTGCTGCCTGCGCTGCGGCACGCCGTTCGGCCACGCCGGGCAGGGCGGCCTCGCGATGGCCTGCGCCGGGTGCCTGGCGCAGCCGCCGCCCTGGCGCCAGGGTCGGGCCGCGCTCCGGTATGACGACCAGGCCCGCCGGCTGATCCTGCCTTTCAAGTATGGCGACCGGGTGGAGCTGGCGTCCGCCCTGGCCCGGCACATGGCCCGCGCCGGCGCCCCCCTGCTGCGGGAGGCGGAGGTGATCGTGCCGGTCCCGCTGCATCGCCGGCGGCTGCTGGCCCGGCGTTACAACCAGTCGGCGTTGCTCGCCCACGCCGTCGGCCGGCTTGCCGGGCGGGTGGTGGTGGCAGACGCGCTGCGCCGGCTGCATCCCACCGCGTCCTTGGCCGGGCAGACGCGGCAGCAGCGGGCGGCAACGGTTGCGGGCGCGTTCGATGTGCGGCCGGCGCGGCGCGACCGCCTGTTCGGCCGCCGGGTGCTGCTGGTGGATGACGTGCTGACCACGGGCGCCACGGCCGCCGCGTGCACGGAGGCGATGCTCGCGGCTGGCGCCGCGCGGGTGGACCTTCTGGTGGCGGCGCGTGCCGGCGGCGGCGACGAAGCCTTGCCATGACCCGGCGGCATCGCCATTGCATTGCGGCAGCGTCTGCATTGCGACAGCATCGGCCCGAGGAGCCCCACATTGCCGCGTATCGAGGTTTATACCCAGCCGTGGTGTCCGTTCTGCTCGCGGGTCGTCGGATTGTTGAAGAAGAAGGGCATGGTGTTCGAGGAGATCAACGCGCCCCACGGAACCGCCGAGCGCACCGCTTCCACCGAGCGGTCGGGGGGCAAGACATCGGTCCCGCAGGTGTTCCTTGACGGCAAGCACGTGGGCGACTGCGACGCGCTGATGGCCTTGGAGCGCGCCGGCAAGCTGGACGGCATGCTGTCAGCCTCATGATCCACTACCAGCTCCGTTGCGCCCAGTCCCACGCCTTCGACGGCTGGTTCCGTGACAGCCAGGCCTTCGACGCCCAGGCCCACGCCGGGCAGCTTTCCTGCCCAAGCTGCGGCACGTCCGAGGTGCAGCGCGCGCTGATGGCGCCGGCTGTGGGCAAGAAGCGCGCGGCGCCATCGCAGGTCGAGCCCGAGGCCAAGCCGCCTGCCGTGCCAGCGCCCGGGCCGGCCCCCGTCGCCGGAGGCAGCCTACCGGACGGCATGCGCGCGATGCTGCAACGCATGCGGGCCGAGGTGGAGAAGCGCTGCGATTACGTGGGAGACGGATTCGCCAAGGAGGCGCGCCGCATCCACAACGGCGAGAGCGACGCCCGCGGCATCTACGGCGAGGCGACGCCGGAAGAAGCCGAGCGGCTGGCTGACGACGGCATCGAGGTCGCCCGCATTCCTTGGGTGCCCCGCGCCGACGGCTGAGCACGGGTCCCGGAGGGAGGAACACGCATGGACCAATCCTTGACCGCCCTTGGCGACTACCCCGAGATCCGGGAGGAAGTGCGCAAGCTGTGCGCGCGTTTCCCAGGCGAGTACTGGCGCAAGCTGGACGAGGTCCGGGGCTACCCGACCGAATTCGTCACCGCCCTGACGGAGGCCGGGTACCTTTCGGTGCTGATCCCGGAGGAGTACGGCGGTTCGGGCCTTCCCATCTCGGCGGCAGCGGCGATCCTGGAAACGATCCAGGCCGAGGGCTGCAACGGCGGCGCCTGCCACGCGCAGATGTACACGATGGGCACGATCCTCCGGCACGGCTCGGACGAGCAGAAGCGGCGCTACCTGCCCAAGATCGCGTCGGGCGCGCTGCGCCTGCAAGCGTTTGGCGTCACGGAGCCTGGCAGCGGCACGGACACCACGGCGCTGCGCACCACCGCCCGGCGCACCAACGAGGGCTACGTGGTCAACGGCCAGAAGATCTGGACCAGCCGCGCCGAGCATTCCGACCTGCTGCTGCTGCTCGCCCGCACCGCGCCGCAGAGTGAGGCGGCGAAGAAGACGGACGGGCTGTCCACCTTCATCGTGGATATGACGGCGGTGTCGGGCCTGACGATCCGGCCCATCCGCACCATGATGAACCACAACTCGTGCGAGGTGTTTTTCGACGAGATGCACATTCCGGCCGACGCCTTGCTGGGCGAGGAAGGGAGGGGCTTCCGCTACATCCTGGACGGCATGAACGCCGAGCGGCTGCTGATCGCCGCCGAGTGCATCGGCGACGCCAAGTGGTTCACCGCCAAGTCCACCGCCTACGCCAATGACCGCAGGGTGTTCGGCCGCCCGATCGGGCAGAACCAGGGCATCCAGTTCCCCATCGCCCGCGCCTACGCCCAGACGCGCGCCGCCGAGCTGCTCGTGCGCGAGGGATTGGGGCGGTTCGAGGCGGGGCTGCCGTGCGGGGAGCAGGCCAACATGGCCAAGATGCTGGCGGCGGAAGCGAGCTGGGCTGCGGGTGAAGCCTGCATCCAGACCCATGGCGGCTTCGGCTTCGCCGAGGAATACGACGTCGAGCGCAAATTCCGGGAAACCCGGCTCTACCAGGTCGCGCCGATCAGCACCAACCTGATCCTGTCGTACGTGGCCGAACACGTGCTCGGCCTGCCGCGCAGCTACTGACGCGCCCGCTGGACAGGCTGCTGCGTTCTCGCTGGAACAAGCGGCGGTGGCGCCATACTGCCCGTCCAGGCTGGCGGACCGGATCGATGGCTAGAGCCTTCTGTTTTCACGAGTATCCTCACCCGACGGCTGACCGCGGGGGTCGGATGGTGCTTTAGGCTTCCTCCACAACCGAAGCGTGCGCGGGCGCCGCAGCCCGCCGGTCCAAAACCATCGACAGCGTCGTCACCCCCAACCCGGCCACGCTCAACGCGGCGCCCAGCCAAGGCAACGCGCCATAGCCAACCCCCCCGGCCAGCGCGGCGCTGCCAAGCCATGCGCCGCCCGCATTGCCCAGGTTGAACGCGCCCTGGTTCAGCGTGGCCACCAGGTTCGGCGCTTCCGGCGCGGTGTCGATCACCCGCATCTGCAACG
>CAXTLC010000084.1:0-19532 GCA_964245075.1 uncultured Acetobacteraceae bacterium
GGTCCCTTCCTGGACCTCGACGTGCCGGACCAGGGAATGCACGTGACGGCACGGCTGCTGGGCGGCTTGGACGATGTCGCTGTCGCCCGCGCCGGCCGGGCGCATGGCGTGGTGCTGCGGCCGATGAGCCGGCTGTACGTCGCGGCGCCTCCCATGTCCGGCTTCATGCTCGGCTTCACCGGCTACGACCCGCCTTCGATGCGGACGGGCGTCGAGCGCCTGGCGGCGCTGCTTTCCGGCAGCGGCCGGCTGCCGGGCACGCGATAGCCGCCGACGCCCGTCAGGCGCCGTTCAGCGCGCGGGCCGCCGCCACCTCGCGGCCGCGGCCGCCAGCCTCCATGAACTCACCGAGCTGGGGCCGCCGTTGCAGTTGCAGCGCATGCAGGACGTGCACGGCGCTGACCAGCGTGCCGTTGCGGCCGAGCATGGCATCGCCGATCTCGACCAGGCGCAGGTTCGGCCACGCCTTCTCCCGGATGCCATGCACCAACTCCACCAGCGAGCCTGACGCCTGCTCCGGCATGGCTTGCGCCAGCATCAGCAGCATGGATGCCGTGGAGCGGGAGATGCCGGCGTGGCAATGAACGAGCAGGTGCGCCGCGGGACGCGGTTCGGCCATCAGGCTGCGGCCGAAGGCGAGGATCCGCTCCACATGCCCGGCATCCGGCGCCTGCTTGCCCGGCGTGTCCTCGATGATGTCGTCGAAGCGGAGTTCGAGCTTCACGTGCTCGCCGAACGTGCCGAACGCTTCCGGAACCGGCGTTTCCGGGTCCAGGATGGACAGCACGTGGCTGGCGCCCGTCGCGCAATGACCTTCCAGCTCCTCGATGCCGCATACCGTGATGCCGAACGGCAGTCTCGCGGGTGTCATGGTTGCTGCCTTTCCGTGCCGTAGCGCGCCCCTGGCGCCTTGGGAGGGGTCCTAGCACGCGGCGGCGGCCGGGGACATCGCCGGCGCTCGGCCAACGGCGGCGGCTGCCGGCCTTTGCGGTAAAGCAACAGTATAATCAACAACTCAGCATTGCACTATATCGCACAGTACCGGCGTATGTCCCGGCTATGGTTGTCCACCCTTGACTGGCGACTGTCATAACGCGAAACAAGAGAAGACTGCGTTGGGACACTGCAATGACCGCTCGCCTCAAAGCTCTGCTCCATGCGTCGGATTCTCCATTTCAGGACGATGACAGCGTCAACGCCGTGTTTGATCCGACGCCGTCGGAAGATCTGGTCTGGCCGAACGGGATCGGTTCCGACGTGAGGCCTTCCAGGCCGGCCGCGGCGGCGGAGTCCGTCACTGGCGAGGCGGCCGTCGCGGGCGGCCTGGCTGCCACGTCGGCTTCCCTGTCCGGTGCCGGCGGCGGCGGCGGCGGCTCCGATGCCACCGGCAACAGCTCGGTCAACGCGCTCGCCGTGAACACGGCGCGGACCGACTACGCGCAGATGACCGGCAACACGCTGAACGGCGCCGGGCTCAAGATCGGCATCCTGTCCGACAGCTTCAATCTCAGTGGCGGGGAAGCGGCCGACATCGCCGATGGCGACCTGCCGGACGCCAGCATGATCCACATCCTGAAGGAAGGCGGCAGCGGCGCGGACGAAGGCCGTGCCATGGCGGAGCTGGTCCACCAGATCGCCCCGGCGGCGCAGCTCTACTTCTACAGCGGAACCAACAGCGAGAGCGATTTCGCGAACGGCATCAACACGCTCGTCGGCGCCGGGGTCAACGTGATCGTTGATGACGTGTTCTACAACGACGAACCGTTCTACCAGGACAGCGGCCAGGTCACGCAGGCGGCGGAGAAGGCCGTCGCCGCGGGGGTGGACTACTTCACCAACGCGAACAACAGCGGCCCGAACTACTACGAGGCGGCGTTCTCGCCCATCGCCGGGGAGTTCGCGCTGCCAGGGATCGGCATGCGGGTGACGCATGACGTCAATGGCGGATCTCCCTACGAGGCGATCACGCTGGCGGCCAACGCCACCCTCGATTTCACGATGCAGTGGACGCAGCCCTACGGCGGCAACCAGTATGACATCGGGGTCGGGCTGTTCAGCTACGACAGCGCGAGCCAATCCTATACAATGCTGAACAACTTCGCCAGCACGGGAGTCACCAGCGAGCCCGTGCTGTCCATCTCCCAGTCTGTCAGCACCCCCGTTGCGGGCACCTACTATCTGGCGTTCTACGAAGCCAGCGGCACGGCCACGCCGGGCACGTTCAAGATCATCTTCTTCCAGGGCACCACCGGCACGGTCGATGGCTACGGCTCCGGGACGGGCAGCGGCGCCTTGATCGGCCACGAGATGGCGCCGGGGGTGAACGCCGTGGCGGCCGTGAACGTCGCGGACACGCCTTCCCAGGGCGTTCCCACTCCAAAGGTGGAGCCGTATTCCGCCCCAGGCAGCGGCGTCACCTACTATGACGGCGACGGCGCGGCGCTGCCCACGCCGTCGGTGGACCACACGCTGAGCTTCGCCGCCACCGACGGCACGCCAACCTCCGTGTTCGCCCCGTTCGACGGCACCTCCGCCGCCGTCGCCAACGCGGCCGGGGTGGACCTGCTGCTGCAACAGGCGGACTCGCGGCTGGAACCGGCGCAGGTCACCTACCTGCTCGCGCAATCCGCCACTCCCACGAGCACTCCGCTCACCGGCGGCGCCGGGCTGATCCAGGCGGACCCGGCGGTGAAGGCCGCCGTCCACGCCGCCGAAACGCCGATCTGGACGGGGCAGGGCGGCAGCACGAGCTGGAGCGACGCCGCCAACTGGTCGGACAACGCGGCAGTGGACGGAAACGGCCCGGTGCAGATCTCCGATGGGCTGGGGCTGTTCACCGGCGCCTACCAGGTGAGCTTCGACGAGGCCAGCGATACGGTCGCATCCCTGGTGGTGGACGGCGGCGGCGTCACGGCGGCCGACCCGGCGCTCACGGTGCAGGACGGCGACGTGCTGACCACCGGCAGCCTGACGGTGGGGGCGGGCTCGGTCGCCATCGCGGGCACGCTGGCGGACACCGGCGCCCTTCTGGCCGGCAGCGTTGCCGGCGCCATCACCCTGGACGCCACGGCCAGCCTGGTGATCGCCGGCGCCGCCGCGGATGTCGGCATCGCGTTCAGCGGCGCCGGCGGCCACCTGGCGTTCGGGGCCGCGGATGGCGGCACGCTGGAATCCGGGCTGGCCGCCGACATCACCGGGTTCGGCAGCGGCGACGTGCTCGACCTCAGCGGCCTCGCGGTGTCCAGCGTGGCGGGGGTGAACGTGTCCGGCACGAACATCACCGTGGTCGGCGGCGGAGGGCAGACGCTGGCGGAACTGACGCTGAGCGGCGACTTCACGCGTCTCGGCTTTATGTCCGATGGGAACGGCGGAACGGATATCGTCGCCTGCTACGCCGAGGGCACCCGCATCGCCGTGCCCGGCGGCGAGCGGCCGGTCGAAACGCTGCGGGAGGGCGACCGGCTGCTCACCGCGTCCGGCAGGGTGCGCCGGGTGCACTGGCTTGGGCGGCGCAGCTACCCGGCCCGGATCGTCGCCGCCAACCCGGGTCTGCGGCCGGTCCGGTTCCGCGCCGGCTCCCTGGGCGGAGGGCTGCCGCGCCGGGACCTGCTGGTGTCACCGGAGCATGCGATGCTCCTTGATGGCAGGCTGGTCCCAGCCCGGTTCCTGCTCAACGGCGACTCGATCGTGCAGGACTGGACGGGGGGCGACGTGCGCTACGTCCATGTCGAATTGGGCACGCACGACGTGATCCTGGCCGAAGGCGCCGCGTCCGAGACGTTCCTGGAGGACGGCAACCGCGGCATCTTCCACAATGCGGCGGAGTTCATGGGCGTCTGCGAGCCGGCCGTGCCGGACACGCCGTACTGCGCCCCGAGGCTGGAAAGCGGTTTCGAGCTGGACGCGATCCGCCGCCGGCTCCGCGCCGTCAACGCCGTGGACAGACTGGCCGCCTGAGCCAGCGATCATGACGGCTGGCCTACCCGGTCATTCCGAGGCTAGACTGTTCGCCCAATCCATGCACGGTGGTCTTGCCATGCGACGCAATCTGAGCCGAACGGTCGCGGCTTTCTGTTTCTGCCTTGCGCAGGCGGCATCGGCCGCGACGCTGGAGGGCGTGAGCCTGCCGGACAGCTACCCGGTGGATGGCCGGGCGATACCGCTCAACGGCATCGGGCTGCGGACGCTGACGATCTTCGAGGTGAAGGTTTACGTCGCCGGGTTGTACCTGGCGCAGCCAAGCCACGATGCGAAGCAGATCCTGGCCTCGCCGGGAACCAAGGTGATCCAGCTGGAATTCCTGCACGGGGGGTCCAAAGCGGAGGTCGAGGAGGAATACCGCAAGGGTGAAGCCACCAATTGCGGCAACGGCGGGTGCGCGGCGTCCGACAAGGACGATTTCGAGCGGCTGATCGCTGCGGCGCCGGGGGTGAAGGTTGGCGACACCTCCACCTACATCTTCACCAAGGGCGCCGTGCGCGTGCTGGCCAACAACCGGGAAATCGGGAACTTCGCCAACCCCGATCTGGCGTTCCGGCTCCTGGCGGGATTCATCGGCGACCATCCGCCGTCACAGGGGCTGAAGAACGGGCTGCTAGGCCTCGGGAAGAAGTAAACGGCCCGTAAATGTTTGACCGGGTTCGGCTTTTCGCCTCTTAAAGCCCTGGCCGCCTGGCATGGCCGGGCAACCGCAGCCAGGATGCGGCACTCCTTGGAGACGCGCAGCAATGTCCAAGCCGATCCTGCTCGTCACCCGCCGGCTGCCGCCGGCGGTGGAGGCGCGCGCCTTGCGCGACTACGATGCCCGGCTCAACCCGGAGGACGTGCCGCGCACCGGGGCGGAGGTGGCGGCCATGGCCGCGGGCGCTGCCGCCGTGCTGTGCTGCCCGGCGGAGCGGCTGGACGCGGAGGCCGTCGCCGCATTGCCCGACACGGTGCGGGTGATCGGCACCTTCAGCGTCGGCTACGAGCACGTGGACGTCGCCGCCGCCCGGGCGCGCGGCATCGCCGTGGTGAACACGCCGGACGTCCTGTCCCTGGCCACCGCGGAATGTGCGCTGCTGCTGCTGCTGGCCGCCGCGCGCCGGGCGGGCGAAGGCGAGCGGCTGATCCGCCGCGGCGGATGGACCGGCTGGGCGCCGACCCAGTTGCTCGGCACCGGCGTGATCGGGCGGCGGCTGGGCATCTTCGGCATGGGGCGGATCGGGCGGGAGCTGGCCAAGCTGGCGCAGGGCTTGGCGATGACGGTGCATTACCGCGACGTGCGGCGCCTGCCGCCCGAGCTGGAGGCCGGCGCCATCTACCACGGTGGCGACGACAGCTTCCTCGCCGCCTGCGAGCTCTTGTCGCTGAACGCGCCTGGCGGCCTGTCCACCGTCCACTGGCTGAACGCCGAGCGGATCGCCAAGCTGCCGCGCGGCGCGGTGGTGTCCAACACCGGGCGCGGCACGCTGGTGGACGACGCGGCGCTGATCGCCGCGCTGCGGAGCGGGCACGTCGCCGCTGCCGGCATGGACGTGTTCGAGGGCGAGCCGGCGCTGCACCCGGACTACATGACCCTGGAGAACGCCGTGCTGCTGCCGCATCTGGGCAGCGCCACCTCCGTGACGCGGGACGCGATGGGATCGCTGGTGCTGGACGGGATCGACGCCGTGCTCGCCGGCCGGGAGCCGCCCAACCTGGTGCGGCCCTGACCGTTCAGCCGGGCAGCGCCGCGTGCGGGCGTCCGGTCACAGGGCGGCTTGGCCGGACTCCGCGGCTCGGCCTGGGGCGGCGGCCCGCGGCAGCAGCATCTCGATCGTCGTGCCCTGGCCGGGCGCGGTGATGACGCGCGCGTCGCCGCCGGCCTGCTTGGTGAAGCCGTACACCTGGCTGAGCCCGAGGCCGGTGCCTCCGCCGATGCCCTTGGTGGTGAAGAACGGCTCGAACACCTTGGCAGCGGTTTCCTTGTCCATTCCCGGTCCTGTGTCGGCGACAAACACGCGGACATAGTCGCCCGGCGGTGCTTCCGGGCTGTCCGCCGCGGCGAGGGCGTCACCCGGCCGCTCGCGGTCAGCCATCGGGCCGCGGGGCTCGCTGACAGAAAGCCCCCGGGCTGGTTTCCGGTTCCCCTCGATCGGAGAAGGCGCAAGGGTCATGTTGCGGGTGCTGACCAGCACCCGGCCGTGCCCGTCCATGGCGTCACGGGCGTTGATGACCAGGTTCAGCAGCGCCGTTTCCAGGTGCCCGAGGTCCAGCCGCACCGGATGCAGCCCGGCCGCTAGGTCCAGCCTGACCGAGACGCCCTCCCTGGCGGCGCGGGCCAGCAGGGGCTGGAACTCCCTCAGATGCTGGTTGAGGTCCACGACCTGCGGGTTGAGGAACTGGCGGCGCGAGAAGGTGAGCAACTGCTGCGTGATCGCCCCGCCGCGCCGGGTTGCCTGGACGATCTGCTCGGCAAGGCGGCGCACCCGGGCAGGGTCGCCCGCGCGCCGTTGCAGCAGCTCGGCGCTGCCCACGATGACGGTCAGCAGGTTGTTGAAGTCGTGCGCCACGCCGCTCGTCATCTGCCCGACCGCTTCCAGCCGCTGGGCCCGCAGCAGCGCGGCTTCCGCCCGCTCGCGGCGGGTGATCTCGCTGCGTGCCAGCGCCAGGGCGCGGCGCTCCCGCCGGGTGCGGACCAGCGCGGTGCCGGTCATCGCCGTCAAGGCCAGGCAGGCAGGGACGCCGAGGACGAGATGGCGCGTCATCGTTCTGCGCCAGCCGGCCATGATGACGTCGCGGTCACGCCCGGCCACGACGTAGAGCGGGTAGTTCTCCACCTTGGAGAAGGCGAACAGCCGGGCGGGCCTGGAAGGGTCCGGCGGCTTCCTGGTCTCGTACGCCCCCCCGGACGGGTGCGCGCCGACCGCGGCGATGAACTCGGACGAGGCGGCGCGCGGCCGGTTGGGCGCCGCGGCAGGATAGCTCGCCAGGACGCGCCCATCGTCCCGCAGCAGGGCGACGACCTTGCCGGCCGCGCCGCCTGGGCCTTCCTGGCTCAGGATCTGGTAGAACTCCTCGAAGACCATCGGCGACATGGCGACGTCCACCACGCCCTGAACCGCCCCCTGCGCGCCGCGCCACGGCCGCGCCAGCCCGAAGGATGGCTGGCGGTCGGCGCCGCCCGCCTGCACGTCCGTCACGAAGGGCCTGCCCCCGCCTTCCGTCACGACGGCGCGGAAGTAGTCGGTGCCGTCCACCCTGGCATCCGGGGGCATGGGGTAGAGCGCCGTGCTCACCAGCGCCCGCCCGCCGCCGTCGGCGAGCAGCACGCTCTGCACGTGGGGCAGCCGGGCTGCCATGGCGGCGAAGGCATCGTGCAGCGGCTTGCCGGCATCGCTGACCGCCATCGCGTCCATGCCGTGGACAAGGTCGTTGACGCGATCCTCGATCTGGCTCTGGCCTTCGAACACGCGCTCGGCATGCTCGCGGGCGATCTCGGTGGTCCGCATCAGCTCGTGCTCGGCCGCCGCGAAAGCGTCGTGGTAGTTAGCCCAGGACGTCAGGCCGAAAAGCAGCACCGGCACCAGCAGGGACGCCACGAGCAGCACCCAAAGCGGGCCGGTGGCGCTGCCGGACGATACGGCAGGGCCGTCAATGACGGAGGGCTGCCTCAAGTGCTTAGCGGCGCGCTGTCAAACCGGCTGCTCGCCCGCCCATTCCCGCCACAGCATGATCAGCGCGGCCATGATCGCCGGGCCGACGAACAGCCCGACCAGGCCCCACATCTCCACTCCCCCCAGGATGCCCAGCAGCACCCAGATGAACGGCAGCTTGGTGGCGCCGCCGATCAGCACCGGGCGGACGAAGTGGTCGGCGGCGAAGGTGGTCGCCATGCCGATGCAGACCACGGCGACCGCCCACACCAGCGCGCCCTTGGCCGCCAGCAGCAGCGCGCAAAGGCAGAACACCACGGGCGCCGCGAACGGGATGATCGCGGCCACCGCCGTCAGCGCGCCGAAGACGCTCGGGTGCGGCACGCCGGCGAAGGCGTACACGATGCCGAGCAGCAGGCCCTCGCCCAGGCCCACCAGCACCAGGCCGTCCACCGTGCCGTGGACGGACGCGATGATCTGCCGGCCGATGCGCTCCCCGTTCGGCCCGAAGGTGCGGGAGCCGACGCGGCGGAGCTGCTCCGTCAGGCCGCGGCCTTCCTTGAACAGGAAGAACAGGGTCAGCAGGGTGAACACGAACAGGGTCAGCCGCCTGGCGAGCTGTTCGCCCACCATACGGCCGACATTGGTCATGTGGCCGCGGCTGTAGCGTTGCAGCAACTGCCGGGCGCTGCCGGGGTCAGCCATGTTCTGCTGCCACCAGGAATCGACCTGGGCTTGGCCGAACGGGAGGTGATGCAGGGCGTCCGGCTCGGCGATGCCGTGCGCCTCGGCGTCCCGCACCCAATCGGCAAAGGAGTGGAACTCGCGCGCGATCTGCGCGCCGACCAGGCCCAGCGGCAGCACGAAGATCAGCAGCACCGCCGCCGTGAACACGGCGGGCAGCAGGATGTTGTGCCGGCCGGGGCCGAAACGCCTCTGCGCCCGGCAGTAGAGCGGCCACAGGGCGATGGCGAAGATTCCTGCCCAGGCCAGCGCGCTCATGAAGTTCCACAGCGTGTAGAGCCCGAGGACCAGCAGCCCGAACGCCAGCACGCCGATGGCGACTTGCTGCGGGCGGGAAGAGCGGATGCGGACTGGCGGCGGCAGGGTATCCATCAGGCGGCCCTCCTTGCGGACGCTTGGGCGAAGTTCGGTGCGGGTTTCGGGGCGGATCTGGTGAAGCGGGCGAAACGGAACGGCGCCGGGTCCACCACGGGACCGGCGCCGGTGACGAGGTCGGCCATCAAGCGCCCGGCGCCCGGCCCGATGCCGAAGCCGTGGCCGGAGAACCCGCTTGCCAGGAAGAAGCCCGGCACCGCGTCCACCGCCGAGATCACCGGCACGCCGTCCGGCGTGACGTCGATCAGCCCGCCCCAGCTTCCCGCCACCTGCATCGTCGCGAACGCGGGAAAGGCGCGGACGAGCTCCCTGCGCCCGAACTCCAGGCTCGCCTGGCTGGGCGCCGGGTCGAGCACGCGGACGGACTCGAACGGGGAGGGGGCGTCCAGCTCCCAATGCCGGGGGGTGCGCCATTCGGCGGCGAAGCGGCCGTCCAGCCGCAGCTTCAGTTCCTTGCGGTGGCGCAGGAAGGAGGGGCCGAACTGCGGCAGCAGGCGGAAGCTGTCGGGCACGACCGGCGTCAGCATGTTGTTGCGCTGCGCGACCGTGTAGCCGCCGTCCGCCCGCTTGCGGAACGCCCAGTCCCGGCCGCCCACGGCGAGGTCCGGCCCGGCCATCGGCGCCGTGCGGAACGCCGAGCCGAGCACCTTGAGCTGCGGGAAGCCGACGCCCTCGCGGCCGCAGAACAGGCGGGACCATGCGCCGCCGGCCAGCACGGCGGCGTCGCAGGCGATGCGCCCGCGCTCCGTCACCACGGCGGCGACCCGGCCGGCCGCCATGTCCAGCCCGCGGGCGGCGCAGCCTTCCAGCACGCAAGCGCCCAGCCCGCGGGCGGCGGCGGCCATGGCGGGCACGGCGCGGTGCGGCTCCGCCCGGCCGTCCGAAGGGGTGTGCAGCGCCCCGGCGAAGCGGCGGCCGGCGCCAGGCAGCAGCGCCGCCGTTTCGTCCGCATCCAGCAGGCGGGAGGCGACCTGGTAGTCCCGGGCGCGCTCCAGCCAGGCGGCGTGGCCGTCCAGCTCGCGCTGCGTTTCAGCCACGTAGGCGACGCCGGCGCGGGTGAAGCCGACATCCGCGCCGACCCGCCCGGCCATGCCCTCCCACAGGCGGACGCTTTCCACCGCCAGCGGCACCTCCGCCAGGTCCCGCCCCGTCGTGCGGCACCAGCCCCAGTTGCGGCTGGACTGCTCGCCGCCGACCACGCCCTTCTCGACCACCGTGACGGCGACGCCCCGCTCGGCGAGCGAGAGGGCGGTGCTGATGCCGGCGATGCCGGCGCCGATCACGACCACGCCGGTGCGGCCCGGCAGGTCTGCGTCCGTCTGGACCCTGTCCAACAATCTCATGCTACCAGTCTGCCGCATCGGCGGAGGGATTGGAAATGAGAGGCGCGTGGGCGGCGGCTTTGGCGGTGTGCGCGCTGGCCGGGCAGGCGGCGGCCCAAGGGAGCGGGTCGGCCACGCTGGACGCGGTGCGGGCGCGCGGGCAGTTGCTGTGCGGCACGTCCGGGGAGATCCCTGGCTTCGCGCTGCTGGACAGCAAGGGCGCCATGCAGGGGATGGACGCCGATGGCTGCCGGGCGATCGCCGCCGCGGCGCTGGGCGACGCGGGCAAGGTGCGGTTCGTGCCGCTGACGGCGCAGAACCGCTTCACCGCGCTGCAATCGGGCGAGGTGGACGTGCTGATCCGCAACACCGGCTGGTCGCTGACGCGGGAGGCGAGCCTCGGGCTGCTGTTCGCCGCGGTGAACTTCTGGGACGGCACCAGCCTGATCGTGAAGACGGCGAGCGGCGTCAAGCACACGGGCGATCTGGGCGGCGCCACGATCTGCGTGCGGCCCGGCACCAGCACGGAGCTGGACCTGGCCGATTGGGCGCGCCGGACCAACACCCCTTACACGCCGGTGCTGATCGGCGGGGTGAACGAGATCCAGCAGGCGTTCCTGTCCGGCCGCTGCGACGCGTTCACCACCGACAGCTCGCAACTGGCCGGGTTCCGGTTCAGCCAAGGGGCCAAGGCGGAGGAATTGACCATCCTGCCGGAGCCGATCGGCACCGGGCCGTCCGGCTCCATGGTGCGCAAGGGGGACGACAAGTGGTACGACCTGGTGCGCTGGGTGCACTTCGCCCAGGTGGCGGCGGAAAGCGAAGGAGTGTCGCAGGGCAACGTGGACAGCTTCGGCGCCACGGGCAGCCCCGACATCAAGCGGCTGCTCGGGCAGGACGGAAGCCTGGGCAAGGCGCTGGGGGTGGATGACCGGTGGGCGTACCAGGTGATCAAGCAGGTGGGGAACTACGGGGACATGTATGACCGGTCATTGGCGCCCGAGGGGCTGGCGCGGGGGCCGAACGCGCTGTGGACGCAGGGCGGGCTACAGTTCGCGCCGCCGCTGCGGTGAGGCCGGACGCTCCTGGGCCAGTTCGGCGTCACTCCGCGGCGGCGACGGCGCCCGGCGCGGGCCGCTGGGCGTAGGACAGCCACATGCCCATCCCGGTGAACAGGAAGCCGCCGACGAGGTTGCCGACCGTCACCGGGATCTCGTTCCACAGCAGCCAGGCGCGCCACGTCGCCTTGGCGTCCAGCAGCAGCCCGAGCGGGAACAGGCTCATGTTGACCACGCAGTGCTCGAAGCCCTGGGCGAAGAACAGCAGGATGGGCAGCCAGCATCCCAGCACCTTGCCGGCGACCGACGTGGAAGACAGGCCCATGGTGACGCCGAAGCACACCAGCCAGTTGCACAGCATCGCCTTGACGAACACGGTCAGCATGCCGGCGCCGCCCAGCGCCGCGTAGCCGGCGGTGCGGGCCTCCACCGCGGCGCGCAGCCGGTCACCGATCGCGGCGCCGTTGCCTGTGCCCGCGTTGGTCAGCACGATCCAGATCAGCACCGCGTAGAGCAGCGCCCCGGCGAAGTTGCCGATGAAGGTCAGCAGCCAGTTCCGTCCCATCTGCCCCGCCGTCGCCTGGCCGGCCATGACGGCCATCGGCAGCAGGGCGAAGCTGCCGGTGACCAGGTCCAGCCCGAGCACCACGATCATGGAGAAGCCGACGGGGAAGATCAGCGCGCCGACCAGGGGCACCCCGGTCTGCGCCAGGGCCAGGAAGGCGAGCGTGGTGGCGACGCCGAGCAGCGCCCCGGCCAGGGCGCTGCGCGCCAGCAGCGCCGGGGCGTTCAGGCGGGCCTTGGTCGCCCCGGCCTCGATCATGCTGGCGACGATCTGGGCGGGTTTCACGGCGTCGGGCATCAGCGGCGGTCCTGTTTCGAAGCTGGAACCAGGGAAGCAACCGGCGTGCCGAAATGAGGCAGAGCTACGGCCGCAACGCGATGAGCTCTGGCAGGCACACGCGTGCTGGCTCGCCACCACGCCGGGCGCTGCTTCACGCCCGTCCCTACCCGTGACCTGGGTCTATGACCTGGGTTTGTGACTTGGCCACCCCGCGCCCGGTCGCCTTTCGAACTGTTCCGCGGCGCCGGGCGCAGCCTGCAACCCGGCGGACCGTGACGGACGGGCGCCGCCCCGGACGCCGCCCCGTCCCGCCACCCCCAACGCCTCCGGACCGAAAGCGCGGCGGAACAGGCGCAAGGCCAGAACACGGCTGCCGATCAGCGCATCGCCAGACCTCAAGCCGCTGAGCAGGATGGGGCAGACTGCTATCGAGAACCGCAGCCTGCTTGCGTCGGGGTCACGCGGCCCAAGCGCGATGCGTGGCCCGATCATGAGCCAGAGAGTAGCTTATCAGCGTCCTAAAGAATAAATACATCTTTGATATGAACAAAAACGTACGTAATAGGGAAACCGGGAGGTTTCTTGCCTGCTCGCGGAAATTCGATATCTCGTTGCCTTAACCTTATGTTAAGGAAGCGACACGGATTGAGCCTGGTGGAGGCTTTTGTTGTCGACTAACTTGCGCCGCGCATCGCCGTTGCTATGGGACGCTTTGCCCACGCTTGAGCGAGGTGGCTGGTTCACTGTTTTGCAGCAGAGTCCCCAAGTCTCACCAGTATCAGGCGCACTTGGATGAGCGGCTTTCCGAACACGGTGGCGAGCAAGGGCGTATCAGACCGGCTTTCCGCACATTCCTTCGTGCCGTTCATGCAAGGCATCAGCGTCTTCGCCCTTGCATTGGGCAGCATCGCCACGATCTGGTCTGCCGAACCTGCCGGCTTCCACCAAACTGCCGGCGGGCGGGCGATCGCCACCATGGCTGCCGGCGCTGTTGCGGCGTTCGCCCTCATCAGATCGGACAAATCCGCCCCGGAACGACGTGCGGGAATGCGCCGCCATAGCTGGGTCATCGCCGTCGCGGTGGTGGGCGCCGGGGTGGCAACGGTGGCTTTTTCAATGCTCACGCCGGGTCCGATGGTGTCCCCGTCCGCCATGCCGTTCCCCGGGATGTTGATCCCAGGGAGCTTGAACGCCGCCGCAGTGATTCTTGCGTATTCGGCGCGATCCCTGGTGCGGTCAGAGGAGCCTGTTCTTCGTGTCGCAGTGGTCGGCACCAGCGAATACAGCCGCACATTCATTGGCCGCCTGGCTGAAAACGCCCGATCTCCGGCCTTTGTCGGGTTGTATGCGGATGGCGCGGGCGATGCCTGTCCCGGTTCCGTGGTGCTCGGCCAGGTCAAGGATCTGGTCGTCCGCAGCCGCTTTGAACGGATCGACGCCGTTGTCATCGCATTGCCGTTGTCGGACATAGACCGGATCACCCGGCTACGCGCGGACCTGCGGAGCATTCCGGCGGACATCTACGTGGCGTCCGAGATCCTCGACCTGACGTGCAAAGCCGGACAGGTTGACAGGCTGGGCGGCAACCCCGTCATCAAGATCAGCAGCCGGCCGCTGACCAAGCGGCAATCCGTACAGAAAAGGGCGCTGGATTGGGCATTGTCCGCGACCTTGCTTGCGGCGCTCGCCCCCTTGCTCGCGCTGATCGCGATAGCAGTCCGGCTCGACAGTCCCGGCCCCGCGCTGTTCCGTCAATACCGCCATGGCCTCAACAACGCCATGTTCGGCGTCTTGAAGTTCCGGACGATGTACCATCACCTGGCGGACATGTCCGCCAAGTGCCAGACCACGCGGGGCGACGTGAGAGTCACCCGGATCGGCCGGCTGCTTCGCAAGACCAGCCTGGACGAGTTGCCGCAATTGCTCAACGTCCTGCGCGGTGACATGTCGCTGGTGGGCCCGCGGCCCCATGCTCCCGACACCAAGGCTGGCGACCAATTGTTCCATGAAGTCGTCGCCGGCTACGCCTTGCGCCACCGGGTCAAGCCAGGGATCACCGGGTGGGCCCAAATCAATGGCTGGCGAGGCGAGACGCGCACCCGTGAGCAGATCGAGCAACGTGTCGCCCACGACCTCCACTACATCGATAACTGGTCCTTTCTGCTGGACATCAAGATTCTCATCCTGACTGTCGTGCGGGAATTCAATAGCAAGGCGGCATTCTGATGCGAAGCAACGAAGCCCTACAACACGCCGCCTCGACATACGGATGCGAGCAGAACGTGAGCACGACAGGGCCTGAGCATCACGGTTTGATGAGGATGCTCGAAACCGCGAATCCCGGACTGAAGCGCGAAATGGAAGCGTTGACGGAAGAGACACGGTCAGAGATCCAGCGAGCTGGAAGCGCCGAGGAGAAGCAGGCTCTGCTTGCAATCCTTGCAGCCGTCATCACGAACGTGGAGCGCCAGGACGCGGCGTCTCGTCCGACGACTGTCTCGGGACAGGGAGCCGCGAGAAATCCGCTGGTGCTTTCTGGGACATGACTGCAAGCGGCTTACCGATCGCCGCCTGCCATCATCCGGCCCGCTGGCCAGCGGTCTTCCAGACAGTTAACAGACAGCAGGGGTTTGCATAAAAACCTCAATCTTGTCTTAACTTTTAGACAATGACCTGATACATAGCTGACTTAAGGCAAGGGTTCCGGACGTGCGGCCCCGCACTCTGCTTTCGTGTGCCTGTCCTGCTCTCGGGACAGGCTGTCGCCCACCAACAGGCAAGTGATGCTTGGCGCTCGGAGAACAGCAGCGGAAATGCCTGACCATGCCCTGAAGCCTTCAGCCCTGGATTGGGACGACCTACGCTTCTTCTTGGCCGTTTCGAGGCACCGCACGATCCCTGCGGCGGCGAAGCGGCTCGGCGTCACCCAATCCACTGTCAGTCGTCGCCTGGCATCGTTCCAGGAACGTCTGGGCGTCCTGCTGCTTCATCGCACCGGGGAAGGCTACCTTCCTACTTCGGCGGGTGAAAGCATCCGCTCCCACGTCGAGCGGGTCGAGGTGGAGGCGCTTGCGATCGAGCGGGCCATCGCGGGGCTCGACACGCGTTCGGAGGGGCTGGTCAGGGTGGCGTGCTCGCAACTGCTCACAAGCCACTTGTTGACGCCGAGCTATGCGGCATTGCAGGCGACCCACCGCGGCCTCATCGTCGAGGCCGCACCCGAGGCCGACTATGCCTCACCAGGAACGGGCGACGCGGACATCGTGGTGCGCTTGCGGCAATTCGACCAATCGGATCTCGTCGTGCGCAATGTCGGCACGATCGCGTTCGGGCTCTACGGCAGCCCTGGCTACTTCGCCCGCCATGGTGAGCCGGATGTGTCAGACGGACTTGCTGGCCATCGCGTGATTGCCCAGGCTGACGACCACGCCAGCCCGGTTCACGCCGCTTGGCTGACCGATCACGCGGGGCAAGCGAATATTTGCCTGAGAACCGACAGCTTGGAGACGCAGCACTGGGCGGCGCTCTGCGATACCGGGCTTGCCTTGCTGCCGCGGTTCCGGGCGGACACCGATCCGGGGTTGCGCCGAACAGACGTGGCAACTCCGGTTCCTTCCGCGGATATCTGGCTGGGAGCGCACCGGGAAAGCCGCAAGGTCGCCCGCGTCCGTATCGTGCTGGACTGCATCGCGGCAACGCTCCGCAATCGGGCGCACGTCCTCAACCCAGGCGGAAACTCGGAGAAGACGGGCAAGCGGCGCGCCCGCCTCTCGCAAGACTACAATGCGGAGCCGGCTGAGACCGTGCCCATGGCGTCAGGTGGCCTGGGTGACAGCGATCCTCCGACTGTGCAGCATGTCGGCGCCTGGTATCCGGAACCGAGCCTCATGCCGGTGGATCTCGCCCAGGCGCATCCTTTCCGGGCCTAGAACAACCGGCAGGTCCCCGGTTCAGCCGTGCGGGGCGCCGATGGGCGGCCTACGGCAAGCCAAGCCTGCCGCAGGCCGCCCATCGGCTCAACCTGCCAAAGCCGCACTGTCGGCCTCATGCAGCAGCATGATCGTTCCATCAGGGTCGGTCCGAACCGGATAGGTCTTGATGCTGCATTCCGTGCCGATTCCCGATCCGGTGCACAGGTCGTAGGTCCGGTCGTGCAACGGACACACGACTGATCTGCTGTCGATCAGGCCGTCCGCCAACGGCCCGCCGCGATGCGGGCAGTGCGCCTGGGTCGCGAACACGTTGCCGTCCCGGGTGTGGAACACGGCCAGGCACTCGTCACCCAGCGAGCCGGGCAGGGGAACGTTGCGGCCTTCCCCGGGCGGGATCTGCGAGAGGTGTGCGATGACGCGTTCCATGCCTAGCCTTCCACGGGCAGCAACGAGGCGAACTGGTTCTCGGTCTTCGGTGCCGTGCGCTCCTTCCAGGGGTCCTTCACGGCGGCGCAGGACGCATCCATGGCGGCGTCGAGCGCCGAGGCACTGCCTTCGCTGTCATCGACCACGACGGCGCGGGCGCGCTCGATGCCCACGCGTTCGATGAACGTGTGGGTGCGTTCCTTGTACTTGGCATTCTCGCGATACCACTGCATGAAGCGCCCGGTGATCCGCATCACTTCGTCCTCGCCGTCCACGGTGCACAGCACGTCTCCCTTGCGGACCGCGGACCCGGCGGCGCCCCCGACGTAGATCTCCCACTTGCCGTTGCCGATCGCGACCGCGCCGACGTCCTTGACCATCGCTTCCGAGCAATTGCGCGGGCATCCCGCGGTGGCCAGCTTCAGCTTGCCGGGCGCGTCGATGCCGCGGAACTTGCTCTCGATCTTCTTGGCCAGGCCCATGCTGTCGCCGAGGCCGAACCGGCAGTAATCGGTGCCGATGCAGCTCTTGCAGGTGCGATAGCTCTTTCCCCAGGCCCAGCCTGCCGGCATGTCCAGGTCGGCCCACACCTTGGGCAGGTTCTCCTTGCTGATGCCCACCAGGTCGATGCGCTGTCCGCCCGTCAGCTTGACCAGCGGCACGTCGTACTTCACCGCGACCTCGGCGATCCGCATCAGGTCCTTGGGGGTGGTGATGCCGCCGGGCATCTCCGGCACGACGGAGAACGTCGCGTCCTTCTGGATGTTGGCGTGAACCCGGTCGTTGATGAACCGGGCGTCACGCTCGTCCTCATACTGGTCGTTCCAGATGGTGATCAGCAACGACGCGAGCGCCGGCTTGCTGGCGGCGTCGGACCTGCCTTCGAAAGCCAGCGCCGCGAACACCGACGAGACGGATCTCAGGCCGAGATCCTTGATGGCAGCGGCCAACTCGGGCTTCGCCATCGGGATGCACGGGACGTAGTAGTGGATCGACGGGTCCTCCTCCGCCTGCCCGCCGCAGAACCAGTCGACCACCTCGTTGACCAGCGACTTGCAGGAGCCGCAGCCCATGCCGGCGCGGGTGGCCGCCATCACCGCCTTGCCGCTGCGATTGCCGCCCGCGACGCAGGCGCCGATGGCCCCCTTGGTCACGCCGTTGCAGTTGCAGATCTGCGTGTCCGTCGGCATCTCGTCCAGGGTTACCTTCTGGGACGGCGTGCCGAGGTCGAACAGCAGCCCCAGCCGCTCGTCCGGCAACGGGCTGTCACGCTCGAAGGCCTGCATCAGGTAAGCCGCCTTGCTGATGTCGCCCATCAGGATGCCGCCGACCAGGCGGCCATCGCGCACGATCAGCTTCTTGTACGTGCCGCGTTTCGCTTCGGTGAACTGGATGGTCTCGTCGCGCTCCTCCTTGGCTTCGGTGAGGCCCATGGAAGCCAGTTCCACCCCCATCACCTTCAGCTTGGTCGAGAGCTTCGAGCCGTGGTAGGCCGCATCCAGGTTGTGCTGGGTGACATGCTCGGCGAAGACCTTGGCCTGCTCCCACAGCGGAGCGACCAGGCCATACACCTTGCCGCGGTGCTGCGCGCACTCGCCGACGACGTAGACGTTCATGTCGTCCATCGAGCGCATGTGGTTGTCCACCACGATGGCACGCTCCACCGTCAACCCGGCCCGGTGGCCGATCTCGGCGTTCGGCTTGATGCCGGCCGAGATGACGACCATGTCGCAATCCAGCGCCGTGCCGTCCTTGAACGCCAGGCCGGTCACCGCGCCGTCGCGCTCCAGGATCTCGGTCGTCGACTTTCCGAGATGGATGGTGATGCCCATCTTCTCCATCGTGGCGCGCAGGATGGCCCCGCCGGTCGTGTCGACCTGCGCCTCCATCAGGTGCTGGCCGAGATGGACCACATGCACCTCGCAGCCATGGGTCATCAGCCCGCGCGCCGCTTCGAGGCCCAGCAGGCCGCCGCCGATCACCGCCGCGCGCTTGCTGCGCTTGGCAGCCTGCTCGATGCCCGTGCAGTCGTCGATGGTGCGGAAGGCGAACACACCCGGGCGCAACGCGCCATCCGCGCCGGACGCCCCTTTCATGGGCGGAATGAATGCCCGGCTGCCGGTGGCGATCAGCAGCTTGTCGTACCCGGCCTTCACACCGTCGGACGTGCGGACCATGCGGGACGCACGGTCGATCTCGGTGACCCGTGCCCCCGCGTGCAGGGTGATGCCGTTGTCCTGGTACCAGGCCAGCGGATTGATGAAGATCTCGCTCGCGTCCTGTATTCCGCTGAGGATGTTGGACAGCATGATGCGGTTGTAGTTGCCGTACGGCTCGTCGCCGAACATGGTGATGTCGAATTGGCCGCCGCCGCCGAGGGCGAGCACTTCTTCCACCGCCCGTGCGCCAGCCATGCCGTTGCCGATGACCACCAATCGCTGCTTGGCCATGATGCGATCCTCCAATTCAGATCTCGACGATGCCGATGTCGAGCACGATGGTGCCGCTCACGCCGGCGGCCGCGCCGAAGAACACCTCGATGCGGGTGTCCGGCTGCAAGTCCTCCACGACCACGAGCGGGACGTGGGTGCCGTTCCTGGCGCCCAACGGAAAGGTGCGGGCCGGCTTGCCGTCCTGCATGAGCGTCAGGTAGGCGAGCTCGCTGCTGGAGTTTCCGCCGCGCAGATAGACGAGCTGCGCCCGCTTGTCCGCCGGCACGACGTAAACCAGGGACGGATCGAGCAGGGCCGGTTTGTCCAAGCCGGCGCCGGTGAAGGCGAAAGCGCCATTGAGGAAGCGCGGCGTCGAATCGATCATGGAACCTCGCGACTGATGATTGAGTCAGGGCGGCTAGGGGGAGGTTGCTGCTTACGCGTGCGTCACAACCCAGGCGGCAATCAGGACGGTGTCGCGATGCCGGTCTGCCTGTTTCTTATCCAAATGATGCGATGTTGATCAACATTTCTGATCCTTGTCGGCAGCTTACAGGCGCGGTGCCGGAAATCCAGTCAGTTTCATGCTTGCCGCCGGTCAATGCAACCTGCAAGCCGGTTTCGCAAGCCCGGAGCTCGCTTCCGATCGAAGTAGGTCGGAAGCGAGCTCCACCTTGTTGTTTTCACGAGCGTCTTTACCCGACGGCTGACCCCGGGCGGCCGGATGATGCTCTGGTCCCTTGTCGCGTGCTGGTGATGGGCCGAATCACCTGACTGGCCAGG
>CAXTLC010000085.1:0-19492 GCA_964245075.1 uncultured Acetobacteraceae bacterium
CTAGGTCAAGGGTGAGCAACGGGGCGGCACCTTGCAGGTGCCGCCCCGAACGTTTCGCGGCCCGGTTCAACCGTGGCCCGCATGGCTGTCCCCGGGCAGCTCAACCCGGAAGCATGTCCCGGCCGGGGATGGCACGAGATCGACCGAGCCGCCCGCGCCGGCCGCGATGGAGCGGGCGATGCAGAGACCCAGGCCTGTCCCGCCCTGGGAACGCGCGGTGGTGAAGAACGGCTCGAAGATCCGGGCGCTGTTGGCGGCCGTGATCCCCGGACCCCCGTCCGTCACGGTGATGACGGTGCGCCGGGCGGCCGATGTCACCTCGACGCTCACGGCCGCCGCCCGGCCGCCATGCAGCGCGGCGTTGTCGAGCAGGCTGGCCAGCAACGCGCCCAACGCGTCCGGCGGGAGCGCGACCGTTTGGCGACCGGCGCGCTGCGTCACGCGGAGGCCCCGTTCCCGGTAGGCCGGCAGCAGGCCGTCCAGCACGGCGGCGACGGGCGTGGCGGGGCCGGCGCCAGGCCGCATCATGTCTGCCCGCGCCAGTTCCAGCAGCCGCCGCACCAGCGTGTCCAGGCGCGTCGTGCTGCTGGACACGACGCGGAGCAGCTTGGCCCGCTCGGACGCCGGCAAGGTGTCGGCATGGTCCTCCAGCAGTTCGGCGGCGCCGCGCAGCCCGGCGAGCGGCGTCTTGAACTCGTGGGACACGCTGGCGGCAAAGGCGGTGATGTAGCGCGCGCGCCTGTCCAGCGTGGCCGCCATGCGGGTCAACGCGGCCGACAGATCCGCCACCTCCCGCGTGCCGGGCCGCCGCAGCGCCTGGGCATCGCCGCCCAGCGCCACGTGCTGCGCCTGCGCCACCACGACGGCGAGCGGACGGGTGACGAGCCGCGACAGCCCGGCCGCCAGCAACCCGCCCGCGAACAGCAGCAGGGCGGCCAGGCCCGTCAGCTCCCACCGCTTGTCCCACACCGCCTGCCCCAGGTCGCGCGGGGTGCGGGACAGCACGGCGACCCCGGCCAGGCCCGCGCCGCCTTGCACCGGCAGGGCGACGAACACGCGCAGCCGGGCAGTGCGGGAGATGCTGCTCAGCGGCGCCTGGACCGGGTCCCGCCGCCGCATGGTCGTCACGACGGGCGCACCCGCCAGCACCTGCGCCACCTCTGGCCAGCCCGCCAGGCTGAGGCCCGTGTCGTTCCCCGTGCTGGCCACGATGACGCCGCGCCCATCCGTCAGCCGCAGCGCGGACAGCGTCACCGCCTGGGCGTCCCGCACCATCGGCAGCAGGGCCTGGCCGGCGGCGGCGGCTTGCGGGTCGGGTGCTCCGGCAGCCTGCGGGCCGGGTGGCGGCGGCAGGACGGGGTCGGCGGCCAGGTCGAGTTCCGGCCGGCGCAGCAGGCTGACCGCCGTCGCACCCAAGGTTGCGCCCAAGGTCGCGTCCAAGCCGCCGTCCGGCTTGCTGAGCGGTCCCGGAACGGCGTCCGGCGCGTTTCGCCGCAGTTCCTGCCGGAACGCGGCCGACCAGACGGCGGCCTGGGCCACCAGTTCCTCCTCCGTCTGGCGCACCAGCGCGCTCTCGTACACCCGGAGCGCCCACAGCGCCGCCAGCGGCAGCGCCAGGACGGCCATGTTGCTCAGCAGCAGCAGCGTGCGCAGCCGTGGCGGCCGTCTCAATCGCAGGCGCTCAGGCGGTAGCCTCAATCGCAGGCGCTCAGGCGGTAGCCGAACGCGGGCAGCGTCTCGATCGGCGCGGCGCCGAGGGCGGCGAACTTGGCGCGCACCCGGCGCACGTGGCTGTCGATGGTGCGGTCGCTGACCACGCGCTCGGTCGCGTACACGCGGTCCATCAGCTCGTCGCGGGAGAACACGCGCCCGGGCCGCGCCATCAAGGTGCGCAACACGCCCAGCTCGGTCGCGGTCAGCTTCACGTCCTGCCCGTCCCAGGTCACCCGCAGGCTCTCGGTGTCGAGGTGCAGGCGCCCGTGGGAGAAGGCCGGTTGCGCCCCGGCTGCCGGTTCCGGCGCGGTTCGCCGCAGCAGCGCCCGCACCCGTGCCACCAGCTCGCGCGGCGAGAACGGCTTGGTCAGGTAGTCGTCGCCGCCGATCTCCAGCCCCACGATGCGGTCCACCTCCGCGTCGCGTGCGGACAGGAACAGGATCGGCACCGTGCTGCGGCGGCGCAGCGCGCGGCACACGTCGGCGCCGTCCAGTTCCGGCAGCATGACGTCCAGCACGACCAGGTCCGGCCGGGCGGCGGCGAACTGCAACAGCGCCGCGGCGCCGTCCGCCGCCTCCACCGTGTGGTACCCGCCCTGGCTGAGCGCGATGCGCACCACTTCCCGGATGGCGGGGTCGTCGTCCACGATCAGCACGCTGGCCATGACGTATCTGCACCGGTTCTGCACGGGGATGCCACCGGTTTTCCCGGAAGATGGCATTGTGGCTGCACGCCAAGCCGGTAGTTGGACGGTCACGAGCCAGATCCGCCACCGAAGCCTGAACCACCCGCCAGGAGAGCCATACCGATGCTGAAGCGCCTCGCACTGACAACCGCCCTGACCGCCGTTTGCCTCGCCGCGCACGGGCAGGAACCGCCGCTGACCGCCACGGCGGAGGCGGCCGGGGATGCTGCGCGGGGCTGCCTCCATTTCGGCGGCGCGGTGGCGGCAAACGCCCGGGCCGAAGATTTCCTGTCGGCAAGCCCGGCGGCCAAGTTCACGGTCACCGTGGCAGGCCAGCTCGTCTGCCTCGAAGGCCTGGCCTACGGGGCGCATTACGCGGTGAAGGTGCGGGCCGGGCTGCCGTTCGCCGATGGCAGCCGGCTGGGGACGGCGCGGACGGCAAGCATCGACACGCCGGACCGTGACGCGATGGTTGCGATCGGCGGACGCGGCTGGATCCTGCCGCGGCAGGGCGCCACCGGGGTGTCCGTGCAGACGGTCAACGTGCCGCACGTGCGCATCCGGGTGCTGCGCATCTCCGAGCGGCAGCTCTCGGCCACGATGCCGGCGCGGCCCAACAGCTTCGCGACGCGCCCGGACCCGTCCAAGCAGTCCTTCACCCGGTACGAGCTGCGCTCGCTCGCGGCGGGGGACGCCACCGAGATCTGGTCCGGCACCATGGACACGAAGCCCGGCCGCAACCGGACGGTCGAGACCGCCTTCCCGCTGGCGGGCATCATCGATCCCGCCAAGCCCGGGGCCTTTCTCGTCCTGGCCGAAGACGCGGCGACCCCGCCTGCCAGGCTGACGGGCGGCGATGCCGGTGACGATGACGACGAGACGGCGGTCGCCGGGCACTGGGTGCTGACCACGGACCTGGCGATCAGCACGGTCCGCGCGCAGAACGGGCTGCACGTGACGGTCCGGTCCCTCGCGACGGCGAACCCGCTGCCGGGCGTCCGGCTGCAACTGCTGTCGCTCGCCCAGGACGTGCTGGCGGAAGCAGTGACGGACGCGGAGGGCGCCGCCGTCTTCGCGCCCGGCCTGATGCGCGGCCAGCGGGGCGCCGCGCCCGCCGTCCTGCTGGCGCGCACCGATGCCGCCGACCTGGCGTTGCAGGACCTGACCGCGCCCGCGTTCGACCTGTCGGACCGCGGGGCGGAGGGCCGTGCCTCGCCAGGGGCGGTCGAGGCCTACGTTTACACCGATCGCGGCATCTACCGGCCCGGCGAAACCGTGCAGGTGACCGCCCTGCTCCGCACGCACGGCCTGGCCGCCGTCGATGACGCCGCGCTGACGCTGCTGCTGCGGCGTCCGGACGGGGTGGAGGCAAGCCGCGTCACCCTGCCGCCCGCGCCGGATGCCGGGTTCGTGCAGCCGCTTGCCTTGACGGCCACGGCCGCCCAAGGCGGCTGGACGATCGAGGCCTACCTCGACCCGAGCCTGCCGCCAGTCGGCCGCGCCACGGTGGCGGTGCAGGATTTCGTGCCGCAGCAACTGAAGGTGGCGCTGTCCGGGCCGGCGGCGCTGGAAGCCGGCGCCAAGCTGGCCGCATCGATCGACGGCCGCTTCCTTTACGGCGCCCCCGCGGCCGGGCTGCACGCCGAGGGACAGATCCGCCTGCTGCGGGACGCCCATCCGGTGGCGAGCGCGCCCGAATACGGCTTCGGCGTGCCGGACGAGGTTTTCCCCGACGCGCCGCAGATCTTGCAGTTGGATGACGCAAACGCGGCCGGGCATGCCGCCGTCGACGCCGACCTCCCGGTGCCGGACGGCATCGCGTCCCCGCTGAGGGCCGAGGTGACCGCGGGGCTGACGGAGCCGACCGGGCGGGCCGTGACGGACACGCTCTCCATCCCGATCCACAACCATCCCCTGCTGATCGGCGTCCGCACGCTGTCCGGCGGCCACGTGGCTGACGGAAGCGCCGTGCAGTTCGCGGTGCGCGCCTTCACGCCGGACGGCACGCCGGTGGCGCGCCCGGGCCTGCAATGGCGGCTGGTGCGCATCAACCAGCACTGGGATTGGTGGCGGGGGCACGAGGGCTCGTCAGGCTGGACGTTCCACACCTTCACCACGCAGGACGAGGTGGCGCGCGGCACGGTGGATGTCAGCGCCGAAGCGCCCGCCGCCCTCGCCCGGACGCTCGATTGGGGCGACTACCGCCTGGTGGTTTCCGACGCGGCCAGCGGCGCCGGCACGGCGGCGGCGTTCTCGGTCGGCTGGGGCGACGGCTCCGCCAGCGCCGACACGCCCGACCGGCTGGAGGTTTTGGCCGACCGCGCGACCGTGGGCATCGGCGAAACGGCGCACGTGCACGTGCGGGCGCCGTTCGCCGGCCCGGCGCAGGTGATCGTCGAGAGTGCCGGCCGCGTGCTGGAAACACGGCGGATCGCGCTGCCGAAGGAGGGCGCCACGATCGACCTGCCGGTTTCCGACGCCTGGGGTCCCGGCGTGCACGTGCTGGCGGAGGCGGTCCGCCCGCTGGAAGCGCCGTCCCGGCCGCACGACCCGGTGCGCGCCGTCGGCCTGGCCTGGATCGCGACGGACCCGGCGCCGCACACGCTGGGCGTTTCGGTCGCCGCGCCCCGCGCCGCCACGCCGCGGCAAACGCTGCGCGTGCCGGTCCACGTGGCGGGGGCGCATGGCCGCGCCTTCGTCACCGTGTCGGCGGTCGATGAGGGCATCCTGCAACTGACGCACTTCGCCAGCCCGGACCCGGTCGCCGCCCTGCTCGGCCGCACCCGTTTCGGCCTGGACCTGCGGGACGACTACGGCCGGCTGCTGGAAGGCGGCGCCGAGGCGGGCGCGCTGCACGAGGGCGGCGACGGAGGCGCGTCGCTGGGCGGGGAGGGCCTGCCGGTCAGCACGACGCAGGTGGTGGCCCTGTTCCACGGCCCGGTGGAGCTGGACGCCGCCGGCAACGCCACCGTGCCGCTCGACCTGCCGGACTTCGCCGGGGAGCTGCGGCTGATGGCCGTCGCCTACGACCACGACGCCGCCGGGCACGCGGAAGCGGCCCTGACCGTGCGTGACCCGGTGGTGGCGGAACTCTCCCTGCCGCGCTTCCTGGCGCCCGGCGACACGGCCGACGTCGGCGTTTCGCTGCACAACACGGACGGCCCCGCAGGCGCCTACCACCTGGCCGTCACGGCGAGCGGCGCTGCTGCGGTCGAAGGGCCGGCCGCGCTCGACATGCGGCTTGGCGGGGGCGAGCGGAAGGAAGCCCGCCTGCGTCTTGCCGGCGCCGGCATCGGGACCGGCCACCTGGACGCCACCCTGACCGGGCCGGGCGGCCTACGGGTCACCCACCACTGGGACATCGCCGTGCGCTCGCCGCACCCGGACCTGGTGCTGAGCAGGACGGACGTCCAGCGTCCCGGTGAAACCTACGAAACCGACCCGGCGCTGCTGGCAGCCTTCATTCCCGGCAGCATGCACCTGACGGTCGGATATTCCAGCTTCGCCGGCATCGATGTCGCCGGGCTGCTGCAATCCCTCTACACCTACCCGTACGGCTGCACGGAGCAACTGTCGTCCGCCGCCCTGCCGCTGCTCTACTTCAACGATGCGAGGCTGCTCGGCCAGCCGGACGGCGATCCAGGGGTCCGTCAGCGGGTGCAGACGGCGATCTCCACCATCTCCGACCGGCAGGACGCGGCCGGGCGCTTTGGCCTGTGGCGCGTGGCGGACGGCGCGGCTTCCGTTTGGCTCAACGTTTACGCGCTGGATTTCCTGCTGCACGCGCGGGACGCGGGGTTCGCCGTTCCTGACCGCGTCACCACGGCGTCCGCCCGCTGGATCGAACGCCAGGCGGAGAACGACGGGAGCGGCGACGACGGCGCGTACGCCGAGCCGGTGCAGCCGACCCGCGCCTATGCCGCCTATGTCCTGGCGCGGACCAGCCGGGTTGACCCGTCCCGCCTGCGCAGCCTGGCGAACGAGCTGGACCGGGACGCGGCGGGCGCGCAGGCGGTGGCGTGGCATGGGGCCGGCCCCGCTTCGCCGCTTTCCGTCGCGCAGCTGGCGGGTGCGCAGTCGCTCATGGGCTCTCCGGCGTTGGCGGACGACAGCTTCGCCCTGGCGATCGCCAGCCTCCACACGCAGGCGCCGCCGTCCTGGTGGTCCAACGCGTTCTTCTGGAGCGAATTGCGGGACGAGGCGGGCGTGCTGGCGGTGGCCGCGGAGACCGGCCACGACGCCGTCGCCTCGGCGATGCTGCAACGCCTTGGCCGCGAGCACCTGAACCCGGAAGGGATGAGCACGCAGGAGAAGGCGTGGCTGCTGGTCGCCGCGCACGCGCTCGCCAAGCGTGGCGGCACGCGCTCCTTGTCGGTCGACGGCGCCGCGCCGCGGGCGGTCGCCCTGCCCTACGCGGTGTCTCCGCCGGCGAACGGCCCGCAAGGCGGCGTGAGCGTGAAGAACACGGACGACAAGCCGGTGTTCCGCACCGTCACGGTGCGCGGCGCCCCGCTGAAAGCGCCGCCCGCCCTGTCCAACGGCTTCACCGTGAAGCGGGAAACGTTCAGCCTGTCCGGCGAGCGGCTCCATGACCGGGCGTTGCGCCAAACCGACCGTTTCATCGTGGTCCTGTCCGGTTCGGCCGAGGACGGCAGCTTCCGCCGCGCGGCCGTGACCGATCCGCTGCCGGCCGGGCTGGAGATCGAGGCGCCGGTGCTGAAGGACGACACCTACCCGTTCATCGGCGAGCTGACGCCCTTGCGCGCGCACGAGGAACGCGACGACCGCTACCTCGCCGTGTTCGACCTCGGCAGCGACGCGCGGGACCGCTGGCACGAGCTGGATGACGACAAGCCGAACGCGCTGGAGGCGGGCGCCTTCCGCGTCGCCTACGTCGTGCGCGCGGTGACGCCCGGGCATTTCGTGCGGCCCGAGACGGTGGTGCAGGACATGTACCGGCCGGACGTGACGGCCCGCACGGCCAGCGGCCAGATCGACGTGGCGGCACGGTGATGCGGTGGCGCTCCGCCCTGGCGGCGCCGCTGCTCCTCGCAGCATCGGTGCTGGCGCTGGACCGCGCCTTTCCCCCGGACCTGGCCCGCGCGCGGACCCTGTCGGCGGAGCTGCGCGACGCATCCGGCCGCGTGCTGAACCTGCGCCCGGCGGCGGATGGCGCGATCCGGCTGGCGGCGGCGGCGGATGGGGTGGGAGGCGACGTCGTTCCGCTGCTGCTGGCGCGGGAGGACCGGCGGTTCCGGCAGATGCCGGGCCTGGACCCGCTGGCGTTGGGCCGCGCCGGGCTTCAGCTTCTCCGCTACGGGCGGATCGTGTCCGGCGGCTCCACGATCGCCATGCAGGTGGCGCGCCTGCTGGAGCCGCATCCCCGCACGCTCTGGGGCAAGCTGCACGACATGGTCCGCGGGGCGCAGTTGCAGGCGCATCTGGGCCGCAACGAGGTGCTGCGGCTGTACCTGACCCTGGCGCCGATGGGCGGCAACATCGAGGGCGTGCGCGCCGCTTCCCTGCTTTACTTCGGGCGGGAACCCGCGGCGCTGACGCGGTCGCAGGCCGCGCTGCTCGTTTCCCTGCCGCAAAGCCCCGCGCGCCGCCGCCCGGACCGGCACGAGGACGCCGCCTGGCGCGGGGCGGCCCGCGTGCTCGGCGCGGCCGGCGACCCGGCGCCGGTTCTGCGCACGCCGGTCTCGCAGCCGCGTCCGCCAAGCCTGGCCCGCCACCTCGCGCAGCACGGGACGGGGGTGACGGGCACGACGCTCGACGCGGACCTGCAAGGAAGCGTCGAAGCGCTGGCGGAGCGGGATCTCGCCTGGATCGGCAGCGACGCGGACATGGCGGCGGTCGTGGTCCGCAACCGGGACCGGGCCGTGCTGGCCTACCTGGGCGGAATGCGGTTCTTCGGCCCCGGCGGCATGGTGGACATGGTGCGGGCGGTCCGCTCGCCGGGTTCGGCGCTGAAGCCGTTCATCTACGCCATGGCGTTCGACCGGGGGCTGGCGGCACCCGACACGCTCGTGGACGACGGCGCGCTGCGGCTTGGCGACTATGCGCCGCGTGACTTCGACCGGCTGGACCACGGGTCGCTCACCGCGGCGGAAGCGTTGCGGCAATCGCTGAACCGGCCGGCCGTGCGGCTGCTGGCGGGCGTCGGCGCCGCGCGGTTCGCCGCCACCCTGGGAGCGGCGGGCGCGCGGCTGAGATTGCCGCGGGGCGCCTCCTCCTCCGCCGCCTTGGCGCTCGGCGGCGCTGGCATCAGCCTGCTCGACCTGGCATCCCTCTATGCCGACCTGGCCGACGGCGGCGCGGCGCGTGGGCTCCACGTGACGGGCGCCGCGCCCGGAGCAGGCGGCGCGCTGGCCAGCCGCCATGCCGCGGACCTCGTGGCGGCGTCGCTGCGGGCGCAACCGCCGCCGCCCGGCGCGTCCGCCGACCCCGGCCATCCGATCGCCTACAAGACAGGAACCTCCTACGGCTACCGGGATGCGTGGGCCGCCGGGTTCACGCCGGAGTACACGGTTGTCGTCTGGGTGGGCCGGCGGGACGGCACGCCGCGCCCCGGCGCCACCGGGCGGGACACCGCCGCTCCCGTGCTGTTCCACATCTTCGCCCTGCTGCCGGCGGAAGAGTGGGCTGCGGGCCGCGCGCCGGCCGCGTCCGGGCGCCCTGTTGCGCCAGGCTTGTCCCGCATGTCGCCGCATCCGCCCCTGCGGCTCATCTTCCCGCCCGACCAGGCGGAGCTCGCGATGGACCCGGTGGATCTCCGGGCAGCCGGCGGGACGCCGCCATACCGGTGGCTGGCGGACGGCGTGCCGGTGGGCCGGGCTTCTTCCGTGCCGCCGGCATGGACGCCATGGGGGCCGGGCTTCACGCACCTGACCGTCATGGACAACAACGGCGCGGCGGCATCGGCGGACGTTCGCATCGTGCCTGAATGAGCAGGCGTCAGTGGCGCGCGCACGGGCGTGACGGCCCGCGCCAGGCCGCGACGGTGACCGCGCCGACACGGTCGCGCAGCATCTGCGCGAAGGCGGTCGCCCCGGTTCTGACCATTGCTCCGGCGTCCAGGTGCGCGACGGTCCCGTCCCGCGCCTGGTCGAGGCAGGTGACCGAGAGGTGCGGCTGCACCGCGACCTGGCGCCCCCCGGCGTCTCGCAGGTCGGCGCCGATCGCGGCCGCGAGTTCGGCGGGGTCGAGCAGGCCAGTCCGGATGGCCTCCTGCCACGGGTTGGGCCCATTGGTGGGGTCGTCGATGTCGAACAGGCCGCCGAGGCCGCGCTCGCCGGGCAGCGGACCCCGGCCGTGCCGGGTGAGGTAGCACCGGGTGACGTAGTGGGCATCCATCCGCCTGACGCCGGCGGCCTCCGCCAGCGCCACCATGTTCCTGATGCCGGTGTTTGATCGCGTCACGAAGGGGAAGTTGCGATGCCGCTGGTCAAGCAGCAATCCTTGCGCGGCCTCGAAGACGAGGTGCCGGGCGCTCCCCAGCTCGGCGTCATCCCGCGGGCGGACGAGGCGGGCGAACTCGCGGCAATCCAGCATGAAGCGGTCGAGCACGGCATCCGACCCGGCGAGCGCCAGGAACTCCGAGCCGGCCGCCGCATCCCCGAGCGCCTGGACGCGTGCGGGGAGCCACTGGCCGCGTATCGCGAGCAGGCGGTCACGCAGATCGGCCGTGAACAGGTCGGCCACGCTCAAGGGGAACGGCGTGCCCTCGCAGCGCCCGACGGTTTCGCCGAAGCCCAGCCCGCAACTGCCGTGGCGCGCGCCGCCGCGCGCGGCTTCCGCCGCCTGGTTCACCATCATGTCCCAGGGCGTGGTGACGAAGCCGCGCGGATCGGCGGTGACCGCCACGGCCCCGCCCAGCGCCGCCACGGCGCGCAGTTCGCCGCCCAGGGTCATCGGGTGCGACACCATGAAGCGCGACAGGTGCGTCCCGGCGCCGGCGAGCGCGCCGGAGCCGAGATGGTGGAACACGTGGCGGGCGCCCCCGGGCAACACGACCGTGTGCCCGGCCTGCGCGCCGCCGTTGGTCCTGACCACGACGGCGCCCGGCCCGAGCGCATGCGCGAGCGCATCCACGGTGCGGCCCTTGCCCTCGTCGCCGTAGCCGGCGCCGATCACCGCATGGACCCGGTCCGCCACGGGAACGCCCGCGCGCTCAGCCGAGCAGCCGGCGCAGCCCGAAGCCGCGTTTCGCCGGCGTGAGCCCGCGCACGGCATCGGCGACGACCAGCGCCGTGGAGCGGTCCCAACTGCCGATGACGGCATCGCGGTCGCGCCCGGCGGTGAGCTCGATCGTCGACACGATCAACTCGGACAGCTTGGACGGGTCTTTCAGGTGGATCACCCGCTGCGGCAGGATCGGGTCCCACGTCGCGCGCACTTCGGCCAGGTGACGCGCGGCGTAGCTGCCGTCAACGATGATGTGGAACACCTCGTAGGTGCGGGCGGCCAGGTCGACGCAGTCCTGCGCCGACAGGTCCCGCTCCACCGGCAGGCCGAGCACCCGGTCGAACTGCGCCCGCGTCACGCCGTCGAGGTTCGGCTCGTCGCCGACGGTGAACAGGAAGCCCTTGCGCCCATGCTTGCCGAAAGCGTCGTGCACCGTCTTCAACCCGGCGAAGGCGTGCGCGAGGCTGTAGCTTTCGCCGCGGTTGCCGCCGCCGCCGCCTTCCAGCCACAGGCCGGTCAACTGCTCGGCGATGCGGATGTCCGCCTCGAACTGCGTCACCTGGAGCGGCGCGCGGTCGCACGCCGCGTCGCCGATCGCCATCGCCATGACGTGCGGGTCGGTGACCGGCTTGCGGTCCAGCAGCTCGGTGAAGGTGGTGTTGAGCCCGCGGACGATCAGCTCCTCGGCCAGGCTGCCCATCGAGCCGGTGACGTCCACGCCGATGATCACGGGGGTGGAGGCCGGGTTGTCGGCGCTGTCGCAGGACTCGCGCTTGCCGATCCGCGCCGGGTCGTACTCCTCGCGCATCCCGCGGGCGGCGAAGATCTCGGCCCGGCTGCGGCCGCGCACCGCCGACGCGGCGTAACGGCTCCACGACCCGGCGTCCCAGCTTCCATGACCCATCACGTGCCTCCTTCAGAAGCCGCCATGAGGGCGGCGGTGTCCACGTCCCAGCGGACGAAGCGGCGCGGCCCGAACGACGCGTCGCGGGCGCGTTCCCAGGCCGGGAAATCCGACCGGGCGCCTTCCGCGGGCGGCACCATCAGCCACGCCGCGAAAGGCTTCGGGAAACCCGGGTCCGTGGCGAGGCGCGTGCCGGCGGCGTCACCGAGCGCCTCGCGCAGCGTCAGGCGGACAAGGTCTGGGTCGAGGCGCTCGTCCCGCAGCGCGCCGCGCACGGCATAGCGCGGCGCGCAGGCGAGCGTGCGCTCGGGCAGCACGGCGGGCGGCGTCCCGAACGGGCCGGCGCAGAGGAACGGACCGGTCAGCGCGACCGAGTGGCTGGCCGGGTCGACCAGCAGCGTGTCCGGCCCGATGGCGCCGTGCGCGATCCCCGCCCATTGCAGCCAGCACGCGAGGTTGACGAGCCGGGTGGCGATCCAGGCCGCATGGCGCGGCGGGACCGGGCCCAGGCGCATCAGGTCGCGCAGCAGCACCTGCCCGGCGTCCTTGCGCTCCACGAACACCCGGCCGTGCGCCGTTTGCAGCGTGGACACGCGGCGGGGCAGCATGCGCGCGACCTCCGCCTCCATCGCCGCGTCCGCGAACCGCGGGCGGAAGGCGTCGGCCTCCGCCGCCAAGTCATCGAGGTCCGCTGGCACGGCGTGGGCGACGTGGCGGTCGCCGACCAGCGCCTCCCCCATCTCGCTGGCACGGCGGGCGCGCCACGCCAGGCGGAACGCGCGGCCGTCCACCGTGTGGTAGATGGCCTCCCGCGGCGGTGTGCCGGCGATGCTCCGCTTGGCCGCCTCGTGCAGGGCGACGATGCGCGCGAACACCGCCCCGGCGTCATGCGCCGGGTTGCGATCGGGGTGCCATGCACGCGCGAGATCGCGGAAGCGGGCCGCCACGTCGTCCGCAGTGCCTGGAAACAGCACGCGGGCTTGGTGCGGCGCGAATGCGAGCAGGTCAGCGGCGCTGATTTCGGGCATGGCGGCCTCCTTTCGCGTATCAACATGCGCCCAAACCGGAAATGTTGCAATATGCAAAATGCGTTTTGCATATTGCCGCATCGGGTCCGTGCCATGGAGCGGAGACGCCGTGCCAGAATCCTACGAACGACCCATCCTGACCGTGGACATCGTTCCGCTCACGATCAGCGGGGAGATGCTCTGCCTCCTGCGCGCGGTGCGCACGGCCGAACCGTTCGCCGGGCGGCCTGCCCTGATCGGCGGCTACGTGAACACGGACGGGGACGCGACGCTCGGCGAAACGGCGCGCCGGGTGCTGGCGGCGAAGGCGGGGCTGCACGGCCTCTACGTCGAACAGCTCTCGACCTTCTCGGGGCCGGACCGTGACCCGCGCGGCTGGTCGGCAACCGTCGCCTACTACTCGCTGTCGCCCTTGGCGCGGCTCGAACCCGTTCTCGGCCGCCCGGGGCTTGAGCTCGTGCCCGTGCCGGAGGCGCGCGGCATGCCGTTCGACCACGACCTGATCGCCGGGGCGGCTGTTGCCCGGCTCCGCGGCAAGGGGGCCTACTCGGACCTGCCCGCGCGCTTCCTGCCGCCGGAGTTCACCTTGACCGAGCTCCACCGCACCTACCAGGTCGCGCTGGGCGCGCCGATCAACGCCGATGCGTTCCGCCGCAAGGTCGCCGAACGCGGTTTCATCGAGGAGGTCGGCGCCAAGCGGCGGGACGGCTGGGCGACGAAGCCGGCCCGCCTTTACCGGCTCAAGCCGGGCGTCGCGGTGTTCGACCGCCGGCTCGGGTAGCGGCCGTCACGCGGCTTGCGGCCCTTGGGCGTCCAGGCGGGCCGCCAAGTCCGCGCCGTTGGCGGTGAAGCCGAAGCATTGGCGCACGTTGTAGATCGTCGCGTCCCAGCAGAACTGCGGCGAGGTGGTCGCGCTGCAATCTTCCAGCAGGATCGTGTCGTAGCCGAGGAAGTTCGCGTCTTGCAGCGTTGCCATCACGCATTGGTCGGCGTTCACTCCGCCGAACAGCACCGTGTCGATGCGCAGGTTGCGCAGGATGCTGTCGAGCGGGGTGTCCCAGAAACCGCTCATGCGGAACTTGTCCACGCGCACGTCGTCCGGGCCGGGCTGCAACGCCGCCACCAGCGCGGCGCCCCAGCTATCCTTCTCCAGCACCGGCGCGCCGTTCGGCAACGCGTCGCCCAGGCCCACGCCGTCCCCGCCGGGGTTGTACACGTGCAGCAGCGCCGGGCTGAGGTTCAGCAGGTCCGGACGGTTGCCCCAGTTGAGCCAGATCACCGGCACGCCCGCCGCGCGCAGGGGCGGCAACGTCGCTGCCAGCCCGGCGACGGCCCGGTGCGTGGGCGCCACGTCAACGCCGATGCCGTGCAGCCAGCCGCCTTGCGTGCAGAAATCGTTCTGCATGTCGACCACCACCGCCGCCGTGCGGGCGACGTCGAGCGTGAGCGGCTTGGGCGACGCCGGGATATGCACCGGGCGCGACGGCAGGGGCGGCCGCACGAAGCTCGCGCCCTGCGCGGACACGGTCCATTGGTTGCGGCGGCTCGACCCGAGCGGGATCATGGCGCCCTTCTAGGCAAGTGCCGCGCGGGGTGCAATGCTGCGTTGCGTGATGCAAGGGGCGACGATGGACGCGGACATGCGCGCGGTGGAACGGTCGGTCGCGTCCGTGCGCATGGCGGACGGCGTGCGGCTGGACGCGGACGTTTGGCGCCCGCCGGGGGACGGGCCGTGGCCGGTGCTGCTGATGCGGCAGCCCTATGGCCGCTCCATCGCCTCCACGGTGGTGTATGCGCACCCGGCCTGGTACGCGGCGCACGGTTACCTGGTGGTGATCCAGGACGTGCGCGGGCGCGGCACGTCGGAAGGCGCGTTCCGGCTATGCGAGCACGAGGGGGCGGACGGGGCGGAAACGGTCGCCTGGGCGGCGGCGCTGCCCGGCGCGTCGGGCCGGGTCGGGATGTATGGATTCTCCTATCAGGGCATGACGCAGCTCTTCGCCGCCGCGGCGCGCCCGCCGGCGCTGCGCGCGATCGCGCCGGCCATGGCCGCGTGGGACGTGCGGGCGGACTTCGCGACGGAGGGCGGCGCGTTCCGGCTGCAATCGGGGTTCGGCTGGGGATGCCAGTTGGCGCTGGAAACGGTTCGGCGCGCGGGGGACGCGGCGGCGCACGCGGCGATCCTCGCGGCCTCGCGCAGCCCGCCGCCGGGCAGTGCCGTGCCGTGCCGCCCGCCGGTCGCGGAGGCGCTCGGCGAGCACGGGCACTACCTCCGCTGGCTCCTCGAGCCCGAAGGCGCGCCGTATTGGGCGTCCGTGTCCCCGGCAACGGTTGGCGAGGCGATCGACGTGCCGGCGCTGCACATCGGCGGGTGGTATGACGGGCTGCTCGGCGGCACGCTGGCCTGCTTCCGCGCCCTGTCCGGCGGCAGGCCCTCCGGCGCAGCCCGGGCGCCGCAGCACCTCGTCGTCGGCCCATGGGGGCACATTCCGTGGAGCCGCCACGTCGGCGCGCTCGATTTCGGCCCGGACGCGGCCAACGGCATCGACATCCTGCAACTGCGCTGGTTCGACCATTGGCTGAAGGACGGTCCCGCCTTCGACCAGCCGCCCGTGTCGCTGTTCGAGCTCGGCGGCGCTTGGCGCAGCTTCGACGGCTGGCCGGACGGGCCGGGAGAGGCGTGGTCGATCGCCAGCACCGGGCGCGCCGGGATCACGGAAGCGGACGGCGTGCTGCGGCCCGGCGACGCGGCGGCCCGCGGCACGGACGTCATCGTGTACGACCCGTGGCGTCCGACGCCCTCGCTGGGCGGCCATGCCGGGCAGCCGGCCGGGCCGCTGGACCGCACCGCCGTTGACGCCCGCAGCGACGTGCTGACCTACACCACGCCGCCGCTGGAACGGGACCTCCACCTGGCTGGCGACGTGGCTGCGGCGCTGCACGCGACGGCGGACGCGCCCAGCTTCGACCTGCACGCCACCCTGTCCGAGCTGCCTGCCGCCGGCGGCGCCTACGAATTGGCGAGCGGCCATTGCCGGGTGAGCGGGCCGCCGCCGGTGCCGCTGAGCCTGCGCGCGGTGTGCGCCCGCGTGCCGGCGGGCAGCCGGCTGCGGCTGGCGGTGGCGTGCGGCGCGTTCCCCGCCTTTCCGGTGAACTCCGGCACCGGCAAGCCGCCGGGGGAGGAGCGGCTGATCGAGCAGCGCATCATCACCGTCATGCTCGGCCACGGCGCGGCACTCCGCTTGCCGGTCGTGCCCCCACCGCGAAGGACCCGCCTATGACCGACTGGACCCGCTTCGCCGCCGAGCTGGGCGACATCCCCGCCATCACCGAGCCGGCGCTGGTGCGGCAGAAGAGCCGCGACTTCTTCTGGTACAGTCCCATCCTGAAGGCGCAACTGAACGGCATGACCGCGGACCTGGTCGCCTGCCCGCGCAACGAGGCGGAGGTGGTGGCGGTGGCGGCGCAATGCGCGCGCTGGCGCGTGCCGCTGACGGTGCGGGGCGGCGGCACCGGCAACTACGGCCAGGCCGTGCCGCTGCACGGCGGCGTCGTGCTGGAGATGACGGCCATGGACCGGGTCCTGTCGCTCGAGGACGGGCTGCTGACTGCGGAGCCCGGCTGCAAGCTGATCGACATCGATGCCGCCACGCGCCCGCGCGGGTGGGAGCTGCGGATGCACCCGTCCACCAAGCGCACTGCCACGCTGGGCGGCTTCGTCGGCGGCGGCAGCGGCGGCATCGGCTCCATCACCTGGGGCGGGCTGCGGGACCGGGGCAACGTGTTGGCGGCGCGCGTGGTGTCGTGCGAGGCGGAGCCGCGGGTCGTGTCGCTGACCGGGGACGCCGTGAGCGGAGTCAACCACGCCTACGGCACCACGGGGATCATCACGGCGCTGACGGTGGCGATGGCGCCGGTGCAGCCATGGATGGACGTGGCGGCGGTGTTCGACGATTTCGCGGCGGCGGCGCGGTTCGGCTTGGCGGTGGGCCAGGCCGACGGGATCGCCAAGAAGCTGGTCACCGCGGTGCAGGCGCCGCTGCCCGAGTACTTCCGCGGGCTGGACCTGCCGCCCGGCACGCACGCGGTGCTGGCCATCGTCGCGCGGCACGGCCTCCTCGCGTGGGACGACCTGCTGCGCGCCCACCGCGGGCGGGAAGCGCTGCGGGCCGTGTCGGACGAGCCGGGGGCCGCGCGCCCGCCGATCTACGAGTACACCTGGAACCACACCACCCTGCACGCGCTGCGGGTGGACAAGACCGTCACCTACTTGCAGTGCCTGTTCCCCGCCGGCCGCGCGCTGGACCTGGTGGCGGCGATGGGCGCGGCGTTCCCGGACGAACTGGTGCAGCACCTGGAGTTCCAGCGCGTCGGCGGGCAGGTGACGTGCAGCGGGCTGCCCGTGGTGCGGTTCACCACGGCAGAGCGGCTGGCGGAGATCGTGGCCCACCACGAGAACGCGGGCGTGATGATCGCCAACCCGCATTTCTACACCCTGGAGGACGGCGCCGGGCACAAGCGCGTGGGCGAGGACCAGCCGGCGATGAAGGCCGCGATGGACCCGGCGGCGCTGCTCAACCCGGGCAAGATGCGAAGCTACCAACCCGTGTTGCAGGAGGCATAAGATGGAACTGCCAATTCTCGACGCCCGCGAGCTGGGCGAGCCCGCGGCGGCGCGGGCGTTGAAGGCCGCTTGCGAGGGCGTGGGCTTCTTCTACCTGGCAGGCCACGGGATCGAGGACGGCGTGTTGGGCGCGGCGCGGGACCAGATGCGGCAGTTCTTCGCGCTGCCGCTCCCCCAGCGCCAGGCGGTCGGGCTGGACAAGTCGGAATGCCATCGCGGCTACGAGCCGATACGGACGCAGACGATGGTGGCTGGCGACCTGCCGGACCTGAAGGAAGGCTTCTACATCGGCAACGAGTTGGGGCCGGACCACCCGCACGTCCGTGCCGGCTACTTCAACCAGGGGCCGAACCAGTGGCCGGACGCCCTGCCGGCGTTCCGCCCGGCGATGGGGGCCTACTTCACCGCCATGGCAGCGCTGGCTGGACGAATGATGCGGGCCATGGCGCTAGGGCTGGGGCTGCCCGAGGCCTATTTCGCGCCGTTCTGCGAGGACGCGATGTCCGTGCTGCGCCTGCTGCACTACCCGCCGCAGCCGCCCAACCCGCATCCGCGGGAGAACGGCTGCGGCGAACACACGGATTGGGGGTGCCTGACGCTACTCTGGCAGGACGAGGCGGGCGGGCTGCAAGTCCGTAGCGGCGGCGATTGGATCGACGCGCCGCCGGTGCCCGGCACGTTCGTGGTCAACATCGGCGACATGTTCGCGCGCTGGACCAACGACCGTTACCGCTCGACGGTGCACCGGGTGGTGAACCGGTCCGGGCGGGACCGGTATTCCATGCCGTTCTTCTTCGAAGGCAACCCCGGCCATCCCGTGTCCGCGCTGGCCGGGTGCGTGGAGCCGGGGGACGCGCCGCGCTACGCCCCCACCACGGTGTCGGACCACCTGGCGGCCATGTACCGCCGGACCTTTGCCTGAGGTGGCTGGCTACTGGAACTGCCCCGTCGTGGCCCGCCCGGCGACGGCGGACGCCTGCGGGGTGTTCGAGCCCGGCCCTTGCGAGGCGTCATGCTCCAGCAGCGGGCCGTTGCAGGCAGCGAGGGCGAGCAGGCAAGCCAGCGCGGCGCCGGCGCGCAAGGAAGGCGGGACGTGGGTCATCGGGGTCGCTCCATGCTACGCCGCCAAACGTCGTGGCGGCGTGGCGGTTGTCCAACCCCGGCCAGTGGATGAGGAGGGATGACGGGGGCGCGGGTCTCTCTCGACGAGTTGAACGGCGCGCCGGCGGAACGCTTCGTGGCGGAGCTCGGCGCCGTGTTCGAGGATGCGCCGTGGGTGGCGGCGGGGGCGGCGGCCGGGCGGCCGTTCGCGACGGTGGCCGCGCTGCACGCGGCCATGATGGCGGCGGTGCGGGCTGCGCCGCCGGGGCAGGTGCTGGCCTTCCTGCGCGGCCATCCCGAACTGGGCGGGGCGGCGGCGCAGGCCGGCGCCATCGGGGCGGAGTCGCGGGCCGAGCAGGCCGGGCTGGCCTTGCAGCGCCCGCAGGACGACGCGGCGGAGATCGCGGCGATGAACGCGGCCTATGGGGAGCGCTTCGGTTTTCCCTTCATCCTGTGCGTGCGCCGCCACACGCGCCCATCCGTGCTGGGCCAATTCCGCAAGCGCGTGCGGGCCGACCCGGCGGACGAGCGGGACGCGGCGCTGCGCGAGATCGGCTGCATCACCCGGCTGCGGCTGGTGGACAAGGTGGACGGGCCGGGCGCGCCGCCCGTGCACGGCTGGCTGTCCACGCACGTGCTGGACACCGCCCGCGGCCAGCCGGCGGCCGGCATCCCCGTCGAGCTGGCGGAAGCGGGCGGGGCCGTGCTGGCCCGCAGCGTGACCAACGGCGACGGCCGCACGGACGCGCCGCTGCTGTCGGGCGCGCCGCTGCGGATGGGGGCGTACGAGTTGCGCTTCCAGGTGGGGATGTATTTCGGCGCCGCCGAGGGCGAGTGGCCGTTCCTCGACACCATCCCGATCCGGTTCGCGATCAGCCAGCCGGAAGCGCACTACCACGTGCCGCTGGTGGTCAGCCCGGGGGCGTACTCGACGTATCGGGGGAGCTAGGGGCGGGGGACGGCGCTTGGCGCCCGCTTTGAAGGTCGGAGTGGGAGTCGGTCGCTGCCGATTGGCCGGGTCTGGTGGAAAGCGGTTCTACCGACGTAACTTCCTGAATACGAGGGCAAGATGTAGGACATGGGCAGAAACGAAGGCCATTGCGACGGCAAAGACAAGCTCCGAGCTTGTCGAGCCTTTTGAGGCAATTGCAAGCAGAAGAATGGCACTGATAGTTGGCGTAAACGCGAGCGCTACACGTCGCGGAGCATGCCAGGCCGGCTTGCCTCCCAAGCTCCACTGCATAGGTAT
>CAXTLC010000086.1:0-2857 GCA_964245075.1 uncultured Acetobacteraceae bacterium
CCGCTGGACCCGTTCGGCGCGGCGCGCGCGGAAGCCGCCGCGGCGGAGGCCGCCGGGGCGGCGCTGCCGGCGGACGGTCCCTGGCTGCTCGACCAGCTGGGCACGATGGAGGCGGCGCTGGACGCCGCGGGCCGGGACAGCGTGCCGTGCCGCGGCACCGGCCTCGCCTCCGACCTCCTGCTGGGCGAGGACGGCGCCGTCCTGCTGCTGGACTTCGACGGCGCGGGCGACGGCGACCCGTACTACGATCTCGGCATCCTGCTGACGGAAGCGTTCGCCTTCGAGCCGCCGATGCGGGACGCGGTCGCCATGTGGGCCGGCGCCTGCACGGAGGCGCTGCTCGCCCGCTGCCAGCTCTACGGCATCGTGGACGACGTGGCGCAGGGCCTGCGCGCCGTGCGGCTGGCCCATGTCTCGCCGCGCACCGGGGTGGAGTTCTTCAAGTACGGCGAATGGCGGCTGCTGCGCGCGCGCGCCAACCTGCGCCGCTGGAGCTTCGAAGCCAAGTTGCGGAGCCTGTGAGATGACCCGGCGCATCCTGGGCGAGGCGGGCAACGAGGCCGAGCGCGCGATCGAGGCGGCGATCGGCGCCATGCCGGACTGGGCCGGGCGGGACGTGGCCTACCAGCCGGTGCCCGGCGGCATCAGCAACCTCAACTGGCGCGTGAGCGTGGCCGGCGCGCCGGAAGACTACTTCGTGAAGATCCCCGGCCGCGGCACGGAGCTGTTCATCGACCGGCGCGCAGCCGCCGACGCCAGCCGCCACGCCGCGGAGGCAGGCTGCGGCCCCCGCGTGGTCGCCTTCCTTCCGGACAGCGGCGTGGAGGTCAGCGTCTTCGTGGACGGGCGCCGCACCTCGACCAACGGCGACTTCCTTCGCCCGGCGGTGCGCCGCAACGCCGCACTTGCCCTGCGCCGCTTCAACGATGGCCCGAAGCTGCGCCTGACCAAGACGGTGTTCGACATGATCGACGAGCACCTGCGCCAGGCGGCCGAGCTCGGCGGGCACGCGCCGCCCGACCTGCCCTGGATGCTGCGGGAGTACCGGCGCGCCCGCGCCGCCCTGGAAGCGTCGGGGCTGGACCTGGCGCCCTGCACCAACGACACGCTGGCCGGCAACTTCCTGCTGGACGCGGATGACGGCGTGCTGCTGGTGGATTTCGAGTACGCCACCAACAACGACCGCGCCTGCGAGCTGGCCGTGTGGTTCGGCGAGATGTTCTTCCCGCGCGACACGGAGCGCGAGATGCTGGAATGCTACTTCGGCCGGGTGGAGCCGCGCATGGAAGCGCGGATCATGGCCTTCAAAGCGCTGGCGGACCTGAAATGGGCGACCTGGGCGATGGTGCAGCAGCGGATCTCGGCGCTCGACTTCGATTTCCACAAGTACGGCGCCTGGAAGCACATGCGCGCCCGCACGGCGATGCACCATCCCGATTGGGATGGCTGGCTCCGCCAGGTCTGACGCCGGCCTGCGCGGCGGCAGCGGCGGCTTCGGCAACACGGTGCCGCATCAGAACTCCAGCAGGTTGTCCCTGAACTGCTCGAACCCGTACGCCTTGCGCACCAGCCCCCGCCGCTGCAAGGCCGGTACCAGCCCGTCCTCGATCTCCGCGACCGTGCGCCGGCTGATGTCCGGCAGCGAGAACAGGAACCCGTCGCCTCCCGCCGCTTCCATCGCCTCCGCCATCTGCGCGGCGACGCCGTCCGGCGTGCCGGCCAGCTCCACCGATCCGCCGTCGCTGTTGTAGGCCGCCACCGCTTCGCGAAGGGTGCGGTCGCCGGCCTTGCTCTTGAACTCGTCCAGCGTCGCCTGGTGGCCGTTGGTGGCCAGCGACCCGACCGGCGCGTCCAGGTCGAACTGCGCGAAGTCGATGTTGGTGATCTTGCCCAGGAACGCGAGCTTGCGGTCCACCTGCGCCAGGACGCGGGCCGCACGCCGCGCCTTCATCCGCTGCGCGTCCTCCTCCGTTTCCGCCAGCAGCGGCGCCACCAGGAACAGCACCTTCACCGTGTCCGGGTCCAGCCCCTGCTCCGCCCGCCGCGCCCGCACGTCCTCCCGGTAGGCGCGCATGGCTTCGACGCCCTTCACGCTGGCCACGATCGTGTCCGCGTGCCGCGCCGCGAACTGGCGCCCGCGGGGCGAACCGCCGGCCTGCGCGATCACCGGCCGGCCTTGCACGCAGGGTCCCGAGTTCAGCGGCCCGCGGGACGAGTACCAGCGGCCCTTGAAGTCGACCTGGCGCACCTTGGCGTGGTCCACCAGCACGCCCGTCCCGGCGTCCGCCACCAGCGCGCCCGGTTCCCAGGAATTCCAGAGCTGGCCCACCAGGTCCATGTACTCGTCAGCCATGTCGTAGCGCAGGTCATGGTCCGGCAGCCCGTCCAGGCCGAAGTTGCGCCCGGCGAAGTCGGAACTGCCCGTCACCATGTTCCATCCCGCCCGCCCCGCGGACACCTGGTCCAGGGTCGCCACCAGCCGGGCCAGCAGGTAGGGCGGGTAGGCGAAGGTGGCGAAGGTCGGCACGATCCCGATCCGGGACGTCGCGGCGGTCATCAGGCTGGCCACCACCGAAGGGTCCTGCCGCGGCACGCCGATCGCGTGGCGCAGGTAGATCTCCCGCGACCCGGCGTAGCTCTCGCCTACGTACGAGGAGTCTTCCAGCAGGATGTAGTCGAAGCACGCCCGCTCCAGCGCCTGCGCCACGTCGATGAACAGCCTCGGCTGCATCCAGGTCTTGCCGATGTGCCCGGTCCAGGGCTCTCCCCAGGCCTGCGCGCTCGAGCCTTGCAGGAACAGGCCAAGATGGAACGGCGTCGGCATCGGGCACCTCGGGCTGGTTGCAACGCGGCGGTG
>CAXTLC010000086.1:2957-19072 GCA_964245075.1 uncultured Acetobacteraceae bacterium
TGGTGCAGTGCATCCGTGGCGCGGCGCCGCCGCTCTCGGCCGTTCGTGGGGCAGTGTGTTTGATGGCATGGCGGGTGGGTGTCGACTCGGGCGGAACCTTCACGGACGTCTGCTTGTTCGAGGACGAGACGGGCCGGGTCGAGGTGTGGAAGCTGTCGTCCACGCCCGACGACCCGTCGCGCGGCATCGCCGCCGGGGTGGAGGGAGGCATGGCGCGCGTGGGCGCCTCCGTCGCGGAGATCGGCTATTTCGGCCACGGCACCACCGTCGGCACCAACGCGCTGATCCAGCATCGCGGCGTGAGGACGGGGCTGATCACCACGGACGGCTTCCGCGACCTGCTGGAGATCGGCCGGCAGAAGCGGCCGGACCTGTACGACCTGCAAGCGGAGAAGGCGCCCGTGCTGGTGGCGCGCGACCTGCGGCTCGAAGTGCCGGAACGCGTGCGCCATGACGGCAGCGTCGAAACGGCGCTCGACGAGCAGGCGGTGCGCGAGGCCGTCCGCACCCTGCGCGCGGCGGGGGTCGAGGCGGTCGCGGTGTGCTTCCTCTACGGCTTCGTGCGCCCGGAGCACGAGGAAACCGCCCGCCGCATCATCGCCGAGGAGTTCCCGGACGCCTTCGCCTGCAACGGCCACGAGGTGGCGCCCGAGTTCCGCGAGTTCGAGCGGCTGAGCACCGCCGTGGTCAACGCCTATCTCGGCCCCGTCATGCGCGCCTACATCACCCGCCTGGCCGAGCGGCTGGGGGCGCTCGGCCTGCGGGTGAGCCCGAACCTCACCCAGTCCAACGGCGGCGTGATCGGCTTCGAGCAGGCGGCCCGGCTGCCCGTCCGCACCATCCTGTCCGGCCCCAGCACCGGCGTGGTGGCGGCGCAGGCGGTGGGCAAGCTGGCCGGCTTCCCGGACCTGATCACCTTCGACATGGGCGGCACCAGCACCGATGTGGCGCTGCTGCGGGGCGGCGCGTGCCGGCTGGCCAGCGAGGCGGTGGTGCACGGCTACCCGATCAAGGCGCCGATGCTGGACATCCACACCGTCGGCGCGGGCGGCGGCTCCATTGCCTTCATCGACGGCGGCGGGCTGCTGAAGGTCGGGCCGCGCTCCGCCGGCGCCTTTCCCGGCCCGGTCTGCTACGGCCGCGGCAGCACGGAAGCGGCGGTGACGGACGCCAACGTCGTGCTGCAAACGCTGAACCCGACGCACCTGCTGGGCGGGCGCATGGAGGTCCGGCAGGACCTGGCCCGCGCCGCGGTCGGCCGGCTGGCCGGGCAGCTCGGCCTGGGCGTGATGGAAACGGCGCAGGGCATCATCTCGGTCGTCACGGCGAACATGGCGCGGGCGATCCGGGTGGTGAGCGTGCAGCGCGGGCATGACCCGCGGGACTACACGCTGGCCGCGTTCGGCGGCGCCGGGCCGCTGCACGCCGCCCGGCTGGCGCGGGAGCTGGACATCCGCCGCATCCTGGTGCCGCGCAACCCCGGCATCCTCTGCGCCATGGGCCTGCTGCTGACCGACCTGCGGTCCGACTTCGCGGCCACCCGGCTAATGACCCTGTCCGCCGCGGCGCTGCCGGGCATCGCCGACGCGTTCGCGGCGCTCACCGCGCAGGCGGAGGCGTGGTTCGACGGGGAAGGCATCGCGCCGGCGGCCCGGCGGCTCACCCGCACCGCGGACCTGCGCTACGCCGGGCAGAACTACGAGCTGGCGGTGGCGATGCCGGAAGGGCCGGCCTCCCCGGCCACGCTCCACGCGCTGGCGGAAGGCTTCGCCGCGGCGCACCGGCGCATGTACGGCTTCGTGGCCGAGGGCGAGGCGATGGAGCTCGTGACCTTCCGGGTGGAAGCCGCCGGCCTGGTCCGCAAGGCGGCGTTCCCGCCCCACACCGAACGGGGGCCGGACGCTTCGGCCGCCGTCACCGGCCGGCGGGAGGTCTGGCTGCCGGAAGCGGGCGGCTTCGTTTCCTGCCCGGTTTACGACCGGGGCCTCCTGGAAGCGGGCAACCGCTTCGCCGGGCCGGCGGTGGTCGAGCAGATGGACGCCACCACCCTCGTGCTGCCCGGCATGTCGGCGCGGGTGGAGCCCCACATGAACCTGATCCTGGAGTTCGCATGAGCCGAGATGTCGCAAGCGGGGCCCCGTTGGCCACGCCGCCAGTCGTCGTGGACCCGATCACGGTCGAGGTGATCGGCAGCGCGCTGTCTTCCATCACCGAGGAGATGGGCGAAGCGCTGGTGCGGGCCAGCTACTCCACCAACATCAAGGAACGGCGCGACTGCTCGACCGCCCTGTTCAACACGCGCGGCGACACGCTGTGCCAGGCCGAGCACATCCCGATGCACCTCGGCTCCTTCATCGGCATCATCCCGCACATCATGGCGCGCCACCCCGTGGGCGGGATGCGGCCCGGCGACGTGTTCGTGGGCAACGACGCCTACCAGGGCGGCGGCACCCACCTGCCGGACATCGTGCTGGCCGAGCCGGTCTTCGTGGACGGCGCCATGGTGGCCTGGGCGGTCAACACCGCCCACCATTCGGACTTCGCCGACCGCGGGCACGCGCACATCTACCAGGAAGGCCTGCGCATCCCGCCCATCCGGCTCTACCGGGCGGGGGAGCTGCAAACGGACGTGCAGGAGCTGATCCTGCTGAACTGCCAGGTCCCGCGGGAGCGCCTGTCGGACCTGCGGGCGCAGATGGCGGCGAACCGGCTGGGCGCCGAGCGGCTGGGCGCGCTGTGCCGCAAGTACGGGCGGGACGTGGTGATGGCGGCCGGGGACGCGCTGCTGGACTACGCCGAGCGCAAGATGCGGGCCGGCATCGCCGCCATCCCGGACGGCACCTACGCCTTCAGCGACGTGTACGACGACCTCGAGATCGAGGGCGAGCTGCCGGTGTCCTGCGCCATCACCGTCGCCGGGGACGAGATGCACCTGCGGTTCGAGGCGCCGGACCAGGTGCGGGCCGGGCTGAACATGGTGTACACGGCGCTGCTCTCGACCGTGTACTACGCGGTCAAGACGGTGGTCGACCCGACGATCCTGCCCAATGCCGGGCTGGCGCGTCCGCTGCACGTGTCCGCCCGGCCCGGCAGCATCCTGAACTGCGTGCTCCCGGCCGCGGTGAACGGCCGCATCGGGCCGTGCCAGCGGGTGGTGGACCTGATCCACGGCGCGATGGCGTCCGTGGTGCCGGAGCGGGTGACGGCGGCGTGCAACGGCTCCGTCACCGTCGCCAGCTTCATCGGCGAGCGGCGCCTTGGCGGCGCCTGGGGCGAGCGGCGGGACGGCGGGACCTGGATCTACCTGGAAACCATCGGCGGCGGCTCCGGCGCGCGGCGGGACCGGGATGGGCTGGACGGGGTGCACGTGCACATGACCAACACCAGCAACCTGCCGGTGGAGGCGCTGGAGATCGAGTACCCGCTGACCGTGCTGCGCTACGAGCTGGTGGACGGCTCCGGCGGCGCCGGGCGCAGGCGGGGCGGCATGGGGCTGCGGCGCATCTACCGGGCGGAAGCGGCGACCCGGCTGCGGCTGGGCGGCTCCCGCACGCTGTCCGCCCCCTGGGGGCTGGAAGGCGGGCTGCCCGGCGGCAAGGGGGCGTTCCGGTGCGGCGAAGGCGTGGCGCCGTTCGTTGGAGGGTCCGGCGTGCTCCAGGCCGGGCAAACGGTCGAGATCACCACCCCGGGCGCCGGCGGCTACGGCCCGCCCGCGGAGCGCCCGCCCGCGGCCGTGCAGCGCGACGTCGCCGAGCGCCGGATCACGCAGGAAGCCGCCCGCGCCACCTACCCGCAGGTGGGAGGCGCGGGGTGAACCGCCGCTTCCTGCTCGCCGCCGGGGCCGCCCTGCCCTTCCTGGGCCGCCCGGCCTCGGCCGCCCGGCGCGACGGGCCGCTGCGCTTCGGCCTGTCCAGCTACCCGCCCAGCTTCAACCCCTGGGTCCAGGCCGGCACCGCCGCCGGCACCGTGACGCTGCTGACCCATCGCGGCCTGACCTCCTACGACGCCGCCGGCAACCTGCGCGGCGAGCTGGCGACGAGCTGGGAGCGGGACGGGGATGCCGGGTGGCTGTTCCACCTGCGCGAGGCCAGCTTCCACAACGGCGCCCCCGTCACGTCCGAGGACGTCCGGTGGACGCTGGAACAGGTCGCGGCCGAGAAGTCCACCGCGTACATGCGCGCCCAGTTCGGGGGTGTGGAGCGCGTGGAAACGCCGGACGCGCGCACCGTCCGCATCGTCATGAAGCAGCCGACGGCGACGCTGCCGACCTGGCTCGCCGCCTACGAGATGCCGATCGTGGCGAAGGACTCGCTCGAGCGGTCCGGCGCGGCCATCGGCTGCGGCCCGTTCACGGTCGCGGCGCAGGACCGCGGCGTGTCGCTGCGGCTGGCGGCGTGGGACGGGTTCTACCGCCCCGGGCAGCCGAAGCTGAAGGCGATCGACGCCATCGTCTATGCCGACGAGACTGCCCGCGTCGCCGCGTTGCAGACGGGCGACGTGGACCTGATCGAGTACGTGCCCTGGCAGTCGATGGCCGCCATCGAGGCGGACGCGAGGCTGAAGCTGGAAACCACGCTCGGGCCGTTCATGTACGTGACGTTCAACGGCGCCCACGGCCCCTTCGCCGACCCGCGGGTCCGCCAAGCGGTGGCGTACGCCGTCAACCGGGACGAGATCGTGAAGTCCGTGTTCTTCGGCCGCGGCGCGGCGCTCGGCGGCCTGCCGATCGTCGAGGGCAGCCCGTTCCACGACGCCAAGCTGGCGCAGTCCTGGCGCTACGATCCGGCGCGGGCCAAGCAGCTGCTGGCGGATGCCGGCAAGCCCGACGGCTTCAGCTGCACCCTGCTGTCCACGGCGCAGTACGGCATGCACAAGGACACGGCGGTGCTGATGCAGCAGCACCTGGCCGCGGTCGGCATCCAGGCGCAACTGGCGCTGCCGGACTGGGCGACGCGGGTGGCGCTCGGCAACCGCGGGCAGTACGAGTTCGCGGTCAACGGCTCCGTGTCGGACGGCAACGATCCGGACGGCCTGGCCGGCCTGCTCGACTCCTCCCTCGGCGCCAGCAACGCCCGCTCCTACGGGCTGGACCTGCCCAAGCTGAACAGCCTGTTCGCCGCCGGGCGGGCCGAGTTCGACGCGGCGAAGCGCCGGGCCATCTACACGGAGTTGCAGCAGGTCGCGGTGGTGGAAGCGCCCGCGGTGTTCCTGGCATGGCGTTCGCAGGGCTACGCCATGGGCCGCGACGTCCAGGGCTTCACCAACATGCCCGGCGCGCTGACCTTCTTCTCCGGCGAGACCCTGGAAGAGACGAGCCTCACCTGAGAGGAGGAGCCATGCTCTGGGTGCTGAAGCGGGTCGGCGTGGCGCTGCTGCTGGTGTGGGTGGTGGCCAGCATCGTGTTCCTCGCCATCCACCTCGTCCCCGGCGACCCGGCGGAGCTGCTGCTGTCCCAAGGCGGCGCCGCGCCCGACCCGGCGGCGGTGGAGCAACTGCGCGACCAGCTTGGCCTGGACCGTCCGCTGGCGCAGCAGTATCTCGCGAGCCTCGGCGCGGCGCTGCACGGGGATTTCGGCGAGAGCTTGCAGGACGGCAGCCCGGTTTCGCCCGAGGTGCTGCGCCGGCTGCCGCGCACGCTCGAACTGATCGCGGCGGCGGCGGCGCTGGCCTTGGCGGCGGGGCTGCCGCTCGGCTTGTGGGCGGCGCTGCGGGCCGGCGGGGCCGCGGACCGGGCGCTGTCGCTCGGCAGCGCGCTCGGGCTGTCGGTGCCGGTGTTCGTGCTGGGCACGCTGATGGTGCTGCTGTTCGCGCAAACCCTGCACTGGCTGCCGGCGGGCGGCTACGTGCCGATGGCGCAGGCGCCGGGCCGCCATCTGCAACTGCTGGCGATGCCGGCCGTGACGATCGCCGCCGGGCTGTTCGCGGCCGTGTTCCGCATGACGCGCGCCGCGGTGCTGGACGTGTCCTGGCGCGACTACGTCCGCACCGCGCGCGCGAAAGGGCTGCCGCGGCGCCAGGTGCTGACCCGGCACGTGCTGCGCAACGCGCTGATGCCGGTGGTCACCGTCGTGGCCCTGCACCTTGGCACGCTGCTCGGCGGCACGGTGCTGGTGGAGTACGTGTTCAACTACCCGGGGCTGTCCGGCCTGCTGGTCGATGCGGTGAACGCGCGGGATTATCCGGAGGTGCAGGGCGTCGTGCTGGCGATCTCGGTGCTGTTCGTGACGCTGAACCTCGGCGTGGACCTGCTGTACGCGGCGCTGGACCCGCAGGCGCGCCGGGCATGACCGGCCTGCGGCGGGCATGATCGGCCTGCGGCGGGCTTGGCCGTTCGCGGCGCTGGCGGCCATCGTGGGGCTGGCGCTGGCGGCGCCGCTGCTGCCGTTGCCGCCGCCGCTCGGGATGGACGTGGCGCACCGGCTCCGCCCGCCGTCCGCCGCGCATTGGCTGGGGCAGGACGAGTACGGGCGGGACGTGCTGGCCCGGCTGCTCTGGGGCGCCCGCGTTTCGCTGTCCGTCGCCGGCGCGTCCACCGCCATCGCCTGCGCCGCCGGCACGCTGCTGGGGATGGCCGGCGGCTTCGCGGGCGGCGTCGCCGGGTTCGCGGCCATCCGCAGCATGGACGTGGTGCTGTGCTTCCCGCCGCTGCTGCTGGCTCTGCTGGTGGTGACCCTGCTGGGGCCGGGGGCGGGGACGCTGATCCCAGTGCTGGCGCTGGTTTACCTGCCGGGCTTCGTGCGCGTGGCCTATGCCGGGGTGCTGGGCGTCCGCTCGCAGGAGTACGTGGAGGCGATCCGCGTGCTGGGGGGCAGCCCGGCCCGCATCCTGCTGCGCACGGTGCTGCCGAACATCGCCGGGCCGCTGCTGGTGCAGGTCAGCCTGGCGGCGGCGTCCGCGGTGGTGCTGGAAAGCGGGCTGTCCTTCCTCGGTCTCGGCGTGGTGCCGCCGGCCGCGTCCTGGGGCCTGATGATCGCCGCCGCCCGCAGCACGATGGCGCAGGCGCCGTGGCTGCTGCTGTGGCCGTGCGGGGCGCTCACGCTGACCATCCTGGCGCTGAACGCCGTTTGCGACACCCTGCGCGACGCCGCCGACCCGCACCGGCGCGTGACGGCGCGCCGGCGGACGGCGCTGGGCGCGCTGGCGGCGGGGCTGCCCGCGCCGCCAGCCGGGCTGCTGGACGTGGGGGGCCTGACCGTCGCGATCGACACCCCGGCGGGGCCGATCCGCCCGGTGCGGGACGTGTCGCTGCGCGTGGCGCCGGGCGAAACGCTCGCGGTCGTCGGCGAGAGCGGCTCCGGCAAGTCCATGCTCGGCCTGGCCGTCATGGGCCTGCTGCCGGACGCGGCGCGGGTGGAGGCGGGCACGGTGCGGTTCGAGGGCGCGGACCTGCTGCGCGCGCCGGAAGGGCGGCTGCGCCAGGTGCGCGGCAACCGGATGGCGATGGTGTTCCAGGACCCGCTGAGCAGCCTCAACCCCGTGCACCGCGTCGGCTTCCAGGTCGCGGAGGCGCTGCGCGCGCATTCCCGCCTTTCGCCCCGCGCCGCCGCGGCCCGGGCCGTCCAACTGCTGCAACACGTCGGCATCCCCGACCCGGCGCGGCGCGCGCAATCCTTCCCGTTCGAGCTGTCCGGCGGGATGCGCCAGCGCGCGACCATCGCGATGGCGGTGGCCAACGAGCCCCGCCTGCTGATCGCCGACGAGCCGACCACTGCGCTGGACGTGACGGTCCAGGCCCAGGTTCTGGACCTGCTGGCCCGGTTGAAGCGCGAGCTGTCGATGGGCGCGCTGTTCATCACCCACAGCCTGCCCGTGGTGGCGCAGGTCGCCGACACCGTCGCGGTCATGTATGCCGGCGAGATCGTCGAGCAGGGGCCGGCAGACGCGCTGCTCGCCGCCCCGCTGCACCCCTACACCGCCGCCCTGCTGCGCAGCGCCCCGCCGGAGGACGGCAGCCTGCCGGACGGCATCCCCGGCGCCGTCCCGCCGCTGCACGCCCTGCCGCCGGGCTGCCGCTTCGCCCCCCGCTGCGCCCACCGCCGCCCGGCCTGCGAGGCGGCCCACCCCGCGCTGGAGACCGCCCGCCGGGGACGGGCGACGCGCTGCATCCGCTGGGAGGACCTCGCCCCGGCGCTGGCCACCCGGCAGGCCGCGCTGGCGTGACGGCGCTGCTGGCCGCGGAGGGCATCACCCGCCGGTTCGGCGCGCGCGGGCTGTTCCGCCGCGGCCGCCCGGTGCAGGCCGTGTCCGGCGTGTCGCTGGCCGTCGGGCGCGGCGAGGCCGTCGGCCTGGTCGGGGAAAGCGGGTCCGGCAAGAGCACGATCGGCCGCCTCCTGCTCGGCCTCCTGCCGCCGAGCGAGGGCCGCGTCCTGCTCGACGGCGCCGACATCGCCGCGCCGGCCGGCCGCCTGGCGCGGCGGCGCCGGATGCAGCTGGTGTTCCAGGACCCGTACGCCTCGCTCGACCCGCGGCGCCGGGTGGGCGCGCAGATCGCGGACGGGCTCGCCATCCACGGCCTGGCGGACCCGGCGGGGCGGCGGGAGCGGGTGGACGCGCTGCTGGCCCAGGTCGGGCTGTCCCCGGCGCACGCCGAGCGCTTCCCGCACGAGTTCAGCGGCGGCCAGCGCCAGCGCATCGGCATCGCCCGCGCGCTGTCCACCGGGCCGGACCTGCTGGTGGCGGACGAGGCGGTGTCCGCGCTCGACGTGTCGGTGCAGGCGCAGGTGCTGGCGCTGTTCGCCGACCTGCGCACCCGGCTCGGCATCGGCCTGCTGTTCATCAGCCACGACCTGACGGTGGTGCGCTCGCTGTGCGACCGGGTGATCGTGCTCTACCTCGGCCGGGTGATGGAGGAAGGGCCGGCGGCGGCCGTGCTGGGCCGCCCGCTGCATCCCTACACGCAGGCGCTGCTGTCCGCCTCCCCCAGCCTGGACCCCGCCCGGCGGCGCACCCGCATCCTGCTGGCGGGCGACCCGCCCAGCCCGTCCGACCCGCCGAGCGGCTGCGTGTTCCGGACCCGGTGCCCGGTGGCGGTCGAGGCGTGCGCGGGGGCGGTGCCGGCGTTGGGGGAGGTTGGCGCGGCGCACCGGGTGGCTTGCTTGCGGGTGGGTGAGGCTGATCTGCTTCCACATTAAGCAGCCTTACCTCAAAATCAGCGTCAGTCCCGAAACGCGGATCGTGCGGCGCATGACGTCCCACTCATGCGCCCTACTTTCTACGGCCAACTCAACCTGCTCTTACCAAGGGCCGAATAGGTTTGACCTGCCGCTTCACTGCTTTCGCTGCGCTGGGTCACGGTCTATCAAGATGCGTCCGGCCAAGCGCTTGAGCGGCGGCCCTTCTCCGGACCGGACATGCTCTGCCAAGAGCTGCCCAAGGCTCTGCTCCGCCTGCTTGCGCCAAACGCGACCTTGCCGCCACCCCCGGGATCCGGCTCAGCATGGCCGACACTCAACCGGCCCGCGCGCTCGCCAAAACGAAGACGCGTTCGCAACGCATCCGGCTGGCCGGGCGGCCCGCGCCCCTGGCGCGCGGCGGACCGTTATGGGCCTGCGGTTCCGCTTGTCAGGGCCAGGAGCCGAAGGAGATGCCGCTGCTGTCCTCCCCGCTGAACAGGGCGCCGGTGACCCCCTCGGGGCCAGGAAAGTTTCGCCAGTTCCATTCCGTGATGGGTTTCGGGTAGCCCTCATCGACTTTTCCGGGACCGGTTTCGCCACGCGTTACCCGGATGTAGCGCTGGGTGCCGTAGGTGTGCGGACTGAACTTCTCGAAAAAGTAGTCGACGCCGCCGCTGTTGAGCGCGGCCGAGATGCCGTTCGTGAGTGCTGCAAAGTCGGCGGCCGCTGCCCATCCCCAGGCAGTCAGGTCGGTCGGATAGTTCGGGTCATGCTGCCCAAGCGCACCGACCGATCGTGTACAACGCATATACGACAAGTTCTTGAAGAAGTAGGCGTGCCCTTCACTATAAAGGGCGGCGTCGAACGGGCCTGTGTCGAAGGGCGGCGGATAACCGAGGCTCGCGATAGGCCTTGGCAGAAAGTCGAGCGTGCCCGATCCTTCTGAGCCTCGGGTCATGCGGACATAACTCGTGGCATTGAAAAAATAAGCGCCGGTTTCGTCGTAAAGCGGCACCACACGACTCGAATCGAAGCCGGGCGGGAAGGTATTCCATCCGGTGGCGACCGGCAACGGATATCCGTCGTCCTGGGTACCCGGCCCTTCCTCGCCGCGGTGCACGCGGACATACTGTGAGCCGGAGAAGAAATAGCATGGCATGACCGTTCTCCTTGCTAAGATGCTGGGTTTGCCGCACGGGACCCAGGTGACCTCGTAGATCGGCGAACGGAACCTGTCGCCCACCATTTGGTGGGGATGCGTTCGTCGCAATCGTTGCGCCCGCTGTGTGAATCAGCACGGTGGCAAGGACGCACGCCGATGGTCCGCCCGCGGGACGCAACGCGAGAACATCGCCTTGATCACCTGCTATCGGACGGGGAAGTTGAAGCCGTCAGACGGCAACGGCGGTTCGGGCAGCGCAGGCGCCGGGGGTCCGGCAGGAGAGACATCATCGTTGGCAGGCTGAAACCTACCGTGCTCCATGTCCTCCCGCAGCACGGCGCCGTCAGGGATGCCCACGGTGCTGCGCGTGGCGGCGATGGCAGCCGAGCGGCTGCGGACCAGGGTGGCAGGCACTTGGGATTCCCCTATGTCAGGCCGGCGGGGCTTCCTGCCCGGCGACGGCGCGGTCCGCCTTCCAGGATGCGCGTGTTGCGGGCCGGCGTGGACGACGGCACGGAGCGGAGCTACGATCCCAAGGGGCGGCGTCCGCGCGGCCCAGGCCCGGCGCCGGGCTGGCGCGCAAGGGACAGGACACCGGCATGAGCGGCACCGACGCCCACCGGGACCACCCGGCCGACACGCGGGACGTCCGCCTGACCGACTTCGACGTGCTGGCCTTCGACTGCTACGGCACGCTGATCGACTGGGAAAGCGGCATCCACGCCGCGTTGCAGCCGTTGCTGGCGCGCCTTTTCCCGCCGCCCGGCCGCAATGCCGTATTGGAGCTGTTCGCCCGCGAGGAGTCGGCGCAGCAAGCGCAGACGCCTTCGATGACCTACCCCGACCTGCTGAGCGTGGTGCACGGCCGCCTCGCCCGCGCGCTCGGCGTGACGGACGAGGCGGCGGAGGCGAGGGCGTTCGGCGCGTCCGTGCCGGACTGGCCCGCCTTCCCGGACAGCGCGGAAGCGCTCGCCTACCTCAAGCAGCACTACAAGATGGCGATCCTGTCCAACGTGGACCGCGGGAGCTTCCGCGCCAGCAATGCGCGGCTGGGCGTGGCGTTCGACGCGATCTACACCGCTCAGGACATCGGCTCCTACAAGCCCTGCCCGCGCAACTTCGACCACCTGCTGGCCAGGCAGGCGGAGCTGGGCGTACCGAGGGACAAGATCCTGGTGACGGCGCAGAGCCTCTTCCACGATCACGCGCCGGCCAAGCGCGCCGGCCTGCGCTCCGCCTGGATCGACCGCCGGCACGCGCAGGACGGCTGGGGCGCCACGGCGCCGCCGCCCGAAGGCGCGGCCTACGAGTTCCGGTTCGACAGCATGGCCGCCTTCGCGGCGGCCCACGCGGCGGCACTCCGCGGCTGACGGCGGCCTTCAACGCCGCGCCGGGTGCGGTGGGCCTGCATGTTGCATTGCGGCGCGGGGCTGGGGATAGTTCCCGCTGAGCCGGAGGCCTGCATGCAGCGTGTGGCGATTCTTGGCATTGGGGCGGTTGGCGGCGTGGTCGCCTGGCACCTTGCGCGTGCCGGCCACGACCCCACCCTGGTCGCGCGTGGCGAGGCCGCGGCGCGGCTGCGCGGCGAGGGCCTCACGCTCAGCGAGGGCGCCGCGGCCGAGACGGTGGCGGTGAACGTCCGGCGCGCCGCGGAGGCCGGTCCGCAGGACGTCGTCTTCCTCGGGCTGAAGGCGCACCATCTCGGTGCGGCGCTGCCGGACATCCTCGCCCTGGCCGGGCCGCGGACGCTGATCGTCCCGCTGCTCAACGGCATTCCCTGGTGGTTCCTCCAGGGTTTCGCGCCACACGCGACGCGCCCCGTGGAGAGCGTCGATCCCGGCGGGCGCATCGCCGCCGCGATCGACCCGCGGCAGGTGGTGGGCGCCGTCGTGTACGTCGCCAGCCGCCGGGCCGGCCCCACGCAGATCGTGTGGAACCGCCGCCGGCGCTTCCTGCTCGGCCGCGTGCAGCCCGGCGGCGCCGATCCCGCGCCGGTGGCCGCGTTGATGCGAAGCGCCGGCCTGGACGCGTCGGTGGCGGACGACATCCGCGCCGCGGTCTGGGACAAGCTGCTCGGCAACGTCGGCTACAACCCGATCTCCGCCATCGCCGAGGCCTCGGTGGGCGAGATCGCCGAGGAGCCGGGCCTGCGCCGGGTTCTCGAACTGATGCTGCGGGAAGCCGCCGCGCTGCGCACCGCGCTCGGCGTCGGCGGGGACAGCGACGTCGCCGCGCGCATGCGGCCCGCGCCGGAGATGCGGCACTTCCGGTCCTCCATGCTGCAGGACCAGGACGCCGGGCAGGAACTGGAACTCGGCGCGATCGTGGGCGCCGTGGTCGAGCTGGCCAGGGGCGCCGGCGTCCCGGTGCCGGTGATCGAGGCGGTCGGCGCCCTGGCCGCGGCGCGTTCACGGGTGCGGCGCGGCCCCAGGCGGGAGACGGCGTGATGCTGCTGGTCGAAGGCGACGCGGTGCTGACCGACCCCGGCGCAGGCACCACCTTGCGGGACGGGGCGGTGCTGGTCGACGGCGGGCGGATCGCCGCGGTCGGCGACGCCGCGGCCCTGCGCGCCGCGCACCCGGCGGCGGAGCGGCTCGGCGGCCCGGGGCGGATCGTGATGCCCGGCCTGATCGACGCGCACAGCCACGGCCGGGGCTTGTCGCCGATCCAGAAAGGCGTGCCCTACGACTTCCTCGAGAACGCGTTCCTCGACTGGCAGACCATGGTCTATCTGCCGAACGAGCTGTGCGCGGCGCTGAGCGCGGTGCGGCACCTGCGCATGGGCTGCACGGCGATCCACCACACCGGCTGGAACGACGAGGGCCCCGGCGCGCTCGCCGAGGCCCGCAAGGCCATCGCCGCCTACCGCGAGGCCGGCATCCGGCTCGCCTACTCGCCGGCGGTGCGCAACCGCAACCGCTTCGTCCCGGACGAGGCGGGCTTCCTCGCGTCGCTGCCCGCCGACCTCGCCGAGTTCATGCGCCCGGCGCTGACCTACGACGCGCGCAGGATCGAGGAGGACTACTTCGCGCTGTTCGAGGCGCTGCGGGAAGAGTACGAGCAGGGGCCGGGCAGCCTGTGCCGCATCCTGCTCGGCCCGTCCTGGGCGCACGGCACGACCGAGCCGTTCCTCGCCCGCGTGCGTGACCGCGCCGCGGCGCTCGGCGGGCTGCCGATCCACATCCACACGCTGCAAACGCCGCACCAGCGCGCCTACGGCATCAAGGCGTTCGGCCGGTCGCTGGTGGCGTTCCTGGGCGACCAGGGCCTGCTCGTCCCGCATCTGACGCTCGGCCACGCGGTCTGGCTCAGCGAGGCGGACATCGAGGCGCTGGCCGCCGCCGGCGCGGGGATCACCCATCACGCGAGCTGCAACCTGCATGTGCGCAACGGCATCGCGCCGGTGCACTTCATGCTGAAGGCCGGCGTGCGCGTCGCCCTCGGCATCGACGACAAGAGCCTCAACGACGACGACGACCCGTTCCAGGAGCTGCGGCTCGCGGCCACCCTGCACCGCGTGGCCGGGTTCGACCTGGCCGCCGACCGCGTGCATCCGGCGACGACCTGGCTGGGCGTCGGCACGACGGCGGCGGCGACGGCGATCGGCCACGGCGGCGAGCTCGGCCGCCTGCTGCCCGGGCAATGCGCCGATCTCGTGCTGCTCGACACGGCGGAACTGCTGAACGATCCCTGGACCAGCCCGGACCTGCCGCTGCCCGAGCTGATCCTGCTGCGCGGCAAGGGGACGCAGGTGCGCGACGTGGTGGTCGGCGGGCGCGTGGTGATGCGCGACCGGGTGCTCACCACGATCGACGAGGCCGCGCTGAACCGCGAGGTGCGCGGCTTCGTCGCCCGCCATCGCGCCGCCCCGCCCGACCCCGCCCGCGTCGCGGCCTTGCAGGCGCTGCGGCCGCACGTGCATGCCTGGCAGGCCGAGATCCTCACCCACCTCGACGTCAGCACGCCCTTCTACCTGCTCAACGGGAAACGCTGATGCTGCGCCGCCGCACCCTCCTCGCCGCCATCGCGGCCGCGCCGCAGGCGGCCCGCGCGGCGGCGGGCGCCCTGGCCGCGGTGGAAGCCCGCGGCGCGCTGCGCATCGCCACCACCGGGGCGAACAAGCCCTACACCTTCGCCAGCCCGGAAACCGGGCTCACCGGCTTCGACATCGACTGGGGCGGGCAGGTGGCGGCCGGGCTGGGGGTGAGGGCGGAGTTCATCCGGCTCGACTGGAAGGGCATCCTGCCCGGGCTGATCGCGCATCAGTTCGATTGCGCCATGTCGGCGGTGCGGGTCACGCCGGAGCGGGCGCAAGCGTTCGACTTCTCGGTGCCCTACGGGATCGACGACGTCACGGTCGCCGTGCCGGAGCGCGAGAGCGGCGTCGCCGGCATCGGCGACCTTGCCGGCAAGGTCGTGGCCGCCGCGGCAGGGTCGTTGCAGGCGCAGTTTGCGCGCGAGAACGCCCATGCCGCCCAGGTGCGGGAATTGCCGGGCCTGCCGGAGGTGATGCTGTCGGTCGCGGCGGGGCAGGTCGCGGCCGGCGTGGTGGGGCGCGGCGGCGCGGCCGGGTTCATCCGCGAGACGGGGGCGCGGCTGAAGCTGGTCGGCAGCTACGCCGGGGGCGATCTGGCCGCGGTGTTCCCGAAGGGCGGCGGCGACCTGGTCGCCGCCGTCAACGCGGTGATCGCCGCGCGGGAGGCGGACGGCACCGCCGAGCGCATCCAGCGGCGCTGGTTCGCCGCCGCGTGAGCCGCATCGCCGCGGTGCTGCCCTGGTTCCTGGCGCGCCCGCCCGACGCGCCGGGCGCGCGGGAGGAGCATGCCTTCCTGCTGCAACTGGTCACGGAGGACGGGCGCAGCGGCTGGGGCGAGGCGCATGGCAGCCCCTACCTGCTGCGCGCGGCGGTCGAGGCGCCGGTCACCCACCCGACCGCGCAGGGCCTGCGCCACCTGCTCCTGGGCGCGGACTGCACGGACGTCGCGGCGCTGCGCGGCCGGCTCGAACGGGGCACGCAATGGATCGGCGGCGACGGCGTCGTCACCCAGGCGATCGCCGCGGCGGAACTGGCCGCCTGGGACCTTGCCGGCCAGCGCGCCGGGCTGCCGGTGGCGAAGCTGTGGCGCGCGCGGCCGGCGGCCTCCGTGTCCGCCTACGCCAGCGGCAAGGTGGCCGCGACACCCGAGAACACGGCGGCCCGGCTCGCGGCGGAGCGGCGCGAAGGGTTCGCCGCGTTCAAGGTCGGCTGGCCGCCGTTCGGCGCCGCGCTGGCGGACGACCTCGCCTTCCTCGCGGCCGCGCGGGAGGCGGCCGGCGGCGCGGCGCTGATGGTGGATGCCGCGCAGGCCTGGGACCTGCCGACGGCGCTCGCCCGCGCCGAGGCGTTCGCCCGGTACGGCCTCGCCTGGATCGAGGAGCCGCTGCCCCGCGAGGCGCTTGCCGACCAGGCCCGCCTGACAGCCGCGAGCGCGGTCCCGATCGCGGCCGGCGAAGGCCCCTGCACGGTGGCGGGGCTTGCCGCGCTGATCGAGGGCGGATGCCTCCACGTGGTGCAGCCCGACGCCACGCGCTGCGGCGCGCTCGCCTTCCGCGCCGCGGCGGGGCTGGCGCTGCGCCGGGGGCTGCGACTGGCCAGCCACAGCTTCACCACGGCCCTCAACGTCACGGTGCACGCGCATCTGCTGGCGAGCCTGCCGGAACCGGAGCGGGCGTGGCTCGAATGGCCGGTGCAGCCGTTGGCGATCTGGCGCGACCTGTTTCCCGCCGGGCCGCGGCGCGACGGCGGCACGGTGTTCCTGCCGGACGCGCCGGGCTGGGGTGTCGCGCCCGACCCCGGCGTG
>CAXTLC010000087.1:0-19044 GCA_964245075.1 uncultured Acetobacteraceae bacterium
GGATCGCTTCCGGCACCTCGCGCGCCTTGCCGGCGCCGTAGCCGACGCGGCCCTTTTGGTCGCCCACCACCACCAGGGCGGCGAAGGCGAAGCGCCGGCCACCCTTCACTACCTTGGCCACCCGGTTGATGGTGACCAGCTTGTCGATCAGGTCGTCGCCGCCGTCGCGGTCGCGCTCGCGACCGCCCCGGCCGCCGTCGCGGGAATCCCGTGCCATGCTTTCTCAGTCCCTCAGAATGCCAGCCCGCCTTCGCGGGCGGCATCGGCCAGCGCCTTGACGCGGCCGTGATACAGATACATGCCGCGGTCGAACACCACGGCCGTCACGCCGGCAGCAACCGCCCGCTCCGCCACGAGCTTGCCGACCGCGGCGGCGGCGGCCTTGTCGGCGCCGGTCCGCAGCGTTTCGCGCAGGCTTGCGTCTAGGCTGCCGGCTGCCGCGAGAGTGCGGCCCTGCGCATCGTCGATGACCTGGGCGTAGATATGCTTGCCGGAGCGGAACACCGACAAACGCAGGCGCCCACCGGACTTCTTCTTGAGCTGGAAGCGCAACCGCTCGCGGCGGCGCTCCCGCAGGTCGCGTTGCGCGCTCATTTCTTCTTGCCTTCCTTGCGGCGGATCGTCTCGGTGTCATACCGCACGCCCTTGCCCTTGTAGGGCTCCGGCGGACGGTAGGCGCGGATTTCCGCCGCGACCTGACCAACTTGCCGCTTATCCATGCCCTCGACGGTAATGGCAGTCGGGCGCGGCGTGGTGATCTTGATACCGGGCGGCACGGGATACACCACGTCATGGCTGAAACCGAGGTTGACCACCAGGTTCGGCCCGTTCACCGCAGCGCGGAAACCCGTGCCCTGGATTTCCATCGTCTTGGCATAGCCCGTGGATACGCCCTTGACCATGTTGGCGATCAGGGCGCGAGTCGTGCCCCACATCATCTGCGCGCCCTGTTCGCCGACCTTGGGCACCACGGAAACCTTGCCGTCCTCGACCTGGGCGGTGACGTTGTCGGTCAATTCCAGGCTCAACTCGCCGAGCTTGCCCTTTGCCGTGAGCGTCCGCCCGGCGATGGCGACCTGCACCCCGGCCGGAAGCTCGACCGGATACTTTCCTACCCGTGACATCCGACCCTCCTCAGAACACGCGGCAGAGGACTTCGCCGCCAACATTGGCAGCGCGCGCCTCCGCATCGCTCAACACGCCGCGCGGCGTGGACAGGATGGACACGCCAAGGCCGGCATACACGCGCGGCAACTCCTTGATGCCGGAATACACCCGGCGGCCCGGCTTCGAAACGCGGGTGATTTCCTTGATCACCGGCTCACCCTCCGTGTACTTCAACTCGATCCGGAGTTGGCCGACGCCGGGACGTAGTTCCTCGGCGGAAAAGCCGCGGATGAAGCCTTCGCGCTTCAATGCGTCCAGCACGCTGGCGCGCAACTTGGAGGCCGGCGCCACGCAGCCGGTGTGCCGGGCGCGTTGGGCATTGCGGATGCGGGTGAGCATGTCACCGAGCGGATCGGACATCGACATGGCGCGTCCCCTACCAGCTCGCCTTGACCATGCCGGGGATCTGCCCGGCACTGGCAAGATCACGCAACACGATGCGGCATATCTTGAACTTACGATAATTCGCCCGCGACCGGCCGGTCATCGCGCAACGCAGCTTTATCCGCACGGCGGCGCCGTTGCGCGGTAGTTGCGCCAGCTTCATGGAGGCGTCGAACCGTTCTTCGACAGGGGCCTCACGGTCCATCAGCACCGATTTCAGCGCCGCCCGCTTGGACTTGTCGCGCGCCGCCATGCGCTCGCGGTTGATGTTGCGGTTGACTTGGGAAACTTTCGCCATCGTCCATCTACTCCTTGGAACCTGCTGGCCGCTGGCCGGAGACCGGCCGCCAACGGTTTTCCGAAAAACTCGGTTCAGGCCGCGCGAGCCTGCGCGCCCATCTCGCCCGCGAACGGGATGTCGAAGAACTTGAGCAACGCCTTCGCCTCGGCATCCGTCTTGGCCGTGGTCACGAAGATGATGTCCATGCCGCGAACGGTGTCGATCTTGTCGTAGGCAATCTCCGGGAAAATGATCTGCTCCTTCAACCCCATGGCGAAATTACCGCGGCCGTCGAAGCCCTTGTTGCCAGGTATGCCGCGGAAATCGCGCACCCGCGGCAGCGCGATCGTCACCAGACGATCCAGGAACTCGTACATCCGAGTACGCCGAAGCGTCACTTTGCAGCCAATCGCCAAGCCCTCGCGGATCTTGAAACCGGCGATGGCCTTCTTGGCCAACGTCTTGACCGGTTTCTGCCCGGCGATCAGCATCATCTCGTTCACGGCGACGTCGAGCTTCTTCTGGTCGCCTGCGGCCTCACCGACACCCATGTTGATGACGATCTTCTCCAGGCGCGGCACCTGCATCGGGTTGGTGTAGCCGAATTCCTTCTGCATCAGCGAACGCCCGGTATCCAGGTAACGCTGCCGCATACGCGGAATGTATTGGGTTTCGCTCATCTCAGCTCTCAATCACTTCGCCGGTCGCCTTCGCGACGCGGACCTTGCGGCCACCGTCCAGCATGCGAAACCCGACCTTGGTCGGCTTGTCGCTCTTGGGGTCCACCAGCATCAGGTTGGACAGGTGAATGGCGCCTTCCTTCTCGATGATGCCGCCGGGCTGCCCCATGCCGGTCGGCTTGGTGTGGCGCTTGACCACGCGGATGCCGCGCACGACTGCACGCTCATCCTTTGGCATCACCTGCAACACCTCACCGCGGCGGCCCTTGTCGGCCCCGGTGATCACCACGACCTGGTCGCCCTTCTTGATCCGTGCGGCCATGCTTAGAGCACCTCCGGCGCCAGGGAGATGATCTTCATGAACTTGCGCCCGCGTAACTCGCGCACGACTGGTCCGAAGATACGGGTGCCGATCGGCTCCTGTGCCTTGTTGATCAGCACTGCGGCGTTACGGTCGAATCGGATCGCGCTGCCATCGTTGCGCCGCACGGGAAAAGCGGTGCGGACGATGACCGCCTGGTGCACGTCACCCTTCTTCACCTTGCCACGTGGGATGGCTTCCTTGATGGAAACGACGATCACGTCACCCACGCTGGCAGTCTTGCGCTTGGAGCCGCCGAGCACCTTGATGCATTGCACCCGGCGCGCACCCGAATTGTCCGCGACGTCGAGATTGGATTCGACCTGGATCATGCTTGCCGCTCCTTAGACCGGCACAGGGGCGTCGTGATGCGCCTCGGCGACGGCAACCACGTCTTCCGGCAAGTCGCCGACGATCTGACCATTGCGCTCAAGCAGTATCCAGGTCTTGCGCTTGCTGATCGGCGGGCACTCGACAATGCGAACGGTGTCGCCTTCGACGCACACGTTCGTCTCATCGTGGGCAGCATACTTCTTCGAGCGCCGGATGAACTTCTTGTACAATGGATGCATCACGCGGCGGCTGACTAGGACCGTGATGGTCTTATCCATCTTGTCGCTCGTCACCCGCCCGGTCAGGACACGCCTGGGCATTGCCCGTTCCCCCTAATTCGCCGCGGCGGAGCGCTTCTGCTCCGCCGCGATGGAATGCTTGTGTTCCGACATGATCGTCTTCACGCGCGCGATGTCGCGGCGCACCTTCTTGACCTGGCCAATGCCCTCGTTCTGCCCCGTCGCCCGCTGGAAGCGCAGGTTGAACTGCTCCCGGCGCAAATCCAGCAACATCGTGCCCAGCTCGTCCGGAGTCTTGCCGCGTATCTCAGAAGCCTTGGCCACGCTCAACCCTCCCCAAGCCGCTGGATGAACTTGGTTTTGATCGGCAACTTTGCGGCACCCAGAGCCAAGGAAGCCCGCGCCAACTCATTGGACACGCCGTCGATCTCGAACATCACGCGGCCTGGCTTGACTCGGCACACCCAAAATTCCGGGCTGCCCTTGCCTGACCCCATCCGCACCTCAGCAGGCTTGGTCGAGACTGGCACGTCTGGAAAGATCCGGATCCAGACGCGGCCTGCGCGCTTCATCGAGCGGGTGATGGCACGCCGCGCCGCCTCGATCTGCCGGGCGGTGATCCGCTCCGGTTCCAATGCCTTGAGGCCAAAAGCGCCGAAGTTCAGCGCAGTGCCGCCCTTGGCCATGCCGTGGATGCGGCCTTTGTGGGCTTTGCGGTACTTGGTCCGCTTGGGGGAAAGCATCTCGTCCTATCCTTACCGTTGCGGCGCCTGCTCGGCCGCACGGCGGTCCTGCGCGCTCGGATCGTGCGCCAGAATCTCGCCCTTGAAGATCCACACTTTCACGCCGCACGTGCCATAGGTGGTCCGTGCCGTCGCAGTGCCGAAGTCGATGTCGGCACGCAGAGTGTGCAATGGCACACGGCCTTCGCGATACCACTCGGTGCGCGCAATCTCGGCGCCGCCAAGACGGCCCCCGCAATTGATACGGATACCCTGTGCGCCCAACCGCATGGCGGATTGCACGGCGCGCTTCATCGCGCGCCGGAACGCCACCCGGCGTTCCAGTTGCTGGGCGATGTTCTCGGCCACAAGCACTGCATCCACCTCGGGCTTGCGAATCTCGACCAGATTGAGGTTCACCTCCACCTTGGTCATCTTCTGCAACTCCTTGCGGAGCACCTCGATGTCCTGGCCCTTTTTGCCGATCACGACGCCGGGCCGCGCAGCATAGATCGTCACGCGCGGCTTCTTGGCAGGACGCTCAATCACCACCCGAGACACCCCGGCGCCGGACAGTCGCTTGCGGAGATGGGCGCGCAACTTGAGGTCGTCATGCAGCAGCCGGGCGTAGTCGGAGCCAGCATACCAGCGGCTATCCCAGGTGCGGTTGACGCCCAGCCGCAAGCCGATCGGATTGACCTTGTGACCCATTATGCGGCTTCCTTGGTCGTTGTGCCCTGGGACTTGGCCGATGGCGCTTGACGCTCGGCGACCACGATCTTGAGGTGGCTGAACCATTTCTCGATCCGCGAAGAACGGCCCCGGCCACGCGCCATGAAGCGTTTCATGACGATCGACTTGCCGACTTCGGCACGGGTCACGACGAGTTGGTCCACGTCGAGCTGATGGTTGTTCTCGGCGTTGGCGATAGCGCTCTCCAACGTCTTGCGCACCTGCTGAGCAATGCGCCGCTTGCTGAACGTCAAGGCGGCGACTGCCTGGCCAGCCGGCAGGTTTCGGATGGTGCCTGCCACCAGGTTCAACTTGCGCGGGCTGACCCGGACGTTGCTCAGGATCGCCTGCGCCTCGGTTTCCGCCAGCGTGCGCGGGTGCTTGGGCTTGCTCATCCGCGCTTCGCCTTCTTGTCCGAGGAATGCCCGGTGAAGGTGCGCGTCGGCGAGAACTCGCCGAACTTGTGGCCGACCATGTTCTCGTTCACCTGCACCGGCAAGAACTTATGCCCGTTGTAGACGCCGAACGTCAGCCCGACGAATTGCGGCAGGATGGTCGAGCGGCGAGACCAGATCTTGATGATCTCGTTGCGGCCGGACGCGCGTGACGCTTCGGCTTTGCCCAGGAGGTACCCGTCCACGAACGGGCCTTTCCAGACGGAGCGTGCCATATCAGTGCTTCCCCTTCGGACGCCGACGGATGATCAACCGGTCGGTCCGCTTGTTCTCGCGCGTCTTGTAGCCCTTGGTCGGCTTGCCCCATGGCGTGCGCGGATGCCCACCGCCCGAGGTGCGGCCTTCGCCGCCGCCGTGCGGATGGTCGATCGGATTCATCGTGACGCCGCGGTTGTGCGGACGGCGCCCGAGCCAGCGGTTGCGACCAGCCTTGCCGATCGATTGGTTCTGGTTGTCCGGATTGGACACAGCGCCCACGGTGGCCATGCACTCGGCCCGCACCACACGCAGCTCACCAGAGGTCAACTTGATCTGCGCATAGCCAGCGTCCTTGCCCACAAGTTGGGCGAAGGTCCCAGCCGCGCGCGCCATCTTGCCGCCTGCCCCCTGCTTCATCTCGATGTTGTGGATGATCGTGCCGACCGGGATCGCTCCCATCGGCATGGCGTTGCCGGGCTTGATGTCGACCTTGGGGCCGGACACTATGCTGTCACCGACCTTCAAACGTTGCGGCGCCAGGATATAGGCCAGTTCATTGTCGGCGTAGCGGACCAGGGCGATGAAGGCGGACCGGTTCGGGTCATACTCCAGCCGTTCCACCTTGCCGATGACGTCGAACTTGCGACGCTTGAAATCGACGAAGCGATAGCTCTGCTTGTGGCCGCCGCCGCGGAAGAAGCTGGTGGTGCGGCCGTGATTGTTGCGGCCGCCAGTCTTCTGCTTGCCCTCGGTCAGCGTCTTGACCGGCTTGCCCTTCCACAGCTCGCTGCGGTCGATCAGCACCGTCCCGCGCATGCTGGGAGTGACGGGATTGTAATTCTTCAATGCCATGAGCGATTGCCTCAGGTCAGCCGCGCGGAGAAGTCGATCGACTGCCCCGGGGTCAACTGCACGACAGCCTTCTTGATGTCCGAGCGGATGCCGGGCCGGCCGCGGAACCGCTTGGTCTTGCCCTTCTGCACCAGCGTGTTGACGCCGAGCACCGTCACGCCGAACAGGGACTCCACGGCAGCCTTGATCTCGGGCTTGGTCGCCTCGAGCGCCACCTGGAACACCACCTGATTCTTGTCACCGAGCATCGTCGCCTTCTCGGTGATCACCGGGGCGCGGATGATGTTGAACATCGTCTCTTTCGAGAGCGTAGCCGCCCGCTTGCGAGCGGCCATGACCTGGGCTGCACTCATTCGGCTTGCTCCCCACCGTCGTGCAACTCGGGCGCACGCACCTCGGCCCCCATGTGGTCGGCAGTGACGTCCGGCTGGTGCGCTGGCGCCGCACCACCCTTGGCTGCCAGTCGCTCCGTCAAGGCCGCGATCCCCGCTGTGGTGATGGCCAGCATGTCATGGCCCAGGATGTCATACACGTTGGCGCCGCCGGTCGGCAGCACGTCGACCCGGTGAAGGTTGGCCGAGGCGCGCAAGAAATTTGCGTCCACCGCGGCGTCCACCACCAGCACGGACGCCCAGCCCAGTGCGCCAAGCTTGGCCTTCAAGGACTTGGTCTTGCCGTCCCCGCCGAAAGCGGCGTCCAGCACCACCAGCTTGCCTTCTGCCTGCTTCTGAGACAGGGCGCTGATCAGACCGAGGCGGCGCACCTTCTTGGGCAGGTCATAGCCGTGATCGCGCACAACGGGGCCATGCACCCGGCCGCCAGTGCGGAACTGCGGCGCGCGCAAGCTGCCCTGCCGGGCATTGCCGGTGCCCTTCTGCTTGTATGGCTTCTTGGTTGTGCCGGAGACCTCGCCCATGCCCTTGGTGCTGTGCGTGCCGGCGCGGCGCTTGGCCAACTGCCAATGCACCACGCGAGCCATGATGTCCGCCCGGGGAGAGACGCCGAAGATGGCGTCCGGCAGGTCGTGCTGACCAGCGCTCCCGCCATCCAGCGTTCTCACATCAACTTGCATCGGGCGTCTCCGCGGCTTGTGGGGCTGGCGCAGACGAAGCGGATTCGATCAACCCTGCGGGAAATGGCGCATCGGCGTGACGCGGCTTCTTGATGGCGTCACGCACGCTGACGAAGCCACCCTTGCTGCCCGGCACCGCGCCGCGGACCATCAGCAAACCCTTGTCGGCATCCACCGCGGCGACCTGCAAGTTCAGCGTTGTCACCCGCTCGACACCAAGATGGCCAGCCATCTTCTTGTTGCGAAAGGTCTTGCCAGGGTCCTGCCGGTTGCCGGTCGAACCATGTGAGCGATGGCTGACGGACACGCCGTGGCTCGCCTCCAGGCCGCGGAAGTTCCAGCGCTTCATACCGCCGGCAAAGCCCTTGCCCTTGGTGATGCCGCAGACGTCGATCATCTGGCCGACCACGAAATGCGCGGCCGACAGGGTCTGCCCTGTTTGCAACGCGGCGTCCGCCTCCACGCGGAACTCGCGCAGCTTCTGCTTCGGCTCCACCTTGAGCCGGGCGTAGTGGCCCTTGTTTGGATCGGTCACGTTCTTCACCTTGGCGCGGCCCCAGCCGAGCTGCACGGCCGAATAGCCGTCCCGCTCCGGCGTGCGCACATCCACCACCTGCACCTGGTCAAGGTGCAGAACGGTGACGGGCACGTGGGTGCCGTCTTCGGCAAACATCCGAGTCATACCCAGTTTCTTGGCGATCAAGCCGGTTCGCATCCTACCAGCCCCTTACAGCTTGATCTCGACGTCCACGCCGCTGGCGAGGTCGAGCTTCATCAGCGCGTCCACCGTCTGCGGCGTGGGCTCCACGATGTCCAGCAGACGGCGATGGGTTCGGATCTCGAACTGCTCGCGACTCTTCTTGTCCACATGGGGAGAACGGTTCACCGTGAACCGCTCGATGTGCGTGGGCAACGGAATAGGACCGCGGACCCGTGCGCCTGTGCGCTTCGCCGTGTTCACGATCTCCCGCGTGCTGTTGTCCAGCACGCGGTGATCGTACGCCTTGAGGCGAATGCGGATGTTCTGGTTGTCCATAACTCTTTCTCTATTCCCTGGGTCGCGCGGCCCAGGTAGGCCCTTACTTCTGGATGGAAGCGACGACGCCGGCGCCGACTGTCCGGCCACCCTCGCGGATGGCGAAACGCAGGCCGTCATCCATAGCGATGGGCGCGATCAGCTCGACGTCCATTGACACGTTGTCGCCAGGCATCACCATCTCGGTGCCTTCCGGCAGCTTCACCACGCCGGTCACGTCCGTAGTACGGAAGTAGAATTGCGGGCGATAGTTGGTGAAGAACGGCGTGTGGCGGCCACCTTCCTCCTTGGTGAGGATGTATGCCTCGGCCTTGAACTGAGTATGCGGCGTGATGGAGCCAGGCTTAGCCAGCACCTGGCCGCGCTCGACATCCTCGCGCTTGGTGCCGCGCAGCAGGGCGCCGATGTTGTCGCCGGCCTGCCCGCGGTCCAGCAGCTTGCGGAACATCTCCACTCCGGTGACGATCGTCTTGACCGTGTTCTTCAGGCCGACGATCTCCACTTCGTCGCCGACGTTCACGATGCCGCGCTCCACCCGCCCCGTCACCACCGTGCCGCGGCCGGAGATGGAGAACACGTCCTCCACCGGCATCAGGAAAGGGCGGTCCATCGCGCGCTCGGGCTGCGGGATGTACTTGTCGACTTCAGCCATCAGCGCGAGGATGGCTTCCTCGCCCTGCTCCGGGTTCTTGTCGTTCAAGGCCATGACGGCGGAACCCTTGACGATCGGGATGTCGTCGCCCGGGAATTGATAGGAGGAAAGCAGCTCGCGCACCTCCATCTCCACCAGCTCTAGCAGTTCGGGGTCGTCCACCAAATCGACCTTGTTCATGAACACCACCAACGCCGGGACACCGACCTGGCGGGCAAGCAGGATATGCTCACGGGTTTGCGGCATCGGGCCATCGGCGGCCGACACGACCAGGATCGCGCCATCCATCTGCGCGGCGCCGGTGATCATGTTCTTCACGTAGTCGGCGTGGCCGGGGCAGTCCACGTGGGCGTAGTGGCGGTTGGCCGTCTCATACTCGACATGGGCAGTCGAGATGGTGATGCCGCGCGCACGCTCCTCCGGCGCCTTGTCGATCTGGTCATAGGCGGTGAAGACGGCGCCGCCAGACTTGGCCAGCACCTTGGTGATCGCAGCCGTCAGCGACGTCTTGCCATGGTCCACATGGCCGATCGTGCCAATGTTGCAGTGCGGCTTGTTCCGCTCGAATTTCGCCTTCGCCATCTCGTGCTCCGTCGCCCCGATCAGCCGGGGTGGTTGAGTGTTTTACCAGCGGTAGTGGCTGAAGGCCTTGTTCGCCTCTGCCATCCGATGGGTGTCCTCGCGCTTCTTGACCGCCGAGCCGCGGTTGTTCACCGCATCGTTCAGCTCATTGGACAGCCGCTCTTCCATCGTATGCTCGCCGCGCTTGCGCGCCGAGTCGATCAACCAGCGGATCGCCAACGCCTGCCGCCGCTCGGTGCGGACCTCAACGGGCACCTGGTAGGTGGCACCGCCGACCCGGCGGGAGCGCACCTCCACGGCCGGCTTCACGTTGTCCAACGCCGAGTGGAACATCTGCACCGGGTCCGCCTGCGGGCCGCCGCGCTTCTTCAGCACGTCCAAAGCGCCGTAAACGATGCCCTCGGCACCGGACTTCTTGCCGTCATACATCAACGCATTCATGAAGCGCGTGATCACGGTATCGCCGAACTTGGCATCCGGCAGGATCTCGCGCTTGACTGCGCGGCGTCGTCTGCTCATCGCGCTTCCCTCACTTCGGCCGCTTGGCGCCGTATAGCGACCGGCGCTGCCGGCGCTTGGCGATGCCCTGGGTGTCGAGCACGCCGCGCAGGATGTGGTAGCGCACGCCGGGCAGGTCCTTCACGCGACCGCCACGGATCAGCACCACGGAATGTTCCTGGAGATTGTGGCCCTCGCCCGGGATGTAGCTCACGACCTCGAACCCGTTGGTCAGCCGCACCTTGGCGACCTTACGAAGCGCCGAGTTCGGCTTCTTCGGAGTTGTGGTATAGACACGGGTGCAGACGCCGCGCTTCTGCGGGCATGACTGCAACGCGGGGACCTTGTTGCGCTTCTTCGCCGGCTCGCGGCCGCTCGCGATAAGCTGGTTGATGGTCGGCATGCGCCCTCTTCTTCCCCACTACCATCCGGTAGGCTCGTGCCTGCCGGTCAAACCAAAATTCGCACGAGGCGGAGCGATGCCCACCCGCGCGGTGTGTCACTGTTCCGTCCGGCCTTGGCCCGCCCTCAGTAACAGGGCGGACGGCGCCACACGCGATTGGTGCCTGCGATCTCTGTCAGCCGACCCGGAGGCGGCTGAGGGGCGCGTTGTATGAGGGGGGTGGAGCGGAGTCAAGGGACGCGGCGGTCGTCGCACTGGTGCCGTGCTTCGGGGCGGCTTGTCAGCGCGGCCAAATGCGGTTGAATTACCCTGCCGTTGATCCGAACAACTCGTGTCCGTCCCACCCCACGATGGAGGAACGGCCGACATACCCAGGAGCGGGCCGGCAATCCTCGGCAACCGCGTGCATTCAGACCGTCGAGGTGAAACGGGTCGATCTAGAATGCTTCGATGACGCACTGCTTGAACGAACGTCAAGAACTGGCCAGAAACCGCCTCAGCACTTCCAACGGCGCGCCGGGCGCTTCCTCGAACGGCACGTGGCCCAAGCCGGGGAGCGGGGCGAGCGTCGCGTGCGGCAGGTCGCGCTGGTAGTCGGCGGCGTTGCCGAACGGGATCATCGCGTCCTCCTCGCCCCATAGCAGCAGCGTCGGCGCCCCGATGCGGCGGAGCAGCGGGGCCGGGTCTTGCAGCATCGTCTGCCCAGTGCGGCGGATGATGGCAGTGCGCACGCCGGGCGCCAGCATCATGTCGCGATAGCGGGTGACGGTGGCCTCGGTCAGCCGCGATGGGTCGGCATAGGCGGCAGCGAGCGTGGAACGCAGCAGCGCGCGCGGCAGCGTGTAAGGCAGCAGCCGAAGCAGGAAAGGCACCTCCGCCCTCTTGCCATAGGCGAACCCGTGGCTGGCGAAGCCATCCGGGGAAATCAGCACCAGCCGATCCACCCGGGCCGGCTGCTGAGCGGCGAACATCCAGGCGATGCGGCCGCCGAGCGAGTTGCCGACCAGGGTGGCGCGCGGAAGGCCGAGTTGGTCCATCAACGCCGCGATGACGGCCAAGGTGCGCTCGTCGGAGTAGTCGCCAGCCGGGTCGGCGCCGGTCAGTCCGAAGCCGGGCAAGTCGAAGCGGACCACCCGGTGGTCAGCGGACAAGGCTTCCGACCAGGCATCCCACGTTTCCAGGCTGGAGCCGAAGCCGTGGATGAGGATCAAAGCGGGGGCGTCCGGCGGGCCGGTGTCCTTCACCCGCAAGCGGACGCCGAGAACCGGGCGGTAATCGGCAGGAGCGACGCGATACTTGGCGTCCAGGTCCGCGCGCGGCTTGTCCGGCGTCCAGAGGAAGAACGCGACGCCGAGCAAGCAGGCGAACACGATCGCCAACGCGATCCAGAAAGCGGGCTTCACTATTCTACGCTGGGTTTGCAGGGTGGGAGGCTGACGCAGGCTGGTGCGCGCCGCACGCCGTGGATGCCCGGACCAGGTTAGGGCATCCACGGCCGGCCGGGCCACGCACTGGCCCAGCCGGCAACAGCCTTACTCCGCCGCTTGACGACCCGCGAGCTTCGGAGTGTCCGGCTGGGACGGAAGGCCACGCGCCTGATCGCGGTTCATCGCCACCTGGCGCAGGCGGTTCATCACGGAGCCCGTGCCAGCCGGGATCAAGCGCCCGACGATCACGTTCTCCTTCAAGCCGTTCAGCGTATCGACCTTGCCCGCCGTGGCCGCCTCCGTCAGCACCCGGGTCGTTTCCTGGAAGGAAGCGGCGCTGATGAAGCTGTGGGTCTGCAAGCTGGCCTTGGTGATGCCCTGCAACACCGGGGTCGCCTGCGCGACCCGGTCGTCACCCGACAGCTTGCCGTTCTCGTGGTCGAACTCTATCCGGTCCACCTGCTCGCCCGTCAGGAATGTCGTGTCGCCCGGGTCGGTGATCTCAACCTTCTGCAGCATCTGGCGAACGATCACCTCGATGTGCTTGTCGTTGATCTTCACGCCCTGCAAGCGATAGACGTCCTGGATCTCGTTGACCAGGTAGTCGGACAGCGCTTCCACCCCAAGCACCTTCAGGATGTCGTGCGGCACGCGGGGGCCGTCCACCAACGGGTCCCCGCGGCGGACGAAGTCACCTTCCTGCACCGAGACGTGCTTGCCCTTGGTGATCAGGTACTCGGTTTCCTCGCCCGTCTCGTCGTTCTTCACGATGATGCGGCGCTTGGCCTTGTAGTCCTTGCCGAACTCCACCCGGCCGTCCGTCTCGGCGATCACCGCGTTGTCCTTCGGCCGGCGGGCCTCGAACAGCTCGGCCACCCGCGGCAAGCCGCCGGTGATGTCGCGCGTCTTGCTGCCCTCGCGCGGGATGCGGGCCAGCACGTCACCGGCATGCACCAGGGCGCCGTTGTCCACCGAGAGGATGGAGTCCGGGTTCAGGAAGTAACGCGCCTCCGCACCGTTCGGCAGCTTCAGCACTTCGCCGCGCTCGTCCTTGAGCTGGAGGCGGGGGCGCAGATCGACACCCTTGGTCATCTGCTTGTAGTCCACCACCACGCGGGAAGTGAGCCCGGTGACCTCGTCCACCTTCTCGACCAGGGTCACGCCGTCCAGCATGTCGAGGTACTCGACGGTGCCGGCGCGCTCGGTGATGATCGGCAGGGTGTAGGGGTCCCACTCCGCCAGCTTGTCGCCGCGCTTGACCGCCTGGCCGTCGTCGGCCAGCAGCCGGGCGCCGTAGGGCACCCGGAAGCGGGCGCGCTCGCGGCCCTTGTCGTCGGCCAGCACGATCTCGCAGTTGCGCGACATCACAACCTGGATCTTGGCGCTGTTCTCCACCACCACGCGGTTCTTCACCACGATGCTGCCGTCATGGCTGGCTTCCACGTTGGACACCTCGGCGCCGCGCTGGGCCGCGCCGCCGATGTGGAAGGTCCGCATGGTGAGCTGGGTGCCGGGCTCGCCGATAGACTGGGCGGCGATCACGCCCACTGCTTCGCCGATGTTCACCGGGGTGCCGCGGGCCAGGTCACGGCCGTAGCAGGCGGCGCAAACGCCGACCGAAGCCTGGCAGGTCAGCACGGAACGGATCTTCACCTGCTCCACGCCGGCCTTCTCGATCAGCTCGGCCTGCGTTTCCTCGATCAGCGTGTTGGCGGGCAGCAGCACGGCGCCGGTGAGCGGGTCCAGCACGTCCTCGGCCGCCGTGCGGCCCAGGGTACGCTCGGACAGGCTGGCCACCACCTCGCCGCCGTCCATGACGGGCTTGACCGTCAGGCCGCGGTCCGTGCCGCAATCCTCCTCGTGGATGATGCAATCCTGCGCCACGTCCACCAGACGCCGGGTCAGGTAGCCGGAGTTGGCGGTCTTCAGCGCGGTGTCGGCCAGGCCCTTGCGGGCGCCATGGGTGGAGTTGAAGTACTCCAGCACAGTCAGGCCTTCCTTGAAGTTGGCGATGATCGGCTGCTCGATGATCTCGCCGGACGGCTTGGCCATCAGGCCTCGCATGCCGGCCAACTGCCGCATCTGCGCCGGCGAGCCGCGGGCGCCGGAGTGGGACATCATCCAGACGCTGTTGGTGGGCTTGCCAACTTCCTGCTTGCTGATCTCCTTCATCATGGCGCCGGCAACCTCGTCCGTGCAGCGGGACCAGCTATCCACCACCTTGTTGTAGCGCTCGCCGGCGGTGATCAGCCCGTCCTGGTACTGCTGCTCGAACTCCTTGACCTCGTCCTTGGTCTTGCCGATCAGATCCCACTTGTTGTCCGGGATGATCAGGTCGTCCTTGCCGAAGGACAGCCCGGCCTTGGCGGCCTGGCCGAAGCCCAGGCCCATCATCCGGTCAGCGAAGATCACGCATTCCTTCTGGCCGCAATGGCGGTACACGGCGTCGATGACGTCCGACACGTTCTTCTTGGTCAACTGGCGGTTGATCAGGGAGAACGGCACGGCCGGGTGCTTGGGCAGGATCTGCGCGATCAGCATGCGGCCCGGCGTGGTCACCATGATGCTGCGCACGCGGTTGCCGTCGGCGTCCACCGTCTCGTAACGGGCACGGATCTTGTCGTGCAGGTGGATCGCCTGGGCGGCCAGCGCGAACTCGATCTCGCCGATGGTGCCAAAGGCGGAGGTCTTCTGCTCGTCCGTCTCCCGGAAGGCGGCGGTTTCCAGGCTCATGTAGTACAAGCCGAGCACGATGTCCTGGCTGGGCACGATGATCGGCTTGCCGTTCGCCGGGCTGAGGATGTTGTTGGTGGACATCATCAGCACGCGCGCTTCCAACTGCGCTTCCAGGCTGAGCGGCACGTGCACCGCCATCTGGTCGCCGTCGAAATCCGCGTTGAAGGCGGTGCAGACCAGCGGATGAAGCTGGATCGCCTTACCCTCGATCAGCACCGGCTCGAACGCCTGGATGCCCAAGCGGTGCAGGGTGGGCGCACGGTTCAGCATCACCGGATGCTCGCGGATCACCTCCTCGAGGATGTCCCAAACTTCCGGACGCTCCTTCTCCACCATCCGCTTGGCGGCCTTGATGGTGGTGGCGTGGCCGTACTTCTCCAGCTTGGAGTAGATGAACGGCTTGAACAGCTCGAGCGCCATCTTCTTCGGCAGGCCGCACTGGTGCAGCTTCAGCTCGGGCCCGACCACGATCACCGAGCGGCCGGAGTAGTCGACGCGCTTGCCGAGCAGGTTCTGGCGGAAGCGGCCCTGCTTGCCCTTCAGCATGTCCGACAGCGACTTCAGCGGGCGCTTGTTGGCGCCGGTGATGGCGCGGCCGCGGCGGCCGTTGTCGAACAGCGCGTCCACCGATTCCTGCAACATGCGCTTCTCGTTGCGCACGATGATGTCCGGCGCGCGCAGCTCGATCAGCCGCTTCAGGCGGTTGTTGCGGTTGATCACCCGGCGGTACAGGTCGTTCAGGTCGGACGTCGCGAAACGGCCGCCGTCCAGCGGCACCAACGGGCGCAACTCGGGGGGGATGACCGGCACCACGTCCAGGATCATCCAAGCCGGCAACGCGCCGCTTTCGCCGAACGCCTCGATCAGCTTGAGGCGCTTGACCAGCTTCTTGCGCTTGGCCTCGCTGGTCGTCTCCTTCAGCTCGGCGCGCAGGCGGACCTTGTCGGCCTGGATGTCGATGCCGCTCAGGATCTGCTTGATGGCTTCCGCGCCGATGCCGTAGCGGAACTCGTCACCGAACTCGTCCTGCTTGGCTTCCAGCATCTCCTCGGTCATGAGCTGGTGCAGCTTGAGGTCGGTGATGCCGGGATCGAGCACGACGTAGCTCTCGAAGTACAGGATCTTCTCGAGTTCCTTCAGCGTCAGATCGACCATCAGGCCGATCCGGCTGGGCAGGCTCTTGAGGAACCATATGTGCGCCACCGGCGACGCGAGCTCGATGTGGCCCATGCGCTCGCGGCGCACCTTCTGCAAGGTGACCTCCACGCCGCACTTCTCGCAGATGATGCCGCGGAACTTCATGCGCTTGTACTTGCCGCACAGGCACTCGTAGTCCTTGATCGGGCCGAAGATACGGGCGCAGAACAAGCCGTCGCGCTCCGGCTTGAAGGTACGGTAGTTGATGGTTTCCGGCTTCTTGATCTCGCCATAGGACCAGGAGCGGATCTGCTCCGGGGAAGCCATCTGGATCTTGATCTGGTCAAAGGTCGCGGCGGTGCCGGCCGTGCCAAGGATCTTCATCAGCTCGTTCATGAACGGCTCCTAAACTGGAAGGAAGGCCAGGGCGCTGCCCTGGACCCGGCAGGGGACAGCCGTCCCCCGCACCCCTGCTTCAGGTGTCCAGAAGACAACCGTCTCCTGGCGGGATGCAGGGGCGGAGCCCCTGCGGTTTCAGGCAACGGTATCGAGATCCACGTTCAAGCCGAGGCTCTTCAGTTCCTTGACCAGCACGTTGAAGCTTTCCGGGATGCCGGCCTCGAAGTTGTCCTGCTCGCGCACGATCGCCTCGTAGACCTTGGTGCGGCCGGACACGTCGTCCGACTTCACGGTCAGCATCTCCTGCAAGGTATAGGCGGCGCCGTACGCCTCCAACGCCCAGACCTCCATCTCGCCGAAGCGCTGGCCACCGAACTGCGCCTTGCCACCCAGCGGCTGCTGGGTGACCAGGGAGTACGGCCCGATTGAGCGCGCATGGATCTTGTCGTCCACCAGGTGGTGCAGCTTGAGCATGTAGATGTAGCCCACCGTCACCTTGCGCTCGAAGATCTCGCCCGTGCGGCCGTCCGTCAGGCTCACCTGGCCGGAGGTGGCCAGGCCGGCCTTGGTCAGCATGCCCTCGATGTCGGACATCCGCGCCCCGTCGAACACCGGGGTGGCGATCGGGATGCCCTTCTTGAGGTTGTCGCACAGTTCGAACAACTGCTCGTTGTTCATCGGCTCGATCTGCTCGGCGAACTCCTGCTCGCTATAGATGTCCCGCAGGCGGTCCAGAAGCTTGTCCCGCTCCTGACCAGTGCGGCGATACTCCTCCACCAACTCGCCCACCTGGCGGCCGAGATTGGCGCAGGCCCAGCCCAGATGCGTTTCCAGGATCTGCCCCACGTTCATCCGGCTCGGCACGCCCAGCGGGTTGAGCACGAGGTCTATCGGGGTGCCGTCTTCCAGGAATGGCATGTCCTCCAGCGGGGTGACGCGGGACACGACGCCCTTGTTGCCGTGGCGCCCGGCCATCTTGTCGCCGGGCTGCAACTTGCGCTTCACCGCGACGAAGACCTTGACCATCTTCATCACGCCGGGCGGCAGCTCGTCGCCGCGTTGCAGCTTCTCCACCTTGCTGTCGAACTGCGCGGTGATCTTGCCGACGGCTACGTCGAACTCACGCTTCAGAGTCTCGATCTCGGCCATCACCGCGTCGTCCTGCACGGCGATGTTGCGCCATGCGCCGCGAGGATGCTCGGACAGCACCGCCTGCGTCAGCTCCGTGCCGGCCTTGATGCCCTTGAAGCCGCCAGACGCCCGGCGCCCAACCAGCTTCTCGTTCAAGCGGTTGAGGAAAGAGCGCTCCTGGATGGCCCGCTCGTCGTCACGGTCCTTGGCCAAACGCTCGATCTCCGAACGCTCGATCGCCATGGCGCGCTCGTCCTTGTCCACGCCGCGGCGGCTGAACACGCGCACGTCCACGATCGTGCCCGTCACACCCGGCGGCAGCTTGAGCGAGGTGTCCCGCACGTCGGACGCCTTCTCGCCGAAGATGGCGCGGAGCAGCTTCTCCTCCGGCGTCATCGGGCTCTCGCCCTTCGGCGTCACCTTGCCGACCAGGATGTCGCCCGGGTTCACCTCGGCGCCGACATAGACGATGCCGGCCTCGTCGAGGTTCTTGAGCGACTCTTCGCCGACGTTGGGAATGTCGCGGGTGATCTCCTCCTGGCCCAGCTTGGTGTCCCGCGCCATGACCTCGAACTCCTCGATGTGGATCGAGGTGAACACGTCGTCGCGCGCGATGCGCTCGCTGATGAGGATGGAGTCCTCGAAGTTGTAGCCGTTCCAAGGCATGAAGGCGCACAGCACGTTGCGGCCCAGCGCCAACTCGCCCAACTCGGTGCTTGGCCCGTCGGCAATGATGTCGCCGATAGCCACCCGGTCCCCCACGCGGACCAGCGGGCGCTGGTTGATGCAGGTGGACTGGTTGGACCGCATGTACTTGCGCAGCCGGTAGATATCGACGCCGGCGGTGCCGCCGTCCTCGGCGGACGCACGCACCACGATGCGGGCGCCGTCGATCTGGTCCACGACGCCGGCACGCTTGGCGATGATGGTGGCGCCGGAGTCACGCGCGACCGCGGCCTCCATCCCCGTGCCCACCAGCGGCGCGTCGGCGCGGATCAACGGCACCGCCTGGCGCTGCATGTTGGAACCCATCAGGGCGCGGTTGGCGTCGTCGTTCTCCAGGAACGGGATCAGCGCCGCCGCCACCGATACGAGCTGGCGCGGCGACACGTCCACCGCCGTCACCTCGTCGGGCTTGACCAGGCGGAAGTCCCCGCGGTTGCGCACGGAAACCAGCTCCTGGCTGAAATGCCCCACGTCGTCGGTCGGCGCGTCGGCCTGCGCCACGACCAGGCGCTCCTCCTCCATGGCCGAGAGGTACTTCCAGCCTTCCTGCACCGTGCCGTCCTTCACCAGGCGGTAGGGCGTCTCGATGAAGCCGTACTTGTTCACCTTGGCGTAGGTGGCCAGCGAGTTGATCAAGCCGATGTTCGGGCCTTCCGGCGTCTCGATCGGGCAGATGCGGCCGTAATGCGTCGGGTGCACGTCGCGCACCTCGAAGCCGGCACGCTCCCGGGTCAGCCCGCCCGGTCCGAGCGCGGACAGGCGGCGCTTGTGCGTGACCTCGGACAGGGGGTTGGTCTGGTCCATGAACTGGCTGAGCTGCGAGGAGCCGAAGAACTCGCGCA